>CADCFC010000001.1:0-25073 GCA_902800645.1 uncultured Erysipelotrichaceae bacterium
ATTTGGAGCAGGTGACGGGAATCGAACCCGCGTAATCAGCTTGGAAGGCTGATGCTCTACCATTAAACTACACCTGCGTCAGCGAATGTTATTTTATAACACTCACCATTAAATAATCAATTTATTTCTTACAAAATTCAATAATTTGATCTTTTCTTTGATAGCCCATTGTTGTTCTAACAATTTTGCCTTCAGACATGAAGACTAAAGTTGGGATTGCTTGAACTCTGAATTCGCTTGCAAGTTCCATTGCTTCATCTGTATCAACTTTAACAATTTGAACAGGGAATCCTTCCTTGTCTAATTGCTCTAATACTGGAGAAAGCATTTTACATGGTCCACACCAGGTGGCAAAGAAGTCTACTAAGACATCTCCTTGTTTTAATAATTCATTGAGTTCCTCTCTTGTTTCGATATGTTTGATCATCCTTAGATACCTCCATTAATTATGATGTATATAGCTAGTAGTGTTGCAATATGTAATGGGTAATAGAGATAACATCCATATTGAAACCACTTTGAATTATAGCCTCTTTTTCCGCTGTATAGCAAAATAAATGCACCAGAAACTATTGCGGTCAATTGAATGCTTGCTGATTTAGCATTATTAAATACTGCATTTGGCCAAATATAGTAGAAGGAATAATATAAAACTGAAACCGCTATCAACATTAATGTTGAGATGATATTAACTGCGAGACGGTAATTACCATTTTCAACCCAAATTGATTTATCCATTCCAGTAGTGGGTTCAAGCGATTTGATGTATATGTCCGCTAATAGATAAGAGAAATAAAAACCAATCCCCCAAAGTAGAGCAATTATGTCATATCGCATCGTTAGGAAAAATGGCAACCAATATATACTTGTTGTCGTGCTATTTTCGATTCCTTTAACGACAAATGACGATACTGCAATAGCGATAGGTAGTAGGATAAATAACTTTTTAAATCCTTCTTGTCTAATTGACCATATAGCAAAAGCGACAACGAGTAGATCTAAGAAGATATTTCCGGCTCTTAATAGTCCTTGTGATCTCTCTCTAATATATGGAACGTATTCCATTAAAATATAAACAACACTAATAAGAGCCGCCATTATTCCAAGACGTAAGAAATATTTCTTTATGTCTTTAGTGTGAATAACTCCTTCAACAATCATGAAGATAAATAATGGCATCGCTAATCTTCCGATAATTCTAAAGACTTCCGCTAGTCTAATTAGATCTATATTAAAGTTAGCGAGTCGGCCAATTAAAAATCCGATATGATCAATTGTCATCGCTAAAATTGCGACTACTTTTAAAATAAAAGAAGAAAGTATATTTACTTTACGCATGGATAACCCCAGTAACAATCATAGGGATGATGACAGAATATAAGTTATTTGTTATATGAGCGGTAGAAGAAGCGACAATAGAATATTTATCATAAGCAAAGGCTAAAACCGCTCCGCTAACTACGTATAACGGGAAATTAATCCATTCAGTAATATAGTTAGGATTGGTCCACCCAAAATGTAAAAATGCAAATATTAATGAACTAACAATATAAGCTAAAATCTTATTAACTTTACTTAATGATTTAAATACACCTGCACGGTGAGCGAGTTCTTCGGTGATTGGACCAATTATTCCTAAGAAAATAACTTGTAAAGCAGGGTAAAAATTCAAACTATTTCTTATCGTTGATTCGTTTTGATTTAAGCCATAAGCAGGATGAAGTCTTGCAAGATTAATATAAGCAATATCAAATAAGATGATTGCTACCCCAAAACCAAAACCAATTAAATAGTTAGCCCAGTTTTTAAACTTAGAGATATATTTTGGAATATCGACCACAATTATTGCGAACATAAGAACAAACATTATTCCATAACAAATAAAGTTTATCGCTGAATCTTTTTGCTCTTTTGGCACTCCTAAAACCATGATGTAGGCGAGAAGTGGTAGGATGAATAGACAAAACATCGAGGTTCCAAATAACGCCAATCTTTTCCATAGAGGGATATCTGGTTCCTTAGTTAATAACGGCTCACTTTGTGTATTTTTATTATCGATATTATGATTTTCGTTTAACATTCTCTTTATTTTCCAATAGAAAAATAATACACTAATTTCTAGATATTTAGTAGTCTTAACAAGTTAAGGATATGAATTACACTGTTACAAACGAAAGCGTTGGATTTGTTGAAGTTTTAAAATCTAAATTCACAGCGTTTTTGTTTCCTTGCGACGATGTTGAAATATTTAAGAAGAGACTTGAAGAGATTAGAAAGGCCAATCCAAAAGCAAAACATATAGTTTACGCCTATAGGATTGGTGTTAATAGTAAATCAACTGATGACCGCGAACCTAAAGGAACTGCTGGTCGTCCACTTCTGGAACTATTAAACAAAAAGAATCTGAATAACGCAGCACTTATTGTTGTCCGCTATTTTGGTGGAAGTGAATTAGGAGCGTCACGTTTATTAAGAACGTATGTCGCTAGTGGAGTTGATGCTATTAATAAAGCAAGTATCGTAGAAATGTAGAGGTATTATATGGCTGATTGTGATCATAACTGTGAATCGTGTTCTCAAAATGGGAATTGCTCTTCACAGATTCAAAAAGCAAAAATGAATGATCGTAGCCACGTTAAAAAAGTGGTCGCGGTTTTATCTGGAAAAGGTGGAGTTGGTAAATCATTTATCACCTCTTATCTTGCTGTTTCTTTACAAAGAAAAGGCTATAAAGTTGGAGTGCTTGACGCCGACGTAACTGGTCCAAGTATTCCAAAAGCGTTTGGAGTTGTTGATAAAGCGTATGGTGATGAAGGTCTCATCTATCCTTTATACACTAGAACCGGCATTAAAGTTATGTCTGCCAATTGTTTACTTGAAGACGAAGGAGAACCAATTATTTGGAGAGGTGTCCTCCTTGGAAATTTAGTAAAACAATTTTACGAAGATGTTCTCTGGGAAGAATTAGATTATTTATTAATCGATATGCCTCCAGGAACTGGAGATATCGCTTTAACCACATTCCAACAAATTCATATCGATGATTTAATCATCGTCACATCTCCTCAAGACTTAGTTAGTATGGTTGTTTCTAAAGCAATCAAGATGGCGAGAATGATGAATATTAATGTTTTGGGTGTTGTTGAGAATATGTCTTATTTATCATGTCCAAAATGTAACGAAAAAATTCCTGTCTTTGGTGAATCTCATCTAGATGAATTTGCTAAAAAGATGGATTTCAAAATTCTTGGAAAATTACCAATCGTTTCATCTAACGCAACGATGGTGGATAACGGTTTAGTCGAAAAGATTGACCTTCCAGAATTTGAATCGATTACTGAAGCAGTAGAAAAGAGTAAATAATATGGGAGAATTTGCAACTAGAAGAGCGAATTTATTTAAAGCTTTACCTGAGAACTCAATAGCTCTCATCTTTTCTGGCGTTTCTAAAATCGCTAGTGAAGATTCTTTCCTTCCATTTCTCGCGAATAGGAATTTCTTCTATTTAACTGGAATCGAGCAAGAGAATTCTACTTTAATGCTCATCAAAGTACCTGGTGAAGAAAAAGCCTATTTATTCGTTGATGAACATAACGAATTAAAAGAAAGATGGACCGGCAAAAGATTAACTTTTGAAGAAGCATCACAAATTTCAGAGCTTGATAATGTTTATTCAAATTCAACTTATGAATCGATGCTTCAAATGGCGTTAAATTCTGAAAATAATGTCTATGGAAGGATTACAAATCTATTTATAGATTTAAGCAACGAAATCAAAATCAAAGAAAATTGTTCAACTCAAATCTATGCGAAGGAATTAGTGGAAAAGAATCCTTCGCTAAAACTTGAAAATATCTATCCATTAATTGTCGAATTAAGACTAGTTAAAAGCGATTTAGAGATTAGAGAGCTTGAAGAGGCAATTAATGTCACTAATACGGCGATTAATGATTTATTAGTTAATATGCATACCGGCATGCAAGAGCACGAACTCAGTGATCGCTTTGAATATTATGGTAAAACGCATGGACGTCACCCATTATCATTTGAAACAATTATTGGCTCTGGAGTAAATAGTACAACTTTGCATCATCCAGTAAGTCAACAAGTGAAAACAATAAGTAGTGGTGATGTCGTCTTATTTGACTTAGGTCTTCGCTATAACGGGTATTGTGCGGATATTAGTAGAACTTATCCAGTTAACGGAACCTTTAATGAATTCCAAAGAAAAGTATATGAAGTCGTTTTAGCGTGTAATAAGGCGGTTATTAATTATATTAAACCTGGCCTTAGCATTCCTGATCTTCAAGAATTCACCATCTCTTTCTTACAAAGAGAAGGAATGAAAGCAGGTTTATTTTCTGACCCAGAAGATGTAAAGAAATATTATATTCATAATGTCTCTCATTTCTTAGGGCTAGACACTCACGATGTTGGAGACCGCAAAAAACCTTTGGTTCCTGGCAATGTAATCACTGTTGAACCAGGTTTATATTTCGTCGATAAAGAAGTTGGAGTACGTATTGAAGATGATGTCGTAGTCACTGAAAACGGATGCCGCTGCTTATCTCGTGGAATCAAAAAAGAACTCGATGAAATCGAAAAAATGCTTAGATCAATAAAATAAAAGGAAAGAAAACGTCATGGAAAAATATATTTTATCAATTGACCAAGGAACAACATCTACTAGAGCCCTCCTTATTAACAAAGAAGGAGTAGTTGTTAATATGGCCCAAGAAGAAGTCGCTTGTTTATTTCCACATTCTGGTTGGGTTGAAACTGACGCTCTTCAAATTTGGGTTAGTGTTATTAACGTTGTTAATGAAGTACTCGTTAGACAAAATATTTCTTGGGATAACATTGATTCAATTGGAATCACCAATCAAAGAGAAACTGCGGTTTTATGGGATAAAAAGACTGGACTTCCTGTCTGTAATGCAATAGTTTGGCAATCTCGTCAAAGCGCGGAGATATGCGACCGTTATGAAGGGAAAAGAGAATTCATTCATAGTAAAACCGGTTTAAGAATTAACCCTTATTTCTCCGCTAGTAAAATTAGATTTATGCTTGAACACCTTGAGGGCGCTCAAGAAAAAGCAGAGAAAGGCGAACTCTTATTTGGTACTATTGATTCCTGGATTATTTTCCGTATGACTAAAGGCAAAGTTCACGCTACTGATGTGAGTAACGCCAGTAGAACAATGTTATTAAACATTGAAACACTTAAATGGGATCCTGAGCTTTGCAAAATGTTCAATGTTCCAATGAAGATGCTTCCAAAGATTTTACCTTCTTCATATGATTACGGCGCTGCTACTTTCTTCTGTAAAGATGTCCATATTCATGGAGTGGCTGGTGACCAACAAGCTGCGCTATTTGGACAAGCATGTTTTGAAAGTGGTGAAGCTAAAAATACTTATGGTACTGGTTGCTTCATGCTCATGAATATTGGTGAGAATTTAACTTTCTCAGAAAAAGGTTTATTAACTACTGTTGCTTGGAAGATTGGTGACAAAGTCACTTATGCTTTAGAAGGTTCAGTATTTATTGGTGGAGCGGTTGTTCAATGGTTAAGAGATAAAATGCATATTATTGAGCATTCCGCGGATAGTGAAAAACTTGCTTCTGATTGCCGTGATAGTCATGGAGTATATATCGTTCCTGCCTTTGTCGGCTTAGGTACTCCTTATTGGGATGATGACGCTAGAGGTGCAGTATTTGGTCTCACTCGTAATAGTGATAATCGTCACTTTACTAGAGCGGCGTTAGAATCAATCGCCTATCAATGTCGTGATGTCTTTGAAGTGATGAAAGAAAAAACCGGATTATCTATTCCTCAACTCCGTGTTGATGGAGGGGCTACCGCTAATAGTTTCTTAATGCAATTCCAAAGTAATATTCTTAACACTAAAATTGATTTACCAGAATGTTTACAAACTACTGCTTTGGGCGCTGCTTTCTTAGCCGGTCTTAGTAGTGGTTATTATAAGAATCTTGATCACATCAAGAGCATTCATCACTGCCAAAGACTATTTGAACCAACAATGAAAGATGAAGAAAGAGAATCTTTATATCGCGGTTGGAAAAAGGCAGTGGAAGTGACTCGAGAATTCAAATTATAAAGCGAAAAGTAAATTAATTAAAACAAATAGGGGTTTATACCCCTATTTGATTTTTTATATAACTCATCCTATAATTTATATGAATGAAATATTATCTTTCACCGAAATATAATCACCGATATTTACTTTCCTATTTAAGAAAAGATAATCCTTTTTTAGATGTGAAATTAATTAGTAAAGAAGATTTGCTTTCTACTATATATTTTCTTCCTACCGATAGAGCGATTATCTACTTAATGAATAAATATGGTTTTACTTATGAGATTAGTAAACTTTATCTCACTGACTTAGTAAAAGTTAATAGTGATAGTGATAATCCTAAATTGCATTATTTATATAATCTTAAAAACGAATTATTAACTGAAGGATTATTGATAAATAAAGATAAAGAACAATATAGAAACTCTGAAATTGAGATAATTGGTTATTTTAAAGAAGATTTTGAACTTATTAAGATTCTAGATGATCTCAATATCTCTTATAGATTCTCTAATCCTATATATAAAAGAGATTCTAGATTAATCAAGAAATATTCTTTAGCAGAAGAAGAAATCATTAATGTATTAAATGAAATCGCTACTTTAATTGATAATGGCGAAGATATAAGAAATATTTATATTTTTAATCGCAATAAAACGTATGAATATTATCTTGATAAATTTGCTAAATGTTTTAACTATAAATTGAACCTAATTAATAGTGATACTTACGTTAATAGTGGGGCTGTTAAACTCTTCTTAAAATTTTATAAAGATAGTCATGATATTTCTGAATCTTTGCTTATTTTAAAACTTGAGATGCAAGAAGATGAAGAATATTTAGATATTGAGACTTTAGTTAATGAATTTACATTAGAGGATGTGTCTTTTGATATTCAATATGACTATTTTGTGAACAAGTTTAAAAACGAGACATATAAATCTATCCGTTATGATAAAGCGGTTAATGTGATTTCTAATCCAATAAGCGTTACTAATAAACACATCTTTATGATTGGATTTATTCAAGGGAATTATCCAAGAATATCTAAAGATATAGGTTATTTAAATAGCAAAGAATTAAATGAACTAAATAGACTTAATAGTAAAGACAACACAAAACTTGATGAACTCTCTTTATTGTCTTTTATTTGTAGTGAGAACTTCTTTCATTTCTCATATAGCAAAAATAGTGTAGATGGAAAACATTTCGTTTCTCCTCTTTCTTCTTATTTTGATGTCACTATTGAAAAAGGAGAATTAAGTGATACGTTTTATGGAATTGAAGCCCTAAAACTATTATTACCTAGCTATAAAGATCTCGACTATTTTTACAAAGAAAAAACAGATAATTATTTAAAACTTAAAGATGTAATAGACATTGACTATAACAGTTTTGATAACAAATTCACGCATGACGTTAAGGCTTATGACAATAGTAGCGAAATCAAATTATCAACAACTTCCTTGAGTGATTATAATAGTTGTCCTTTTGGCTATCTTATAAATGACATCATTGAACTTGATAAAGACGATGATACTTTTAAACGCGACCGAGGAACTTTGCTCCATAGTGTCATTGAAAATTGTCGTAAACCGGATTTTAATTTTGACGAGTTTTATGATGACGCAGTTAATAAAATTAACTGTAACGCAGCTCAAAGATATAATTTATCTAAGCCGATTAAAGAGCAACTAAGAACTGCAATTGAAGCGATTAAAAAAAGAGAAGAAGGATATGTTTCTTCAAAAATTTATAATGAGAAATTCTTTTCTTATTCTATTGACGCACTAACTCAAGTTAGAGGTAAAGTAGATTCTATTGTTACTTTCAAGGATCAATTTTATGTATGTATCGATTATAAAAGTGGGAAGACAAGCTTTGACGAGAAGAAGTTTGAATATGGATTATCTAGTCAGCTCCCTACTTATTTGATGCTTATTAATAATGATGAGAGATTTAAAGATTATGTTCCGATTGGAATGTATATTAATCGTTTAATTACTGACCAATTAAAACCGACGATATTAGATAATGAGGAATTCCCTGAATATCTTAAATTAGACGGTAAGACTCTTGGTGATTTAAATAAAATTGATCTAATTGATTCTTCGTATAGACAAGGAACGGCAAAATTTATTAAAAGCATCACAATTTTAAAAAGCGGTGATCGATTAAATAGCCGCTCTCGTATAGTCGGTGAGTTTGGTTTTTCTGATTATATCAGTAAAGTTAGAAAGCAATACGAAGAGATGGCCGCTAATTTAAGAAACAATAATTTTGAGATTGCTCCTTACTTTGTAAGTGAACGAGATAACGGTTGCCAATATTGTCATTTGCAAGATATATGTTTTGTGAAATTTAAAGACTACAAAGTTCTTGAAAAAGGAGGAAACGAAGATGAGCAAGATTAGTTTTTCTCCGACTCAAGAATTAGCGATAAATGCGAAAGGTGAGAATTATTTAATTTCCGCTGGAGCTGGTAGTGGTAAAACCGCTGTTCTAACTGAAAGAATTTATCGAATTGTTAAAAAGAGTAAGACTCTTGATAATTTCTTAGTCTTAACTTTTACTCGTTTTGCTGCTCAAGAGATGAAAGACCGTATAAGAAAAGCGCTTTTAAATGATCCTGAAACTATGAGCGTTGCTACTGAAGTTGATAACGCTCACGTTGAAACAATTGATTCTTTCTCTTTATATCTAGTTAAAAAATATTTTTATAAGCTTGGTATATCTAAAGATATCAATGTGGTTGATCAAGCAGTTTTAGATATTAAAAGGAAAGAACTAATTGATAACTTATTTGAAGAACTTTATCAAAAAGAAGATCCCGCCTTCCTCTCTTTAGTCGACGCTTATGTTTTAAAAGACGAAAATCGAATTAAAGATTTTATCGTTAGAGTGCTTTCTAAAGCGGATGGAAAAGTGGATGATGAGAAATTCTTTACTAATCTAGAAAGTAGATTTATTGATGATAATTTTATAAATCAATTAATTGATTTATTATATGAAGAAATTCATTTAAACCTCAATATAATCAAAGACAAGGCAATTGAATTACAAGATGTTGCGGAAGTTGATAACATCTGTAATTTTATTGATAATGTTCTTTCGATTAAAACATATGATGAACTCATCGCTTTCTTGAGTAATGATGATTTATCTAGCTTCCCTAGTAAAGTTGGCGAATTAGACGAAGCTGATAGAACCCTTAGAAGCGCAATGGTTAATTTTTATGGCGCTAAAATTAAAATAAATAGTAAAAATATTGGCTTTGGAACAAGTGCAGAAATTAAAGAACAATATTTTGGAATCAAAGATTATGTTAAAGAAATTGTTTATCTTTGTAGAAATGTTTCTTCTAAGTTAAAGGATTTCAAAAAAGAAAATAACGCTTACTCCTTTGGGGATATTACTCGTTATGTCTTTGAATTATTAAAGGATGAAGAGATCAGAAAAGAAATATCTCTATCTTTTGATTACATCATGCTTGATGAATATCAAGATACGAGTGAAATTCAAGAGAGTATCATTAACGCCATTAGTAGAAATAACGTCTATATGGTTGGCGACGTTAAGCAATCTATTTATCTATTTAGAGGCGCAGATTGTTCTCTATTCCAAAAGAAATTTAATGCTTATAAAAAAAAGATAGGTGGTAAAGAAATTGAACTAAATACTTCTTTTAGAAGCAGAAGAGAAGTGGTCGATTTTGTTAACGATATTTTCTCTCAACTTATGACATTAGATAAAGGTGAGATTGATTATCCAAACGGACACATCTTTGAATTTGGTCTAAAAAAATATGACGAAGAGAAAACTGAATTTAACTATAAGCCGGAAGTATATAATTTCCCAGTTGATGGTAATGCCTCAAAAGTAGTGGATGATGAAATTGATATCATCATTAAAGACATACTCACAAAAAAGAAGATGGGTTATAAAGTGCTCGACAAAGATAATGGTTTTAGAGAGTGCAAATATAGTGATTTTTCTATCATCATAGATCGACGCGGGGAATTTTCTAGGTATCGAAGAAAATTTGCTGAACACAATATCCCATTAAAAGTTATTGATAAGGAAGACTTCTTTACTAGCGATGTAATTTACGTAGTGAAGAACTTAATCAAAATGCTTTATTATTCGCAAATTGGTGAATATGAAAACGAATATCATCACGCTTTCTTTTCAGTTGCGAGATCGTTTCTATATCAATATAGTGACGGGAAATTATTTAAAATCGCAATAGAACGCAGCTATTTAAATGAACCGTTCGCTCAAAAAATAGAATTATTGAAAGAAAGATTAAGATTTAAATCTTTAAAACAAATTCTAAAGGCTTTATATGAAGAATTTGATATATATCAAAAGATTAGTCGAATCACTAACTATTACGCGAACGTTCATAAGCTTGAACGACTTATTAGTATCGCTGATTCTTTTGATTCGCTTCGATATAGCCGAGATGACTTTGTTAAATTTTTCGATG
Source organism: uncultured Erysipelotrichaceae bacterium (assembly GCA_902800645.1). Classification (GTDB taxonomy): domain Bacteria; phylum Bacillota_I; class Bacilli_A; order RFN20; family CAG-826; genus UBA2450. Next base: position 10,591 of record CADCFC010000001.1, read on the forward strand.
ATTTAGCAAATATTAACCTTGATATTGAATATAAAGAAAATAATAGTTCCATTGACGCAGTTACTTTGATTAATATTCATCAATCTAAAGGATTAGAATATCCAATTATTTATTTCCCAGGACTATCTAAGAATTTTAATCGATCTGATATGTTTAATGAATTTGCCTTTACTGATAGTTATGGAATGACTTTAACTAATCCAGATAGTAAATATCCTTCTTTAGTCTCTCATTTCATTAAAGAAGAATTAATTAAAGCGGATTTTGAAGAAAAGCTACGTTTGCTCTATGTCGCCTTTACTAGAGCGAGAGAAAAAATCATCATCCTTAATCCATATAAAGAAAAGGAAAAGATGATTTTTAATCCGATATATTGTCTCAACTTTAAAGATGTTCTTTCTTTGACTGACTACTTATCTAAATATAGTAGTGATTATTCTTTTGATTATGATGAAGTAAGCGATGCTTCTAATAAAAAAGAGATTTCCACAATTAAACTTAAAGAGATTAATGTTCCTGCTAAAGAGATAATTAAAATAAGAGCGAGTAAAGAGAAGAGTATAGACGTTAGTGATGATGTTCTTGATTTCGGTAGTGAACTACACGCTTATTTGGAAAATATTGATATTGAAAGTAAAGACACTAACTATGTTAAAAATAGACAAATGCGTCGATATGTGTATAATGTTCTCAATTCGCCTCTATTTAATGGAGTCACTAATGAGATGATTCGTCACGAATATCATTTCTATGATTCTGATAGTGGTGTTGACGGATATATAGACTGTCTAGTTATTAAGGAAAACGAAATAGATATCATCGATTTCAAACTTAAAAACATTGATGAAGTTGAATATGACCGTCAATTAAGAATTTACAAAGAATACATTAAAAAGATTACTGACAAACCAATTAAGATGTATCTTTTAGCGGCAATAACTGGAGAAATCAAAGAGGTAAAAGATGAGTAAACAGATTGGAAAAAATGAGTTTTCTAACTTTATATTATCTTTAGATAAGTCACTAGAAAATGACGTTAATTTTCTTTATGATGTTTATCTCAATATTTATGAAGGAATAGGGGAGCTCACTGATAATTCCACTCTTCCATCTTCTATTTCTATTGATTCCATAACTTTAATCTATTACTTAATTGGTGAATTTTTATACACCACCCATCAATGATGATAAATACGTTGAAACCTTATCAAACGTTGTCGCTGATAAATATTTATCCCTTGATTTATACAATCATCGCGAAGAGAAATTGACGAATAAATTTCTTCCACCGATTTCTTCTTTAGAACTCTACATTAATTTGATGCTTAATATTCTTTCTAGCTATGAAAGAAATAATCCTAATGCGACTCTTATTGTTGATTTATTGACCAAATCGTTATCGATTAGTAGATGTACCTTAAATTTATTATGTGAAGGGTATGAAACTGAAGCGTTAACAATGTGGAGAACACTTCATGAGAGTGAATGTATCTTAATTCTATTAAGAAAATATGGCGATGTCGCGATTAACGCTTATCTTAAGCATATGGAATATGGCCTTATGTATAAAGATATGATTACGGATAAAGATCATCAAAACGCATTATTCGCTCAGATGAAAGAAGAGATGAATAAAATCGGTCTTAAAAGCAAGGATATAAAGAAATATATCGAATATGGTTGGCTTTTAGCTATTGAAGATAGTAAGAACGTTGAAGACTTTAAGCTTAACTTTAGAGATGGTCTTGAAAATTTAGCGGGATTACATCGTTATTCACAAACTTATATGACGAGCAGTGAAATCCTTCATAGCACTCCATTACTTATATATTCAAATAAGAGATATTTTTACTATTTAACTATTCTTAATCTATATGAATCATTCTTTAGAATCGAAGAAGTGTTTACTGCTTTATTCTTCTCAAGGATTAATGAAGAAGCACGCAATAAATATTTAGAAATGAGAAAGATGTATTTCTCTCAATTATTACAAATTCATCAAAGAGAGTTGATTGTCTTTCAAACAATAAGTAAGAAATAGAAAAAAGAAAAGGAACACATAAGTGTTCCAATTTTTTGGTTTGTATTAAATATTAGACGTCAGCGTAACAAGATCCACCGATGAATTCTCTTAAGATTGAATTACATGGGACCCAGTGATCCGGCATATCGTCAAAGAATTTAAGCATTCTAATTAATCTTTCAGCGACTGGGAAATATGGGTTTTCTTGTTCGATGTCTTGAAGTAGTGGCATCGCATATTTCTTCATAACTGATAATTCTTCTGGAAGGAAGGAATTAAATACATAGTTCGCGCCTTCTTGGGTGCCGTAAATCCATTTGAATTCACCCTTGCGAACACTTGCCCACATGCTCATAGTTTCTAAAGCGGAACTACCTCTAAATTGATAGTCACGGACGATTCTTCTTAATAATCTTAAGTCTGTAAGACTTAATGGGTTGTGGTTATCGATATTGATTTGGCCTTGAGGGGCGATAAAGATTTTGAATTTTTGGTGTTGAGGAATGCTTTCGGTCATTCTATCGTTAAGAGCGTGAATTCCTTCGATAATAATTGGTTGATTGTCTGGGACTTTAAGGACTCTTCCTTTAACTCTATGTCCGGCTTTGAAATCGAATTTTGGTAGTTCGACTGTTTCTCCAGAGATGAGATCGACCATATTCTTATTGAATAATTCGACATCTAGTGCATCTACTGATTCTAAATCAGGTTCACCGTTTTCATCTTTTGGGGCTTGGTCACGTGGTAAATAATAATCATCCATAGAGATACGAATTGGATCAATACCTCTAGAAAGAAGTTCGATTCTTAATCTATTAGCGAATGTGGTTTTACCGCTTGAAGAAGGTCCAGCAATACAGATTAAACGAATGTTTTCTTTGTCGCTTTCAATTAATTCACCGAGTTCACATAATTGACGATTGTGTCTTTGTTCACCTAATGTGATGACATCAATATCTCCATCTTTTTCAATACGATGGTTGATGTTAACGATGCTATCAAAACGAGTGGAAACTGCCCATTCGTGGGCTCTCTTTAAGGTTTTTCCAAATGTTGGGGAATCTTCAAATGGTGGAATTTCTCCTCCCAACTCTTCACGAGGATATTGAATGATTACACCTGGATGATAATATCTGAGTTTCCATTTGGTGATATATCCAGTAGATGGAACCATACGGCTATACATATAGTTTTCATATCCATTACAGTTATATAAGTGACAAGTTTTTTCTGGGCGGTATTCTAGAATTTCTAATTTATCTTCGAATCCTTCCTTTTGTAAGATACGTTTTGCTTCTTCCTTAGAAAGAATCTGTCTTTCAAGAGGATAATCCGCATCAACAATTCTATTCATTTCTTCTTCTAACTCTTTTACTAAGGTGTTATTTGCAACAAATCCAGGAGTGAGGATTTGCATAAATACCGCTCGAGAAATGTTATAAGAGAAACGAACACTGACATTCTTATGAATGTTGTGCATTGCCATAGCCACTAAAAATCTTAATGATGCTTCATAAGTTTGTTTGGCGTCACGGTCTTTGGTAGTTAAAGGAACGACCACTGAATCCTTGTCTAATACATAGGTCAATTCTCTAACGCGATTGTTAACATAAGCGCAAACGATGTTGCGGTCTTTTCCAACAACATCTAAAACGGTCAATGGTTTATTATGACTTTTTGTTGCGCCATTAAAAGTAACATTAAATGACATAATTTGTCTCCTTATCTATATAAGCGCATATTTATTGTAGATTATTAGCGAGATTTCCTCAATAAATTTATGCGTATACCCATATAAAGGTATTAACTATGCGATTTTTATTGAATATTATTTTATAAATAAGATAATATTACTAGTGGAAAAAGGAGATATCACATATGAAAAACATGGTTTATATTCAATCAGGAGGTCCAACCTCTGTTATTAATACCTCATTATATGGGGCAATCAAGGAAGCGAAATTACATCGCGCTGAAATCGATCATATCTATGGTTCGCTCAATGGAATTGAAGGAATGATTGATGACAAGCTCATCGATATCGATCAAGAGAGCGATGAACAAATCGAATTATTACTTCAAACACCAGGAAGTATCTTAGGAACTACAAGAAGAAAACTTCCTAAAGATATTCACGATCCTGTTTATATGAAAATCGTTGATACGATGAAGAAAAGAGAAATCAAATACGTCTTCGTCAATGGTGGAAACGATTCAATGGATACATGTAATAAGTTGTCCATTTTATGTAATGAACTCGGACTCGATGTTAGAGTTATTGGAGTTCCAAAAACTATCGATAACGATTTAGCTTGTACTGATCACTCATTAGGATTCCCAAGCGCTGCTAAATTCGTTATTAATACAGTTAATGCGTTAAGCATGGATGCTTGCTGTTTCAAAGTCGGTAAGATTCATGTCGTCGAAGTCATGGGAAGAAACGCTGGCTGGCTAACTGCCGCCGCTGATTTACTCCCAGAAGAAACTAGACCACACTTAATCTATATTCCAGAAAATAAATTTGATCTAGAACTCTTCTTACAAGAAGTTAAGCAAGTTTATAAAGAAAAGGGATACGCGATGGTTTGTATCTCTGAAGGTATTGAATTTGAAAGAAGCAATAAGAACACTAGAGTTGATGGTTTCGGTCACGCTCAACTCGGTGGGGCCGCTGCTGGATTATGTGAAATCATCGAAGAAAGGCTCGACTTACCAACCAGAGCAGTGGAATTCTCTTTAACTCAAAGAGCCTGCCCTCTTGCTATTAGTAAAGTCGATAGAGAAGAAGCGATCGCTACTGGAAGAAGAGCAGTCTTAGCGGCTCTTGAAGGTGTTACTGGAAAAATGGTTATCTTCAAAAGAGTTAGTCAAGATCCATATAGAATTGAACTTCAATTAGCTGACCTCTCTCTCGTCGCTAATGCTGAAAGTGTTATTAAGCCATCAATGATGGTGGACCACACTCGTATGTCTCAAGAGTTCAGAGATTATGTCGCTCCACTTATTGAAGGTGAAGTTGAACTCAAAACAGTCCATGGCATTGTCACCATGGCAAATTGGAAGAAAGTTTTAGTTAAATAATGAATTTTTTAAGAAAAGGCGAAATAAACTTAGTTACCGCTGTTATCACATATGTGATATCAGTCTTAGGCTTTGCGATTAGCGCCTTTCTTTTAACTCAAAACATGATTGATATCCCTTTAGGATTTCTATTTTCTGGAGGCGTCATTGGTTCTTTATATCTCCTCACTCATTTCCTCGTTAAAATCGATAAAACTGAGGCAAGAGCTACTTGGAGTATATTAGCGATATCAATTCGTTTTTTCATCATCGTTGGAGTGATGATTATCATCGCTTTAATGTATTATCGTTGGAATTTAAAATATTTTAATATTTTTGTATTTGTAGGAATTTACACCATTAGTGCGTTAACGTTTGTACTTTCTCATTTAAGTAAGAACAGAAAGGAATAAAATGAACGGTCTTTTCCTCGAAGAGGCAGTATCTCAAGATCAAAATCTTTTGGCTAATTTTTTGGATACTTCAAAAGGACTTTCAGGTGAAACGATTTCATCTTTATTTGTTATTGGAATCATCATTCTCCTTTCTTTCTATATCGCTATTAGAGCGAGATTCCAAGATCCTTTGAAAAAACCAAAAGGAATTCTACTTCTAGCTGAAATAGGAGTAAATTTCTTCGATGGACTTGTGGAGAGTTTGATGGGAAAAAGATATCGTGGCTTTGGTGGCTTTATCATGGTGATAGCGATTTATCTATTCATCGCCTTTATTTGGGGATTAACTGGTTTACCTTCTCCAGTCACCTATTTAGCCACTCCATTATCGTTAGGGTTAATCACTTTTACTTTGATTCACGCTAATGCGATAAGATTTAACAAATTTAAATATTTCAAACGTTATATTGAACCTGTTCCAGTTTTTCTCCCCGTCAATTTAATTTCGATGTGGGCGCCTCTTCTTAGCTTGACTATGCGTTTATTTGGTAACGCACTAGCAGGTTGGACTTTGATGACACTTTTATATAGTGTTCTCGGTGGAGTTGGAAACGTATTAGTAGAGGCGATGGGACAATCGTTACATCTAGGAGGAATTATCGCTCCATTTGTAACGCCAGCATTACATGCGTATTTCGATTTATTCTCAGGACTAATTCAAACCGTAGTGTTCCTTTTCTTATCGATGATTTTCATCGCTAATGAAGGACCTGAGGATGATGAAATAGATGAATTATCAGTGAAAGGAGGAAATTAAGATGGGAAACGCTTTAGCAGCCGCAGTTGCAATTTTAGCCGTTATGCCTTCCGCTCTTGGTGAAGCATGGGTTTGTGCTAAGACAGTCGATGGAATGAGCAGAAATCCAGAGATGTATTCTAAACTTAGAACTAACATGATTCTCGCTTGTGCGCTTGTCGAAACAACCGCTATTTACGCATTATTAACTGCAATTTTAATTATTTTCGTAGCGAAGTAAGGAGGAAACGATGAAGAAGAGAAAATTATTTTTCTTGCTACCAGTGTTATTGACACTCACTTCTTGTGATAGTTCTTCTATTCAAGAAAATCTTAACGCTGATGCATTTATTAATAAGCTCATCCCTAACTGGCCATCATTTGTGGCGCAATTAGGTGCTTTAATCGTTCTCATTGTTGTCTTCCTTATCTTTGGCTATAAACCAGTTAAAAAGATACTTAAGAAAAGACAAGATCACATTGAGAGTCAGATTAAAGATGCTGAAGATAGCAAAGCTAAATGGCAAGAAAATGAACTCAAATCAAAAGAAACAGTCCTTGCTAGCCAAAGGACGGCGGCGGATATCGTTGCCGAGGCTAAAGTCAACGCTCAAAAAGAAAGAGAGCAAATCTTATTAGACACACAAACTGAAGTTAATAAGATGAAGAAAGACGCTGAAAACGATATAGCTCGTATGGAGAAAGAAGCACAAGAAGAAATCCGTAAGGAAATCGTAAATGTTGCTTTAGATGCTTCTAGCGAACTTCTTGGAAGAGAAGTCTCTTCTAAAGACAATGCCCGTTTACTCGAAGAATTCGTTGAGGATATGAAGAAATAACTATGAAAGAAATCACTTCACGTTACGCCGAAGCTTTATTCTCTCTTAAACGTGACTCTTCTTCTTTGAAGGAAAGTCAAAAGGAGATTAAAGAATTAAGAAAGATTTTTAACGAAAATCCTGATTTTCTTGTGGTTTTAGATTCTTCATACAAAACTAACGAAGAAAAAATTGAAATCATCGATAAAACATTAGTGGGGGTTGATGACGAGATTAAATCATTGATTAAGATTGTTACTCAAAATCATCGCGCCTTATATTTAATTGAGATATTTGATGGATTCAATTCTTTGGTGAACGAGTATTATGGAGTGAAAGAAGGTTTGGTATACTCAACGGAAAGACTAACTGAAAAACAGTTAGAAAAACTGAACCTCTCTATTAGTGAAGTAGAAAAAATGCCTACTGAACTTAAAAACATTATCGACCCATCACTTCTTGGTGGAGTCAAAGTCGTTATTAACGACCATGTCTATGATGGAAGTATCAAACATCATTTAGAAGACATGAGATTAACCTTGCTCAAATAGGAGGTAGATTTATGAAAATTAACGCGAATGAAATCAGCGCTTTAATTAAAGAACAGATAAAAAATTATCATCGTGAAATCGATAGTAGTGACGTTGGAACTGTTATTACTGTTGGAGATGGCATCGCTTTAGTTTATGGACTTAGCGAAGCAATGCTTGGAGAACTTTTACTTTTCCCTAACGATATTTATGGATTAGTAATGAATCTTGAAGTCGATCACGTTGGTGCTGTTTTATTAGGTGATGATTCTTTAATTAAAGAAGGTGACGAAGTAAAACGTACAAAACGCGTCATGGAAGTGCCAGTTGGAGATGCTTTACTCGGTAGAGTTGTTAACGCGCTTGGTCAACCTATTGATGGACTTGGACCAATCGAAACAAAAAAACTTAGACCGATCGAAGTTATCGCTCCTGGAGTTATTACTCGTAAGAGTGTTGATACTCCTTTAGAAACCGGTATCACAATGATTGATGCGATTACTCCTATTGGAAGAGGACAAAGAGAACTTATTATCGGCGATCGTCAAACTGGTAAGACCGCGATTGCAATTGATACGATTATTAATCAAAAAGGAAAAGATGTTCTCTGTATTTATGTCGCGATTGGACAAAAGAATTCCACTGTCGCTCAAATTGTTGACAAGCTTAAAAATCACGGCGCAATGGAATACACTTTAGTGGTTTCTGCTACTGCAAGTGAACCTGCTCCAATGTTATATGTTGCTCCTTATAGTGGAGTTGCTATGGCGGAAGAATGGATGCACCAAGGTAAAGATGTTTTAATCGTCTATGACGATTTAAGTAAACACGCGGTTAGTTACCGTACCTTATCTTTACTTCTTAAACGCTCTCCAGGAAGAGAAGCTTATCCAGGTGATGTTTTCTATCTCCATTCAAGACTACTTGAAAGAGCTTGTAAGTTAGACGAGAAATATGGTGGCGGTTCTATTACTGCTTTACCAATCGTTGAAACTCAATCTGGAGATATTTCTGCTTATATTCCAACTAATGTCATCTCTATTACTGATGGACAAATTTTCTTAGTCACAGATTTATTTAACGCTGGTCAAAGACCAGCAATTGACGCTGGACTATCTGTCTCTAGAGTTGGTGGAGCAGCGCAAACTAAAGCGATGAAACAAGTAGCGAGAAGTTTAAAGATTGATCTCGCTAACTTCAATGAAATGAAATCTTTCTCTCAATTCGGTAGTGATTTAGATGCTTCAACTTTAGCGATTTTAAATCATGGTGAAGCGCTTTTAGAAGTTTTAAAACAAGCACAATATAATCCTTATCCAATGGAGAAAGAGATAGTTTATCTCTTCTTAGCGAAGAATAAATATTTAGACAATCTTAAAAAGAATAAGATTTCTTCTTTCTGTTTAAAAGCTTATGAATATTTAGAAAGTAATGATAAATCGATACTTAAAGATATTCGAGAGAAGAAAGAAATCAGTAAGGAAACTGAGAATAAATTAGTTTCTTTAATCGACAAATTCGTCGAAATCTATAAGGATGAATTTTAATAATTGATATGGCCCAAAACGTTACAAAGATTAAATCGAGAATTAAATCTGTTAGTGGTGCTTATAAAGTGACGAGTGCGATGAAACTCGTCTCCACTGTAAAACTTAAGCAATGGAAAAATAAGATGCTCGCTAATAAGGAATATACCGCTGAACTTAATGAAGTGGTGGATTTGCTTTTAACGTTCTCTAAAGGAGCCTCTTCAATTTATTTAAATAAAGAAGAGAATCAAACCAATAAGAAACTCTTCATCATTGTGAGTTCAACTCTTGGTTTATGTGGAAGCTATAACAACAACATTTTCAAAGTGAGTGACGTAAAACTTTCTAAAATAGATGACGCAATTATTTTAGGTGAAAAAGGAATCGCTCATTATGAGAATGGTGAGTTTAAAATCTTAGAAGGATTTAATGACAATTATTCGATTGATAACAAATCTCAAATTAATATAATGAGTGAATATATACTCAAGGAGTATATTAAGGGCACATATTCTGAAATTCACATCATCTATTCAGAATATAAAAACTCCCTTGTCTTTTTAGCAAAAGATTATCAAATCCTGCCACTCAATTTTGAAAAGAGTGAATCTAATAGTTTTCCTCCAATTATGGAGCCGAGTAACAAAGAACTCATTAATACATTAATCCCTTTCTATATAAAGACTGCTCTATTTGCAAAATTGTTAGAAAGTGAAGTATGCGAACAAGCGGCGAGAAGTAACGCGATGGAAAATGCGACCAATAACGCAAAAGATCTTCTCGACGAACTCAATATTGAATTTAATAAAGCACGACAAGCAGCGATTACTCAAGAAATTACAGAGATTGTTGCTGCTAGTAAAGCGATATAAGGAGGTTATTCATATGAAAGAAAAACCAGTAACAAAAGGAAAGATCGTTCAAGCCGTTGGACCAATTGTCGACGTCGCTTTTAAAGATCAACATCTTCCAGAATTACTAACCGCTCTTGAGATTAGTTTACCTAGTGGTAATAAACTCACTGTAGAAGTTGCTCAACATATTGGAGATGACGTTGTTAGATGCGTCGCAATGGGACCAACTGAAGGATTAGTTAGAGGATTAGAAGTTATTTCCTTAGAACATCCAATTGAAGTTCCGGTAGGAAGAGCGACATTAGGACGTATGTTTAATGTTCTTGGAGAACCGATTGATGGTCTTGAAGAAGGCGAGATTAAAGACGCTAAAAGAATGTCAATTCATAGAAATCCTCCTAAGTTTAAAGATCAGTCTGTTAAAACAGAAATTTTTGAAACCGGTATTAAAGTTATCGATCTTCTTTGCCCATATGTTAGAGGTGGAAAGATTGGTTTATTCGGTGGTGCTGGTGTTGGTAAAACTGTTTTAATTCAAGAATTAATGAATAATATCGCTAATGAAAAAGGTGGTATTTCAGTTTTCGCTGGCGTTGGTGAAAGAAGTAGAGAAGGTAATGACTTATATCACGAAATGAAAGAGAGTGGTGTTCTTTCTAAAACCGCATTAATTTTCGGTCAAATGAATGAACCTCCAGGAGCTCGTATGAGAGTTGGACTTTCTGGATTAACTATGGCGGAATATTTCCGTGATTATGAACATAGTGATGTCCTCCTTTTCATTGATAATATCTTTAGATTTACTCAAGCCGGTAGTGAAGTCTCTGCCTTATTAGGCAGAATGCCTTCTGCAGTTGGTTATCAACCAACCCTTGCTACTGAGATGGGACAATTACAAGAGAGAATTACTTCTACAAAAGACGGATCAATCACTTCTGTTCAAGCGATTTATGTTCCTGCTGATGACTTAACTGACCCTGCTCCTGCTACAGCCTTCTCTCACCTTGACGCTAAAACCGTCTTAGATAGAGGAACTGCGGCACTCGGAATTTATCCAGCTGTTGATCCACTCAATTCTTCTTCTACTGCTCTAGATCCTCAAATTGTCGGGGAAGAGCATTATCAAGTTGCTCGTGGAGTTATTGAAATACTTGAAAGATATAAAGAACTCAGTGATATCATTGCTATTTTAGGTATGGATGAACTTTCTGAAGAAGATAAAAAGATTGTTGAAAGAGCGAGAAGAATTCGTAATTTCCTCTCTCAACCATTCCATGTTGCCGCTCATTTTAACGGCATTCCTGGAATTTATGTAAAAGTTAGCGACACCGTTAGAAGCTTTAAAGCAATTCTTAATGGTGAAGCTGATGATCTTCCTGAAGTTGCCTTCCTATATGTAGGTACAATTGAAGAAGCTCGTCAAAAAGCGGAGTCACTAAAATAATGGAAAAAGATTTTAAAGTTGTTATTTATACTCCTTTTGGAAAATACTTAAGCATTACTGTTGATTATTTAAGTGTTAAAAGTGGAGTAGGTGTGATTGGAATTTTGCCTAATCACGCTCCTTTAATCACGACTTTAGAAATTTCTAAACTCATTTTAAGAAATAATAAAACTGAATATATTTATGCGATCGGTGGAGGTGTTCTCCACGTTAAAAACGATCACTCTGTCACCTTACTTGTCGACTCTATTGAAGGAAAAAATGAAATTGATATTAATAGAGCAAAAGCAAGTAGAGATAGAGCAAATGAAAGACTAAATAGTAGCGATCATGAAATAGATGTTAAGAGAGCAAAGCTCTCACTTCTACGTGCATTGAATCGACTTGAAGTTAGTGATAATAATAATTAGGAGGAAATTATATATGCATCCATGGCACGACGTAAAAGCTAGTAGAGTTACTCCAGACCACTTTTTAGCGTTAATCGAAATCTCAAAAGCGAGTAAAAATAAATATGAACTTGATAAGGAGACAGGTCACTTAATTCTTGACCGCGTCCTTTTTACAAGCACTCACTATCCACAAAACTATGGTTTTATTCCAAGAACTTATGCAAGAGATTATGACCCTCTCGATGTTTTAGTTTTATGTAGTGAATCAATTATTCCAATGAGCTTTGTTGAATGTAAGCCTATTGGAGTTCTTATCATGAAAGATAACGGCTTATTTGATGAAAAGATTATCGCCGTTCCTCTTAACGATCCATTTTATTCTCCATACGATAATATTAGTGATATTCCAAGTCACATCATGGATGAAATTAAACACTTCTTTGCTGTATATAAAACCTTAGAAGGCAAATCAACAGCGATTGACGAAGTGAAGGATGTTTCTGTCGCTAAAGAGATTATTGCTGAATGTATCAAAGCGTATAAAGTGACTATCGAACCTAAATATTTAGCAGAAAGAAAAGCTAGAGGATAAATGATTCACATCGTTTTATATCGACCTGAAAAGCCACAAAATACTGGGAACATTATGAGAACATGTGTTGCAATTAATGCAACACTGGATATCATTGGTCCCATTTCTTTTTCTTTAAATGAAAAAGATCTTAAAAGAGCAGGAATGGACTATATCGATTCTCTTAAATGGAATTTCTTTTCGAGCTTTGAAGATTATTTAAAAGAATATCCAAATATAAATACGTATTACGTGACTCGATATTCTAATAAGGTTTATTCAACTTTTGATTTTTCTGATTCCACTAAAGATATTTTCTTAATGTTTGGAAGAGAATCAACTGGAATACCTCATGATATTTTAAGAAGTCATCCAGATAGATTACTTAGAATTCCCATGGTTCCTGAAGCGAGAAGTTTAAATCTTTCTAACTCAGTAGCAATTGTGGTTTATGAAGTATTAAGGCAACAAAACTTTAATAATTTATCAACGAGTGAAGCGATTAAAGGCGAAGAGTTTTTGATGAATGAAAAAAGAGATTAGTTAAATCTCTTTTGTTTCGTTAATAATTGCTTACTTTCTTCTCTTATTTTGTGAAGAGTAATTGTCTCATATTTATCGATGAGAGCTTCTCCTAATGAAGCTCCTTTTTTAACATCTTTAATATCGGCGATATAAATATCTCCACTTTCTTTATTTGAAAGAATTAAAGCGATCTCGCTTGCTAATAGGATAATGTCTTTACTAGGATCTTTATCAAAGATAACGACATGCGCTCCTTTATCATTAGCGACATGCAGATAAATGTCCTCTTTATTTGCTTTTTTAAATGTTAAATAATTGTTCTGCTCTTTATTTTTACCAAATCCAATTCTTACTCCAAGATAGTCGATATAATATGGTAATCGTGCATCAATTTCTTTATGACGCTTGTGATTAGCGATTTTATTTGGAAGATATTTTTTATATAATTCTTCAGTTTCTTCATCACTATAATAATCAAATAAAGAAAGGACTGTTTCATATTCGTTAATTGTATTAAGGGCAATTTCAATTTCCCGATTATCATTTTCAATCGTTCTTTTGCTCTTTTTATATTTATCAAAATACTTATTAGCGTTTTCTAATGGTGATAATTCCTTATCATAATTAGTTAAAGTAGTTATGTAATTATTGAGTCCTTCTTCATCATAAGAGTATAAAAGTAGAGACTCCCCAATTTCTTTATATGAAAGTTTATTTGTTGCGTCTAATTTTTCTTTTTCTAAAACTTGAACTTTCTTCTTTAAAGATTTGATTTTGTTTTTAAAGAAGTTATATAAAGGCAAGGCCTTTTCTTTTCTATTTTTAAAATGTAGCTCTTTTAAATATTCATTAATTGAGTTTTGATACTCTTTATAATCAAATTCTTCTTCTTTGATTACTAGATTACTTGGTAGAGGATTATATTCCATCAAGCGAATAATTGGGCGAGATATTGATAAATCTGTATAATGCTTTGCAAATAGAATTTTATTATCACTATTCAATAAGATGAGATTATTTATAGTAGGAATGAATTCAAGTATTAATGAATAGTTTTCTTTTTCAAAGAATTCATTGTTTTTCACTAAGGACATCTTAATGACACGGTCGTTATTTATTTGCTCTACTTTTGTGATGTAGGCTCCTTTAAGATATTTTCTTAAATTTTCATTCAAATTGCCTAGATTGGTAGTGAAGTTATAATCTATATCAAGTAAAGAGATAAAAGGAGCGTTGTGGTTTAAACTGATGAGTAATTTCTCTTTTATAAAAGAAAACATAAAAACAATATCGCTAGAATTAATCACAAAAACGTTCGTGATAAAATTAGATGAGATCTTTTTATCGAGCTCATTAGCGAGATATTTAACTGCATATAAAGATAGTCTTGGCTTCATTAAATTTATTATTTCACTAATTTGAGTTTGATAAAAGATAAAGATACCTTTATAATACACAATATGAAAAAGGGATTATTGATTGTTTTAAGTGGACCTTCTGGTGTAGGTAAGGGCACTGTCCGTCGCTACATCATGGATAACTTTAA
>CADCFC010000001.1:25148-250982 GCA_902800645.1 uncultured Erysipelotrichaceae bacterium
TTATTAGAGATTGAAGTCAACGGGGCCAGTGAAGTTTTCTCGAAGGTTAACGATGATCGTGTAATTTCTTTCTTCTTAATGCCACCAAATCTTAAGGCGCTTGAAAATCGAATCAGAAAGAGAAAAACAGAAAGCGAAGAGATAATCCAAGCAAGATTAAAGAAAGGCGAAAAAGAAATGTCAATGTCAGATCGTTATGACTATGTCATTCTTAACGATGATGTTGCTAGAGCTTCTCAAGAGATCGTTGATTGTATCAAAAAGAAATTAAAATAAGGACGAATTAAGTGAAACTAATTGAATTATTGATTGAATATGGTAATTACTCATTGAATCGTCCTTTTTCTTATGTCTATAAAGGAAATAAACCGGTTGATATAGGATATCGTGTTTTAGTTAATTTCAATAACAAAGAAATAGTGGGATATGTTACCTCAATTAGAGAGACGAATAAGAATGTAGAAGAGCTTGAAGAAGAACTAGGATTCAATATTTCCGAAATCATTGATGTAATTGATTCTTCTCCTTTACTAAGTGAAGATCTTATGACTTTAGCGGATGAAGTAAGCGAGTATTATTTAGCGAGTAAAATTTCGGTTTTACAAGCGATGCTCCCTCCTTCTTTATCTCCAAGAAGAAGCTCTTTAAAAGCTCCAAAAATTGCCTATGATCAATATGTTGAACTCGCTAAATACGACGAAGACGATTTAACCTATAAACAAATCGAATTACTAAGATTGATTAAAGACAATGAACCTGTCAAAAAAAGAGAAATCAAGCAGGTTACTATTTTAAATAAACTTCTTGAAAAAGGGCTTGTCAAAATTAAAAAAGTTGAGAAGAGGCGTCTTGTTATTGAAGATTATGAAACGCCTAAAAAACTTAATTTAACTGAAGATCAAAATAGAGTTATTAATGAATTTAAAAATAGTGATGATGAAGTGTATCTACTTGAAGGTGTAACTGGTAGTGGTAAAAGTGAAGTTTATCTCTCTTTAAGTGAAGAATATTTAAATAAAGGAAAGAGTGTTCTTGTCCTTGTTCCTGAAATCTCTTTAACTCCAATGATGATGAGAAATTATATATCTCGATTTGGAGATAAAGTCGCTATCATTCATAGTGAACTCACTCCAGCAGAAAAATATGATGAATACCGTAAAATCGCTAATGGAGAGTGCACAATAGTGGTAGGTGCACGTAGTGCAATCTTTGCGCCATTATCTAATATTGGTTTAATCATCCTCGATGAAGAACATGTAGAAAGTTATAAGCAAGATACTCCTCCTTTTTATCATGCTAGAGAAGTCGCTCTTATGAGAGGAAAGATGCATAACGCTAAAGTTCTTTTAGGTAGTGCTACTCCATCTTTAGAATCTCGAGCTAGAGCAGGAAAAGGAGTGTATCACTTACTTAGATTAGAAAATAGAATTAACAATCAGCCTTTACCTAAAACTACGATTATCAATTTATCTGATTATCGTAATATCGATAAGGAGAGTTATATTCTTTCTATAAAACTTAGAGAACTTATTCAAAAGGCTCTTGATAATTTTAATCAAGTTATTCTTTTAATTAATCGAAGAGGCTTTTCTAGTAGTGTTACTTGTAGAAGTTGCGGCTATATTTTTAAATGTCCAACGTGTCAAATTCCTTTAACCTATCATCGTAGTGATATGATGCTAAAATGTCATCACTGTAACTATGTTGAACCTTCAGTAGAAAATTGCCCTAATTGCGGTTCTAAATATTTAATGCGTTCAGGCTTTGGCACTGAAAGAATCGAAGAAGAAATTAATAAGATGTTCCCAGAAGCAAGAACTCTTAGACTTGATAGTGATTCTGCAAAAATCAGAGCGAAGATTCCTCAAATCGTAGAATCCTTTAGACGTAAGGAAGCCGATATTTTAATCGGAACACAAATGATCGCCAAAGGACATGATTTCCCTGATGTAACTTTAGTTGGGGTTATTATGGCGGATATCGGTCTATCTTTACCAAGCTACCGAAGCTCTGAAAGAGTATTTCAATTGATCACTCAAGCAGTAGGACGATGCGGTAGAGGTGATAAAAAAGGAGAAGCGATTATTCAGACTTATTCCCCTAGTCACTACGCAATTACTATGGCTGCTAGACAAGACTATGAACTATTTTATCGTCGGGAGATGGAATCTAGAAAAGCACAGGGATATCCTCCTTATACATATTTAGCGAGCATCACTATAAGTGGCAAGGTCGAAGAAACTGTAATTGATAATACTTATCGAATCATTGATAAGCTTAATGAAGAGCTAGGTGATGATGCAGTAATTCTTGGGCCAACAACTCCTTTTGTTCCTTATGAAAATAGCAATCATTTGAGAATGATTTTAATCAAATACAAGAATGTTGATATTGTAAGAAACGCTCTTAAAAAATTAATAAATGCTAGTAGTGGTAAAGCCTCTATTTCTATTTCCGTAAATATTGACCCTTACAATTTCTAGAAATTGTGTATAATAATTAAGCGAGGAAATTGATATGGTTACGATTAATATTTATGGTTTAGACCAATTTGTAGTTGGAGAAATGAGCGCTCGTTGCTCAAAAGATATCGCTAAGATTTATGAAATGGATCCTGATGAAATTCATTTTATCGCTCCTAATTCCATGGTCTTTCATAATGGAGAAGAACAAACATCTTGGAGAGTGTTCATAGAAGTCACCGCTCCTAAAAAGGTAGAAGTTCTCCAAGATCAAATCTGCGCATTACTTGCTCACTATGTCAGTGAAGCAGCAATTCACTTAGAAATCGTATTCAAATACTATTCTGTCGACCATTATTTCAAAAAATTAAATCCAGATTACCCACTCTTCCTTGAAGATAAAAACACTGTAGTTTTCGACGAAGATTATAGTGAAGATATGGAAGAAGGAGAGGGCGAAGACGAGATTTTCACTGGTGACATTTTTGAAGGCATTAAAAACTAAAAAAATCACAATACATCGGATTTTTCTTTTTTCTTTTAATATCGCACAAGCGCGTATATAATAGACCTATGGAACAATTTGAACTAGCGAGAGCTATACTTGAAAAACTAGTTATTGGAGAAGTTCCTTTTGCGCTTGTTCTCAAACAAACTTTTAAGAATAAAAATGTTGATCCTGTAGTGAAATCTAACGCGATTGCTCTTGCGGGATGTGAACTTAGACATCACTATATTTTTGATAATTTAATTTCTCGTTTTATTGATGAGGAAGTCGAGTTTAAAAATACAATTTATCTCCGCTTTTATCTCGCTAATCATCTCTTCTTACGTAGATTTAAAGATGCGGAATTGCTCGAATTAGCGAAGAGAGATTTACCACTTCCAGACGTTGATAAACTTCTTAGTTTTGTTGATTCCACTAATGAAATTATTCCTGAAGATTTAGATAAGTCATCACCAGAATTTTTATCTTTAAGATATAACACTCCTGCTTGGGTTATTAGAATGTGGCAAAAACAATACGGTAAAGGTGTTGTCTTTAAAGTGCTTAAAGTTAATTACCGCCCTTCTATTTCTTCAATTAGAGTGAATGAAAAGAATGTAAATATTGATGAATTTATTTCTAAACATCCTGATTTCTCTAAATCCCCAGTTGATAACATTATTGTTTATCAAGGAAGAGGAAACGCTAAAAATTTAGAAGAGTTTAAAAAATACGATGTCTTCTTTATGAAGATGGCGACGAAATATATTTTGGATTCATTAGATCTCGATCCGATTAAAAGAGTGGCGATTTATTCTGAAACTCCAAATAATATTTATATGGAAATCTTTACAAGATTTGGTAAGGATTATCCACTTGATTTAGTAATTAATCACCCATCTAGTTTATTTGAAACTAGAAAGGTGAGTAAGGAAATGGGATTTACTCATTTCTATATCTATGACGCTTCTTTTAACGAGCTAGATACTTGTATTTCAAAGAAGGTCAATACATTTATATGCTTGCCAAAAAGTACTGCTCTTGATTTGTTAAGAAGTACCCCAGACTATTTCTTAAAACTCAAACAAGATCAGCTTGACACAATCATTGCTGACGAGATCAAATGTCTCGAAGAATGCTCAAGATTTGTCGAAGACGATGGTGAATTAGTGTATATGATTCCAACATTATCGAGAAAGGAATCTAATTCCTTGATTGCTAATTTCTTAGTCAATCATCCAGATTTCTCTCTTATCGAAGAACATCAATTTTTACCATTTGAAAGTTTTGACTCTTGTATGTATTACGCGAGACTTAAGAAAAATGGTGAAAAATAATGATCAATCTATACGGATTAGAACTTAAAAAATTACAAACCTTATTAGCGGAGTATGATCAAAAACCATACCGAGCGATTCAACTATATACTTGGCTATATGAAAAGAAAGTTTCATCATTTGATGAAATGAGCGATATCTCTATTAAATTTAGAGAAGTTTTAAAACGCGATTTTTGTTTGTCTTTACCTAAAATTCACACTAAACAAGTTAGTAGTGATGGGACAATTAAACTTTTATTAGAACTTGAAGACGGCTATAAAGTTGAGACCGTTTTAATGAGATATAACTATGGAAATGCGGTCTGTGTCAGCAGTCAAGTTGGTTGTAATATGGGCTGTTCTTTCTGCTCTAGTGGTTTACTTGGTAAACAAAGAAATCTTCTCCCTCATGAAATGGTTGGTCAAATATTAGTGATCAATAATCTTTTATATGAGGAAAATCGTGGAGAAAGAGTGACACATATCGTGGTTATGGGCACTGGTGAACCTTTTGATAATTATGAAAATGTTATGGATTTTATCCGTATCGTTAACGCTCAAAAAGGATTGGCAATTGGAGCAAGGCACATAACTGTGTCTACTTGTGGACTTCCAGATAAGATTAAAGAATACGCAAAAGAGGGTTTACAAACTAATCTCGCTATTTCTCTTCACGCCCCTAATAATGAACTTAGAAACAAACTTATGAAGATAAACAAAGTTTATCCATTAGAAGTTCTTTTTCCTGCAATTAAAGAATATGAATCAATAGCGGGAAGAAGAGTAACTTATGAATATTTACTTTTAGAAGGAATTAATGACACTAAAGAATGTGCTGAAGAATTAATTAAACTGATTAAAGGCACTAACGGCTATGTGAATCTAATTCCATATAATGAAACAAATAAAAATGACTATAAACGTAGTAGTGGCAATCGTGTCCATACTTTTCTTGATATCTTAATGAAAAATGGAGTTAAGGCTACCATTAGAAAAGAGTTTGGTAGCGATATTGACGCTGCGTGTGGTCAACTTAAAGCAAAGGTAGCGGATTAATATGAGTTATCTATCTGGAAATTATTATTCTTTAACCGATATTGGATGCGTTAGAAAAACTAACGAAGATAGTGCTGCTGCTACTATTAATTCATATGGCAATGTTTTACTCGTTGTCGCTGATGGAATGGGCGGAGCGAATAAAGGAGAATACGCATCTAGTTACACTGTTAAAAAAATCGTTGAAGCTTTTCAAAATTTAGAAGAAGAATTCACTAAACCTAAAAAAGTCACTAAGTGGTTATATAGTGTTATCTCTGATATAAATGAAAAGCTATTAGCTAAAGCTAATAAAAATAATGAATTTCAAGGGATGGGTACAACCTTATCTCTCGCTTTAATTATCAAAGACACTTTATACACCGCTCAAATTGGCGATAGTAGAATTTATATGTTAATGAAAAATAAATTAACTCAAATTAGTGTCGATCAAAGTTACGCAACTTATTTATTGCATAAAAAGAGTATTAATGTCGAAGAAGCAAAAGTGAATAAAAACCGTCATGTTTTAACTAATGCTTTAGGAACTAAAAAACGTATTAATGTTGATTTAAATGTTTTTAAATATAACAAAGAAAAAATCTTACTTTGCAGTGATGGTTTATATAATAATGTTGCTCATTCAATTATGGAAACTATCGTTCGTGGTAGTGATTCTTTAGATAAAAAAGCAAAACAACTTATTACTTTTGGTAACGCTAACGGTGGCAGCGATAATATGGCTATTGCTATTTGGGAGAGTAAATAATGTCTCCAGAACTTAATAAACTCATTTTAAATCGCTATATCATTTCTCGTCACTTGGCTAGTGGTGGTATGGCGGATGTTTATGAAGCTCAAGATGTTGTTATTGATAAAATTGTTGCCTTAAAATTTTTAAAGCCTATCTATTCTGAAAGCGATGATCATATTCGCTTATTTAAAAACGAAGCTCGTTTTAATGGGATGTTTAATCATCCACACATCATGAAAATTTATAATGTTGGAGAAATTGACCACCAACTTTTTGCTAGTTATGAAATGATCAAGGGTAAAACCCTTAAAGAAGTACTTGATAGCCGTGGTAATCTCTCTATAGATGAAGCGATTGACTATATGCTTCAAATCATTGACGCGGTGAGTGATATTCATTTTAAAGAAGTTCTCCATAATGATTTAAAGCCAGATAATATATTTTTATTAAGAGATGGAAATATCAAAATCGGAGATTTAGGTATCGCTAGTCATGTTGGAGAGAAAAATGATAAAGAAATTATCGGCTCTCTTAACTATTTAGCTCCTGAAGTAATTGTTTCTAAAAAGTATTCATATCAAAGCGACATCTATTCTTTGGGTGTGATTTTATATGAATTCTTAACTGGACGTTATCCATTTATTGGGAGCGATTCAAAAAGCATAATGGAAGCTCATATTAAAGGAGAACTTCCTTCAATAAAGAAATATATTTCTTTGCCTAATTATGAAGACTTCGATTTAGTGCTTAATAAAGCATGTAATAAAAATCCATCTAATCGATATAAAAACGTTAATGAGATGGCAAGTGATATTAATAAAATTAAGCGTCGTGAGAAGCTTAAAAAAGAATCGCTATTTAAGAGGCTATTTAAATGAAAGAGGGCATAATTGTTTCAATTAAATATGGCACTTACACAGTCTATAGTGAAGGAGTGTTTTTTAACACTTCTCCTCGTGGCACTCTTTCGTTTAAGAATAAATTCATGGTGGGAGATAAAGTACTTCTTAGTGAAGAAAACTATATTATTGAAGCCTTATTAGATAGGAAGTCGTCTTTAAAAAGACCTATGATAAGTAATATTGATCAAATTCTTCTCGTCTTTTCGCTTAAAGAACCAGACTTCTCATATTATCTAGCGTTTAAATATCTTACCTACGCTAATTATAACGGAATTAAAGCGTCTTTAGTTTTAACTAAATCCGACAAAAGCGAAGAGAAAGAAATTGATGAGATTAAAAATGTTTTTTCTCAAATTGGAATCGATACATACGTTACTTGTTCAAAGAATAGTGAAGGTATTGAAGAGATTAAAACTCTGTTTAAAGATAAGATTAGTGTTTTAATCGGTCAAAGTGGTGTTGGAAAATCATCATTGCTAAATGCGATAAGCGAAGATTTTTCTCGTGAAGTTGGAGAGTATTCTATTGCCTTAGGTAGAGGAAAACATCAAACAAAAGAAGTGATTTTATTACCTTATATGGGCGGATTTATCGCGGACACTCCAGGTTTTTCTTCTTTAGAACTAGACATGGATAAGCTTGATGTCGCTCATTATTTTCCAAGCTTTGAGAAGGATTCATTGAATTGCTTTTATTCAAATTGCCTTCATATTTCTGAAAAGAATTGTAAAATTAAAGAGAGAATATTAGAAGGAAAAATTCCTTCTATTGTCTACGATAACTATCTAAAATTGTTAGAAGAAGTGGAGAGACGTTGATATGAATAAAATTATTGTTGCCCCATCAATATTAAGTGCTGATTTTAATCATTTATTAGAAGACATTAAAAAAGTTGAAGAAGCAGGAGCAGAATGGCTTCATTTTGATGTCATGGATGGACACTTTGTTCCAAATATTTCTTTCGGACAACCTGTTTTAAAATCAATCTCTCATTCCCATAAGATGGTTAACGATGTTCATATCATGATTTCTGACCCATTTAAATACGCACCTGAATTCATAAAAGCTGGAGCAAATTTTTTAACCTTCCATTATGAAGCGTGCAAGAGTGATAAAGAGGTCTTTCAAGTCATTGATCTCATCCATGATTATGGCTGTAAAGCTGGTTTAAGCGTTAAACCTAATACCCCAATTGAAAAAGTTTATCCTTTCTTATATTCTCTTGATCTAGTTTTAGTTATGTCTGTTGAACCTGGCTTTGGAGGTCAGAAATTTATTCCTGAATCATTCTCCAAGATTTTTAAATTAAGAGAATACATTAACACCAATAAGATTAAATGTTTAATTGAGGTTGATGGTGGAATTAATGAAGAAACCGCTAAAACATGTAAACTCGCTGGGGTTGATGTTTTAGTTGCTGGTAGTTATTTATTTGGTCACGACGACATTAAAGAGCGCATTGAAAAATTAAGATGAATAATTTGATTTATATTCTTGTTGCTGTATTCTCATTTTCTATTTTTACTCTATTAGCGTATTTATTCGCTATTAATGTTTTGAGTAAAAAGAAAAATAAAAAACTCGTTAATATGCGAAATGAGTTTCCTTTTGAAGTTGCTCCCCCGCTTAAAAGTGAGAGAACTTTTCTAAATGTTCTTTTGTTTTTATCTTTTGGCGGACTAATTGTTAGTTATATTTTGTTCGCTGTTAAGTATTTGAATTTCTTGCCTGTCTTTTTGGTGATTCTTGTTACTCTATTAGCGTTTTGTTTATGCGCTATTCCTTTTATTTATATTAGATACTTAAGAGAGCATTTATATTTAGACATAGCAATCGTTGCTATCTTTTTCTTTATAAGTGGATTATTATCTTATTTTTCTTTCTCAGTCATGAAGCTTATTAACTTCACTAATCCTAATCCAATTATCTCTTTTGTTATCTCTATTTTATTTTTGATCACGAGTTTATTATTCGTTCTTAACCCAAGATTATTTAATCTTAATAATGAAGTTAATGAAGAAAGCAATACAAGAAGAAAAACTATTCCTCTTTGTGCTTGTGAATGGACGATTCTTTTGTCTAGTAACTTATTAGTCGTTCCTTTAATTTTATTAGCAACCGTTTTATAGGTATAAAAAAATGACCATAAGGTCATAATTTCATTTTTACAGAACTTGATTATTTTTCGACTTTATTGAGGGTTCTATAAGCACGAGTAGACATACGAACGCGTGTTTCTTTACCATCAACTAAGACTGTACGAGTTTGTAAATTTGTATTCCATTTTCTACGAGTAGCTCTTAAAGAATGGGAACGGTTATTACCACTGACTGGTCCTTTTCCGGTGACTGGACATACTCTTGACATATCGTGACCTCCTTAAGCGTCTTGTAAAATCTATCACAAGTAAGAATATAAAAGCAATAATTAATTTAATTATTTTGTCGCACTAAGTCTATTAAAGAAGAAAGATTAATATTTTTCTTCTGGGTGTTTTTGTCTAAATTCCTCTTTACTCATTGTTGGAGGACATTTTTTAATTAATGTTTCAAGTAGCTTATTTTCTTTGTCGGCAAGAAGATATCTCATTCCACTTTTTGGAGAATAAAAGATTACTTGCTTCTTCTTATTGCTCTCATCAATATCGATAAATTCGATATTCTTATAATCAAACTCTAAAGTCTTTCCATATTTTTTGATGATGAACGACTTATTTTCAATGATGTAGTAATAATTTTTAATGGTGATGAAATAAAAGACGATAGGAAGAACAAAAATAAGGACCAAAATTATTATTTGGGTTGGACCAATTGGGTAAGTATAAAAAGTATTAGTCTCTCTACTATAGCCCATAAACATTCCTGAAGTTATCCCAAACATCGCAATAATAAAAACTAGAGCGGCAATTAGATACCTCCAGGTAATTCTCCAAGTGTCAACTTTCACTATCATGAAAATAATTTTACTCCAAATGACATAAAAGATAAAGAAAAGCAGATATATAACCTACATATATTATTTTTTGTTAGAAAAAATTGTAGACCATTTAAATTTTTATATAAATAAATATAATTTATTTGCTTTCTAAAAATGTCGCTGAGTAGTATCATAATACTAACGGAGGGTTATATATAGTATGCCAAGTACAAAAAAAGTTGTAGCGATGATTCTTGCCGGTGGAAAAGGCACACGTCTTGAATCTCTTACAAAGAAGACTGCTAAACCAGCGGTTTCTTTTGCTGCAAAATATCGTATTATTGATTTCCCAATTTCAAACTGTGCGAATAGTGGAATAAACACTGTCGGCATTTTGATGCAATACGAATCAACACAATTAGATGCTTATATTGGGAACGGAAAGAAATGGGGATTAAACGGTGTTCACTGTTTAATGTCTACTTTAGCACCTAAACAAACTGAGCAAGGTGCTAATTGGTATCGCGGAACAGCGGACGCAATTACTCAAAATATTGATTTTTTAGACAACGCTAATCCTGATTATGTCTTAATTCTTTCTGGTGACCATATTTATAAAACAAGTTATTCAGAGATGATTAATTTACATGAAACTAGTGGAGCGGATGTCACAATTTCAGTCATTGAAGTTGATCCAAAAGAAGCTAGTAGATTCGGAATTATGGTTTGTGATGACAAAGATCAAATCGTTCAATTCCAAGAAAAACCTAAAAACCCAGTTAGCAATTTAGCAAGTATGGGTGTTTATATCTTCTCCTGGAAGGTTTTAAGAAAATATCTTAAGGAAGATGAAGTTAATCCTGATAGTGAACACGATTTTGGAAAGAATATCATTCCTCAAATGCTCGCTGATAAAAGAAAGCTTCTAGCTTATAGATTTAAAGGCTATTGGAGAGATGTTGGAACTTTAGCTTCTCTTCATGAAGCAAATATGGATATCGCATTAGATAAAGGTGAATTAAATCTTTATGATGATGCCTCTACTCAGATTTACACCGAAGATGTTTATAGCGTTCCTCAATACGTTGGTAAAAGAGGTTCTATAAAAAGAAGCATTGCTAATCAAGGCGCAATCATCCTTGGCGATGTCGATTCTTCGGTCATCTCTACTGGTGTTGTCATTGAAAATGACACGAAGGTTACTCGTTGCGTAGTTATGGAAGGCGTCGTTATTAAAAGAGGCGCTAAGATACATAATGCAATTATTGCCCCTAATAGTGTTATTGAAGAGAACAGTGAAATTAACTTAGGCAAAGATGAAGTTGTCTTAGTTAACACTGTCAATAAATAGGAGGTTACATCAATGAATAAAGTTATTGGATTTTGTAATTTACATACTGAACCACACCTTGGAGAGATCACAAAAAATCGTCCTCTTGCAGCCTTATCATTTTTAGGAAGATATGGAATTATTGATTTCACCTTATCAAACTTTTCAAATTCTCATATCGATAACGTATATGTTTTAGTTAGAAAAGGAATTGTTTCTATCCGTAGACATATCGGTAGTGGAAGTAACTTTGTTAATAACACTGTACTTGGCTCCATCCAACTCCTCATTAATGAAAAAGGATTATCAAATAAACCATTTAATACAGACATCAATAATATCAAGGAAAATTTCGACCTCGATGAATTTGATTTTGATTATGCGGTTATCGCTCCAAGCTATTTCCTTTCTAGCATGGATTTCCGTCCACTTATTGCAAAGCATATTGAAAGTGGAAGCGCAATTTCAGTCGTTTATAAGCACGTGAACGACGCTGATAAGGAATACATTCAATGTGACAAACTCAAGTTTGATCCACGTGGAAGAGTTATTAAAAGCAGTAAAAATATCGGCAGAACTAACGAAGCAGACGTCTCCTTAGAGACTTTCATCGTTTCTAAGAAAGCTCTTAAGAAGATCGTTGATAGTGTTTCTAAAGTTTCGGAATTATATAACATTAGAGACATGGTTAATTTCTTCATTGAAGAAGAAGTCGTTGACGTTCAAGGAATTGAATTTGATGGATTCGTCGTTCCAATTTTAACTCTTGAAGGATATATCAATCATTCCTTAGATTTGCTTAATTACCATGTAAGAAACCAACTCTTCCAAGAGAATTGGCCAGTTTACACAACCACACATAATACTCCACCCGCTCTTTACGGTAAGGATAGCGATGTCAAAAATAGTTTCATCGCTAACGGAGCAATTATTAAAGGCAAAGTTACTAATTCCATCATTTCTCGTGAAGTGGTGATTGAAAAAGGCGCAGAAGTTAAAAACTCCATCATCTTTACTCGTTCTGTTATCGGAAAAGATGTAAAGCTTGAACGCGTCCTTTGTGATAAAAATGTCTCGATTTCCGTTAACAAAAAATTAAACGGTGAACCAAATGAGACTTTAGTCATCTCTCAAGGAGCTAGAATTTAATGAAAATCGCAATGATTTGTTCTGAAGCCAATCCATTTATTAAAACTGGTGGATTAGCGGATGTAACTTATTCTTTATCTAAAGAATTAGTAAAAATGGGCGAAGAAGTTATGATCGCTCTTCCTTACTATAACCAAATTAAAGCCAAACAATTAGCGGTTGAATATGTTGGTAGTATCACTGTTAATATGTCGTGGAGAGTCGAAACTAGTAGTATTTATAAATACGACTGCGATGGAATTCACTATTTTTTCATCGAAAATCGTCATTATTTTGAACGCGATGGTGTTTATGGTTATGACGACGATGGTGAGCGTTTTGCTTTTTACACTTTAGCGGTCGCTCAATTAATGCCACTAGTGAAATTCCAACCAGATATCATTCATTGTCATGACTGGCAACCAGGAATGCTTTCTTGTTATATCAAAACTAATAAGATGGATTTTTATAAAAACACTAAATATGTTTTCTCTATTCATAATCCTGCCTTCCAAGGAATGATCGACCGTTATTCTTTAGGAGATTTATATAATTTGCCTGATTCCTTATATATTAGCGGTCAAGTTGAATTCAAAGGTAAAGTTTCAACTTTAAAAACTGGAATTATTTTCGCTGATAAGGTGACTACTGTTTCACCAAATCACCGCGAAGAACTTCTCACTCCAGAAGGAAGTATGGGTCTAAGCGATGTTTTAAGATTCAAGGAATATGATTTCTGTGGATTTTTAAACGGTATCGACTATAACGAATTTAATCCAAGTAGTGATAAATATATTGCTAAAGAATTTAGCTTAAAGAATTATTTGACTGGTAAAAAAGAGAATAAGAAAGCTGTTTTATCTCGCTTTAATTTAAAAGATGAAACTGCCCCTTTATATTCTCTTGTTAGCCGTATCACTTGGCAAAAGGGAATGAACCTTGTTTTTGCGGCAGTTAGAGATCTCGCTAAAAGAGGAGCGAACATTGTTCTTCTTGGTAGCGGAGAATATGACTGCGAGCAACAAATGGAAGCTCTTAGAAGAGAATTCCCTGATCACGTCGGAATTTATGTTGGTTATAATAACGCTTTAGCGCATCAAATCTACGCTGGCAGTGATTTCTTTATGATGCCTTCATTATTTGAACCATGTGGTCTAGGGCAAATGATTGCTCAAAGATATGGCACCCTTCCAATTGTTAGACGTACGGGCGGATTAAAAGATTCAGTTATCAATTATGATAGCTCTAACGCTTCTACTTCTAATGGATTTGGATTTGATAATTATAGTGAATGGGATATGGTGCAAACATGTGTTTACGCTTTAGATGTTTACTATAATCACAAAGACGTTTTTAAAGAATTAGTGAAGAACGCTCTTAAGACCGATAACTCTTGGGAAAAGAGTGTTAGACAATATCATGGTCTATATTCTTCATTATTAAAATAATATTTATATTATTTCGAGGTATTTTATGGGTTACGATTACAAGAAAATTGAGCCTAAATGGCAGAAAGTTTGGGAAGAAAAAGAAACATATAAGTGCGATACATATGATTTTTCAAAACCTAAATATTACATATTAGATATGTTCCCTTATCCTAGCGGACAAGGTTTACACGTCGGTCATCCAGAAGGCTACACCGCTAGTGATGTTTTGGCGAGAATGAAAAGAATGCAAGGATTTAATGTCCTCCATCCAATCGGCTGGGATTCTTTTGGCTTACCCGCTGAACAATATGCGATGAAAACTAATCAACACCCATCTATCATTACCGAGAAAAACATTAACAATTTCCGCAAACAAATAAAATCCTTAGGATTTTCTTACGACTGGAATCGCGAATTCGCAACTAGCGATCCTAAATATTACAAATGGACCCAGTGGATCTTTTTAAAGATGTTTGAAAACGATTTAGCTTATGTCGATTATCGCCCTGTTAATTTCTGTCCAACTTTAGGTACAGTATTAGCTAACGAAGAAGTGATTGACGGAAAAAGCGAAGTCGGTGGTTATCCTGTTATTAGAAAGCCAATGAGACAATGGCTACTTAGAATCACTAACTATGCAGATAAATTACTCGATGGACTCGATACCTTAGATTGGCCAATTAGTACTTTAGAAATGCAAAAGAATTGGATCGGTAAATCAATTGGAGCGAAAGTCAAATTTAAAATTAAAGATAGCGATTTAAGTTTTGAAGTCTTTACTACTCGTGTTGACACACTTTACGGTTGTTCTTATTGCGTTCTTGCTCCTGAGCATCCTTTGGTGAAACAAATTGTTTCTAAAGAACAATTAGAAGCAGTAAACGAATATCTCAAACAAATTGAAAGTAAATCTGATTTAGAAAGAACTGAACTCAATAAAGATAAGACTGGTGTTTATTTAGGAAGAGAAGCCATTAACCCAATTAATGGTGTCGCTGTTCCAATTTACATTGGAGATTATGTTTTAGCGAGCTATGGTAGTGGGGCTGTTATGGCAGTTCCTGCTCACGACGAAAGAGATTACGCTTTCGCTAAAAAGTATAACTTACCAATTAAGCAAGTCTTAGAGGGAGATATTAGTAAAGAAGCATTTACTGGTGACGCTCCTCATATCAATAGTGATATCGCTAATGGAATGAATATTAAAGACGCAAAAGAAGCAATCTTAAATAAACTCATCAAAGAAGGAAATGGAGAGAAGCAAGTTAACTATAAACTCCGCGATTGGTTATTCTCTCGTCAAAGATATTGGGGTGAACCTATTCCTATCGTCTTAAAAGATGATAACACTTTAGTTCCTTTATCAACTTATGATCTTCCTTTAATCCTTCCAGAGATGGAAGAATATAAACCTAGTGGAACTGGTGAATCTCCTTTAGCAAATGCTAAAGAATGGCTCTCAGTTACTTTAAGTGATGGCTCTCACGGTACTAGAGAAACTAACACAATGCCACAATGGGCGGGAAGCTGTTGGTATTATATCCGCTACATTGATCCACATAATGATTCTGCTATTGCAGATAAAAAATTATTAGATCACTGGCTGCCAGTTGATTTATATATCGGTGGAGCAGAACACGCAGTTTTGCACCTTTTATACGCTAGATTCTGGCACAAGTTCCTATATGATCAAGGAATTGTTTCAACTCCAGAGCCATTTAAGAAATTGTTCCATCAAGGAATGATTCTTGGTAGTAATGGAGAAAAGATGTCTAAATCTAGAGGCAACGTCATTAACCCAGACGATGTCGTTAATGATTATGGCGCTGATTCGCTTAGACTTTATGAGATGTTTATGGGGCCACTTGAAGCATCTTTGCCATGGAGTGACACCGGACTTGATGGCGCTAAAAAATATCTAGATAGAGTTTACCGTTTATTCTCAGAAGAAGAATTTACAAAGAAATTCACTTATGAAAACGACGGAAAACTTGATTACATCTATAACTTCTCAATCAAGAAAATTACCGCTGATTTTGAAGCATTAAAATTTAATACCGCGATAAGTCAAATGATGGTCTTCACTAATGAATTATATAAGAGTGAAAAACTTTACGTTCCTTATCTTGAAGGATTCATCAAAACTTTAGCGTGTATTGCTCCTCATCTCGGTGAAGAGATTTGGGAAATGCTTGGCCATAAAGATTTGATCGATTTTGAAGCTTGGCCGATTTATGACGAGAGCAAGATTGTTCTCAATTTGATCAATATCGCTGTTTCTGTTAACGGAAAGTTAAGAGCGACATTAGAAGTTAAACCTGATTTAGATGATGAAGAAATTAAGTCTCTTGCTCTTTCTTTAGAAGCGATTAAACGCCACACTGAAGGAAAAGAAATTAAAAAGATTATTGTTGTTAAAAACAAAATTGTTAATATCGTGGCTATATAAATATGTATATTCTTGTTGATGTTGGTAACACTGCTTGTAAATTTGCACTTTTAAATAAGGGGAAGCTAGATTTTGTTGGACGCTTATTTAATAGTGACGTTTCCTTAATCAAATTAAAGGAAATGTTTTCTAGTGTTAATAGTGTTAATGGAATATATATATCTTCAGTTAATCCTAAGATTAAAGAGATTGTGATGATTTCTTTAAAGGAGATTACCGGAATAGAAGCAGTAGTTATTGATAACACCTTCTTTGATAGTAGCTTCTTAAAAATAGACAATAAAGAAGAATTGGGTGTTGATTTATATTGCGACCTTCTCGCTGCAAAAAAAGAATATAAAAATGAATTCGCTATTATTGATTTAGGAACAGCTACAAAAATTCTTTTTGTTGATAAAGAAGGCAGCTTTTCTAGCTGTGCAATTTTCTTAGGCTATCAAAAGAGCAAAGAAATATTATCTAACTCAACTGCTTTGCTTCCAAATGTTAAGCGAGGAAAGATTAAACCTATTAGTGAATGCCATAATACGATTGATGTCATTGATAGCAGTGCATATTTCTCACATATTGATTCAATTAATGGAATTATTATGCGTCACGAAAAAGATGTTGGATATTCTTATAAAAGAATATATACAGGTGGGAACTTCATCGATTTTAAAGATGAATTTTATAAAGAGAATTATGACGAATACCTCGTACTTAAAGGTATCGCTATTATTATAGAAAGTAGGGAAAATAATGAAAAAAACTAAATATGATAAATTGACCGCTAAATATCAAAAAGATCTCATGAAGTCTTTACAAGAATTCGTTTCTATCGATTCTACTTATGATGAAAAAAGCGTATCTGAAAAAGACCCATTTGGTGTCGGTGTTTCTCGCGCCTTATGTTACATTTATGATCTTGCTAGTAAAGACAAATTTGAGGTTGCTAATTACGACAACAAAATTGTTGAAATTAGTTATGGTAGTGGAAAAAAGAACTTAACTATTATGGCTCATGCTGACGTTGTTCCAGCAGGCACAGGATGGGATGAACCTCCCTTTAAAATGGTAGAGAAAAAAGGTGTTTTATATGGACGTGGTGTCGCCGATGATAAAGGGCCACTTCTTGCTGCATATTATGCCTTAAAATCTTTAAGAGATAATGGAGATCTAGGAGGATATAAAATCAGATTCTTAGTTGGAGGAAACGAAGAAAGAGGCTCTTTATGCATGGAGCATTATTTTAAAACTCTTAAAAAAGAGCAACCAACATTAGGCTTTTCTCCTGATAGTGATTTCCCATTAATTTACGCTGAAAAAGGAATTATAAATTTCGAAGTCAGTAAGAAAATTAAAATCCCAGGTTTAATTTCCATTAAAGGTGGCACTGCAAGTAACGCGGTCATTGAAAAATGCGAAGTTAAATTCGAACTAAATAGTGATTTCCTTAACTTCATTATGGATAAATATCATCGTAATGAAGCAGCGATTAAAACCGCTGATGATATAACTACAGTATCTTTTTTAGGAAAAGCTGCTCATGGTGCTCTTCCTGAACTTGGAGTTAACGCTGGTTTATTAGCGATTTCTGCTATCGCTGATTACACCAAAAACCCAATGTTTGTTCAACTTAAAAAGCTTTATACAGCGCTTGACGGCACTGGGTTTAAGTGTGGTGGAAATAGTTACGACATGGGACATAATTCCAGTAACGTAGGATTAGTGTCTTACGATGGAGAAACATTATCTTTGACCTGTAACTTCCGTTATGTTGATACCTGTTCAAGAGATAAACTCATTGCCACTATCAAAGAAGTAAATAAGCCATTTACAGTAAAAATATTAGGAGAGAGTCCTCTCTTATTCTATTCAAAAGAATGTAGCTTAATTAAAACATTACTTGAATCCTATAGATTAGAAACTGGTGACTATCGTCATGAACCTCTCGCAATTGGCGGAGGAACTTATGCTAAAGAGGCAGATAATGTCGTTGCCTTTGGCATGCAGTTCCCTGGTTGGGAAAGCAATATGCATTCTCCTGGAGAATCAGTTAGAAAAGAAGATTTATTTAAAGGAATGGCGGTTTACGCTAGAGCGATTATTGATTTAGGAAAATTACTTAAAGATGAGAACTAAATATAAGAGTTGGGCTAAACCTTATTTAGATGAACATCAAGAGATTAGCTTAACGGAAGAAGAGGTTAAAAAGTTAGATAACATCTATCTTGAAATCGGTTCTGGAAAAGGCGATTTCTTAATTTTGATGGCGAATAAATTTACTGATAAATTCTTTTTAGGCATTGAGAAAAATGTCACTTGTAGTGGCATCACTGCTAAAAAGATTGTGGAAGCTAAAGTTAATAACGCGAAGCTCATATATAATGACGCAATTAATGTTCTTCCTCTTCTTAAAGAAGGAAGTGTTAATACAATCTTTTTGAATTTTTCTGACCCTTGGCCAAAAAAGAGACATCATAAAAGAAGGCTTACAAGTGCAAATTTCTTACAGCAATATATTCGCGTTTTAAAAAAGGGAGGCCGTCTTATTTTTAAAACCGATAATCTTGAATTATTTAATGACTCTTTAGAGTATTTCACTTCTTCTCCATTTAAGCTTATTAGTATAACTAATAACTATTTAGGTGAAGATGATTTTGACGCTAAAACAGAATATGAACACTATTTTAATTTAGAAGGCACACCAATTAACCGTGTGATATATGAAAAATGATTAGTAATTACGGAATATATAATAACCACGAACTTGATAATACTTTATTAATCTTATTTTCTGATAAGAAAAGTAACAAAGTTACTACATTATCAGAAGAGATGGATGTTTTATATTTTAATGATGAATTAGTCGGATACCGCATCCGTAATTTTATTAAATACGCAAAGATTAAATATAGTGGGATTATCTTTCTTCCTGCTGATCCTTTAATTGATGTTATTAATCTAATTCTTGAAAGATATAAATTAGAAGAACTTGCTTATAAAGTTGGTTCTGGTTATATCACTAAAGAAAACAAGGGTAAAATTGGAGTATATGCATTAAAAGGAACTTTTTTAAGAGACCAAAGTATTTCTTTAGGAAGATTCTGTACTTATTACGACTTATATATTGATAATGAAAACGAACACGAATTAGTAAAGATTGATGATAAAGTAAATGAATTCATCGACTTCTTTATGGCGGAGGTTAAATAAATGAACGAAGTAGAACTTAAAAAACAAGGAAAAATATCTCGTCTTACGAATAAGACATTCCAATTTGAAAAAGAATTAGGAACTGGATTTTATGCTGCTAATTACTTTTTAAAGAGCAATAGGATTGTAAAAGAACAAGCACCTAATCATATCGTTACCATGCAGTGGTTCCAAAGAAGAGACGATTCAATGCTTTGTGGAGTAGATGAAGCAATTGCTTTACTTCATGAATATGCGATTCATCCAGAAGAACTCGTTATTGAAGCACTTAACGATGGCGACATCATTCAAAATATGGAACCAGTTTTAAAAGTTACTGGTAAATATGAGAATTTTGGATTTTTAGAAAGCGTTATTGATGGTGTACTTGCAAGAAGAAGTAGTGTTGCCACTAATGTAAGAGAAGTTTTAAAAGTTAGTGGGGATACACCGGTCTTTTCAATGGCTGATCGTCAAGACGATTATCACACTCAAGTTGGCGACGGCTATGCTACATATGTAGCAGGTATTAATAGAGTTAGCACTGACGCTCAAGGATTATGGTGGGGAGGACATGGCATGGGTACTATGCCTCACGCTTTAATTCAAGTGTGTGGTGGAGATGTTATAAGAGCTGCAGAAATCTACCATAAGACTTATCCTAACGAAAAGGTTACAGCATTAATTGATTATCACAATAATGTTGTCAGAGACTCTTTGGCTTTAGCAAGAGTATTAAAAGAAGATCTTAATGGTGTACGTATTGATACATCTAAGAGTCTAGTTGATCATTATTTCGATGATAAAGACACTAGCGGATTTGATCCTCATGGTGTGTGTAAAGAATTAGTCTTTGCTCTTAGAGAGGCCCTAGATAAAGAAGGCTTTAACTATGTTAAAATCATTGTCTCTTCTTCATTCTCTCCAGAAAAGATCAAAGAATGGAAAGCGTTAAACGTTCCTGTTGATATGTACGGGGTTGGTACTTATTTTGTTAACAATATGACATGTGGATTTACCGGCGATCTTGTGATGCTTGATGGGAAGCCACAAGCAAAAGAAGGCAGAGCGAACTATCCTTCCTCTCGACTTAAAAAAGTCCCTTATCCTATTTATTAATATTAAAGAAAAGATTAGGTTCGATTTCCTAATCTTCTTTTTTTATCGTGTGATTTTAAGGAACGTTTTCTTTCCTTTTTTAATTTTTATTGCTTCTTTTACATCGAAGACTTTATTAGGATCAGTGACTTTTTCACCGTCAACTGAAACGCCGCCTTGTTCTATTAATCTTCTTGCTTCACTTTTAGAAGAACACAACCCACTGATAACAAGTAAATCAGTAATAGTGGCTTCTTTAACTTCTTCACTTAATTGATACGAAGGCATATTTTCATCATTACCAATTCCGGAAAATAAATTTCGTGCAGCTTGTAAGGATTTATTAGCTTCTTCTTCGCCATGAACTAACTTTGTTAGTTCGTAAGCAAGCATCTCTTTCTTTTCATTAATTCTTTCATCACCCCAAGAAGCAATTTCATCAATCTTTTCAAGTGGTATGAATGTTAATAACTTGAAGCACTTAATGACATCAGCGTCATCGATATTTCTCCAATATTGGAAGAATTCAAATGGAGTGGTTTTATTCGGATCAAGCCATACCGCTCCATTAGCGGTTTTGCCCATTTTCTTTCCTTCACTGTTAAGGAGTAAAGTAATGGTCATCGCATAAGCGTCTTTACCGGTTTTCTTTCTAATTAATTCAGTACCAGCGAGCATATTGCTCCATTGGTCATCTCCACCGAATTGCATGTTACAGCCGTAATGTTGATTTAAATAATAGAAATCATAGGCTTGCATAATCATGTAATTGAATTCTAAGAAAGACAAGCCTCTTTCCATTCTTTGCTTGTAGCATTCCGCTCTTAGCATATTATTAACAGAGAAACATGGACCAACATCTCTTAATAACTCAACATAGTTGAGCTTGAGTAGCCAATCTTTATTGTTTACAACTAAAGCATTATTAAAATCGATAAATCTGCTCATTTGCTTTTTAAATGCTTCAACATTTTTATCGATTTGTTCACTTGACATCATTTGTCTTAAATCACTTCTTCCAGAAGGATCTCCAACGTGACCAGTTCCTCCTCCAAGAAGAACGATTGGGGTATTGCCCGCCATTTGAAGTCTCTTCATTAAGCATAAGGCCATGAAGTGACCGACATGTAATGAATCAGCAGTAGGATCAAAGCCAATATAAAATTTCGCGTTCCCTTTGTTGATTAGTTCGCGTATTTCATTTTCATCAGTAACTTGAGCAATAAGATTTCTTGCTTGAAGTTCTTCGTATATGCCCATATTTATGCTTCCTCCTACTATGTAGAAATATACCATAACTATATCTTAAAGTGAACAAAAAAAGACCCGCAGTAGTGCGAGTCTAATTTTGTAATGCATGTATTAGAGTTTACGGTTGTAGTATTCAACGATTTGTGACTCGGTGATTTGTTGAGTTAATTCGTTACGTTCTGGTTCTCTAATATAAGTACCTTTTAAGTTAGCAGCATCAACTTCAACCCAGCCGACTTTAGTAGCGACTGATTCGATAGATTCTTTGATAACTTTCATGTCTTTGGCGTTTTCTCTAACAGAGATTACGTCATTGAGGGAACATAAGTAACTTGGGACATCAACTTTTTTACCGTTAACTTCGATGTGGCCGTGATTGACGAGTTGTCTAGCACCTCTACGAGTACGAGCGAAGCCCATACGGAAGACGAGGTTATCTAAACGGGATTCAAGTAATTTCATGAAGGCAAAACCAGTAACTTCTTTACTAGCTAAGGCGAGCATGAATAAACGTCTGAATTGTCTTTCATTGACACCATACATTTGTCTTAGTTTTTGCTTTTCAACTAATTGTTTACCATATTCGGATGGTTTCTTTTTACGAGAAGCACCGTGTTGGCCAGGACCATAAGGACGTTTTTGTAATTCCTTATTGGTTTCAAGAGTTGAAAAACCTAATCTACGACTTCTTTTCCAGTCTGATCCAGTATATCTCATGACTTTTTCTTCCTTTCCTTTATTTCTTTTGCAAAATAATGAATAGGCATAAACTCCTAACTCCGGATGTTTGATTATAGTTTCACCAATGTAGCTTAGGTTACTCCATTACAGCCGTATCAAACGTCGGTCGAGTAGTATTTATGTGCTGCATTACATGCAGTAATAAATATATAGGAAAATTATTTTTATGACAACAAAAAATTTTATTATTTTTTCTAGACCGATTTTTATTAGCAATTTTATAGTAATTTTTTATAGTCTAATATAACCTACTATTTCGTATTTTTGTCTTAGATTTCTTTCTTGTTATTTTCATTTAAAATTTGATTAAATCAAAAGAATTTAGGATATTTTAGTAAAAATCATTATAATAGATATGATTAATCTAAGATTAAGGTGGAGGTATTAGTATGATTCTTGCGATCTCTTCTGGCGCATTAATGGCAATCATCATTGTCGCATCAATCGTATTTATCGGTTTGATGTTACTACTTTATTTTTTGGTAATTTTGCCATTTAAATATCGTAAGTTAGTAAGTTCTTTAGAAAAACAATTTTCACATTGTGACGCCCTTTTACTTGGACAAGTAACTCAATATATCCACCGCCTAGAAGTTATTAGTAGAACTAACCTCCTCTATTTATCAAAATATGAACAATTCCAAAGACGTTATAAATCTATCTATAACAATGAAGACAGCTATGCTGAATCTCTTTTAAAACAGTTAAAACAGCTCATTGCTAATAAGCAATATAAGAATATCAAATCTGTTATAGACGAAGCTAAAAAGGCAATTGAGAGTCTTGAAGAATGTACAAAATCTTTAAATCATGACTTATATGAAGTCATTAAACTCGAAGAAGATTGCAGAAGATCTATTGATCACTTACGTGAAGTCTATAGACACGTTAAACAAACCTATTATTCTGAGAGCACTGACCTTGAAATGGTGTCAGCAACATTTACTAAAATGTTCAATAAAATTGACGCATCATTTGCTAAATTTGATGATTTATTAGAAGGCGCAGAATATGAAGAAATTAATAGTGGGGTTGAAAATTTAAATAACGTTTTAACCGCGCTTGGAAAAGTTCTGATTCAGCTTCCAAAACTTTGTAAACTTACAAAAACTGATATTCCTGAAGCTATTGTTCAACTTCAACAAAAATACAAAGACACCGAAAAAGAAAACGTGCCTTTATATCACCTCGCCTTTAAAAACCATATCGAAGAATGGAAGAAAAAAGTCGCAGAGATTTCCAAGAGAATTATTAACCTTCAAGTTGGTGGCGTTAAATCCGAGTGTGAACTCATTTTATTAGAAGTTCAACAGATGAGTGAAAAGCTCGATGAAGAAGTTGCTGCTCGTGATTATTTTAGAGCAAACTATGACAAGGTTTATCAATCTGTTAATAATGTTGAAAAGATGTTTTTAAGAATATGCGGCATCATGCCAAAAATTAAAGATGTTTATTTAATTACTCGCCAAGATGAGGAGAAAATTGAATCTTTATCTGAATCCGTTGATGAACTTGGCAATTCTAAAAGATTCCTTGATGGTTTTGTCCATAGCGGCACTCGTCAACCATATTCATTATTAAAAAATAAACTTGATGAATTAGAAGCTAACTATTCAATCGTTTATAAAGGTGTTACCGATTTTGAAAATTATATCGATTCATTGAAGAACACTGCTGAAGAAGCATATAACTTAATTTCTGTTTATTATTACCAAGTTAAAGAAGCAGAAAAAACTTTAGAAGAAATTGATATTGAATCTTTATCTTCTTTATATAAAGAAAAGATTGAAGCGGTGTATGAAGTATTAAATGATATTCATAAAGAAGTTCAATCTAAACCTATAAATGTAGAAGAAGTTAACAATAAAATTGTTAATCTTAAAAATGTCGCCAATGCGATGTTTGAAGATATTGATAATAAAGCTAGATTAGCAAAACTAGCAGAGCGCACTTTAGTTGCTTTAAATAGTGATCGAGATGAGCAAGATGTAAATCAAACTGTAAAACAATTTGAAAGCGGATTCTATAAAGGTGAATTCCAAAGCGTCTATTCTCAAGCCAATTCTTTATATAAAAACCGCCACAGCGATAATGAAGCTAGATAATATTATTTATTTTGATAACGCCTCTACTACACGAGTTGACCCTCGTGTTTTAGAGGTTTTTAATAACACTCATGAAACTTATTTTGCTAACCCTTCTTCAATTCATGGTGAAGGCCAGAAATCATTTTATCTATTTTCAAGAAGCAAAGAAGAAATCTTAAATTTGTTAAATTTAAAGGAAAGCGAAGTTATTTATCTTTCTGGCGCTACTGAAGCTAATAATTTAGCAATTAAAGGTAGTGCCTTAAGATATAAAAATCGTGGTAACCATATCATTACTTCGCTTTATGAACACCCTTCTGTAATAGAGGCGATTGAACAGCTTAAAAAAGAATTTGGATTCTCAGTTACTTATCTTTCTCCAAATAAAGAAGGAATCATTACTAGTGAAATGGTTGAAGAAGCTATAACTGATAAAACCATCTTGGTATCTATTATGGCGGTGAATAATGAAATTGGTGCGATTAATCCAATTAGTGATATTGCCTTAGCAATAAAAAAGTATCCAAAAGTTTTATTCCATGTTGACGCGTGTCAGGCAATTGGCAAATTAGAAAAAGAAATTGATTATAAAGATGTTGATTTATTGACCATATCCGCTCATAAGATTCATGGCTTAGTTGGATATGGTGCCTTAATTAAAAAGAAAAGAATCGAACTTCTTCCTCTTAATAGTGGAGGTGGGCAAGAAAATGGCTATCGAAGTGGTACTGAAGATCTTGCTGGAGCATTAAGTTTAAAGAAAGCATTGGAGATTAGTCTAAAAGAGGAAAAAGAACATTATAGAATTGTTAATGAACTCGCAAATCGATTACTTTCTTATCTTAATGATAAGAATGATTTATTTGAGCTCAATTTGCCTTCTAAGATTAATCCTTATATCATTAACTTCTCTTCATTAACAAAAAAAGGAAGTGTTATTGTAGAAGCCTTATCAAATAATGGAATAATGGTTTCTTCAGTTAGTGCTTGTCATTCTTCAAAAGAAAAAGGAAGTTATGTTGTTAAATCTCTTGGTAAGAGTGATTTAGTGAGTAACAACACGATAAGAGTGTCTTTTGATTACACGAATACATTAGAGGAAGTAGATATATTTATATCTGCTCTTGATAAAATAATTGGAGAAATAAGATGATTAAATACGATTATATAATGGTGAGATTTGGTGAACTCTCCACCAAAGGAAAGAACAAGAAAGATTTTATTTCTACTCTTTATTTAAATATCAAGCACGCTTTAAAAGAATTTAGCGATATTAAGGTTGAGAGTAGATATGATCACATCTATATTCAACTCAATGATAATGATTACGAACCGATTGTATCTCGACTTCAAGATGTTAGTGGCATTCAAGGATTATCACTTGTTCATAAAACTGAAAACGATATAGAGAAAATTAAAGAAGACTCTTTAGCGTTAATCAAAACTGAAACTGGTAAGACATTTAAAGTCAAATGCAAAAGAAGCAATAAACGCTTCCCAATGATCAGCGATGATATAGTAAGAGCGGTTGCTCCTGTTATTTTAAGAAATACAGATTTAAAGGTTGATGTCCATAATCCTGATATCTTACTTCAGATTGAAGTAAGGGATGAAGGCACTTATATTTTCACTAATACTTTTAGTGGTGCGGGCGGATATCCTTTAGGCGTAGGCGGTAAATCCATGCATATGTTATCTGGAGGAATCGATTCTCCTGTTGCAGCTTATTTAATGATGAAAAGAGGAGTGACAATTGAATGTATTCATTTTGCTTCTCCTCCATACACTCAAGAAGCGGTTATTTATAAATTAGAAGACTTACTTCATAAATTAAATAGATATCAAGCTCGAATTAGATTAAATATTGTTCCATTTACTAAGATTCAAGAAGCGATATATGATAACGCTCCTGAAAGTTACTGTATTACCTTAATGAGAAGAATGATGTATCGCTTAGCGGACAAATTATCTAAGAGAAGAAAGTGTCCGGTAATTAGTAGTGGAGAAAGTGTGGGACAAGTAGCAAGCCAAACCCTTCAATCAATTAATGTCATAAACGAAGTGACAAATGTTCCGGTGATTAGACCGTGCGCAACAATGGACAAAGTTGAGATAATTAATCTCAGCAAAAAAATCGATACCTATGAGATATCGATTAGACCATATGAAGATTGTTGTACAATCTTTACTCCAAAGGCTCCTAAAACTTCTCCTAGATTAGATGAAGCAAAAGCGTTCGAAGAGAAATTTGATTATGAATCTTTAATTAATGATGCTTTAAATAATATCGAAGTAAAAATAATCGAATAAAAAAACTGGATCGAATCCAGTTTTTCTATAATTAAATAATATAATTATTTAACGTTTTTCTTTGCAGTTTTGACTAAATCCGCAAATGCGCTTGGATCATTAATTGCGAGTTCAGATAACATTTTTCTGTTAACTTGAATGTTAGCAACTTTTAATCCATACATGAACTTGCTATAAGAAATATCATTCATTCTGCAAGCAGCGTTGATACGTCTGATCCAGAGTTTACGATAATCTCTTTTAACGGTTCTACGAGAGATGTATGCATAGCGTAAGCTGTGCATGACTTGTTCTTTCGCTGTTTTGTAGAGTAAGTGTTTACTTCCGAAGTAACCAGATGCTCTTTTGAGCATTTTCTTACGTCTAGCGTGTGTAACTGTTCCGCCTTTAACTCTCATGATTACTTCCTCCTTACTTTACGATGAGATACTTAACTCTCTTGTAGTCGGTCTTGTGTAAAGACGCGCCTTTCATTAAGTGTCTCTTTTGTTTTGTGGTTTTGTGTGGGGCTAAATGTGATGTATAAGCGTGATGTCTAGTGACTTTTCCGCTGCCAGTGACTTTAATTCTTTTCATTAAAGCACGTTTGCTTTTCATTTTTGGCATATGATTTTCCTCCTACTTTCTTTTTGGTGCTAATATAGCGATCATCCAGCGACCTTCTATTTGTGCAGGTTTTTCAATTTGCACAGCGTCGCCTAATAATTCGATGAATTTATTCAAGGCCTCTTCTCCAACCTCTAAGTGAGTCATTTGACGTCCTCTAAATCTAACGCCGACTTTAATTTTGTTTCCTTGTTCAAGGAACTTAGTTGCAGCACGGGCTTTAGTTTCCATATCGTGAATACCGATTTGTGGAGTTAATTGAATTTCTTTCACTTCAATCTTCACTTGGTTTTTACGATTTTCTTTGGCCTTCTTTTGTTGTTCATAACGGTATTTACCGTAATTAAGAATCTTACAAACTGGTGGAGTAGCAGTTGGGGCAACACAGAATAAATCGAGATTATATTCATTTGCCTTTAATTGTGCTTCTCTAGAAGACATGACGCCTAATTGTTCTCCTTCAGGTCCGATTAAACGAACTTGTGGGAATCTGATTAATTCATTAATCAACTCTTTTGGTTGGTTTGGCTTTTTGCCATAGTTTTGGTCTTGGATAACTATCATCTCCTTTTGTTTTAAATAAAACGGATGCAAGCGAATTGCACCCGTACTAATCTTAACCCCTAGATTTGTAGTAATGAGCCAACCAATATATTAATCGATCTGGCGAGAAGCGGGTGCCTCTACTTTCTACCTATTTATTTGCGTTAATAATGTTACATTAGTTAACTAATGATGTCAAAGAATTATTTAAAATAATATTAAAATCGTTTAAGCAAAATAAAAGGACCCTTGTGGTCCTTGATTTGAATAGTTCTGCTTTAATTAGCGAGCCTTAGATTCGACTTCTTTTCTAACAATCTCTAAGAACTCATCAACAGGAACTGTGATTTGATCTTTTTGTCCGTGTTTACGGTAAGTGACGGTTTTGTTGTCGCGTTCATTATCACCGATAACAATGGTGTAAGGAATCTTACGAACTTGAGTGTTTCTAAGTCTATAACCAAGCTTCTCGTTAGCGTCATCTTTTTCAACACGAATTCCTTTAGATTGCATTAACCTATAAAGTTCATCCGTGTATTCGAGATGGAATTCATTATTAACTGGTAATAACATTACTTGAACAGGGGCGAGCCAAGTAGGGAAAGCACCTGCATAATTTTCGATAATCATACCAGTGAATCTTTCAATAGATCCTAAACAAGCGCGGTGGATCATAATTGGAGTTTTCTTTTCTCCATCTTTATCGATATAGAAGCAATCAAATCTTCCTGGGAGATTCATATCGAGTTGAACTGTACCACATTGCCAAGTTCTTCCCATTGAGTCTTTAAGTTTGAAATCAAGTTTAGGGCCATAGAAAGCTCCATCCCCTGGATTAATCTTAAATTCCTTACCACTTCTTTGACAGACATCAGCGAGAATTGCTTCACTTCTGTTCCAAATATTGATATCCCCAATATAACCTTCTTCTGGTCTAGTTGAGAGTTCGATACGATAATCTAATCCAAAGACATTATAGATTTCATCATATAGCTTTAAGATTGAAACAATTTCGTCTTCAATTTGATCTTCTCTAACGTAAGTATGTGCATCATCTTGAGTGAAACTACGAACTCGGAATAATCCGTTAAGCGCTCCGCTAGCTTCATGACGATGAACTAATCCTAATTCAGCATAACGAAGTGGCAAATCTTTATATGAGTGGAGTTGATTCTTGTAAACAAGAATACTACCAGGACAGTTCATTGGTTTAATCGCAAAATCTCTATCATCGATTTTAGTGGTGTACATATTTTCTTGATAGTGATCCCAGTGTCCTGAAGTCTCCCATAATTCACGAGATAAAATGATTGGAGTGTTAATGAATTGGTATCCATATCTAGTGTGAACTTCTCTCCAATATTTTTTAAGTTCTTCTAGCATTGTCATTCCATTAGGAAGCCAGAATGGGAAGCCAGGTCCATATTCAGAAAGCATAAATAAGCCGAGTTGACGACCTAAAACACGGTGGTCTCTCTTTTTTCTTTCTTCAAGATCTTGTAAATGCTTTTCTAAATCAGCAGCAGTAAACCAGCTTGTACCATAAATTCTTACAAGCATCTTGTTTTTAGAGTCGCCTCTCCAATAGGCGCCCGCTAAATTTAATAATTTAAAGTATTTAATTTGACCAGTGGTGAGTAGATGTGGACCACGGCATAAATCTGTAAATTTCCCTTGAGTGAAGATTGTGATATCTTCATCAATATCTTTGATAAGTTCTACCTTATATGGATTAGAAGCAAATCTTTTAAGCGCTTCTTCTTTTGGCAAAACTTCTCTTACGATTCTCTCATCTTTAGAAGAGAGTTCGTGCATTTTCTTTTCGATTTTTACTAAATCGTCTTCTGTGATTGGTTCTTTAAAATCGATGTCATAATAGAAACCTTCATCGATTGCTGGTCCAAATCCGAATAGGGCATCTGGATATAATTCTTGAATAGCCTCCGCGAGTAAGTGGCTTGTTGAGTGATTTAATACTTCAAAAGCTTCTTTACTATTTTTTTCGATTTCAACGATCGAACCGTCATGTTGTTGAATTTTCATAATTACCTTCCTCCACAATACAATAGTGGGCTAAATATATTTTTACTAAATGTTACTATTGTAACATGTTAATAAGTGATAATAAGTTTTCGTGCGTATCTCTTTCCATTGAGAGAGCTTCTTGAATGTCGATTGGAATGATGTCTTCGTCAACGGAGCCGATTACTTTACCATATTCTCCGTTTAATAAGCATTCAACTGCTTTTGCTCCCATTCTGCTAGCAAGAATTCTATCAAACGCACATGGAGCGCCTCCTCTTTGAAGGTGACCAAGGATTTCTACATTAGTGTCAAAACCAGTGCTGTATTGAATCTTTTTGGCGAGTTCTCTAACA
The DNA here is from genome assembly GCA_902800645.1 of uncultured Erysipelotrichaceae bacterium. Classification (GTDB taxonomy): domain Bacteria; phylum Bacillota_I; class Bacilli_A; order RFN20; family CAG-826; genus UBA2450. The sequence continues at coordinate 55,551 of CADCFC010000001.1, forward strand.
TCGAGAAGGTTTTCACTGACAATCACAATGGCGTGGCCCTTCTTTTGGGCTTTTAATTTTCTTAATTTTTTGAAGATATGTTCTTCGTCATATGGGTGATCAAAGGTGATGGTAAGTTCTGCAGCTTCAGCGATAGAAGAATAAACCGCTAAGTCACCGCAGTGACGTCCCATAACTTCGATAACGCTACAGCGTTGATGTGAGGTTGATGTATCTTTGATTTTATCAACGCAGTCACAAATTGTATTTAATGCAGTCATGAATCCGATTGTATAATCTGTTGAAGCGACATCGTTATCAATACTTCCAGGAATACCAACAACAGGATAGCCTAATTTATGTAAATCAAGTAATCCGCGATATGTTCCATCTCCACCGATTCCAACTAAAGCGTCGATATCAAAATCTCTTAATCTTTCGATTGCTTTCTTTTGGACTTCGAGTTCTTTGAATTCTGGAAGTCTAGAACTTCTTAAGATTGTTCCTCCGCGGTTAATAATGTCTTGGGTGAATTCTTTATTAACTTGGTGGATGTTTCCTTCGATAAGTCCTTTATATCCATCATAGATAACAAACATTTCTTTTCCTTGATATAAACCGGCTCTAATTACCGCTCTTACAGCGGCATTCATTCCTGGAGCGTCGCCTCCGCTCGTCAATACTGCAATTTTTCTAATCATAATAAAAATCCTTTGCTATTATAATAGCACTATCATTTTTCTACTCAAAAACATTTTATAAAAATCTTTTTTCCACAATTTTAAATGTGGATAACTCCCAACAGAGACTCAATTACTTAATGATTTATACTAAGTATAAATCTTTATATAGTGTGAATGTGGATAACTTTTATAGTCAAAAAAATCGCAATTTTATTCATTGAATAGTTTGTTTTTTAGGTTCATAATTGACCTCAAAAGTAGGGGGTAAGGAAGTATGGTTATTTTATCGACAGGTGATATGTTTGACATCAAAGTTGCTTCTTTACTCGCTGATTATGATCGCGATACGATTACGAATTTATATCAACCAATTATTGGTCATACTGCTTTAGCGGTTTATTTCACCTTCTGGAGTGAAGCTAAAAATCAAAGAGTAATCTCTATGAGTAGTCATGAACAGCTTTTAGTAAGGATGAAAATTGCAACCGGCGAATTTGTTGACGCAAGAAAAGCTCTTGAAGCAGTGGGATTACTTAAAACTAGATTAGAAAAAGTTAACGGATTTTCTATCTATCATTACGAATTGATTCCTCCTAAATATCCAAACAAGTTCTTTAATGACACTTTATTATATGGATTACTAATCCAGTATTTAGGCGAAAACGAAGCGAATAGAATTAAAAGAGTCTATGAAACTCAAGAAGTCAGTCAAGTTGGAGATGATATCTCTTCTTCCTTTAATGATGTCTTCCATCCTGATTTTGAAGATGCAGCATTTTTACTTGCTTCGACTAAAGTAGATAAAACAATCGGAAGAAAGAAATCTAAGATTGACACTGAATTTTCTTATGAGAAATTCTTTGCTTCTTTAGCGGAAGTTAGTCAGATTAATCAAAACGCATTAACTAAAGCTGAAATTAAAGAGATTGAAAGATTATCCACTTTATACGGAGTTAGTGAAGAAGTCGCTGCGGAAAAAGCCGCTAATTGTTATATTGCCGAAAACTCTAAAGGTAAAAGGCTTGACGTTGAACAATTTAATAAAGATTTAAGAAATGAGATCAATTACGGTCTTAGAAATGTCAAAAAGACTAGCAAGGGTAAGAATAATGTTTTTGGTGAAGATGGATTAGCCGCTAAAGTTAAACTATATGAAACCGCTTCTCCTGAAAAGGTATTAAGTTTATTACAAAATGGCACTAAACCCGCTAGTGCAGATTTAAATATCATCCGTTCTTTAGCAGAAGATTATCATTTAGAGAACCCTGTGATATCCGTTATTATTGATTTTGCTTTGCAAATGAACAATAACGTCCTCTCTAAATATAGCGTTGAAAAAATTGCTAGCTCTGTTAGCAGAGAAGGAATTGAAACCGCGATTGATGCGATGGATTATTTAAATAAAAATTACGCAAGTAAAAGAAACAAAAAGAATTACAACAACAAACAAACTAGTGTTTCTCTTGAGAATAAAACTGAGTCAAGTGATAATAATTCTAGTGAGATGAGTGAAGAAGATATTGATGAGCTCCTCTCTATCTTCTCAAATTAAAAATGGAAAGATTTAAAGTTAAAAACGAAATTATTATTGATAAGTCCACAGTGAAAGAGATGGAGGATGAAGTTTTTTCTAATCTCAAAGCCCTGAAGTATTTAAAAACTTTGGGAATGAGTGATGAAGTTATCAAAGATAACATCTCTAAAATTTACGACTTTGCAGTCGATATGAAAAACTGCAAAGACTGTAAAGGCCTTTCCTCATGCAATAAAGAAGTTAAACACTTAGTTAATTCGGTTACTTATGAAGATGGAGTGGTGGAACGTCACCTCATTCCATGTAAGAAATATTTGGAATTCACTAATTTTAAACAAAGATTAGTTGCGTATGATTTTCAAGAAGAATGGCTCACTAATACGATGAAAGATGTTTCTAATATTAGAAGCAAACCAAAAATTGAAATCCTTAGAAAATATAGTTTTGTGATTAAAGGTGAATCCAAAGAATGGATTTATATTAAAGGTGGAATCGCAACTGGAAAGTCATTTTTAGCTGCAGTTTTAGCTATTGAAGCCGCTAAAAGCAATGATTTTAATAGCGTGGCCTTTATGAATGTGCCACTTCGCTTTAAAGAATTATCAGATATGCTCTTTACTAAAAATCCAAAGTTTAATGATGAAATTGAAAAATATAAAAATGTCGATTTCTTAGTGCTTGATGATTTTGGAAATGAATTTAAATCTGATTTTGTTAGAGACAATATCTTATTCCCTATTCTTTCCCATAGAGTAAGAGAAAGATTATTCACTATAATTACAAGTAATTATTCTATTGATGACTGTGCCTCAATGTATGAGACATCGAAAGTCAGCAAACCAAAAATCGAGCAGATTAGATCCATGCTCGATTCGATGTGTAAGAAAGAAATTACTTTAAACGATCCTTCACTTCTTTAAGGATTTGTTTAATCTGTTTTTCTAACTCTTTTTTATCTCCGTTATTATCAATAAGGTATGTCGCCTTATTTTTATTTTCGTCGATTTTATTTGTCTTATTAATCTCTAAAAGATACTGAGCTTTATTTTTGTCTCTAGAGGTTAATCTTTCAAGCTGTTTTTCTTTACTAATATCTACGACTATAATGGTGTCAAAATAGTGGTCTAGTTTAGCTTCAAATAATAAAGGAACTTCCACAACACGAATTGGATTAATTTCATTATTTAAGAAGTTAACTATTTCTTTCTCCACTAGTGGGTGAACGATCTTCTCTAATTTCCTTTTATCTTTAGGATTTAAGAGCAAATGGTCTCTTAGAGAATCTCTATCAACGATTTTGCCTTTAAAATTAATATGTAGTGTTTTTGAAATTAAATCTTTGACTGATTCTTTTTCATATAATTCTTTTACGATGAGATCGCTACTAATGGAAGAAGCACCAAGCTCTTTAAATAGCTTAGTAGCAAGAGACTTTCCAGAAGCGATTTTTCCAGTTAAGGCGATATTAATTGGCGCGCCTTTTTTCTTCTGACAAGTAGGACAAAATGTAGTGCCTCTTCCTCCTACTTTTATAAATCTAAAAGTGCTACCACAAATCGGACACTTTTCGCCTTCTTTTCCATATATTTTAATTCTTGTTTGGAAAGATCCATCTACCCCTTTTCCTGGGTGATAACTTTTAATGGTGGATCCGCCCATTTCGATTGCGATATTTAGTATCTTTTTAGCGTTATCAATTATACTTTCCCATTCCTCTACACTAATTTTATTAGCGGGAGTTAATGGATGAATTTTACTTGCATAAAGAGTTTCGTCTACGTAGATATTACCAAGTCCCGTTATTAGAGTTTGATCTAATAATGTAGTCTTAATAGGTTTCTTGCTATTTTTTACTTTGTTCATGATGCCTTTAACATCGTTAACATAGAAAGGTTCTGGTCCTAGTTTAGCGAGCATTTTTTCTTTTAAATAAGAGGATTCAGTTGCTAATTTCATAATTCCAAAAGCGCGACTATCGTCATAGCAAAGTTTATGGCCATCAGTGAAATGAAAAACAACTTTCGCGTATTTTGAATCGCTTTCATTTTCTAAATATTCATAATACTTTCCTTCCATTCTTAAATGAGAAATAATGACTTTGTCATTAGTTAAGTGGAAGATGAGATATTTTCCTTTTCTAGAGACATCTAAAAATGTTTCTCCAATAAGTTTAGAGATAAATTCATCCTTATCTCCTTCAATTGTTAAAGAGCGATAGACATCAATTTTTTTAATCGTCTTATTTTTAACAATTGGGATTAAGACATTTTTAATTGTTTCTACTTCTGGTAATTCAGGCATATTATTTACAGTCGTACCAAGATTTACCAAATCCTCCATCTACCTCGAGAGGAACTGATAAATCCAAAGCGTGAATCATTTCATTATAAATGATTGAGTAGACTTTCTCCTTTTCTTCTTTAGGAACTTTAAAGATTAGTTCGTCATGTATTTGAAGAACCATCTTAGTTTTAAAATGATTCTCTTTTAATTTTTTATCAACATTAATCATTGCTACTTTGATTAAATCAGCGGCACTTCCTTGAATTGGAGCGTTCATCGCTGCTCTTTTTGCAAATTCCCTAGTTTGATAATTAGAGTCGTGAAGCTCTCTTAAATATCTTCTTCTCCCCATCATTGTAGAAACATAGCCATCTTTTAAAGCATTATCAACTACACTTCTAAAGAAAGTGTTAACTTCAGGGAAGGAAGTATAGAAACTATTGATGATTTCTCGAGAATCTTTAACTGATATTTCAAGCTGATCCGCTAAACCCCAATCAGAGATTCCATATATTATTCCAAAATTAACGGCTTTCGCTTTTCTTCTTTGTAAAGGAGTTGGTTCTCCTTCAATATTAAAGATTTTTCTAGCGGTTTCAGTGTGGATATCGCTATTAGGATCTAAGAAGATATTTTTAAGATTTGGACAATTAGATAAATGAGCTAATATTCTTAACTCTATTTGTGAATAATCTAGTGATAAAATTTCGTAATTATCATCAGGATAATAGAAAGCTTGTCTAATCATTTTTCCTTCTTCATCTCTAATAGAGATGTTTTGTAGATTTGGATTAGATGAACTAAGTCTTCCTGTTTGGGTTAATGCTTGATTAAAATTGGCGTGAATCTTGTTATCCTTATAGATGTGATTCTTTAATCCTTCTACATAAGTAGAGAGGAGTTTACTATATTTGCGATATTCAATAATTTTACTAATGATTGGGTGCTCATCGATTAACTCTTTTAAGTTTTCAAAAGAAGTGGAATTGCCTTTCTTTCCTTTTAGACCGAGCTTGTTATATAGGAGCTCTCCTAATTGTTTTGGAGAAGAGATATTGAATTTTTCATTAGCAAGAGTGTAGATTTCTTGCTCTAGTTCATTTATTTTTTCTTTCCATTCTTCTCCCATCTTATTTAGTACATTGACATCGAGAGGGAAGCCTTCGATTTCCATATCCGCTAAAACGTCGATTAATGGAAGTTCGAGATTGTTATATAGATCTAAAGCGCTTATTTTAACGAGCTCAGCTTTTATTTTTCCCATTAAGTGAAGAGAAAAGAAAGCAAGTTTTCCAGTGTATGAAGGATTTTCTTGAGTAAATAAAGACATGTTGTCTTCTTTTTTCTCACTTATATCTATTCCGTATACATTTAAAACTGGTTCAACTTTGTTTTTAATAGTGGTGTCGATTAAATAAGTAGCGATCAAAATATCAAATTCTAAACCTTTGATATCGATATCATATTTAGATAAAGACACTTTAATTGCTTTAAAGTCATAACAACATTTTTTGATCTTTTCATCTTTTAAAGCATCTAAAAGTTTCTTATCTTTTTTAGCGTTTTCTAAAGAAATGTAATATGTTTTGCTTTTATTAGAGATAGCAATACCAAAGATTTCGGAATTGAAATAATCTTCATTATCTTCGTAGTCAATAGCAACACCTATCTCTTCATCAAATTCAACGTTAGAGAAGTCAGTTACTTCATTAACTTCAATTTCTAGATTTTCTCCATCACTTATTTTCCATTTAGGAGACACTTTAGAAATGAATTGTTTCAACCCATATTTTTGACAAAATTCATTAATGATTTTAAAAGAATAACCGTGATAGATTGTGTCTTCTAAAGTGAATGGAAGATCAATATCGGTTTTAATGATTGCTAAATCACGTGATATTTTACCGATATCGGCGTGTTCTTTAATCGCCTCTCCAACTTTCCCCTTAATTCCATCAGCATGAGCGATAATATTATCGAAATTGCCATATTCTTCAATTAGTTTAACGGCGGTTTTTTCACCAATTCCTGGTATACCAGGAAGATTATCAGAACTATCTCCTCTAAGTCCTTTATAGTCAATAATTTGTAGTGGAGCAAAACCATACGTCTCTTTTACTAATTCGGGTGTCATTTTGACAACATCTGATAGCCCTTTTCTAATGATTTGCACTGAGACTTTATCGCTTACTAGTTGTAAGAAGTCGCGATCACTTGTGTATATTTGAACTTCATATCCTGCTTTTTCAGCCTTTTTAGCGATAGTACCGGCGATATCATCGCCTTCAAAACCTTCTTCTTCAAATTGGAAAATGCCAAAGCTTCTTAAGAAGTCTCTTGCAATTGGGAATTGTTTAACTAAATCTTCTGGAGCGGGTTTTCGATTTGCTTTATAGGTTTCTAAAGCGTCGTGACGGAAGTTATGTTTTGCAGCGTCAAAAGCAACGATGATTCCTTCGTCTTCTTTTAAAGAAGAGATGATTTTATTCATCATATTGGAGAAAGCAAAAATTGCATTGGTTGGTATTCCTTCTTGATTGCGCATGATTTCTACTCCTGGATAGGCGGTAGCAAAATACGCTCTAAAGAGGAGTGAATTTCCATCGATAATCGTTAATTTAGCCATCTTTATTCCTCCAATAATTTGATTTGGTCTGCGACAAAGCTTTCCTTGTCATTATTATGTTCGTATCTTCCGTTAATTAGAACGATTTGATTCTTGCTTAAGATATTAAATGCTTCTTCGTATACTTTTGGGAAAACAGTTACTTCAAGTTCTCCTGATTCATCAAATAGTTTGATGAACGCCATAGTAGTGTTGTTCTTTCTAACTTTTATTGTCTTAACAGAAGAGATGATACCAACGATATTAATCTTTCCGTATTTTTCTTTCACTTCACTTAAAGGAGTTGCGTGATTCATCTCAAGCAAGTCCTTCTTATATTTAAGCGGATTATCAGAAAGCATTATTCCAAGCAATTCGTATTCGAGGTTTAAATTATCTAAAGGAATATCAATATCTTTAAAATATTGCTTTTGATTTTCTAAAGTAACATCAAGAATTAACTGTCCGTTTTTATCATAAGATAATTCTGCGAGTTGATAGGCATAACGTAAAGTGTTACGCATTGTTGCTCTAGATGGGTATAAGGAATCTAGGGCTCCTGCGTCAATTAACTTAGTAATCATGACTTCACTTATTCCGTTTCCAAACGCTCTTGAAACAAAATCAAAGAAGTCTTTATATTCACCGTTAAGCGTTCTATCATCAATGATTTTGTTTGTGACAACTTCGGTTATACCTTTAATCATATTCAAAGGGAAAAGTAGTCCGTTATTATCAATAACAAAGGTCTTTAAACTCTTATTAATATTTGGAAGATATACTTCGTATTTTCTCGATTTAATTTCACTCACATAATCAGAAAATTTATGATCAGTAGTGCCACTAGAAATAGTAAGAATTGAGCAATAGAATTCTAGTGGATAATAATATTTGAGATACGCCATCCTCATAGCGAGCATTGCGTAAACTACAGCGTGAGATTTATTAAAACCGTAATCAGCGAATTTTAAGATTTGATTAAACATATATTCACTGTCTTTTTGCGAATAGTGTTTACTCATTGCGCCTTTAATAAATCTTTCTTTACTACTTTGTAGTTCTTTTTTGTCTTTATGAGAAACAGCACGTCTAAATAAATCAGCGTCAGTTGGGGAGAAACCCGCCATAACTTGAGCGATTTTATTGATTTGTTCCTGATAGATAAGTACTCCATAAGTAGGAGCGAGCACTTCTTTAATCTCTTCACTTAAATAAGTGATTTTAGTTTTGCCTTCTCTTCTTGAAACATAATCTTTGATGTTATCCATAGGACCAGGTCTAAAAATAGCAAGAAGAGTAACAATATCTAAAAATTCTTTTGGTTCAATTAACTTAATCGCATTTCTCATTCCTGAGCTTTCAAGCTGGAAGATACCGATAGTCTTACCGCTTCTAATTAAAGATATAGCGTTAATATCATCATGAGGTAAGTCATAAAGACTTAATTTCTTTCCTTTATTCTCCTCAATTAATGACAAACAATAATTTATAGCGGTGAGGTTTCTTAAAGAAAGGAAGTCCATTTTTAAGAATCCTTGTTCTTCTAGATAATCTTTTTCAAATTGAGAGGTGTAGTGGTCATCTAAATCAATGGTTACTGGTAAAGCATCTTTTAAAGGCGAGTTATTTAAAATAACACCCGCTGCATGCATTCCGGCTTGACGAGGCAAACCTTCAATTTTGCTCGCTAAAGAGACGATTTCTAAGAAATATTTATCGCTATCAACGAGATTCTTAAATGTTGGTAATGTCTTATATGCATTTCTTAGTGTTAATTTATCTGTAATCGATTTAGAGAGCATATCAATATGACGAGTTGGAATATTATATATTCTTCCAATATCTCTAAGAGCTTGTTTTGCCTGAATTGTCTGGAAAGCAACGATATTAGCGACTTTGTCGTTTCCATATTTATTTCGCATATATTCGACCATCAAATCGCGATGCTCATCATCAAAGTCAACATCGATATCAGGCATGCTCTTTCTCGCTTTATTTAAGAAACGTTCAAATTGTAAATCGTAATCTAGTGGATCAACTTCTGTAATCCCAATCGCATAAGAAACTAATGAACCCGCTGCGCTTCCTCTTCCTGGACCGACAAGAACATGATTATTTCTTGCATAATTTACATAATCACTAACGATTAAAAAATAATCGGAATATCCCATTGAAGAGATGACTTCAAGCTCACTATTAGCTCTAGTGATATGAACTTCGTCATTAATGTTTTTATTCTTAAGTCCTTCATAAACCATCTCTTTTAAAGATAGAGCAGGATCTTTTACTGGAACGTGATATATTTCTCCACGTTTCTTATGGATATTAAACGAAGAAGAATTTAATAATTCTTCAGTCTTATCAATTTCTTGTTTTGTATAGATTTTTGAGTAATAGGTAGAATCGTGGAAATATTCTTCTCCATCTAATTCTTTAATCTCTAATTTTTCGTCTTTATCAATTGCGTTAACGATTTCTAAAATGATGGCGTCATTTTTGTTTTGATATCTGATTCTTGGGAAAGCGATCGTCTCGTAATGGAGATCATTAGCGAATTTTCTTATTTCGTTAGCTCGAGTGTGTTCACTTTTATTAGTAACTTCAATTCCTAAATAAAACGCATCAAATAAATTTGAAATGTTAGCGAAATATTTTAAGAATTCTTTATTTGGTTCAGTTTCAAATTCTTCTTTAAATTTTCCATAATTGGTTTCAACTATTCCCACTAAACCAGAGTGGTTATCTTTTAAAAATGAAAGTTCAAATTCGTTCTTATTTAAAAGTGTTGAAATCTTAATAAGATTTAAATAGCCTTCTTCACTTATTGCGTAAATTACTATAGAGTTGTTATCAATTTCTAAAGAAAGTCCAATCAAATATTTCTTATTATGTTTTTCCATTTCTTTAGCGAAAGATGGCACTCCATAAAGAACACCGATATCGGATAGACCAGCACCTATAAAATTACCTTTATCCACTGATTGACCAATCTTTTCAATCGTTAAAGCGCTTTTAAGAAATGAATAACCACTGATGATTCTTAATGGAGCAAACATACTATTAATAGTATAGATGAAAGATAGACTAAATAAAATAATCTATTAGAGAATTTTACTAGTAAAAGTAGAGAATACATGAAGTTATTAAAAAAAAGAAGCCACAACTAAGTGACTTCAATTTTTCTATAACATTTATTTAACTAAAGCATCTAAAGCAGCGATGAATTTTGGAAGCTCATCTAAAGTGGTGATTTTTGCGCCACTTGCTTGCTTATGCCCGCCGCCACCGAATTCAGCAGCAACTCCATTAATTACATAATCGCGACTACGAATAGAAATTCTCCAGCAAGGTTCTTTAGGATCGGTATCCTCAGTAATCGAGCACCAAATGTTAATTCCTTGAATGTTAGAGAATAGGTTAACATTCTCCTTTCCTCTTTCCGTTGTAATCTTGAGGTCTTTTTGAATTTGATCGCTTAAGACGTAGTAAGCAACACCTTTTTCACTAACTTTGTAATTGTTAAGAATATAGGCGGTAACTTTTAAGTCATCGATGTTCTTTAAATACATCGCTCCATAAATTTCATTTAAGTTAATTCCGGAAGCGATTAAGTGCGACGCGACCGCAAAGGTATGAGCGCTTGTTGATGAATATTGGAATCGACCAGAATCACCAACTAAGGCAATATAGAAATTTTTAGCAGCTTCTTTTGATAAAACATAATTATGTTTAAAGTTGAGTATAACTGACACTAATAATTCACTAGCGGCAGCTTTACTTGTATCAGTGATATCAAAAGTTGCGATATCTTCAACGTGTGGGTGGTGGTCGATAACGACAATCTTTTCGCCTTTTTCGTATCTTGGATCTGCAATTCTTGCTTTAGCGCCTACGTCAACGATGATTGATAGGAATGGTTTAGAAAACCACCCATCATTTTCTTTATCCATTTCTTGGAAGAGTCGTGGAGTAAAGGTGACGTGATTATCTCCAAATACTTTTACTTCCTTGTTTGGGAAGTTATCTTTGATAAAGTGATATAAACCGAGCTGAGTTCCAAGAGCGTCAAAATCAGGCATGATGTGACGGAAGATAGCAATTCGGTCATATTCTCTGATTAACTTTTCAAGTTCGGCTATTTCTTTTTTGAAAGTTTTTCCGACTTCACGAATTTGTTTTTCAAGTTTCATAATTATTCCTTTACGCACATTTTATAAGCGTCACGAGCAATCATCACTTCTTCATCAGTAGGAATAACTGCAACTTTAATTTTGCTATTTGGAGTAGAAATCAAACATTCTTTTCCGTGAATAGTGCTATTTAATGCCTCATCAATTTCAACGTGAAGAGCATCTTTGATTTGATCGACAACTTCTTTTCTTGTTCTAGGTTCATTTTCTCCAATACCAGCAGAGAAGATGATTAAATCAGCACCGCCAAGTCTCACATAATATTGACCGATGAAATCAGCAATTCTTCTAATGAAGAGCTTGTTTGTTAATATGGCGTGTTCATTACCGGCGTCAACCGCCGCTAAAACATCACGGCTATCTGGTCCGACAGTGGACATACCTTTAAATCCACTTTCTTTGTTGAACATTTGATAGACTTCTTCAGCAGATTTTCCAGTGACTTTTACCACGTAATTGAAAACGCTTGGATCCATATCACCGGTTCTTGTTCCCATCATGATTCCACCTAAAGGTGTTAAACCCATACTTGTGGCAACACATTTACCGTCCTTAATAGCAGTAATAGAAGCACCTGAACCGATATGGCAAGAAATGATTCTTTTTCCTTCTGTATCTTTTAGATATTTCTCGCCTTCAATTGCGAGATAGTTATGTGAAGTACCGTGAGCACCATAACGACGGATATCATATTTTTCAGTTAATTCATATGGAATTGGGAAGACATAGTCTTGTGGTTCCATGGTTTGATGATACGCAGTATCGCTTCAGTGTCCTTATCAAACATCGCACTCTTAGAGAAATATTTTCCTCCTTGAACGATACGGTGACCAACTGCTTTAATTTCATCATAAGATGAAATGATTTTCTTTTCTAATAAGGCATCAACCACTTTTTGAGCAGCGACTTGATGATCTGGGAAAGAAGGTTCACTGACTTCTTTTTTACCATCATATTTAATTGTGAAAATACCTTTTTCTAATTTGATTTTCTCACAGTTACCAGAACAGAGAACTTTCTCTTCTGGCATCTCGTATAATTTGAATTTTAAACTGGAACTTCCAGAGTTAATTGTTAATACTTTTGCCATTGTTTTCTCCTTTGAATTCTTTAGTATTATCGCATAACTTCAATATCATTGAAATCAATTTAATGACATAATTTTCTTTTTTCTTGCTATATTAGTTATATGAAAGTTATCGAACTTTGTTATCAAAAAAATATTAGAGATATTGGCGGACTTATTGCATTTAACGGATTGAAGGTTAAAAGCGGACGCATCTATCGCGGTGGAGCGTTATCAAAAGTTAATGATGAAGATATTGAGATTATTAACTCTTTAAAGCTTACTGATATTGTTGATTTCCGTTCTCATTTAGAATTCGAAGCTAGACCTGATTATCGATTTAAGGGTGTTACTTTTCATAATTTTCCAGCATTAATCGATGAAGATAACGATCAAAAAAGAAACAACAATAATAATGATGATTCAAACTTACTCTGGTTTTTAGAAGATGGAATGAGTGGATTTGAACACATGCATAATATCTATGCGATTACTCCCTTATCTAAAGAGGGGATAAAAGCATATAAAAACTTTTTTAAAGTTTTATTAATTGATAATAAACGAGTAACTTATTTCCATTGTTCTCAAGGAAAAGATCGCGCTGGAATGGCGGCGTTCCTTCTAGAAATTGCTTTAGGCGTAAGTGAAGCTGATGCAAGAAATGATTATTTATATACGAATGTCGCTATGGATCAAAAGATTGTTCAATTTAAGGAAATGCTAAAAAATAAACCTTATTACGATAAAGAATATGAACAGAGTTTGATTGATGTGTTTTCCGCAAAAGATGAATATTTAGACGCAGCGATATTTGCAATCAATCTAAAATATGGAAGCGTCTTAAATTATATTAAAGAAGCTCTTGAAGTTGATGTTGATCGATTAAGAGCGATATATCTCGAATAAAAAAGCAACCTATTGGTTGCTATTTTAATAATTCTTCAATTTCGTTTTCGGTATAGACTTTAACACCAATTTGTTCAAGCTTAGTAGCGGTAATTCCTTTGCCTTTTATTAATCGGCCAGTGAATTTCCCATCGTGTATTTCTTTACTTCCACAACTTGGGCTTTGATCTTTTAAGATTGCGATTTTTATCTCAAGATATTTACAAATATTAACAGCTTTGTCTGCACCAGAATTAAATTGATAAGTGACGTCTTTACCTTCTTTATTAATAACTTTTCCCTTATAGATTTCCGAAGGCACTCTTGGAGTTTTTAATCCTCCTTCAACTTCAGGACAAAAAGGAACGAGTTCATATTTATCAAGTAACTCTTTTATTAAAGGGTTATATTGACTTTTTCCATCGTATCTAACCTTATCACCAACAAGACAAGCGCTTATTAATATTTTTTCCATAGTCGCGTTTATTTTATATTTGTAAAGAAAGTTAATCAATATATAATAATTTCACGATGAACAATTTCTTTTACAAAGTAAACGATAAAGAATATGAAGTTTGTGTCACTCAAAAAAGTATGAAGAGTGTTCGCTTCGTTTTTCGCGACAACAAATTTATTGTGACTTGTCCTAAGTTTTATCCAAAATATGGAATTATAAAAGGACTTGATAAATACGCCGAAAAATTAATTGCTAAAGGCAAAAAAGAGCAGCCGCTTGGTGAAGATTATATTTATATATTTGGAGAAAAAATCATCATCAATAATAGTGGCAAGCTACATATTGAAGGGTATCCAGAATTTGCATACAAAAGTCATGAAGATCTACTTAAAAAAATAAAACCAATCTTTTTAACTATCATCACAAATAGATGTCGATATTACGAGAAATTAATGAATCTTCCATCATATCGAATTACAATTAGAAAAATGACATCTCGATATGGAAGCAATTCCAAAACGAGTAAGCACATAACTTTTGCAACGATTCTGTTACATTATTCTTTGCCAATTATTGATTCAGTCGTGGTTCATGAACTCGCTCATATTGAGGTATTTGACCATTCAAAGAAGTTCTATGATGTAGTTTATAAATATTGTCCAGATTATGATGTGCTTCATAAAAAGTTAAGAAAGGGTGAATACAAATGATTAAAGCGATAACATCTAAAGATAATCCAAGAGTTAAATTTGCCTATTCTTTAAAAGAGAGCAAAAACCGTAAAAAAGAAAAGCTATTTTTAGCGGAGACTTTTAAGTCTTTAGAAATGGCAATCGCTCATCAAAAAGTCGTAGAAGTTTTTGCTTTAGAGTATGTTGAACTCCCTGAAGATATTCCTTTAAATATCGTCAGCGAAGAAGTCCTAAAAAAATTATCAAGTAATGTAAATCCTGAAGGGGTTGTTTTCATTGCTAAAATGGATGAAGAAGAGGTTAAAGGTGCTAATAAGATTCTCTATTTAGACGAGATTAATGATCCTGGTAATTTAGGAACCTTAATTCGCACCGCTTTAGCCTTTAGTTATGATTTAGTTATAGTCTCTGAGAATTCAGTTTCTCCATATAATGAAAAAGTAGTGAATTCCTCTAAAGGTGCGATATTTGCTATTCCTGTTAGAAAAGGAAAATTATCAGATTATAAAGGAACGCATCAAATTATTGTCTCCGCTCTATCAAACAGAGCAAAGAATTTAGATGAGATAAAAGTTATAGATAAGTTTGTACTAGTTCTTGGAAATGAGAGTCGTGGTGTATCATCTTCTACTCTCCGGTTAGCGGATTTAGAAGTGAAGATTCCAATTGCTAACATAGATTCGCTTAATGTCGCTGTTGCCGGTGGAATCTTAATGAATAAAATTCATTAATAAATAACACTAAAGTGTTAAATCTAGTATACATATAAAAGGGGAAATGAAATTATATTTCAAATCTCCTTTTTTTGCGATATACTTTATTCTTGAGTTTACAAAGGTATTTACATATGGAAAATCAAAACATCAATGAAATTTATGAAAATGCGATGAGTGAGATTAATGAGTCTTCTACCAGTGAGAAACTCGCTGAGCTCAAAATCAAATTCCTCGCTAAAAAAAGTGTCTTGATGTCTCTTCTTTCCTCTTTGGGCAGTTTACCTCCAGAAGAAAGAAAAGAATTCGGACTAAAACTTAATGAGACAAAAGCCAAGATTGCTGAGGCAATCAGTAAAAAAGAAGAAGAACTTCGTAAAGAAGAACTAGCTAAAAAACTCGCTAGTGAAACAATTGATATTTCTTTGCCAAGTAGAAAAAGAGAATTAGGCGGTCAAAATCCTTTCTATGTTGTAAAAGATGAAATCACCGATATTTTCCTTAACATGGGTTTTGAAGTTGCAGATGGTCCGGAAGTGGAAACTGATTTATTTAACTTTGAACTTTTAAACATTCCTCAAGATCACCCTGCTAGAGATATGCAAGATACCTTTTATATTTCCGATAGTGTTCTTTTAAGAACACACACATCACCTGTTCAAGCTCATACAATGCAAAACGCGAACGGTAAACCAATCAGAATCATTTGCCCTGGAAAAACATATCGTCGAGATGATGATGATGCGACTCATTCACATCAATTTGCTCAAATTGAAGGGCTTGTAATCGATAAAGATATTAATATTGGTCACTTAAAAGCTACTCTTGAACTCTTTGCAAAAAAGATGTTTGGCGAGAAGCGTGAAATTAGATTAAGACCTTCCTATTTCCCATTTACTGAACCAAGTGTTGAAGTTGATATCACATGTGCTAATTGTGATGGCAAAGGTTGCTCTATGTGTAAAGGAACCGGCTATATAGAAATCCTTGGTGGTGGAATGGTTCATCCAAACGTTTTAAAGATGAATGGATATGATCCAGATATTTATAGTGGTTTTGCTTTTGGCATTGGAATTGAAAGAGTTGCGATTCTTCGTTATGGAATCGATGATATCCGTAAATTCTATCAAAACGATGTAAGATTCTTACATCAATATCGTAAAAAAGCTTAAGGAAAGGAGAAGGTAGATATGTTAGTCAGTTTAAAAACATTAAAGAACTATGTTGATATTTCTAATCTCGACGCAAAAGAAATCGCTAACGGTTTAACTTTTGCTGGCATTGAAGTTGAAGAAGTTACTTCTTTAGCGAGTGGTACTGGTTTAAGAATTGGACACATTGATGAATGCGTTCCTCATCCTGATAGTGATCATCTCCACGTCCTTAAAGTTAATTTTGGTGATGAAGTCAAACAGATTGTTTGTGGCGCTCCTAATGCTAGAAGTGGTTTAAATGTTATCGTTGCTACTATTGGCGCTAAACTCCCTGGAGGAGAAATTAAACCAACAACCATTAGAGGAGTTGAATCTAATGGAATGTGCTGTTCCTTACTTGAACTTGGGGTGGACGCCAAATATTTAAATGAAAATCAAACAAAAGGAATCGAAGAATTACCTAGTGACGCTCCTATTGGAGAAAGAGATGTTTTAGGATATTTAGGACTCGATGATAGCGTCTTAAATCTTAAGATTTTGGCAAACCGTCCAGACTTATTATCTTTATATAATGTCGCTAGAGAAATCGGTGCTATTTTTAATCGTAAAGTTAATATCCCAACTTATGAAGTTAAAGACAATTTCAAAACTGACTTAGTAGTGGGAAGTAAAACTAGTAGATGTTCTCAATTCTCAGGCAGAGAAATTAGAGGAATCGTTACTAAAGAATCTCCAAAATATATCAAAGAATCCTTAATGGCGATGGGCGTTAGAAGCATCAACAATATTGTCGATATTGGTAACTATGTCATGCTTTTAACAGGTCAGCCATTGCACATGTACGATTTAGATAAACTCAGTAAGCATGAATTAATCGCTAAAGATGATTTAAGTGTGGAATTTGTCGCCTTAGATGAAAAGACCTATAAGATCATTCCTGGTGATATTGTTATTACAAGTAATAATCATGCGATGTGCTTAGGTGGAGTGATGGGATCACTTGAATGTGCAGTTGATGCAAACACTAAGAATATTTATATTGAGGCCGCTTCTTTTGATGGAGCGAGCGTTCGTCATACATCTAGTAGACTAGGTTTAGCGAGTGAATCATCCTCCCGCTTTGTTAAAGGAACAAATCATTTCCAAGCTGAGGAAGTCATTAATTTTGCTTCTTACTTAATTAAAGAAAATTGTGACGCAAAAGAATTTTCTAATATCGTCACTTATCAAAGTGAGCAAAAAATTGATTCAGTATTATCTTGTTCAACAAAAAGAATTAATAATCGTTTAGGAACAGAATTTAACGAGAAAGATATTAAGGATGTATTGTCCAGATTATCTTTTAAGATAAAAGAAATTAACGAAGATGAATTTGAAGTAACAGTTCCTACTTTTAGACTTGATGTTACTTGTGAAGCTGATATCTCTGAAGAAGTTATTAGATTGCTCGGTTTTAGTAATGTTAAAAGCGTTTTACCAACACTTGAAGTTAAAGTTGGTGGTCTCTCATTAAGACAATCCCGTCTTAGAAAAATTAGAGAGATGTTACTCGCAACTGGTTTAGATGAATGCCTAACTTACTCCTTGTTAAGTAAAGATAACGCAACTAAGTTTAATTTATTAAATGATGAAGAACATTATGAACTTCTCAATCCATTAACTGATGAAAGGGAAGTATTTAGAACTCATATCTTATATTCACTTTTAGAAAGTGCAAGTTATAACGTTAATCGTCAAAATCGCGATCTTGCTTTATTTGAAACTAGTAACATGATGTCAAAAGTTTCTCGAAGTGAACATTTAGCGGCAGTGCTTGTTGGAAATGAACTTAATCGTGAACTAATGAATAAGACCCCATATGATTTTTATCATATGAAAGGTGTTGTGGAAGACATATTTACACTTTTAGGAATCGAATCTTCAAGATATAGATTTGAAAGATATGAATCAAATAAAGAAGAACTTCATCCTGGTAAATCCGCTAGAATTATTTTTCAAAATATAACGATTGGTGTTTTTGGTGAACTACATCCTAACGCCAAAAAGGAACTTGGCTTTAATAAAACTAATGTTGTCGCTTTAGAAATGGATTTAGAACCAATTTTAGAAAGCAAAGTCTCTATTAGTAAGATGACTCCAATTTCTAAATTCCCAACCGTTTCTCGTGATCTCGCCTTCATCATTAAAAAAGAGGTGAGTGCAGCCGATATTCTTAAAGTTATTAAGAAAAATGGTTTAGGAATATTAAAAGAGGCGAAAATATTCGACGTATATGAAGGTGAAAATATCTTTAAAGATAGTAAGAGCGTCGCGATTACGATGACGTTTGGTAAAGAAGGCACATTAGTCGATAAAGAGATTAATGATGTCTTAGTGAGAATTAAATATGAATTATCTCACGCCTTTGATGTCGAGTTTAGAATGTAATGAAAATAAATCGTTACTTATTTAAGAATAAAGATTATGTCGCTAGTGATGACATCGTC
This sequence comes from uncultured Erysipelotrichaceae bacterium, assembly GCA_902800645.1. GTDB lineage: Bacteria > Bacillota_I > Bacilli_A > RFN20 > CAG-826 > UBA2450. Next base: position 74,278 of record CADCFC010000001.1, read on the forward strand.
TTTTCTAGTGAGCATTTAGATCCATCACACATAAAAGAAATATCCTCTTGTCACGTCGAAGTTACCGGACAAGATTATGACGAACTTTTAGTCCTTCATTTTAAGATTGATGCGGAAGTAATAGGAGTATGCTCCTATTCTTTAGAAGATGTTCCATTAACTGTTAAAATTGATACAACTTTAAATTTTTCTTTTGATGAAGAAGATGAAGATATTATTCATATCGATAATCCTATCTTTGATATCGATGAAGTTGTTTATTCACTTATCGTCAGCGAAGTCCCTCTTAAAATTGTTAAAAAAGGCGCTAAACTTCCAAATAGTGGAAATGGCTATCGAGTGATGAGTGAAGAGGAATATAAAAAAGAAAACGAAAAAAAGACTGATTCAAGATGGTCGAAATTAGATAACATTGAACTAGATTAAAGGAGAAGATTAATATGAGTTCATTTAAAGATTTAAGGATAGTTGATAATTTTTATCAAACTAGTGCATTTTTTCCGATGCCTACTTTATTAATTTCAACATTAGATGAAGAAGGCAACACAACTTTAGGAGCGTATTCTTTATGCTTCCCATATTACATAGCAGGAAAAGATTATTATGCGATGATTTTAGAATGCCGTAATAGCTCTAACACTGCACAAAATATTTTAAGAACTGGAAAATGTGCTCTTAATTTTATTGAGGATAGTCGCAAAGATTTTGCAACAGCGGTGAAGCTAGGCTTCCCAGGAGAAACACCTAAAGAGAAGATGGCAAAATCAACATTTAAACTTGAAAAGGGACAAGCAGAAGGAGAGCGACCAGAAGTCATTTCAACTGCTTATCAAGTGTTTGAATGCACATGGGATGATTCCTTAGAAGATGCTTATTTAGATAAATCTAAAATCGGTCAATTAGAAGGGATTGAAGGACCATATCGTAACTTCAATGGAGTTACTTCTAAATTCGGCTGTCATTTCATTTTAAAAATCGACAAGATCTTGATGAAAGAAAAATATTGGAACGCGATTATTAATGGAGTTAAAGCAAATAACTTCCCAAAAGTTCCTGTAGATTATGGATATCGCGATAGCACTTATTTCTGGTATACAAGATTTAAAAGTAGACCAATCAAAGAACCAATTCCTGCTGGAAAAGAAGCGAATATCGATAGTGTGATGTACGCGGCCAATCGTATCGATGATAAGATCAAATTCACAAAAGAAGCTTGCCAAATGATAGTAAAGATTCCTCGTGTTTTCCTTAAAGCAGCCTTAACTCAAATGGTGGATTACGCTAGGGATAAGGGCTGGACATTAATTGATGTCGAACAGATGAAAGAAATTCGAGATAAACGTAATAAAGAAAAGCATTAACTTTCTTTGAAAGTTATAGTACAAAGAGCCTGAAGGAATCAGGCTTTTTTCTTTATCTTATGTTTTCTTTTATTTTTCTGTTGCGTATATCTAGTTTTTGTCTTACAATATAGTCACAAGTGGTAAAAAGTGGGAGAAAGTGGTAAAGATGTATTTCGGTAGTTACGAACACTCTTTAGATAACAAAGGTCGTTTACTTATTCCTTCTCGATTAAAAGATGGATTAAGCGAAGGCTCCGCTTTATATATCATGCAAGGCTTTGATGGATGTTTATCTGTCTATAATCAAAATGGATTTGATGAACTTACAAAAAAGTGTTCCTCTCTCTCATATCAAAAGAAAGCAAGCAGAGATTATCTGAGAACTCTTCTATCTTCAGTCACCCCTCTATACATCGATAAAGTTGGAAGAGTTCAATTACCTGCTTATACCTTGAACAAATATCAAATCGGTAAAGAAGTAATGATTATCGGGGTAGGAGATCACTTCGAAATCTGGGATTTAAAGAAATTCCAAGAATATCAAAAAGACGCTCAATCTCATTTTGAAGAGATTGCTGAGAACTTAGATACTAAAGATGAATAACGTTCATATTCCAGTCCTACTAAATGAAACGATAGAAGGACTAAACATTAAAAAAGATGGCATATATCTCGATTTAACTCTTGGAAGAGCGGGACACAGTAGTGAAATACTCTCTCGACTTTCTACTAAAGGATTATTAATCGGCGTTGATCAAGATGATGAAGCGATTAACTATAGCGATTCTAGATTAAGTAAGATTGGTAATAACTATAAATTAGTTAGAAGTAACTTCGTAAATATCGATGAAATCTTAAAAGATTTACAAATTGAAAAAGTAGATGGCATCCTCATGGATTTAGGAGTTAGCTCCCCACAATTCGATGATGAAAACCGTGGCTTCTCCTATCGATTCGATAGCGAACTTGATATGAGGATGGATAAGAGAAATCCATTAACCGCTAAAAGAGTGGTAAATGAATATTCTCTAGAAGATCTCACCAGAATCTTTAGTGAATATGGTGAAGAAAAATACTCGTATTCAATCGCTAAAAACATTGTTAAAGCGAGAGAAAATAAAGAGATTCAAACAACGTTTGAACTAGTTGACATCATTAAGCATAGTAAGCCGATGAAAGAGCTGAGCAAAGTAGGACATCCTGCTAAACAAGTATTTCAAGCTCTTAGAATCGAAGTTAATAATGAAATCAATGTTCTAAAAGAAACGCTTACTAAATGCTTATCTCACCTTAATAAAGGTGGACGCTTAGCGGTTATCACCTTCCATTCTGGAGAAGACAAAATCGTTAAACATTTATTTAAAGAATTAACAGTAGTGGTTGGTAATCGATATGACTTACCACTAGTTAACGAAAAGAAAGAATTTACTCTTATTACTAAAAAAGGCATAAAGCCTAGTGAAAGTGAAATTGAAAATAATCATCGATCTATCAGTAGTACCTTACGAATCATCGAAAAGAATTAGAAAGGAGAAAGAAAATGGTAAAGAACAAACTCTACAAACACCACAAGAGCAAAGCAGCGTTATTGATGCGTAATTTTACCATTGGATTTTCTTCACTTCTCATGATTTTAGGATTAGCGGCAATTCCAACCTACATTTCCGCATCGAATGTATCGGAAGCAAAAGCTAATGAAACGCTTAAAGAAGAAGACGATAGTGGTGAAAAAGAAAAAGAAAGCGAACTTCTTCACATTAATTTGGATTAAACAAGATTCCCCCTCTTGTTGTAATTGGGTCTAGGGCAACCTAGACTTTTCTTTTTCTTTATTAACAAATTATTGTTAATGAAAAAGATGTAGAGTAGAATAGATTAGTATGAAAAAAGTGTCCATCGCTCTAGAAATATCTCATAAGTTCATCAAAGTTGCTCTAGGTTACGTTCAAGAAGAGCAAGTTTTTGTAACTTTTGTAAAGAAATATCCAATTAATCATTTATTAGAAGATGGATCAATTATTGAAAAGAGTGAACTTATTAAAGAGTTATCTAAGATTAATCCAGTTGTGGATCAAGAATATCATGTTAATCAGCTAATTAATCGCGTCTCTTTAATCCTTCCTCCTCATGGACTTGAAGTATATAGAACTAAACAGATGACTTCTGTTGTTTCTCCTGAAAGAATTATTGGAGAACTTGATATTAATAATATTTATAATATTATTCGTAATAAGAAATTGCCTGTTGATAACGAATTAATTGATATCATTCCTGAAGCTTTTGTGATTGATAACGGTAACGTATACACTCAAGCGCCTCTAGGAAAAGTAAGCTCTGCTGTTACCGCTCACGTTAAAGTTCATACTGTCCCAAGAAGAATCAACGCTGAATATAGTGAAGTAGTGAAAAACGCTAATATTCAAATCTCTCGTAAGATTGTTTCTACTTTTGCTATTAGTGAATTACTCGCTTCATATAATGACATGCCAAAAATTTACTTCTTAGTAGATATTGGCAGTGATTCTACTTCTGTCTCCTTAATTGGAAATAATCAATTATATGCGACAAGAACATTCTTTTGGGGTGGAGATAATATCACAGATCGAATTGTTAGTAGCTTCAATATTTCAGAAGTTGAAGCCGAAAAGATTAAAATTTTATACGGCTTAGATAAACGCGATATTAAATTCGATTACTCAGTTTGTAAAACTGAAACACCTGAAGGAGTCTTCCATCATCACGTCAATGAACTCAATAATATTATCGAAGTTGAACTCGATGAATTCTTTAGGGCCTTTAACACTGCGATAGAAGATTTAGCGATTACTTATAAAGTCGCTAATTATCGCGACCTCCCAATCTATTTGATTGGTGGGACATCACGTTTAAAAGGGATTATCCCATATTTAGAAAGTAAAGAAACATACAAAAACTTTACTAAAATTGTTCCTCATTCTTTAGGAGCAAGAGATCCTAGCTTATTCGCTTTACTTGGTGCAATCCTCGTAGAGCATAAATATCCAAATACCTCTAGTTTAGAAAAAGCAACGAGCGTCACAGTTACTAGAGAAGAATAAAGGAGATATAGCTTATGCAAAATTATGACTTAGACAATTTTGAACCCGCAGCAAAGATTGTTGTTATTGGTGTTGGTGGAGCAGGGAATAACGCAGTCAATCGTATGATTGATGAAGATATTTCTAATGTCACTTTCTATGTTGCAAATACCGATAAACAAGCTCTTGCTACTTCTAAATCTCCAAATCGTATTATTCTCGGTGAAGCTCTTACTGGTGGGCTAGGCGCTGGAGGAGAACCTGAAATGGGTGAACAAGCCGCTGAAGCAAGTGCGGATGATATTCGTGAAATCGTCAAAGATGCGAATATGGTCTTTATCGCTGCTGGAATGGGTGGAGGAACCGGCACTGGTGCCGCCCCTGTTATCGCACGTATCGCTAAAGAAGCTGGTGCGTTAGTAGTGGCAATTGTTACTCGTCCATTCTCATTTGAAGGAAAGAAAAGAACAGTCAATTCCATTGACGGTCTAAATAAACTTAAAAGCGCTGTTGATTCATTAATCGTTGTTAGTAACGATAAGTTACTAATCACTAATGGTAATACTCCAATTAGCCAAGCATTTAATGAATCTGATAAAGTTTTAGCGCAATCTGTTAAGACAGTTGTCAACCTCATTTTACTTCCTGCAATTATCAACCTTGACTTCGCTGATGTGAGAAATACACTTAAAGAAAGCGGCGTTGGTTTAATCGGATTTGGTATGGGAAGTGGACCAAATAGAGCTAAAGAAGCCGCCACTAGTGCAGTTAATTCTCCTCTACTTGAAGCAAGTATGGTCGGTGCTAGAAGAGCAATTGTAGCAATCACTTGCGGCACTCAAGTTAATCTATTTGAAGCACAGGAATGTGTTAACCTTCTTATCGATGCAGCTGGTAACAATATTGATATCAAATTTGGTATCACAATTAATGATCAATTAACCGATGAAATCTTAGTGAGTGTCATCGCTAGTGATTTTGAAAACGATGTTGATTTCACCGCTCAAACAGTAGCGACGAATATTCACACTAACGATAGTGAAGATTCTAAAGTTGAAGAACTTGAAGAAAACGCTAAGCGTGAACAAGAAAGATATCTTGAAGAAGATAGCATCATTCCTAACTTTCTCAAAGAGAAATAGAAATAAGATTTATGATATAAAAGAGCGATTTCGCTCTTTTTATTTTCGCGTACATATGTATAATTAAATAAAGGTGGAAGGAATATGAAACTTAGATCATTTAAGCAAATAACAGTATTTACTTCATTATTTTTAGCGTTGACTGCTTGCGGATATGAAAATATTGTTCCTCCTCATGTCCATACTTTTTCTACTGAATGGACGCATAATGCTGATTATCACTGGCACGAAGCGACTTGTGAACACAAAGATGTTAAAGGTGATTATGGCGTTCACATTTGGGGATCATGGATTATTGACCGTATCGCTACTGAACAACAAAACGGATTAAGACATCATCAATGTTCTAAATGTCTCTATAACTCTGAACCAGTTGAATACGAATATGTTACTGGTGTTGACGCTACTAGAATATATTTAAAATATATTGCTCCTAGTAACTCAGTTGTCGGTGTTGGTAGCACTAAAACCTTAACTCCTGTTATTTTCCCTGAAAACGCGAAAAAGAACATTAAGTATATTGTTGATAAACCAGCGGTTTTATCTGTTGATGATGAAACTGGTGTTGTGACTGGTTTACAAGAAGGAACTTCTCTTATCACCCTGTATAACGATAATAATAGTAATGGTGTCATGGATGAAAGCGAACCAAGAAACTATACAGCGTATGAAGTAAAAAATAAGAACGCGAATTATTCTGTATCTTTAGATGCGAGTGAATACACCGTTATGGTTGATAAAGAAATCACTTTATCGCCTAGAGCGAATGGTTGGACTATTAGTGATGAAAGATGGGGAACTTACGGCTATAACTCTCCGTATATCACCACTGATGGTTTAAAGATTAAAGGTGTTAAGCCAGGACAAGCAACAGTGGTTGTTTATGTCACTCCAAAAAATGAAAGCGTTCCAATTGATACAACAGTCACAATTAATGTTGTTGATAACACTGAAGGTGGATTAAGAGCAAACTCTGTCAGTTTTACTGACAAAGTCGTTAATCTTTCCTTAGGTGATGAATACACTCCAGAGTACACGGTTTATCCAAGCAACTCTATTGATACTGCAGTTACCTTAAGTAGTAAAGGTGATGTTTTAAGCTATGCAAACGGTAAATTTACTGCGAATAAAGCTGGAACAGCGGTTATTGATATCGCTACACCAAATGGAAAAACCGATCGTATGAAAGTGGTTGTTAGTGATACCACTCATGAATACACTACTAATTACCATAACTATTATGGCGATTTAACTTGGACTGATGGAGCAGATTTAAAAGCAAAGCTTCACGCCATTATTTCAAATGGCAAAAATGATATTAAATATGTTATTGGAAGCACAAATAACTGGGAAACCAACCAAGCTGCTGATTCCTTAATTAGCAATGACACTATGGTCAATGTTTTATACCGTGATGACCCTATGGGAAAAACGAGTACCGGAACAGGTACTGAAGCTTGGCAAAGAGAGCACTGCTTTGCTGCGACTTTGATGTCAGGCATCTCAACTGGTAACGCTGTTAAATCAACAGGAAGAGCAACTGATTTCCATAACTTGTATGCTGCCTTTGGTAGAGCAAATGGCGCTCGTGGAAATAAAGATTTTGGTTATGCTGATAAAGGCAAGATTACTTATGCTGATAATGGTGGTTCATATAAATATGAAACAAACGGTAATTTCGAACCAAGTGATGTTGATAAAGGCAAAGTTGCTAGAGCAATTTTCTATATGGCTACCATGTATGATAGCGAAGAACAATTCACCTATGATGGATATACCTATAAAGCACAGCCATTATCAATTATTGAAGATTATGTTTCATTTGATTCAACAACCACATACGCAAGTTTCACTAATAGTGGTAATGCTCCAAAAGAATTAGCGAATAAATACGTTGAAATCGTTAAAAAACTCAATCCAGAAGTTACAGATGAAACTCAACTTTTGAAATTAGCGTATTCCTATTATATGGGCTTTAACAATCCTTCAGCGATTGGTAACTTAAGTCATTTATTAATGTGGAACTCATTCCCTGTTGATAATCAAGAAATGCAACACAATAATATGGTGTATGCCTTTAAAGCATCCTCTAAATGGGGCGGACATCAGGGTAATAGAAATCCATTCGTTGATTATCCAGAACTTGTGGAATATGTCTTCGGATCTAAACAAGACGAAGCTGGTAGCCTTAAGAATTTAAAACCAGCGATTGAAGATTTAGACGTTGATCTTCCTGATGATCCAACTCCAGGACCAACTCCTACTCCAAGCGAAGATTTAATCTTTGAAGACTGTAAATATCAATTCGAAACCGCTACTAAACCACAAGATTTAGTAAACGATAAAACCGGAGTTGCAACATTCGGCACTTTAACTTGGAATTTCAGTTGTAAAAATACGCTTTCATATGCTTCATATAGTGGATTAAAAGTTACTTCTGATAGCACTGAAGATACATGGGAATTCACATTAGAAACAGAGGCTTCTTTAGAAGATGTTGATGGTGTTGTTCTTAGAATCTATTGTCCAAAACAACGCGACTACACTTACGATCTTTACGTTGGAGATGACAAAGTTGCAAGTGATGTTTCTTTAAGACAAGAAAACGCTGCAATTACTGATTATCCAAACGCCATCAGTGAAGCAAAAACCGGAAAAGTAAAAATCGTTTTTAAGAATTTAACTTCTTATATTTCCATAAAAGGATTAGCGATTAATTATAAATAATTAACAACATAGAAAAGGAGTAACATATGGATTATAAAGATACGTTACTAATGAACAAATCTAATTTTGAGATGAGAGGCAACCTCAATCAAAAAGAACCACTTCTCGTCGAGAAATGGAAAATAGAAAAACTCTACGAAGAGATGAATCTCAATCGTAAAGATGCAAAAGAATTCGTTCTTCATGATGGCCCTCCATACGCGAATGGCGATATGCACTGTGGACATATGCTTAATAGAATCCTTAAGGATTTTGTTATTCGATATAAAAATATGTGCGGATTTAAAACTCCATTTGTTTTTGGTTGGGATACACATGGCCTTCCAATTGAAAACCAAGTAACTAAGAGTGGTGTTAACCGTAAAACCACACCAATCGTTGAATTCCGTAAGAAATGCGAAGAATACGCTTTAAAACAAGTTGAGAGACAAAAAGAACAAATTAGAAGACTTGGTTTAGTTGGTGATTTTGATAACCCATATCTAACTCTTAAAAAAGAATATGAAGCTCGTCAGATTGAAGCCTTCTCCAAGATGGCCCTTTCTGGATTAATTTATAAAGGATTGAAACCAGTTTATTGGTCACCAAGTAGTGAATCTGCTTTAGCAGAAGCAGAAATTGAATACGCAGATGTTTTATCTCATTCAATTTATGTTGCTTTCCCTGTTAAAGACGGAAAAGGAGTTATACCTAATGACGCTAGACTTGTGATTTGGACAACGACTCCTTGGACTTTACCTGCTAACTTAGCGATTTCTGCTCATCCTGATTTCATTTATGGATTATATGAAACATCTAATAGAGGAAAGCTTGTTTTCTTAAAAGAATTCGAAGAATCATTAACTAATGAGCTCGGTTTAGAAGATGTTAAGCTCCTCAAAGAGATTAGAGGCAGCGAACTCGATTTAGTCGTTTGCAAGCACCCTTTCTATGATCGTGATTCTTTAGTCATTAACGGCACCCATGTCACTAATGACGCTGGTACTGGCTTAGTCCATACCGCTCCAGGACATGGTGTTGAAGACTATCAAGTCTGTTTGAAATATCCAGGACGTGGATTAGAACCATATTGTCCAGTTGATGAAAAAGGTTTTATGATGCCTGGAACTGGCGAAGGAATTGAAGGCCTTTTCTACGAAAAGGCAAATGATGCTGTTCTCAAGATTATCGAAGAGAATGGTAGTTTACTTAAACACACAACTTTCACTCACTCCTATCCTCATGACTGGAGAACTGGAAAACCATTAATCTTTAGAGCGACTTCCCAATGGTTCTGTTCAATTGAACCAATTAGAGAAGAATTGATTAAAATTATTCATGAGACAACTTGGTACCCAGCCTGGGGCGAAAATAGAATGGTCAACATGATTAAAGATCGTGGTGACTGGTGTATTTCTCGTCAAAGAGCGTGGGGCGTCCCAATTCCGATTTTCTATGCAGAAGACGGTACTCCAATTATCGATGAGAAGGTATTTAAACATATTGAAGAATTATTTAGAGAATACGGAAGCAATGTTTGGTATGAAAAAGATGCAAAAGAATTACTTCCTAGCGGTTATACAAACCCACATTCACCTAATGGTGAATTCACTAAAGAAAAAGACATTATGGATGTCTGGTTTGATAGCGGCTCATCTTGGAATGGAGTATTAGTAAATCGTAATATTAGATATCCAAGTGATTTATATTTAGAAGGTAGTGACCAATATCGTGGCTGGTTTAATTCTTCTTTAATCGTTTCTGTTGCATGTAATCACGTTGCTCCTTATAAAACAGTTACTTCTCATGGCTGGGTTTTAGATGAGCACGGTGAACAAATGCATAAATCTAAAGGCAACGGTGTTGATCCAGTTAAAATCGCTAATGTTTATGGAGCGGATATTTTAAGACTTTGGACTGCTTCTATTGATTATCAACAAGATGTACGTATCGGTGAAAATTTAATCAAACAAGTCGCAGAACAATATCGTAAGATTAGAAATACCTTAAAATTTATTTCATGGAATCTAGTGGATTTTGATGTCAATCATCAAGCGAAAGAATTCGCTCTTGTTGATGAATATATCCTAGCTAAGCTCAATCGCCTAGTTAAAATCTGTAGGACTAGCTTTGATAAATATGACTTTAGTAATGCGACTATGGAAATTCTCAATTTCTGTAGTAGCGAACTCAGTGCCTTCTATCTAGATATTTCTAAAGATAGTTTATATTGCGATAGTAAGGATTCAATTCGTCGTAATCAAATTCAAACTGTCCTATATAAAGTAGGAGAAACACTCTTAAGAGTGTTAAACCCAATTCTTCCATTTACGATGGATGAATTTAATAAGAACTTACCAGGAGAAAGAGTGAGTAACGCTCAATTACTCGATTATCCAGATTATGTTAATAAAGATGATACTGCTTTATTTAATGAATATGAAAAAGTGCTCTCACTTCGTAAAGATGTCCTTAAAGCGCTTGAGGAAGCTCGTAATTTAAAGGTTATTGGTTCTGCTCAAGAAGCTTTTGTCTCAATTGAAATCAAAGATAAAGAATTACAAGACATCATTAAGAAATTCTCACTAGAAGAATTAGCAACTATCTTTGTTGTTTCTGAAGTTGAATTAGCAGCAAATAAAGACGCAAAAGAATATGAAGTTAGTAAAGTGGCGATTTCTCATCACACTGGAAACTTCTGTTCCCGCTGTTGGAATTATTCTAAGCTTGCACTTGTGCAAGAAGATGGAACATATTTATGTCCTCGTTGTCAGAAAGTGATTCATAAGTAATGAAAGAGAAAATTGCTAAATCACTTAAATGGTTTTTGCTTTCCTTTATTTGGCTTGGAATCATTCTTTTTGTTGTCGATTTAGTGACTAAAAATATCATTGTCGCTAATAAAGAAGTGATTCTTGCTAACGATGGAATTGTTTTAATCCCAGGATTTTTAAGGATTAATTATATTATTAACAATAAACTCGTCATGGGATTATCATTTGGTAACGATAATGTTAACCGTATTTTATTCATTGTTTTTGCTTCTTTAATTACTGGCGCATTAATCTTTGTCACAGTGAAAAAGTGGGATAAACTTAATAAGTTCTATAAAGCGTGTATTATGATGATTATTTCTGGCGCTTTAGGTAACTTAGTTGACCGCATTTTCTATTCTCCTGCTTTTTTAGGAACTACCTATAACGGTGTCGTCGACTGGATTGATTTTTATGGGGTATGGAAATTCAATTTCAATATCGCTGATAGCGCAGTAGTAGTCGCAGCTTTCATGCTCATAATTTATATGATAGTTAATGAAATCGTAGACTATGTCAAAACCAGTAAAGAGAATCTTAAAGAAGAAAAAGATAATGAGAAGGTTCTCTCAAAAACAGAACAAGAAAAAAACAAATATTTAGAAGATAAAAAAGATGAATAAATTTAACGTCTCTCTTGAGCAATCCGGAATTAGATTAGATAAATTTTTATCTAATGTTTTAACTGACTATTCTAGAACTCATATTGAAAAAATCATCGATGAAGGCTTGGTAAATGTTAATAACAAAGTTGCTAAGTCTTCTTTAAAGGTGAAAGAAAATGATGTCGTAACACTTACTCTTCCAGAGACTAAGGAATTAGAAATTAATAAAGAAGACATTCCCTTAGATATTGTCTATGAAGATAAGGACATTTTGATCATTAATAAGCCTCAAGGAATGGTCGTTCATCCTTCTAACGGACATTACGAACATACTTTAGTCAACGCTATTTTATATCACTGTCATGATTTAAGTGGGATTAATGGTGTTTATCGACCTGGAATTGTTCACCGTATTGATAAAGATACTAGTGGGTTAATTTGTGTCGCTAAAAATGATAGTGCGCATATCTTTTTAGCAGAGCAACTTAAAGACCACACAATGTCACGAAAATATATTGCATTAGTTAGAGGAGTAATCCCTGAAAATAGTGGGGAGATTAATCTTCCAATCGGTAGAGATCAAAACAATCGACAAAAAATGGGAGTTACTAGAACTAATTCAAAAGAAGCAATTACTTATTTTAAAGTCATAAAAAGATTTAAAGACCACACATTAGTGGAATGCCGATTAAAAACCGGTAGAACTCATCAAATCAGAGTTCATTTCTCTTATATTGGTTTTCCAGTTGAAGGTGATCCGCTATACGCTGGTAAAAAATACGACACATTATATAAAAAAGGTCAGCTACTCGTAGCGACCTCATTAACTCTAATTCATCCATCTAGTAAAAAAGAGATGACTTTTAATATTGATTTACCAGATTACTTCAAAGAAGTATTATCTCAATTAGAAGAATAATTTTTAAAGTTTTTCTTCACTAATTTATCAAATTCTTCCTTTCCGACTTTCTCGAGAAGGATTTTTTTAATTTGATCGACTTTACTTCCTGCTCCACAAGGGAATTCAATTCCGTATTTTTCTTCTAATCTATCTTTCTCAAGTAAGAAGGAGTAGCGAGCAATGACGCTACTAGCGGCAACACTTGGGAATCTTTGTTCACCTTTATGTTTGAATGATATTCCTCTCACTATTGGCTCATCATTTTCATCTAAATACTTATAATAAGTATCTTCTTTAACAAATTGATCAACATATATAGCGATAACATCTTCGTATTTTTTGTGTAGATTGCTTAAAGCTCGATTATGCATCTTCGCTTTTAAGGAGTTGATGTTTTCTCCTTTTTCATACATTTCGTTATATTTCTCGTTAGGAAGAGTTAATTTGCTATATTCAAACTCTTTCATAAGAATAGGACCGATTTCTCTAATTTTATTATCAGTCATTTTTTTAGAGTCAGTAACTCCAAGCTCTTTTAGTCTTTGGTATTGGTGAGCGTTCATATAAGTCGCGACCACAATCATCGGTAAAAGAAAATCACCGACTCCAACCTCATCACTTCCAATTTGTTCACCAAAATCGACGTAGTGGAGCTCTTCTTTTTTCTCGACATTTCCTTTTTCAATCCATTCTTCTGCTTCTAAAGAAGCATTAGGACCTTTAAAGACGATTGATTTCTTGCTCTTTTTTGAGGAATAACCAGTGATTAGTATTTCTCCATAAACCGCCATAAAATCAACGTATTCACCTTCGTTAGGAATAATAAAAGAAGAGTAAAACTCTTTGATTTGATTAAACATCTCTTCATCGACTTTGATAGTGACTAGATTTTTATCCATGAATTGATTTTACGATGATTAGCCTTTTAAAGAAAGAAAATGTTTATCGAGTCGCGATATATTATTTATGAGTTTTGCTATTAGTGAGTTATACTTATTTAGTATCGAAAGCGAATATTCATATCATGTTAGACATATACGAGACGTTAGAGTTTAAAAAGATTCAGGAACAAATTTTAGAATTCTGTAAAACAGAAAAAGGTAAAGAATTTGTTCTTTCTTTAAAGATGTCGACTTCTAAGGATGATGTTAAAAAGAATCTTGATGAACTACAAGAAATGGTTGATTTAATTTCTCGATATGGTGAATTCCCTCTTTCTAGTAGTGTTACCATTTTAAAATTAATTGAAATCGCTAAGAAGACTGCGATGATGACTCCTAGTGATTTAAATCACGTTCTTAATGATATTGAGACTAGCGATAAGATTATTGCTTACTATAAGAAAAATGGAGAGAGTTTCCCTTTAATCGGAGAAAAGATTAATTCGATGAAAGATCTCTCTAGTTTAAGAAGTGCGATTAAAAGAACAATAACTCCAAGTCTCACCGTTAGCGATAACGCTTCTCCTTTATTAAAAGAAATCAGAAGAAAAATCAAAACGCTTGAAGCCGGTTTAACTAGCAAAGTTAACTCTTTGAGCTATAATTACTCAACTTACTTAAGCGATAATAATGTAACGATAAGAGATGGACATTTTGTCTTACCTGTCAAAACCGCATATAAAAATAAAATCTTAGGTATTATCTACGATGTCTCTGATAGTGGGAACACAACCTTTATTGAACCTTTAGAAATCGTGCAAATCAATAACGATATAGCGAATAAGAGATACGAAGAAAATGAAGAGGTTAGAAAGATTCTTAAAGAATTAACCGCTTTAGTCCTCCTCCAAGAGGATGAAGTCATACATAATAACTATGTTATTGGCTATTTGGACTTCTTAAGCGCAAAAGGCAAATACTCGTTAGATAATGACATGAAAATTGCCAAAATTAGCGATAAACAAGTCGTTCATCTTTATAGTGCTAGACACCCATTAATCGACAAAAACAAAGTCGTTAGTAACGATTATCATTTAGATGAAGAGAAACGCATCGTTGTAATTAGCGGACCTAACGCTGGAGGAAAAACAGTTTCCTTAAAAGTGGTGGGATTATTGACGTTACTTAATCAATGTGGACTAGCCTTACCAGTAAAAGAAGCAGAACTAGGTGTATTTAGTAATATCTATTTAGATATCGGTGACAATCAATCTCTTTCTGATAATTTATCAACTTTCTCCGCTCACATGAAAAATATTGCAGAGATTATTGATTTAGCAAAAGGAAAAGACCTAGTAATTTTAGATGAGCTTGGAACTGGTACTGATCCTAAAGAAGGAGAAGTAATCGCGTTAACAATAGTTAAAGAGCTAGAAAAGAAACATTCTTTGTGCTTGATTAGTTCTCACTATTCAAAGATTAAAGAATACGCTTATATCTCTAAAAATATCGAAAACAGTTCAATGCTATTTGATGAAGAGAAATTATTACCAACTTATGTCTATAAATATCAAACCCCCGGAAAGAGTTATGGCTTAGAAGTTGCTAAGCGTTATGGACTGTCTTCTAAAGCAATTGATGAAGTTAAAAAAGAATTCGATAAAGATAATAATAATGAGTTTGAAACGTTGCTTACTAAGCTTCAAAGTCAAATAGACGAAACGGAGCGTTATAAGCGCGAACTTCTTTTAAAAGAAGATTTACTCAACAGAAAAGAAAAAGAGCTGGAAAACGCTCAAAATAACCTGAAAAATCAAAAAGAGCATCTATTAGAGGATGTTAAAAAAGAAAAAGAACAAATTATTAATGAAGTTAATGAAAAAGTTGATGAAGTAATTAAATCTCTTTCTAGTGGTGATCTTAAGCTTCATGAAGCAATTGAAATCAAAAAGAAAATTGAAGATTTAAAAGATGAAGAAATTGAAATCTACTATGATGAAGAGATTAAAGAAAACGATTATGTCTTATTAACTTCTTTAGGAATTGAAGGAAGAGTGATCAGAATCACTAATAAGAAAGCTCATATTCTTTCTCGCGATGGAATGAGCTACGATATCGATCTCAATAAGCTCCATAAAATTAATGCACCTAAAAATAACAAGATAAAAACCAACCATCAAAATTTTGAAAACAAGATTAATACATCTGTTGGTTTAGAACTTAACATCATCGGGATGCATAGAGATGAAGCAAAAGAGGCTTTGATTAAATATCTAGATAGCTGCAAAGTTAAGAATCTTAAACAAGTTAGAATTGTTCACGGCTTTGGTAGTGGTGTTTTAAGAAAGATGGTTCATGAATATCTCTCTACTTTAAAAGGAGTCAAATATCGCTTAGGCGACATTAATGAAGGAGGGGGCGGAGCAACCGTCGTAATTCTCCATGACTGAAAAGCTTAAACTTCTCATTTCTAATTTAAAACACGCGCCTGGAGTCTATCTCATGCATGATAAAGACGATAAAGTCATCTATGTCGGCAAGGCTAAAGATTTATATAAGCGTGTTTCTCAATATTTTTTAAGACCGCAAACCGGTAAAGTTTTTAAGATGGTTCAAAGCGTTGATTATTTTGAAACTATCATTGTACAAAACGAGAAAGAAGCACTTGTTTTAGAGATGAATCTAATTCATCAATATTACCCAAGATTTAATATTTTATTAAAAGATGGTAGCCATTACCCTTATATTGCCCTAAAAAAGAAAGGTGATGTCACCCTACAAATTAAAAGAAATAAAAAAGATAACGCTTATGAATATTTCGGTCCTTTCCCTAATAGTGGCGCTGCATATAAAATGGTGGATTTAATCAATAAGATATATCCAATTCGTAAATGTCATCATATTCCTAGTGAAGTTTGTCTCTATTATCACTTAGGTCAATGCTTAGCGCCTTGTGTTAATAAGATTAGTGAAGAAGAATATAGCGAATTAAGAAATCAAATTAAAGAATTCCTTAGAGGCAATAATAGTGATATCAAACACGAGCTCAAAGAAAAGATGATTTCTGCTTCTAGTAACATGGAATATGAACTAGCAGGTGATTATAAAAAACTTATCGATTCAATCGACCATATTAATGCTTCTCAAACCGTTGAATCTAAAGATAAAGTTGATCGTGATATTTTTGCCTTTAGTAGTAGAAACGGTTATTTATCTTTAACATTTTTGATTTATCGAAATGGAATGTTACTCGGGAAAGAAAGCCATATTGTTGAACAATTTGGTGAAGAAGAAGATCAAGTTAGCGATTTAATCACTCAACTATATGAAAGGTGTCCTTTACCAGACGAAATCATTATTAATAATGAGGCAATCGTTAAAGAACTCAAAAATTACTATGACATTGAAATATACGGAGTTTCTAGAGGTAAACTTTATGACCTCATTATGAGCGCGAAAAGTAACGCCGAAAACGCCTTAGATGAATATTTCTTATCTTCAAAATTAGATACGGATAAGATGGAACTAATTGATGAACTCGGTAAACTTTTAAACATTAAAACTCCTTATCATATCGAACTATTCGATAACTCACATTTACAAGGATCTTCTCCAGTGGGAGCCATGGTGGCCTTTATTAACGGTGAAGCGAATAAATCTTTGTATCGTAAATTTAAGATTGAACACGAGGAAGCTAGAGATGACTTTAAGAGTATGAATGAAGTGATTACTCGTCATTATTCTAGGCTTAAGGAAGAGAATAAAAAATATCCTGATCTCATCCTTGTTGATGGTGGTCTTCCTCAAGTTCAAAGTGCGACTGACGCATTAAAAAATATAGAAGTAAATATTCCTGTATTTGGCTTATATAAAGATGATCGTCATAGCACAAGTGGATTAATCGACATTGATGGCAATACATATCCAATTGAAAATAAGAAATTATTCTTTCTTTTAACTCGTATGCAAGATGAAGTGCATAGATTCGCTATTTCGTTCCATAAGGAAAAAAGAAACAAAGCAATGACGGTGTCTTATTTTGATGATATTAAAGGACTTGGAAGTAAAAGAAGAGAACTATTGAATCATTTCTACCCAGATATTGTTTCCTTAAAGAATGCGACGATAGAAGAGTTATCACAAATGCTTCCTGAACAAGTCGCAAAAGACTTATATAATAAAATCCATAATTAAGTCTTGCAAAAAAATATTCTTTTTAAGATAATATATTAGCGTTTAGAAGGCGTAATAAAGTTATGACCTTATTTGCCCTCGTAGCTCAGTTGGATAGAGCAACTGCCTTCTAAGCCGTAGGTCAGGTGTTCGAGTCACCTCGAGGGTGCCAAACAATCAAAATTCCACTCATTTGAGTGGTTTTTGTTTTCTTATTAATACTTCTGATGAATTGCTGATATAATAAAAGGGTCATAGAGGTACTTAAATATGAAAAAAGCACTTAAGTTATTATTTAGCGTGGTCTGTTTTAGTATGCTTTCGCTTAGCGCTTGTGGTGGCAATGCATCTCCAGCACACGAACATACCTGGTCCGGTGGATGGAGTTCAGATGCGACAAATCACTGGCATGAATGCGAGACATGCGGTGCTAAAAAAGATGAAGCAGCACACGAATATGATAATGATCATGACGCAATATGTAATGTCTGTGGATATGAACGCTCTTTAGGTAATCACGTGGCGGAATCTAGTTGGTCACACGATAGTGCTCATCACTGGCATGCTTGTCAACATCTAGGCTGCGAACTTACGTTTGACTATGCTAAGCATAGCTTCGATGATGACCACGACACAACTTGCGAATGTGGATATGTTCGCGATATAGGTGATCACGCTCCAAAATCAACATGGAGAAAGGATGACACACATCACTGGCATGATTGTCAACATGAAGGCTGTGAATTGAAATTCGATTTTAACGAACATACCGCTGATCTTCATGGCTTTTGCGATACTTGTGGAGAATACCTCGGCCAACTCAAAGACATGCCATATAATGATAACTACAGCGTTGAGAATCGAGCTGATTTTGGAACTCTTGCCGCAGGGACGTATTATTACAGAATAAAATTTTCTATACTTTCAGGATCACTTAACGTTATTTCGTCAAATATGTCTAGCGAATCATATGTTTTTTATTGGAAAAATTATACTACTAAAGTATGGATGCAAAGCGGTGATACTTGTGAAGTTGGACCTATAAATACATATGACGCTTTTGGTTATTTGGTGATCACTCTAACTTCTCAGGTGACTAATGTTTATATTACTTACTATACTCATATAAGCAGATAGCAATTATTACAGATAGGCATAAAATTATTTATACCTATTTATTATTTCGCCTATACATTAATTTGTGTAGGCGTTTTTATTAACTCAATCATATTAACTTATTCCACCAACACTGTTATAAAAAAATGAGATAAAAGTCCTTAAGGTGGCACCATAATTTTTATAAAGATCTTTTCTAATAAAAAATATGTTAGCTGAGTTACAAATTGCTTAGTGACCATTAAGTCCGTTAGAGCAATACACGATAAAGATTGAGACATTTCGGTCCCACCGGGATGTCTTTTTTCATATGCCTTGTATATGTATAAAGAGAAATATTGTGTGTAGTCTGTTTTCAGAAAAACCAAAAATTGATCGAAAAATGCAAAAAATGAAGAAGACCTCTAGGCGACTCGAATCGAACTCGAGTAGCATCGAGGCTCCTTTTGTAAATGGTGTCTGTGTATATTAAGTTAAAATTAAAAAAATAAAAAATAAATAATTATTACAAAAAACCAGTTAATATATATGTAGTATTTATTAAATGTCATTCATATGTTTTATTCATATTGATAGGAGAATTAAGCGATGAAAAGTACAAGTAAATTTCTTAGTCTAAAGATATCAGGCGTTCTCTTTTTAGGCGCAACTATGATTATTGGAGTAGTTAAAGCATTGAGTCAAAACAAAGTTTTACCTGCTGAAGCTACAACTGCATATAAGCCATATGGTATCGCATTTGATTCAAATTTGGTAGATTCATATAGGCCTAATACAGCTAACGCCACTTCTGGTAGTGCTGTAGATGGAAAGTGGACTTGGTCAAATAGTACTGGTGTCACTTTTAGTGAAGCAAATTTTATTTATATTCAATCCTCAACAGGAACTGCCAAAGGAACTTATAAACATTTAAAGTTTACTATTCAATCCGGCAAAACAGCTCAAATTGCTTTCCACAACAATAAAGAAATTAATTTAACGGGCGCTGGTGTTGAAATGTATTGCGATAGAGAATTATCAATGTCTGTGCACGATAATACAGGAAAGATAAATATTTCTAAAAATATAACCGGGGAAAAGACAAGAGATACAAATGTACCTGGTAGTGCTTATGTTTATGGAACAACAGGATCAGGATCTGGAATAGAATCCTATTGCGATACTTTGTACATCGAATTCACCAATAATCAAAGTAGTACAGCGGTTATATACATTTCTACCATTCAAGTATATGCCGAAGACCATGTAGCAACTTATAACCTCAATGGTGGGCATTTTCCAAACGCTGAATACTTGAACACGATTTATTGCATAGCAGGCAACTTGTATTTATTTAACTATAGCGATCCTTCAAAGATTATGACACCAACTGCAAATCCAATTACAATTCCAGTAAAAGAAGATTATTTTTTTAAAGGATTTTATAAAGAAGATACATTCGAAAATATCTTTATTGATGAAACCGGATATCTTGTTGATGGAATTGACCATCGATTTACATCACCTTTCAATTTGTATGCAAAATGGGCTACTGCTGGCCAACCAGTAACTATTGCAGCAGGTACAGGTGTAAGTGAAGTATTTACTTCAACTGACATAAATGCCACAACTGGCAATCCAAGTGGCTATTGTTATGAGTCTGGTAATCTTGTCTATGGGTTTGCTGTTATAAGAAATGGCGCTACACCTCTTGCAGGATGGACGCATATTTCAAATAACGTTTATCGTGTAAATAATGGTTACACTATTGCGGATGCTGAAGTTAATTTTGGTACCATTGCATGTACATTGACTCCATATCACATTACATATGATATAGATGATGGTGAAGTCGCTACTGATAACCCAACTACATACAACGTAGATACAGAAACTTTCACACTAATTAACCCTACTAAAACCGGATATACGTTTACTGGTTGGAGTGGTACCGATTTAGATGGTGAAGATAATTTAGAAGTCACTATTGCTATAGGAAGTACTGGTGATAGAAGCTATACCGCTCACTATAGTTTAGATACATACTCAATTACTTATGATTTAAAAGGCGGATCTCTTTCAAGTGATAACCCAACCGAATATACATATTTAACTGATGATTTTACTTTAAATAATCCAACAAAGACCGGATACAGCTTTTTAGGATGGACAGGAAGCAACGGTGATATACCTCAAACAACTGTCACAATTCCTCAGAATAGCTTTGGAGACAAATCTTATACTGCAAACTGGCAAGTAAATAACTATAAAGTTACTTTGAATAGAGGTGGAGCGGATTCAGGTACTCCTTATGTCAATGTTGACTATGGATCAGAAATGCCTGACATAGTTATTCCTACACTTTCACATAAAACATTTACTGGTTATTGGGATGGAAACGATGAATCAATTTGCACTCAATATTATGACGCTGAAGGACATAGTACTCATGTTTGGGATAAAGAAACAAATAGTACTATTTATGCTCACTACAGAACTAATTTAGAATTTTTATCAGTAACTGATACAACCCACACTTATGATGGATCAAGTCATTCTTATGGTGTCCTTACCTTATGTTATTATGAGGACAATGTCCAAAAATCCATCTATGAAGGTGAATACGATATTTTATTTAGCGCTGATGAAGGAGCAACATACACCTTAGATAAATCAGAAGGTGCAACATTTGTTAATGCTGGAACCTATACGGTTTATTTCCAAGCAACAAAAGAAGGCTTTACTTCTTTAATTGGATCATTTGACATTGTTATTAATAAAGCAGATGCATCAATGACTCCTCCAGACGCTAGAGAAGAGCTTGTTTATGATGGTAATCCAATGTATTTAACGACTAGAGGTTACTCCGATGATGGAATGGTAATGTATAACATCGATGGTGGAGAATGGCAAAGTGAAAGGCCACAAGTTACTAATGCTGGAACTTATACAGTTGGATATAAAGTTATTGGAGATATTAACCATAATGACACCGAACCTCAGTATGTGTCAGTAACTATTGCTAAAGCGGATTATGAAACTTCTGTTTCTCTTGCTGGTTGGAGTTATGGTGAAACTCCTAACTCACCAAGCGTAAGTAATAACCCAGAAAGTGGCGCTGTTACTTATGAATATAAAGAAAAATCTGCAGCAGAAGAAACATATTCAACAACTGTTCCAACTAATGCCGGAGAATATACAGTTAGAGCAACAATTGCAACAACTACAAATTATAAGCAAGAAGTTGCTACTACTGATTTTACTATTTCTAAAGTTGCTCCAACTCAAGTAGATCCAACCGCAAAAACTGATTTAGTTTATACAGGTTCTGCACAAGATTTAATTAATGCTGGTTCTTCGTCAGACGGCACTATGAAATATAAGTTAGGCGATAATGGCGTTTATAGCGAAGAAATCCCTTCTGCCACTAACGCTGGAGATTACACTGTTTACTATAAAGTCTTCGGTGATCCAAACCACGAAGATTCAGCCGAACAATCATTAGTGGTTACTATTGGTAAAGCTCAAGCTGTTCTAACTGCTCCAACTGGAAAATCAGGACTTCATTATACAGGTGAAGACCAAGTTTTAATTAACGCTGGTTCTTCTACATTTGGTGAAGTCTTATATAAAGTTAATGATGGAGAATACTCTACTTCATTACCTGTAGGTAAGAATGTTGGAAATTATACTGTCTACTACAAGGTAGAAAGCACTGATAACTATGATGGTATTGCAGAAGCTAGCATTACTGTTAGCATCGCGGAAAATAATAAAAATGCATTAGTTAACGCTATTAATAATGCAGATTCATATCACGACAATATCGAAGATAAATATGATATTTTTGCTAATGATATTCAAGATGCAATTAATAAAGCTAATGAAGTATTAAATAATCCAAATGTTACTGAAGCAGAAATCGCTAGAGCAATCGAAGAATTAAATAACGCGATTAGTAAGGCTCAAAACGATGTCACAAAAGTTGAAGAAGCTATTGAATCTATCAACAAAATTGGCGATGTTAACTATGATATAGAATCTGAAGACGCTATTAAGGCTGCTAGAGAGATTTACGATGGCTTAACCGATGAACAAAAAGAACAATTAGGTGAAAATTATGTAAAAATCTTAACTAACGCTGAGACTAAATATGCTTCTACAAAGAAGACTGCTGATATTTTATTCATCGTCTTATTAATTGTTTCCTCTCTTGCCTTAATCGGTGGCGTTTGGTTCTTAATTGTCTTAGCTAAAAAAAGAAAAAAAGAAGGTGACGATGATAACAAAAAAAATGGTGGTTCTAAGAAAGAACCAGTAAAGGCTATGTCTATAGGTGGATTTCTTCCATTTGTAATTTTGACCAGTAATTACTTAAAAATGCCTTGGATTATTGTCTATATTATTGCAGGCTTAGCTATCTTGGTTTGGATTTCAGTCCTTGTACTAGCTATTGTTAAGAAAAATAAAAAACAAGACGTATCAAAAAAATCTAACCAGATTCAATCTGAAGTTAAACCAGTTGAAACCAAACTAGTCGATTCTTCTAAAAATGAAGAGGAAGAAGAAGTCGAAACAGTCACTGATGAAAAAGGCAATATCTTCCAAATTAGATTTATTAAATCTTTCACTGCGAAACTTATTCAATCTACAGAAGAAACAAAGAAATACTATGAAGAACTTAAAAATGAAGTTCTCTCTTACAAAAATACTCATTCGAGAGTCTCATGGTATTATGATGCGGTCAACTCTGGTAGAGAATATGTCTTAAAGTTTTCTATTAGAGGAAAGACACTTTGTGTCTACCTTCCATTAAATCCTGAAAAAATAGAGGAAAAATACAAGGTCGAAAGAAGCGAATCAAAACGATTCGAAGATGTTCCATGTTTATATCGTATTAAAAATGATCGTAGACTTAGTTATGCTAAAGAATTAATTGCGGTGGTGGCTTCTAACCTTGATTTAGAAAAAGGTGAAGAACAACATGAAGTTTATTCTAATCTTCCATATGAAGCGAATAAACCACTTGTTGCTAGAGGTTTAATCAAAGAGCAAAAGGTTCAAGTTAATAAGCCTAGCGAGGTCGTTATTGACACTAAAGTCGACGAAGAAGGCGATGAAATTGTGACTACAGTTGATAATACCGGTCAACAATACGAGATTAGATATCTAAAATCATTCACGGCCAAACTTTCTCAAACTGATGATGAAATTAAAGACTTCTATAATGAACTTAAAAATTACGCCCTTTCCTTTAGAGGAAGTTCTAGCAGAGTAAGTTGGAACTACGACTCAATTAATGTTGGCAGAAAACCAGCTTTAAAATTTGTTATGAAACGTAAAAATTTAGCCATCTATTACGCTCTAGATACTTCTAAGATCGGTCAAAAATATAAAGTTGAAAAAGTGGAATATAAGAAATATGAAGATGTTCCATGTATGTATCTCATTATTAATGAGAAAAGAAAAGAACTCGCTAAAGCATTAATTGACCGCATTATGCGACAATTTAAATGCAAAGAAGGCGAAAAACTAAAGGATGAATATCGCGTTCCGTTTGAATCTAAAGAAGCTCTACTTAAAAAAGGTTTAATTAGAGAAGTGAGAACCCGTAAATAAGGAACTTCTAATAAGCACTTCTTTTACGAAGTGCTTTTATTATCTTCTACATAAAGTGCAATGTCATTTAACTCATAGCAATTTGCTATTAACGTCATTACATTCAAAGCTAATTAGCTTTATTGATACAAAAATTAGTAAATATTATTTGATATAATCAAATTTTCTTTATATAAGTATTAAATTAGCGATTTAACTTTGTTATAATTTCAAATAATGAAACAAGAAAAGAAAGCTAAAAATATTAATAAAACTGGAATCTCCTTTAAAACAATTGGATGGATTGCTTCAGCTGTTGCGGTGGTTATTTCGGCTTTTCTTATAGGTTCTTTATATGCGCTTTCCGCTAAATATAACGATGTTAGAAATTCAACAAGCCGTTATATCGAATGGAAAGAAATTACAGTTGATGTTCAACGCGCTAGTGATTTATTAACAGATCAAGTTAGAGCCTATGTTGTTACTGGTTCTAGAGAGCATTTAGATAATTATTTTGATGAAGCTAATTTTGCTAAAAGAAGAGAAAAAGCCCTAGAAACGATTAAAGGCAATTTAGGAGACACACAAGTATTCCATGATCTCGAACAAGCTATCGAAGCATCAAATAACTTAATGATTCCTGAGTTTTATGCGATGAGATTAACTGTAGAAAGACTTGGCGAAGATGTTTCAACTTTCCCAAAAGAGATTAAAGATACAGAACTCGATGATACTGACAAAGCATTGAGCCCTGAAGAAAAGAAAGATAGAGCGATTGGAATCGTTTTTGGAGATGACTATAACGAAGCTAAAAAACTAATTATTGGTAAAGTTAATACCGCTATTATTGCTCTTGATGGCTTAATGGAACAGAGTATTGTCAAATCTACTGCTTCTCTTAAAACCATCTTAGTTATTCAACAAACATTAATTGGAGTTAACGTTATCTTCTTAGTGGGTATTATTATCTTATTACATGTATATGTAATTAGACCTATCAATAACGCTGTTGATTGTTTATTAGAAGAAAGAGAAGTTGAAGTCTATGGTAGTAAAGAATATCGCTATTTAGCAGAGACATATAACTCCATTCTTTCCCAGAACGTTCATAATAAAGAAAGATTACTTTATGAAGCTGAGCACGATAAATTAACCGGCTTATATAATCGTACTGGTTACGATTCCATTTATCGTAGAGTCAAACTTAGCGATTCAATTTATATCCTTGTCGACGTTGATAAATTTAAGTCTATTAACGACACCAATGGACATGAAGTTGGAGACGAAGTTTTAATTAAGGTTGCAACTGCAATATCTAAATCTTTCCCTGAAGACTATAGTTATGTATTCCGTATTGGTGGAGATGAATTCTCAATCATTTTGGAAAACGCTTCTGAATTTGCTAAGGATGATATTCTCTCTAGATTTAGAGTTATCTTCTCTAAAGTAAACACTGGCAACAAAGATGTTCCTGGAGTTACTCTTAGTGTTGGTGTTGCATATGGAAAAGAAGGCGACACTCGTGACTCACTATTTAAAAAAGCTGACACTGCCTTATATTATAAAAAGAGACATGGCCGTGGCGATGTCGTATTCTATGATAAAAGTTTAGACGCTAAATAATAATTATTTTGTTAACAAGAATTCTCTCTTTCTTTTAGCAGGGAATTCTTTTTTTATCGGATATCCGCTCATAGAAAAAGGACCGCGAGGGATGATATAGTCTCCATTAGTTATATCGCTTTGCATCGCTCTTAATTGACACAAGGCTGCTTTTTTAGGTGAATGGAAAAATATCTTAAGAAAATATTTTCCTAAAAATCTAATTAGTAGTGGTAATCCTTTAATAATATTAGTGCCACTTATGCCTGGCTCTGTTAAAACATATTGAATATTTTCATTTTTGTTATTGGATGATATTTCATAGAAATATGCTTCGATACAAGCTTTAGAAATATTATATTGTTTCAATGAATTATATTTTGGATTATAGATGTCATAACTCTCTTTAACTTTTATACCCGCTGCGATTGATCCAGCGATGATATAGCGGTGAAGATGATTATTAAGTTTAGGAGTGAGAAATTCAATTAAATGCCTAACCCCTAAATAATTAGTGGCGATTGTTAATGGATATCCTTCGCTCGACCTTTTCTTTTTATTTGGAGCGAGTACTCCGGCGTTAAGCACTATGAAGTCAAAATTTGGATATTTATTAATTAGCTCATTAGCCCCATTTTCGATGCTTTTAAAAGAAGTTTGGTCGTATTCAATAATATCAATAAAGGCATTTTTATATTTATTTAATAATTCTTCTTTCGTTTTATTTGCGAGTTCTATATTTCTCGCTAAAAGGATCAAAGAAGCACCTTTAGCTAAAACGTGGCAAGAAAGTGCTTTACCTATTCCAGAAGTCCCACCAGTTAGAACAACTGTTTTTCCTTTTAATGATTCGCAATTATTGAGATATTTCGCTATTGTCATGATTTTTGATTTTAGCATATTTTTTAAGAAAATTATGCTGTAGAATATTTCTTGAGGTAATTTATGCCACTAGGTACAGCGCTTAATAGTTTAAAGATGCTTTTATCAAATCTCGATGAGAAAAAAAGCACAGTTCATGTGCTTAAACTTCCTCCATCAAAGCCTTTGACATTTGATACATCTAATAAAATTAATTATTTAAAAAGAAGTACGCCTGAAAAACACGGATACTCTAAAGAGTATATTGATTCTTTTGTCAACGAAATTAATAGCGATCTCTCTTTAAGAGCAAATCGTTTATTAATTATTAAAGATGAAGAAGTTATTAAAGAGCAGTATTTACATCCGTATGTCAAGGATTGTTGGGATAGCACTTTTAGTGCGACTAAAACTCTGACCGCATTAGCGATTGGCTTATTATATGACGAAGGCAAAATTGATTTAGATTTGCCGGTTTGTAAATACCTTAAAAACGAGAAGCAAATTACTATTGCTAGAAACAAAAAGATAACTTTACGTCACCTTTTTACGATGTCTACTGGTTCTAACTTTAATGAGATGTCTACAGTTGGCACTACAAAATGGACAAAAGACTACTTCAATAGTGGCTATAAATATAAGCTTGGTAGTAAATTTGAATATAATTCACTCAATTCATATATCATTGGAGTTGTTGCTGAAAAGATTAGTGGAAAACCCCTTTCTGAATTATTAGAAGAAAGAATCTTTTCTAAACTTGGTATGAGCTCCACATTTATTGAAAGATCTACGGAAGGCCACGCTAAATGTGGATGGGGATTATATATCCTTCCAGAAGACATGGCTAAGCTTGGCATTTTAGTGATGAATAAAGGTGTTTATAAGGGAGAAAGAATCCTTTCAGAAGAATGGATTGAAATGATGAGCCATAAACAATTTGAAGCATCTAAATTTGCACATAAATATGACTATGGATTCCAGATGTGGGTGAAAGATGATATTAATTTCTGCTGTTTTAATGGAATGTATGACCAAAATATTATGTTGTTTAGGAATAGCGGAATCATTTTAGTCACTTGTTTTGCCGATAATGAAGCATTCCATGGTGCACATTTATTCTCTTTGGCGGAAAAATATTTTGCATCTAAAGAAATGGGTGAATTCCCATTATGGAAATATAAAGGTGACAGAATTTTAGAAAATAAGAGTAACCTTTCTTATTACTACGATTATATCGTAGATAAGGAATATATCCCTCAAGATAAAAAGAGCAATAATTGTGGTATTCTTCCTCTATTATTACAAAATGAAATGGGTACTTATTCCAAAGGTTTAAAAGCGGTAACTTTTAAAAAATATAGTGAAGACAAATTCTCTGTAATAGTTAAAGAAGGGAATAATGATTACGAACACTTCTTTAATTTTAAAGAAGGAATTAAACAAAAGCTCAATTTCTACGGGAATGAATATGACTGTTCAGTCGATGGAAGATTTATATTAAGTGGAAAAGGCGAACCTTATTTATTAATCAGGGTGTATTTCTTAGAGTTCGCTTGTATTAGATATATCTCCGTCAAATTTGGAAAAGAGCATGACCGCATTTCTATCGAAATGAGTGAAACTCCTTCCTTAGGATTTGTTTTATCAATTCTTGACGTTCAAGATGAACCTACCAAACGCTTAATCGGTAGTATCATTAAGGGAATAAATCCAAATATCCTTCAAGCTAAAATTAAAAATATTCTCTCCCCAACATTTATCGCTGCGCATAAAGAATATTTACAGAAGAATCAAAAATGAAATTCGTAGATATTAAGAAGATCCATCAAGGTAAGTTTTTAACTTATTATATCGCAAGTTATTCCACTAAAAGTGGAAGTATTAAAGAATACGAACTTGTCTCTCGTAATCCTAATCTCACAAATGATTCTTTTGGAAATAATGGGCCAGTAGGAGTGGGGCTCGTCACTTTTTCAGTTGATAAAAAGAAAATACTCTTATCAAAAGAATTTAGACTCGCTACTAAAAGATTTGTTTATAATTTTCCAGCGGGATTAATTGATGAAGGGGAATCACCATTAGAAGCCGCCAAAAGAGAATTAAAAGAAGAGACAGGTTTATCACTTGTTGATACGATTGCAGTATTATCTCCTAGCTATGCTTCTCAAGGGACAAGTGATGAACTTATGACAATAGTCATATGTACCTGTGAAGGAGAAATAAAAGAGAGTTGCTACGAAGTTGAAGAAATAAAAGCTAAGTGGTATACCAAAAAAGAAGTACAAGAACTTCTTAATAAAGGAGAATATATGAGCGTAAGAACTCAAATGTTCCTCTGGCAATGGGTAAATGGAGATTTATTGAAATAGAGAGATGAAACTCTCTTTTTTAATATTTCTGTGTTGATATTTGCCGATATAATGTATAATATTGCCGATAAAGGAAATATTGATTATGAAATACATAAGTGTAGAAGAAGCTGGTAAAAAATTTAATCTATCGGCAAGAAGTGTAAGAAATTATTGCTCGCAAGGTCGAATTGCTGGAGCGGTTTTAAAAGGTAAAACATGGTTAATTCCAATTGATGCCTCTAAACCTGATAGATCTATATCTATTGATAATGAAGCAATCAAAGATAGCGAAGCGTTAATTAAGTTCATCAACGAATCTCCAACAAGTTTTGTGGCGATTAAAAATGTTTCAGACATGCTTTTTAAGAATGAATTTATTGAACTATTTGAAAACAAAAAGAGTTCAATTGAAAAAGGTAAGAAATTTTTCTTTATTAGAAACGATTCTTCTTTAATCGCAATTAATGTTGGTAAAAATGTTAGCAGTGAAAGTGGTTTCAATATCGTCACTTCTCACGCGGATTCACCGTGTTTAAAAATTAAGCCTGAATGCGACGGCAAAACTGACATCTATAACAAAATCAATGTTTCTGTTTATGGTGGATTAATTCTTCCTTCTTTTATCGATCGCCCTTTAGCAGTTAGCGGAAGGATTATTACAAAAGAAAACGATAAATTAGTGTCTCATATCGTTAATTACCCTGATTTAGTTAGTGTTGTCCCTAATGTTTGTATTCACTTTAATACTAGTATTAATAAAGGATATGAATATAATCCTCAAGTTGATATGCAAGTGTTATATTCTCAAGAAAGAGATGAATCCCCGTTATTAAAAGAACTAGCGAAGCGATTAAAAGTGAAGAACGAAGACATTTCTAATTTTGATTTATATTTATATAACAAAGAAAGTGGAATTATTTGGGGAGAAAATAAAGAATATATCTCTTCACCTCGACTTGATGATTTAGAGTGTGTCTATACTAGCTTAAAAGGATTAATTGAAGGAAATAACGATAATAACATCAACGTCTTATATATTTGTGATAACGAAGAAGTTGGCTCTTCAAGTATTGTCGGCGCTGATAGTGATTTCCTATTTAGAACTCTTAAAAGAGTTAGTAAAGATTTAAAACTCGATTTTGATCTATTAATTGCCAATTCCTTTTTAGTGAGTGCGGATAACGCTCATGCGGTACACCCAAATAAAGGCGAACTATCTGATAAAGACAATCGTCTATATATGAATAAAGGTATCGCAATTAAATATAGTAGTTCTTTATCTTATACAACTGATGCAGTTAGTAGTGCAATCTTCCAAAAGATTTGTGATAACGCTTCTATCCCATATCAATTCTTTACTAATAGAAGCGATATTCGTGGTGGAGGTACATTAGGAAAATATCTATTAACCCAAGTCAGCATGCTCTCTGTTGATGTTGGATTAAGTCAATTAGCGATGCATTCATCATATGAAACAGCGGGTAGCACCGATGTTAAATATGCGATTAAAGTATTTAAAGAATTCTATTCATCAAATATTAAAATCGATAAAGATAATTACGAAATAAGGAAATAGGTGAGTTAATTCTCATCTTTTTCTTTAATTCCTTGTTTATATTTTTTCTTTCTCTTAATATATTAAGCAAGGTGATTTTTTATGGAAGAAATTGAAAGACTAATCGAAGGAGAATTACTCCGTCAAAATAACGGCATCGAACTCATCGCTAGTGAGAACTATGCGAGTGGTAATATTAGAAAAGTTACCGGTTCTATTCTTACAAATAAATACGCGGAAGGATATCCTGGTAGAAGATATTACGGAGGATGCGAATTCGTCGATGAAATCGAAAGAATCGCAATTAGAGAAGCGTGTGAACTTTTCGGATGCAAATATGCGAATGTGCAACCACATTCAGGAAGCCAAGCTAACGCAGCGGCTTATCGCGCTTTAATGCCTAATGGAGGTAAAGTTCTTTCTTTAGTGCTTAATGATGGAGGCCACTTAACTCACGGATCTCCTGTTAGTTTTTCTTCAAACTTTTATACATTCGTTCATTATCCTTTGGATAAAAATGGTAGACTCGACTATGAAGTTATTAGAGAGATTGCCTTAAAAGAAAAGCCAGACGTTATCTTAAGCGGCTATAGTGCTTATCCATATATAATCGATTTTAAAAAGATTAGAGAGATATGCGATGAAGTCAATTGCAAGATGATGGTCGATATGGCGCATATCGCTGGACTTATCGCTGCTAAAAAGCACATTTCTCCTATCCCTTATGCAGATATCGTAACAAGTACAACACATAAAACTCTTAGAGGACCTAGAGGCGGATTAATTCTCACTAATAGTGATGAGTTAATTAAGAAAATTAATTCCGCAGTATTCCCGTTTTATCAAGGTGGACCTCTTGAACATGTGATCGCCGCTAAAGCAATTTGCTTTAAAGAAGCAAGAAAACCAGAATTTGTAAATTATGTTACTTCCTTAATGGAAAATACAAAAGAATGTTCAGAGACGTTAAAGAATTTAGGAGCACTCGCTACTAATACAGAAAACCATCTCTTCTTATTAAACACTTTAGATTCTTTTGGAATTACAGGTTTAGAAGCCCAAAAGAAACTCGAAGGAATTGGAGTGACCACTAATAAGAATATGATTCCTGGTGATAAACTTTCTCCAAAAGAGACTTCAGGATTAAGAATTGGCTTTGCTGCAGTTACTACTAGAGGATGTAATAAGAGCGACGCAAAAAGAATTGCGACTTTAATCTATGATTATCTTAAAGGTAACATAAGTGAAGAATCCGCTAAAAAGATCGTGAAAGACATCACTAGTAAGTGGACACCAATTGAAAAATTATAAAAATAAGGAAGCATTTGCTTCCTTTTTAATTATCTAAGAATTCATCAACAACTCTTTTATATCTAGGAGTGTCGATGATATAACTTATCCCGTGTTCCGCTCCTTTAATGAGTTCATATCGAACTTTATCTTTGTTTTCTAAATACACTCTTTCACTAAGTTTATAAGGAACAACTGAGTCAATATCTCCGTGAATAATCAAAAATTTAGCTTCACTCTTTTTAACATTTCTATTTGCATCTTCTTTATTTAAATTTTCATGACAGAAGATAATGCTAGTTAAGTTTGCGATAGGGTAAAGGACTTTTGGATTTTTTCCTAAGTTATTAATAATTGTTTGAGTAACTATTTCTCTTGGGGCAGCATATGGGCAATCAGCGATGACTTTACTTCCTTTTGGATAGTGGTCACTAGCGAGAAGAACAGTTGCTCCTCCCATAGATAAACCGCAAAAGACAAAACGGATCTTTTCTCCAAATTCTTTTTTAGAATATTCAATCCAACTTAATAAATCTTTTTTCTCACGATTACCAAAGGTAATAGAGTGGCCTTCTGACTTTCCGTGTCCTCTTTCGTCAATAAGGATAACGTTATAGCCTTTTTTAATCATGTCTTTTGCAAATCCTGAAAAATCACGGCATGGTGTTCCTCTATATCCGTGACACATAATGCAGACGACATTACTATCTTTATTTCTATATAATCGTGCGTGAAGTTTTAAACGATCAAAACTTTTTGTATAGATATCTTCATAAGGAATATCTAACATCGTTTGAATCATTTGGTTTATATCTTCTCTTTTCGCGTATTTTAAGGTTGCTTCAGTTAAAAGGAATTCGTTATCTTGTCCCTTTATAGGAGTGTAATAAACACCTTTATAAATGAAAAATAATGTGACGAACACGAGGATTAATATTAATCCGATCACACCAAGAGTAATATAAAGCCAAATCATATATATATTTTCCTCTAAAGCTCAAAAGAAAGAAATAATTTTTATTTATTTAATAAAATATTACTTTCTACTATAATTTGTTTCGTGGAATTAAAAAATGAAAAGCATTTACGACATAAAATATGTATCTTATCTTGATACTTTAGAAACTCAACGAGCGATCAAGTTTGTGAAAGATGGCTTTGAAAAAGCCCTTGCTAAAAAACTTAATTTACTTAGAGTGACCGCGCCCTTATTTGTGAGCACTCATAGTGGACTTAATGATGGATTAACCGGAAAAGAAAAACCTATTTCTTTTTCTTTACCAAAAATAAATGAAGAAGTGGAAATCGTTCATTCCTTAGCCAAATGGAAAAGAATGGCGCTTTCTAAATATGGATTAAAAGAAAATAAAGGTCTTTACACTGATATGAATGCGATTAGAAAAGATGAAGATCCAGATTTCACTCATTCAGTCTATGTTGACCAATGGGATTGGGAGAAACATATTAGTGAAAAAGATCGCTCTTATTCTTATTTAAAGAAAATCGTTAAACAAATTTATTCATGCATTTATAAAGAAGCAATGGAAGTTGAAAAAAGATACTCAATGCTTAAAAACGAATTGCCTAAAGATATTACTTTTATTTCCACTAAAGAATTAGAAAAGAGATATCCTAATCTTTCTAGAAAAGAAAGAGAGAATCAAATCTGTAGAGATTATAAAGCTGTTTTCTTATATCAAATAGGCGGTAAATTAAGCGATAAACTTCCTCATGATAAAAGAGCAGCGGATTATGATGACTGGAAACTTAATGGAGATATTTTGGTTTATTATTCTTTATACGATATGGCTTTAGAATTATCTTCAATGGGTATAAGAGTTAACAAAGATAGTTTAGTTAAGCAGCTCAAAGAGAGCAATGAATTATCTAAATTAGATAACGATTACTGTAAATCTATTTTAAACGACTCTATTCCTCTATCAATTGGAGGAGGAATTGGACAATCGAGATTATGTATGCTCATGCTTAAAAAAGCACACATTGGAGAAGTTCAAGTGTCTAATTGGAATCAAAAAGAAATTGAAGAATTGAGAAAACATAATATATATTTGTTATAATTATGGAAGAGCAAGTTCAAGAAAAAAGATCTCATCGTGTCGGTAATTTCTTTATTATTACACTTAACGGAACCGCTTATGGTTTATTTGCTACTTTAATCGTTGGAACGATTTTTGGAGCCTTTGCGACTTTCTTTTCTTATGGACAAGATTCATTCTGCCAAGGAATGATGCGCATTTTATCAAGTGACAGCAAAGTCGGAACCGGTTTAGGGTTAATATTACAGTCTCTTACCGGAGCAGGAATAGGAGTAGGCATAGCCTTATCTTTAAAATTAGATCCGCTTAAAACCATCATTTTAGCGGCGGTAGGAGAAACCGCTGCGTTCTTCTCTTTGCCGATTAAATTCGTTGAAAATCCTGCCATTTACGACCAATTAACAGGCAAGTTCCAGCCTGGTGATCCTTTGACCATTTATTTCGTCTGCATTTTAACAGCCTTAATAATAAATTTTGTATTTAGAAAAAAGACACCAGTAGATATTGTTTTAATACCTCTTTTTGGAGCGTTTATTGGACTCGCATTATCTTTAGGAATCAGATATCCAACAATTTGTGTTACTTATGCAATTCAATGGATCGTTAATAGTGGCACAACAACAGTTCCATTTGTAATGGGAGTCATTGTTTCTGTACTTATGGGAATGGCTCTTACCGCCCCGATATCAAGCGCTGCTATTGCTGCTGTTGTCTTTCAAATTTCTAATAGCGCTGATCCTTCTTCATATCAAGGATTACTTCTCGCTAGTGGGGCTGCTATTGTTGGCTGTTCTACTCAAATGGTGGGATTCGCTATTCAATCGAGAAAAGATAACCCCATTGGTATGGTAATCTCTATTGGAATTGGAACTAGTATGCTCCAATTTAAGAATATCTTAAAGAAACCTATTATTTGGCTTCCAACCATTATTACAAGTGCAATCTTAGGCCCTATTTCTACTTGTTGGATTAGAATCAAATGTATGGGCGCTAATGCTGGCATGGGTACAGCAGGACTAGTAGGACAAATAGGCACTGTTATTTCTACAGGTGTTAACGCTTGGGAAACCTGGGTTGGAATATTTGTTCTTGAATTAATCGCCCCTGCTATTTTAGTTTTCCTTTTTGATTTACTTTTTAGAAAAATTGGGTGGATTAAAGAAGGGGACTTAAAAGTCTAATATTTAGCCTGATTTCATTACTTAATCCAAAAAAAGATATCAAAAATGATATTTTTTTATTTTTTAGAGAAAAAAACAGTTTTATAATAATAAAGTCATAAAGAAAGGTAACATAACATAATGGCAAATTTAAACGAAAGAATTTGTATTATTGGTGGTGGACCAGCTGGTCTTTCCTGTGCAATGTATCTTGAGAAAAAAGGATACACCAATTATGCAATCTACGAAAAATTGAACAAAGTTGGTGGTAAATGTTGGTCACCAACACTCAAAGTCAAACATAATGGCGTTGAAGAAGAAAGAACATTCGAAACCGGCGCAATTATGGGTGCAATTACTTACCACGCAGTAAGTGAAATGGAAGAATTTGGTGGTTATTATCACAAAGGTCCAGATTTCAAACCTGGCGAACCAAACATGAGAAGAGAATTCCGTAAGACCACCGGTGAAATTGATCATCCATTTGAACCAAAAGTCGATTTCTCATTCAAAAAGCTCTTTGGCTTACTCAAGCTCAAAAAGCAAATGAAGAAACTCAATAAATTAATGCAAACCAAATACAAAGGATATGACTGCTACGGACATATCGGTGTTGCAAAAGGTGAATACTTCGGTATTTCTAAAGGCGTCGATGGACATTGTGGCGCTACTAAAGAAGATTCATTCCCAAATTACATTAAAGGAAGTAACCCAAATCTTAAAGATTTAGCCTTACCATTCTCAGAATTCTGTAAACTCAACGGTGTTGAAGAAGTCCAAAGAATTTGGATTGCTCCATTCACTTCATTCGGTTACGGATACTTTGATGAAATTCCAACTGCTTTAGTCATGAAATATCTTGACGTTACAACTGCTCTTGAATTCGTCAATATGCAACTCTGGACATGGCAAGATGGAACTCAACAAATCTACGTCCACGTCAATGACAAACTTAAACATCCAGCAATCTTAGAAACTGAAGTTGTTAAAGTTGAACGTCCAGAAGGTGGAAAGATTAAAGTCACTCTTAAAGGCAAAGACGGCAAGACCAAGGTTGAAGAATTCGATAAATTAATCGTTACCACACCTCTTGATTACTTCGCTAACTACGCCGATGCGACAAAAGAAGAGAAAGAATTATTCTCTAAGATCGTTCACGAAAGATATATCGACTATGTCGCTACATTCGACGAAGGCAAGAGCCCAGTTATCTCTGGTTACTTAGTGGAAAACATGGTCCCAGAAAGACTTGGACACGCGATGGTCTATTATAATAGATGGCAACATCTTGGCAATGACTGCCCAGTTACCGTTTATGCATTAGCAAATCACACCGGTACACCTGATGTCACCTATGAATTTGCTCAAAAGACCATGGATGAAGATATGAAGAAAGTCGGATTCCCAATCAAAGAAAAACACTTCGCTCAAGAAGTTTATTACTGCCCACACGTTTCTTGTAAAGATTACGCTGATGGATGGTACGATAAACTCGAAGCATTACAAGGCACAAAGAATACATATTACGCTGGTGAAATTATCTCCTTCGGTGATATGGAAGATACATGTGCTGCTTCTAAAGATATTATCGGAAGATTCTTCTAATATTCTAAAAGCAAAAATATTAAGTAGTTGCGAGAGCTATTCTCAAAACTACTTTTTATTTTATATTCTATGAATATATATTTAAAAAATTTAACAAAAATTGATACATGTAAATAAAAGTTAACATCAAAAATCAAAAAAATATTTTATATTTCAACTATTAGTGTTATTATTCTAAAGGCGAATTTTGAAAGGAATTTTTTTATGACTATTGCTGAAAAAATCACTCACCTTAGAATCGTTAATAATATTTCTCAAGAACAATTAGCGGAAATTCTTAACGTTACTAGACAATCGGTGAGCAAATGGGAAAGTGGTGAATCACTTCCTCAAATCGACAAGGTTATTGAAATATGCGAATATTTTAAACTTACCACCGATGAATTACTCAATAACAAAATTGTTATTCATCGCGGTCAAAAGCTTCCAATGAGTATTGGAGAAGATATTAAAACTAAATATTTTGGCACCGATGGATTTAGAGGTGAAACCAATAAGGTATTAACATGCGATCACGCCTATAAAATTGGAAGATTTTTAGGTTGGTTCTATGGCAATCCAAAATTCAATCAACAAAAACCTGGTTATCGTCCAAAAGTAGTAATCGGTAAAGATACACGTAGATCTTCTTATATGTTAGAATACGCGGTCGCAGCGGGCTTAGCGGCTAGTGGAGCAGATGTCAGTTTACTCCACGTTACAACTACACCAAGCGTTGCTTTTGTCATTAGACAAGATTGCTTTGATTGCGGTGTAATGATTACTGCAAGTCATAATCCGTTTTATGATAACGGAATTAAAGTTCTTAATTGTAACGGCGAAAAGCTTGAAGACGCAGTTGCCTTTTTAGCGGAAGCTTATATCGATGGCGATTTAAAGAAGCTCGGAGTTGAAGGAAATGATCTTCCATTTGCAGAAAGAGGAGATATCGGTTCCATCACTGATTATAGTAGTGGTAGAAATCGTTATATTGCATATTTAATTTCTCTTGCTAGACACTCCATGAAACCATTAAAAATTGGTTTAGATACCGCTAACGGAGCGAGCTGGATGATTGCAAAAAGTGTTTTTGATGCTTTAGGTGCTCAAACATTTGTTATTAATAACAACCCAGATGGTTTAAACATTAACTTAGACGCTGGTAGTACTCATATTGAAAAATTCTGTAAGTTTGTTAAAGAAAACAAATTAGATTTAGGATTTGCTTTTGATGGCGACGCTGATAGATGTATTGCGGTTGATGAAAACGGTAAAGAAGTCGACGGCGATAAGATTATGTATCTCTTAGCATGTAAACTTAAGAGCGAAGGTGCTCTTGAAAAAGACACACTCGTTACAACCATCATGTCTAATAGTGGCCTTACAAAAGCTCTTAAAGCACAAGGCATTGGCAACGTTCAAACCAAAGTCGGTGATAGATTCGTCTTTGAAAGAATGCAAAATGATGGTTACTCCTTAGGAGGAGAACAATCTGGTCATGTTATCATCAAAAAATACGCGACTACGGGTGATGGCGTTCTTACCGCAATTATGGTCACTGAACAAGTCCTTGAAACAAAAGAAAAACTCTCTAAACTCGTCGCTCCTGTTAAGCTATTACCACAAGTGACTAAGAATGTGAGAGTTACTAATAAAGCTGCTGTAGTAGCAGACGAAGAAGTTCAAGCCAAATTCAAAGAAGTTAATGATGAAATTGGTGATAACGGTAGAGCGTTACTCCGTCAAAGTGGAACTGAACCTGTCGTTAGAATTATGATTGAACTCGATAGTAAAGAAAAATGTGATGAATATATAGATAAAATCTATACAGTCATTAAGAAAAGAGGTTATCTCTGTGAATAAACTTAATATTAAAACTAAAGATCTATTTTCCACTGATGTTCCTTACTTAAAGGAAGTATTTGATAAGTCAACTTATCCATGGGAAATCCTTCCTCAAATTAAAGAGATTGTTGCTAAAGTGATCGCTAGTGGATTAGAAGGATATCATTTTATTAGCGAAGGAGTACTCGTTGGAGAGAACGTTAAAATCGCTAAAACTGCAACGATTGAAGCTCCAGCAATTATTGGCAAAGATACCGAGCTAAGACCTGGCGCTTATTTAAGAGGAAATGTTATTGTTGGTGAGAAATGTGTTGTTGGTAATTCTTCAGAATTAAAGAACTGCATCTTACTCAATCATGTGCAAGTTCCTCACTATAATTATGTTGGAGATTCTATCTTAGGAGATTACGCTCATATGGGGGCAGGATCAATTCTCTCCAATTTAAAAAGTGGTGGAAAAAATATCGTTATTCATGGTGATAAGGAATACGAAACCGGTTTAAGAAAAATCGGTGGATTCCTTGGAGAACACGCGGACATCGGCTGTGGCAGTGTTTTAAATCCTGGTACCATTATTGGTAAAAACACACAAGTATACCCGCTAAGTATGTTAAGAGGATGCTTCCCAGAAAATAGCATCGTCAAAAATCAAAACTTAGTAGTAGATAAAAGAGAAGATTAAGAATTTTAAAGGAGTTTTATAAAAATGAAAGTCGTTATTGGAACAAACGAAGAAATCTCAAAGCAAATCGCAGAAGAATTCATCAAGCAAGTACAAAAGAAACCAGATTCAGTTCTTGGTTTAGCAACTGGTACTTCCCCTCTTCAAGTTTACGCGAACATGGTGAAAGCCAACAAAGAAGGAAGAGTTTCTTTTAAGAAAGTTGCGACATTTAATCTTGATGAATATATCGGTTTAGAAGGAACGCACAATCAATCTTATCGTTACTTTATGAACACCAATTTATTCGATCATATCGATATTGATAAGAAGAGAACTCACGTCTTAAAAGGCGTTGGCGATTATGAAGCTTACGCTGCTCAATATGATGATGAAATCGCTTCCTTTGGTGGAATTGATCTCCAAATCTTAGGCATTGGTAGTGATGGTCATATCGCATTTAATGAACCAGGTACCAGCTTTGATTCCTTAACTCACGTTGCTGAACTTGCTGAAAGCACAATCGTTGATAATTCTAGATTATTTAACGATATTAGCGAAGTTCCTACTAAAGCAGTGACCATGGGTCTAAAGAGCATTATGAACGCTAAAAAGATCGTCTTAATCGCTACTGGTATCAATAAAGCTAAAGCGATTAAAAACTTACTTAAAGGTGAAAAAACTGAAGAAGTTCCATGCTCAATTCTTCAAGATCACCCAGATTGCACAATCTATGTAGATGAAGCTGCATATAGTTTGTGTAAATAAGCAATAAAAAACAATTATTATTTATAAGGTGGAAAAATATTTTCCGCCTTTTTATAATATTATCGTGAAAAAAATCAAAAAATTAGCGTATATACATGATTTAGGTGGGATTCTTACTAAAGATGGTTTAGTGATTAAACACCACAAGTTAATCCGTTCATCTAACTTATCCAAAATTAATTCAGAAGGTGTAGATCGACTTGCAGATAATTTTAAAGTTAAAAGAGTAATCGATTTAAGAACCGAAGAAGAGATTAAGCAAAATCCAGAAGACTTTATCACTACAAGAATTGAATATTTGCATCTTCCGTCGCTTACTAACGAACAAAATCCAGCGATTAATAAATTAAATCGTTTAGAGATTTTAGATGCTTTAGTTCACCTTAAAGGTGGAGTAAAAGCTCATATGAAAAAGCTTTATAGGACTTTGGTGAATTCTAAAAAAGCTCAAAACGTTTATAAGGAAGTATTTAAAAACTTATTAGATGATAGTAATGATGGAGCAATCTTATATCACTGCACTCAAGGAAAAGATCGAACAGGAGTTTTAACTTATCTCATACTAAGCGCTTTAGGTGTTAGTAGTATTACCGCTTCTAATGTATATATGAGCTTCAATCGTCGCTCAATTTTAAAAAGAGTTGCGATTTGGATCGGAATGAATGTAGCTGTTAGCCCGAGAAAAGCGGTGGCGTTAAATAACTGCTTAATAGCAAGAAGAATTTATATAAATTCTGCCATCGAAGAACTTGACACCCAATATAATGGGGTTGAAAATTATTTAAAAAATCAGATAGGATTATCTGATGAAGATATAACAAAATTAAGAAACAAATATCTACGAAAGTTAGGAGAGAAAGAAAGATGAAACATTTAATTATTGTTAACTCCAAAGCTGGCGCATCAAAAGATTTAGCAGCTTTTAAAGAAACTGTGAACAAGGATTTCAAAGGTTTAGACTATGAAATCTATGAAACAACTGGGCCAAGAAGTGTTATTCCTT
Organism: uncultured Erysipelotrichaceae bacterium; assembly: GCA_902800645.1. Taxonomy (GTDB): domain Bacteria; phylum Bacillota_I; class Bacilli_A; order RFN20; family CAG-826; genus UBA2450. The sequence continues at coordinate 115,328 of CADCFC010000001.1, forward strand.
ATTTAAGAGAATATTTATCTAAGAACACTGATCGTTTAAGAGTCTACGCTTGTGGTGGTGATGGTACAATTCATGAAGTCGTTAATGCGATTAGTGGATATAAGAATGTTGAACTAGCCGTTTTAGCGGTCGGAACAGGCAACGATTTCGTTAAAATTTATTCCGAAGACAAGGACTACGATAAAGTCGTCAAAGAGAAGATGGGCGCTAAACGCTTCCAAGATTTCAAGACATTAATTAATGGTGATGTTATCGATATTGATTTAAGCAAAATCAGTGGTCCATCTTTAAAAGAACCGTGGTATAGCATTAACGTTATTAATTTTGGCTTTGATGCGATTGTCGGTGCTAAAGGTAACTATAACAAAATCAAAGGCTATAAGAATCCTTATGGACCAAGAGCGATTATTCCTGCTATTTTAGGCGGTAGATTTAATAAAATCATCGTTAAAGCGGATGGAGAACAACTCAACAAAAAGAGAATGCTCCTTGCTTCTTTAGGTCAAGGACAATGGGTTGGCGGACAATATCATGCCTCTCCAAAAAGTGACAACACCGACGGATTAATCGATGTAGTGATGCTTAAATGTATGTCGCTTGCAAGACTTATGATTCAATATTTTGGTAGATACACCAAAGGTGAACATTTAGATAATGAAAAGCTTATGAAGAGAATTATCTATAGAAGAGCTAAAGAAATTGAAATTATCTCAAATAAAGATGTCGATATCTGCGTTGATGGAGAAATAATTAGAGGAAAAGAATTTAAAGTTGAGGTCTGTCCAAAAGCTCTTAAATTCGTCTTACCAAAAAGCAAATAATTATGTTCATTGAACTTCTCATAGTTTTATTTGATCTCGTTTTTACTTCCCTCATTACTGGATTAATTATTCCAGTTGGAAAAGGCTACCATTATTGGGTTCCTTTTCTATTATTAGTTGCGGGGTACGTTATCGGTTTGGCGTTAATTTGGCTAATGTTGACCGTTTTCGCTTTACCTTATGACAAGAACAAAAAATATGAGAAACCTTCTAAATGGGCCTCTTTCTGGCTTAGAGAAGCAATTACTTATATCGATTATCACGCTGGAGTGAGAGTCAAAATTAATAATGATATAGAATTGCCTAGCGAACGTTATTTGCTCGTTTGTAATCATCGCTCTAAATTTGACCCGATGATTTTGTGTCAATTATATGGCAATCAAGATTTGGCGTTTATCTCTAAACCCACGAATTTTAAGATTCCTTTAGGCGGTCACTTCATGAAAGCGAGTTGCTACCTTCCGATTGATAGATACGATAAGCTTAAATCTCTTGAAGTGATGAATGAAGCGATTGAACTCATCAATCAAAAGAATGCCTCTATCGGTGTCTTTCCTGAAGGAACAAGAAGCGAAGATTGCTCCCTTGGAAATTTCCACGAAGGAGTATTCAATATCGCAAAAAGGACGAACTGTCCAATCGTTATTACATCAATCTCTGGAACTGAAAATATTCACAAAAATTTCCCGAAAAAGAGAACGAGAGTAGAGCTAAATATATTAGAGATTATGTATCCTACTGATTATAGTGATATGGTCGCTAAAGACATCAGTAATCATGCATATGAACTTATTAAAAATTCATTAAGCTAATAGATGAGGAAACTCATCTTTTCTTATAAAATAGTGGCTTTCTTATATTATTTTCTATTATTTTAAGCAAAATTTTTGCGAATTTTTGTAGTTTTATACTTTTAACCTTGAATGATTAAAAATCATTGAGTTAAAATAGTTCAGTATAGAGGAGAAATAAGTTATGAAAAATTCAAAGAAATCATTTGATAGTGTTTCAATGTTTGCCTTGATCGTGCTTTCTGCATTAATCATTTTCGCGGTCTTTACAAACGCACTAATAATGCTTTCACCAGTATTAAAAGATGCCGGATTCCCTGCTAGTGGAACAATCGGTATGCTATTTGATTATTCCGCTAATGCCGGTCACAAAATGAAGATGCTTGGACAAGCTCTTTCTAACGTTGTTGCATATGTCTTTATGCTCGCTGCTGTTGTGATCTTTATTCTTTCATTAGTCTTAATCAAACACAATAAAGCGGTTAAAGCTAAATGCGCTGTTCTTGGATTAGCGTTATTAATTCCAGCTGTTTTTGGTTTCACCGGTGGTGTTATCGATTTCTTCGCTCATGGATTTGTTTTCTTAAATGTCCATAAGTCTTTAGAAACCGGAATTATTATGGGTGGAATGGTTGTCACTCTTTTACTTGATGTTGCTTATCTTGTGCTCGCAATTATTTGCTTAGTTAATGGTATTGGCACTGCAGTCAAAGTTAACAAAGGCGAAGTTAGAGCAGAAGACTTAGAAGAAGCTAGACCAGCCGATAAAAGAGAAGAATCTCAAGAAGAAAAAGCTGAAAGAGAAGAAAAAGAAGCTGCTGATAGAGTGGAAATGCTTGAAAACATTAGACAAATTGTTAGAGAGGAACTCGATAAGCTTGATAGAATCGTCATTGCTAAAGAAGTTAAAGCAGTGGTTAAAGAAGAAGCTAGACCAGCTCCTGCCCCAGCTCCAGCTCCAGCACCTACTCCAGTAGTTGCCCCAGCTCCTGCTCCAGTCGTGGAAGAAGAAGAGAGTAAACTCTCTATTCAAAGAATTCCTTTCGCTGAAAAGATTGTTAAGGCTGACAAAGATTTACAAGAGAAATATAACGAACTTAAAGCTGAATTACTTGCCTATGGTGCTTCAAGTAGAGTATCTATTTCAGGCGATACATTCAGATTACATCGTAAACCATATGTCAAAATTACCTTAATTGGTAAAACACTTAAATGTTACTTCGCTCTCGATCCAAAAGAATTTAATGATTCAACAATTCCTGTGGTCGACGCAAGTGATAAAGTCGCTTATGAAGAAGTTCCAACACTACTTAAAGTCAAATCCAACTTATCTGTCAAACGTGCTAAAGAATTAGCAAAATTAGCGTTTGCTAAAGATGGAGTGGAAATGAATAAAGAAGTTAAAGAACATAACTTCGTAAAAGACATCCGCGCTGAGCTTAGAGCAAAGAAATAATTTATAATTATTTAAAAAGAACCGTATTAATGAAATGCGGTTCTTTTCTTTTGCTTATTCGTATAGAATTCTTCCTAATCTAATATGAGTGGCGCCTTCTTTAATTGCCTCTTTATAGTCATCACTCATTCCCATGCTTAGATAAGGTATTTTTATATTTAATTCTCTTTCTATATCTTCTTTTAATATTTTTAATTTATGGAATTGTTCTTGGGCATTCAATGAAGATTTAATCGCCATCATCATAAATCCGACAAGTTCTATCTTTTTATATTTTAATAGTTCTTTGACAAAATCTTTGACTTCGTAATAAGGGACTCCGTTTTTATTCTCTTCTAAATTAATTGATACTTCCACAAAAGTTTTAAGTGGTGTACTTCTTTCTTTTTCGATAATATCCGCTAATTTGAGGGAATCCAAAGAATGAAGATAATCAATTTTATTAATGATATCTTTAGCTTTATTTCTTTGAAGATGACCAATGAAGTGCCAAGTGATATCTTTATAATTTGATAAATATGAATATTTATTCAAAAACGCTTCTGTACGGTTTTCTCCATAATTTTTGATGCCGTTATCATATAATTCGAGCATCTCTGTAGAACTTATATATTTTGTTGCCGCAACTAAAGTAACTCCTTTAGGAATTGAATTTAAAAAAATTGAAATATCTTTTCTTAGCATCGACATTATTATATCAAAAAATATTTTTAATAATTATTTTTTATGTAATAATAAATTTATGGAAAAATTTGATAACGAAGCTCTATTAGAGCCAATAGAATTTTATAAGCATCAACTTAAAGAATCTTTTCATAATAACGCAGTTGAATATTTTGATGAATTGACTAAAAAAGGAGAAGTCAACATCGAACTCAACCAAGATTTATGTAAAAAGTATTACAAAGAATTAGAAATCATTAAAGGCTTAAGCAAAAAAAGAAACGGTCGCATCTTTTGGGATGTCGTTCTATGGATTTTAATGATTGGCGCATTTGTCGCTGGCGTTGTTTTAATCGTTCTTGGAGCGATGAAGAAAATGGCGTTAGGCGCTGGAATTGGAGGAGGAATCGGTGGAATAGTTGCTGGTATTGGCCTCATTTTCGCCGTTGTTGCTCTTACTAAAGTCATTAAAAACCTCAAAAAGGAAATTGATGAGCATCAAGCTAAGGCCAATAAACATAAGGCCGATGCCTTTGAAACAATGAGAAAACTCAATTCCTTATATGAATGGAATATGGCAGCGGATTTAATGACTAAAACTACTCCATTAATTCAATTAGATAAGGTCTTTGATCCTGCTAAATATGAGCATCTACACAAAAAATATGGTTATAACGAATATACTGGAAAAGATATTTCTACAATCTATGTTCAATCAGGCTCTATTTTAGGAAACCCATTTGTTTTTGAGAAAAATTACTGTCAATCGATGAGAGACCATCGTTATGAAGGCACTCTTGTTATTACTTATACAGTCACAGTAAGTGATGGCAAAGGTGGAACTAGAAGAGAAACAAGAACTCAAACCTTACACGCCTACTATACTGCACCAGAGCCATGGTATTACTTAGATACTTGGTTAATCTATGGAAACGAAGCTGCTCCTAAACTTAATTTCTCTAGATATCCAACCGATGTTAATAACATGGATGAAAAACAAATCCAAAAATATGTTAAGAAATTCGACGCTAAACTCGATAAACTCGTGAAGAAAGACATGATGAAAGGTGATGGCTCATTCAATAGAATGGCTAACGAAGAATTTGAAGCATTATTTAACGCATTAGATAGAGATAATGAAGTTGAATTCCGTTTATTATTCACTCCTTTAGCTCAGGCTAACGAAATCAAGTTATTAAAGAGTAAGGACGAAGCCTTTGGCGATGACTTCATCTTCAAAAAACGTCAAAAACTTAATTATATTAAGAGTGGTCATATGCAAGGCAGTGATTCTCTTGATAAGAATCCTGATGCCTTCATCCATTTCGATCACAGTGTCGCTAAAGAATTATTCGTTAATTACGCGGATAAATATTTGAAGGATGTCTATTTTGATTTAGCACCTTTAACATCAATTCCTCTATATATTCAACATAAAGATTTAGACTATATCTATGAAAGAGGATTTAATGCTAGACACACAACAAATAGTGAGGTTGAAAGCGCAGCTAACTCTCATGATTTGAATTTATTCAAACATCCTGCAACAAGGAGCCAAGGTGTCATTCTTAAGAGCAGCCTTGATTCTGTTCAAGGTGATTATGATGTTTGTTCAATCACCGCTTATTCATTCGAAGGTATTGATCGCGTAGAGTACGTTCCTGTTATGGGTGGAGATGGACGCATGCATAACGTTCCAGTTCCATGGATTGAATATCGTCCAATTCAAAGATCAACTCCATTTGTTGTTCGCGATACAGAAGGTAATAAAGAAGATTACCTCAGTAATAATGCTTCAGGTAAATTTAATGAAGCCATTAATAAATTTGGAAATAGTAGTGCTATACTATTTAAGAAGAGACTTATGTCCTTCGTTGCAAAAAACAAATAGCACATTAACATATGCTACAAATTAGGAGGAAAACATATTTATGGCAAATGAACTCGATGAATTAACTGGTCCAGTTAATCAAGAAGGCAAAGACGTTAACGTCATTGCAAAGCAAATTCCTGTTACTGTTGGAACTGGAAGTAAAGTTTTTGAAGTTTTACTTTGGGTCCTTGGTATTATTCCAGGTGTCATCTTCACTTTCGTGAAAATTAACGCTGGTAAATACTTATCCCAACTTCAACAAAAGATTCAACACGATGCTTCTGAGATTGATAACTATCTCGAACAAAGAGTTGTTATTCTTCAAAACGTTGCTAAGATTTTAGAAAAATCCATCGCTTTAGACAAGGAAACATTTGTTGAAATCGCTAAAGCAAGAAGCAATGGTAACTTAAATGACCAAGCTGCTGGAGTTGAAAACATTCAAAAAGCAATTAACGTTCAATTAGAAGCTTATCCAGATCTTAAAGCTCACGGCGAAATCGCTGACGCAATGCAACAAAACTCTTACTTACAAAAAGAAATCACCGCTGCTCGTAGTGCTTATAACGATACCGTTAACACATGGAACAGAGAAATCTTCTCTTGGCCAGCCAAACAAATCGTCGCTGCTAAAAGAGGTTACACAACTCGTATTCCATTCACAACTAGTAGTGAAGTCAAAGCCGCTGCTCGTGGCACTTTCTTCTAATTCATAAATATGAAATATAGATGTAAAGTCTGTGGACAAATAGTGGAAGTCGCCGAAGGCGAACCATGTCCAATCTGTGGCGCTAGTCACGATAAACTTGTTCCAATGGAAGAAGAAAAAGTCGGAGAATTATCCTGGGCTTGTGAACACGTTATCGGCGTCGCTCAAGGCGTTGATGAATACGTTCTTCAAGGTTGTAGAGATCATTTTAAAGGTGAATGCTCTGAAGTTGGCATGTATCTTGCGATGAGTCGTCAAGCTCTTAGAGAAGGCTACCCAGAAATCGCATTATTACTCGAGCAAATTGCAAAAGAAGAAGCTGAACACGCTGCTAGATTTGCTGAACTTCTCGGTGAAGTAGTTACTGCTGATACCAAAAAGAACATTGAAAAAATGCTCGCTGGTGAAAACGGTGCATGCGAATCTAAACTCGCTATTGCTAAAAAGGCTAAAGAACTTGGCTTAGATGCAATTCATGATACAGTTCATGAAATGGCAAGAGATGAAGCGCGTCATGGCAAGGCGCTTGAAGCAATGCTCAAAAGATATTTCAAATAATTTAATTTGAACTATATGAAATTGGCTGTTATTAAACAGCCTTTTTTATTATAATGTTCTATATGACACCTTTAGCGGATTTAGTTAGACCATTAAAAATTGAAGATATGGTGGGACAAGAGCATCTATTTAAAAAAGGCTCTATGTTTCAAAAAGCGATAAGTAAGAATCTTATTCCTAATATGATCTTTTATGGTCCTCCTGGAGTTGGAAAAACTACTGTCGCTAATATTATTGCTACAAATACAGAAATGCTTTTGTGTAAGCTTAATGGCACAACCGCATCTTTAGATGACATTAAGAAAGTAATTGATGATTCTAAAAGCGTGTTTGCATCTAAAGGCGTCCTTTTGTATTTAGACGAGATCCAATATTTCAATAAGAAACAGCAACAATCATTATTAGAATATGTTGAAAAGGGGCTAATTACTTTAATCGCTTCTACAACTGAAAACCCTTATTTTTATATCTATCCAGCGCTTCTTTCTCGTTGTTCTGTTTTTGAGTTTAAAAGCATAAGTAGTGAAGATATTAAAAAGGGATTACAAAGAGTAGTTAATCTTAGAAAGATTAAAATTACTGATGAAGCCTTAACTGCTTTATCTATTTCCTCTAATGGAGATATGCGTAAAGCCATCAATAATCTTGAATTCGCAATTAACGCTAACGGTGAAAAAAAGATTACCTTAGAAAATGTTAATGAGTTAATCGATAAAGCACATATTAATTATGATAAGAGTGAAGATCGTCACTTCGACCATTTAAGCGCCTTAATGAAGTCGCTAAGAGGTAGTGATCCAGACGCCGCAATTTTCTATTTAACAAAGATGCTTGAAGCAGGAGATATTATCTCTGTTTGTCGTAGATTATTATGCTCAGTTAATGAGGATGTAGGTCTTGCTTATCCTTCTTTAATTCCAATTGTTAAATCATGTGTTGATATTGCCCTACAATTAGGATTACCAGAAGCTAAGCTTCCACTTAGTAACGCTGTTATTTTAATCGCTACAGCTCCTAAAAGTAATTCTGCTTATTTAGCGTATAACAAAGCGCTTGAAGATATTCATATGGGCAAAGGAATTTCTATTCCTCGTCATTTGCAAAACACTCATTACGACGGCAAAGATGATTTAGAAAAAGGACAAAACTATAAATATCCTCACGATTATAAAAATCACTATGTTAAACAACAATATCTACCAGATGATATTAAAGACGCTCATTATTATGTTTATGGAAATAATAAGTTAGAACAAGCTAGCAAAGAATATTGGGATAAAATTAAGAAATAATTTATGGATTCATTAAAAACTTTAATTGATCAGAAAAAATATGATTTAGTGATTAAACTAACTGAAGGAAGCGAAACCGCTAATGATCTTTTTTATCGCATTTCAGCCTTTATATATTTAGGTAAATATGAAGATGCTTTATATATTATCCAAGATCATCAAAAAGTTTTAGAGACTAATTTAGTCAGTTTAATAAACGCTCACATCAATCTTCTCTGTGTCCTTGGTCGATTTGATCAAGCCTATACAGCTTTAGATTATTACTCTAACCTACCTTATCAAAGCCAAGTAGTAGAAGAATTATTAAGAAGCATGCCTGAAGTTATCGCTTTAGAAGAAAAGAAACAAAACACTGTTAGATATTACGATGACGAGCAAATTGAGAAATACCTTAAGAGTGATAAATTTGAAGAGGTTCTAATCGGATTAGACACAATTAGAAATAGAGACATTCTTTCATTTTTACCAATTCTTCAAGATATTTTATTGAACAATCCTCGTCAGATGATTAGAAGCTATACTTTAATGCTTCTTGTTCAAAAAGAAGTTGATAGAGAGCTTAAAATGAAAAGTGTTAATGAAATTATTGATGTTAACCCAAAACACTTAAATGCTCCATTTACTAGTGTTTTATTCAATGAAACTGTGAGATTAATTGATCAAGATTTTAAAGATCCATCATTATCTCAATCTGCAACACAGCTACTTTCTGAATACGAGATGTATTTATATCCTCGTTCAATTCATCACGCACCGAAGGATTTATGTGCCGCCTTATATATAATTTCAAGAAAATACGCTAATAATCCTGTTCCAAATATCAAACAATATTATGATGCAATGGATCTAAATGAAAAGACCATCAACTCATTGATAATTGAAATTGAAGATATCCTTTCAAAGCTATAAATTCAGGGTTCGTTCCTGAATTTTTTGTTTTTAAACAATAAATTTTAAGTTTAAGTGCATTTCAATTGCCTTAAATCTAGATTTAATATATACTTTTTTTCGCATGTAAACATATTAAAGGAGAATTCTCATGAAAATTACATTCAAAGAATTAGAAGCGTGTCATACACAAGTTGATGTTGTTATTGACGAAGCAAAATGGAAAGCTGCTCAAGAAGCCACTTTAAAGAAACTCATTAAAGATGTCCAAGTTGATGGCTTTAGAAAAGGCAAAGTCCCAGAAGAAATCGCCAAAAAACACGTCGACCAAGGAAGATTACTCGATGATGCGATTAATTCATTATTACCAGAAGCTTATAAAGAAGCTTTAGAAAAAGGAAAACTTCAACCATACGCTCAACCGAAGGTTGATGTCACAAAATTAAGCGACACAAACCTCGAAGTTAGATTTATTGTTGTCACTGGACCAAAAGTGGAACTCGGACAATATAAAGGTTTAGAACTTGGTAAAAAAGCCGCAAAAGTAACTGCTAAAGAAGTCGAAGACGCTATTGAAGAACTTAGAAAAGCAAACGCTACCTTAGTTTTAAAAGAAGGTGCTGCTGAAAAAGGTGATACAGTTGTTATGGACTTCGTCGGTTCAGTCAACGGTGAAAAGTTTGAAGGCGGAAGCGCTCAAAATTATGAATTAGAACTTGGTAGTGGTTCATTCATTCCAGGATTTGAAGATCAATTAATTGGCGTTAAAGCTGAAGAACATCGTGATGTCAAAGTCAAATTCCCAGAACAATACACTCCAGAACTTGCAAATAAAGATGCAGTCTTTGCTTGCGATGTTCACGAAGTGAAAACCAAGAAATTACCAGAACTCGCTGATGAATTTGTTAAAGATTTAGCAATTAAAGGCGTAGAAACAGTTGAAGCTCTTAAAGAAAATAAAAAGGCTGAACTTCTTAATAAAAAAGAAGCCGAAGCCAAAAAAGAATATTTAACAAAGTTATACGCTGAAATCGCTAAGAGCAGCAAGATCGAAATCCCACAAGAAATGATTGATGAACAAGCTGAATCCATGAAAAAAGACATGGAAAACAGAATGAAACAATCCGGATTAACTCTTGAACAATATTTACAATTCACTGGCGACACCGAAGAAAACTTTGTTAACAAGTTAAAAGTCGATGCAAAGAAAGATATTACCAATTACTTCATCTTAGAAAAAGTTGGTGAAATCGAAAAACTTGAATTAAGCGATGCGGATGTTGAAAATGAATATGAAAAACTCGCAAAAGAATATCAAATGAAAGTTGAAGACGTGAAGAAAGCTCTTTCTGCTCAACTCGATCAATTCAAGCACAACCTTCGCATGACAAGAGTCGAAGAAAAATTAATTGAATTAAATAAATAATTATTTAAAGTCTACAAGGAGGTAAATGTATGGCTGAAAACCCATCATCCTTAACCTTGCCACTTCTTATCACTAAGGGTTTAATTTTATTCCCTAAAAATACAAGACTTATTGACGCTGGTAGAGATTTCTCTATCAACGCCATTAAGGTTAGTAAAGAAAAAACTGATTCTTTAATCTTAATTAGCAGTCAAAAAGATAGTGATATAGAAAACCCAACCGCCGAAGATGTCTTTGCTGTTGGTGTACTTGCAAGAATTGTCTCAATTTCTGAAAGAGAAAAACGCATTAGAGCCAGAGTTGAAGTCATTGATAGAGTGGAATTATCTAATATCGCTCTAGATAACGATGACAAATGCTTTGCAGCAAATGCGGTTTTACTCAATCCAATTGATGTCGATGATAAAAGCAGTGAGGCAGTTGTTAATGCAATCAATCACGAGCTTGAAAAATATCCATCAATTATTTCTCGATTGCCAAAAAACATCATTACTTTATGTGGCGATAAACACGCTGCACTCGAACTTTGCTATGCAATGGCGGGTTATTTTGATGCATCAATTGAGAACAAACAAAAATTATTAGAGACAAACGATTTCATTTCTTTAGCAGAGACTGTCACTGGTTTTATCAGTGGAGAAAACACCAAAGAAGAAATCGAAAAGAATATTTCTGAAACTGTAAGAGAAAATGCTGAAAAATCTCAAAAAGAATATTTCTTAAGAGAAAAGCTTAAAGCGATTAAAAAAGAACTTGGAGAAGATGTTGGCGGAAATAATGATCCTGACCAAATCTTAGCAAAGCTCGATAAATTCCCTTATCCAGAAAATATTAAAGCAAAAGTAAGATCGGAAATTAAAAAATACGAAATGATGCCTCAAGGTTCTCTTGAAGCTGCTTTAATCCTCTCTTATTTAGACGTTATTATGTCTATTCCTTGGTGGCAAAAAACCGAAGACAATAACGATTTAAAAAATGTCGAAGATATTTTAAACGAAGATCATTACGGCTTAGACAATCCTAAAAAGAGAATTGTTGAATATTTAGCAGTTAAAAAATTAACTGGAAATTTAAAAAGCCCAATTCTTTGCTTTTATGGTCCACCAGGAACTGGTAAAACTTCTTTAGGAAAATCAATCGCTAGAGCCCTTGGAAGAAAATTCTTCAAATGCTCTTTAGGCGGTATTTCTGATGAAGCTGAAATTAGAGGTCATAGAAGAACTTATGTTGGTTCATTGCCAGGAAGAATTATTCAAGGCATGAGAAAAGCAGGAGTCAGCAATCCTGTCTTCCTTCTTGATGAAGTCGATAAATTAGCGTCCTCCTATAAAGGAGATCCTGCTAGTGCGCTCCTTGAAGTTTTAGATCCAGAACAAAACTTTATCTTTAATGATAACTATGTTGAAGAACCATATGACTTAAGTGATGTTTTATTCATCTGTACCGCTAACTATTTAGAGAATATTCCTGGGCCTCTTAGAGATCGTTTGGAATTAATCCAGCTTAATAGCTATACAGAAATTGAAAAAAAGCACATTGCCTTTGAACATTTAATCAAAAAGCAAATCGCTCTTAATGGTTTAAAAGAAGAAAACGTTACCTTTACTGAAAAGGCAATCGAATACATTCTTCATTATTACACTAGAGAAGCTGGTGTACGTGACCTTGAAAGAAAGATTGCTTCTTGTTTAAGAAAAGTTGCAGTTGCAGTGGTCAAAGACCCTTCAATTACTCATATTGAAATTGACGAGAAGAAGGTTAGAGAATACTTAGGTATTGAAATCTTTGATTACTCCAAAAAAGACAAAGAAAAACAAGTTGGAGTTATCACCGGACTTGCATATACAGAATATGGAGGAGATATTCTCCCTATTGAAGTCACTTATTTTAAAGGCAAAGGTGGACTTATACTTACCGGTAAATTAGGTGAAGTAATGAAAGAGAGTGCGACTATTGCTCTTGACTATGTCAAGGCAAACGCAGAAAAATATAAGATTGATCCATCAATTTTCTTAGAAAATGATATTCATGTTCACGTTCCAGAAGGAGCAGTACCAAAAGATGGACCAAGCGCTGGAGTTGCAATGACTTTAGCGATTATCTCTGCATTAAGCAAAACTCCTGTTTCTCCTGACATTGCTTTAACTGGTGAAGTTACTCTTAGAGGTAACGCTTTACCAATTGGTGGGTTAAGAGAAAAATCATTAGCTGCAACTAGAAGTGGCTTAAAAGAAATCATCGTTCCAAAAGACAACAAGAAGGATGTTGATGAGCTTCCAAAAGAAGTAAAGAAAGCTCTTAAAATCCATTATATGTCAAGTGTTGACGATGCTTATAAAATCGTATTTGGAGAAAATTAGTGATTAATTTTAATAACACTAAATTTATTAAAAGCGCTCCGAGTTTGAGTGATGCACCTCAGGGTCAATTCCCTGAGGTTTTACTCGTCGGAAAATCTAATGTTGGAAAATCCTCATTAATCAATGCTTTATGCAATAAAAAGGCTTTAGCCTTTACAAGTAGTAAACCAGGTCATACACGTCTACTTAATTATTATAATGTCGATGACAAACTATATTTAGTCGATGCTCCTGGATATGGCTACGCTAAAGGCGGGTTTGATCTCGACAAACTCTTCGGAGAGATGATGGAAGATTATTTCTCTAAGGTTACTCGTCTTAAAATAGTGTTGGTGCTTCTTGATTCTCGAAGAGAACTATCAGAAGACGATTTAGAAATAATTGATTACTTAAAAGCTCATAATTTCAATCATGCTTTAGTGTTTACTAAGGTTGATAAAATTAATCAAAGCGAAAAACATAAGTTATTAGTTGAACTTAAGAAGCATAATGTTAGTGAAAGTGAATGCCTATTTACTTCAACTTTAAAACCAAGAACTTTTGATGATTTAAGAGATCTTTTAATGAAATAGGAGAATGATATGGCTTTAATCAAATGTCCTGAATGCGGAAAAGAGATTAGCAGTGTAGCAGAAAGTTGCCCTCACTGTGGTTATCCAATCCAAAGAAAGATAAAAGAAGAAACAAAAGCAGAAGCTACAAATACTGAACCAGTTAATCCTGAGTGGATTAATATTTGGAAAAATAAAAAAAGAAACACAATTATTGGTTGGTTTATTGCTACTGCTGTTTTGCTGGTCTCTTTTATCGTTTTTATTATTTTATTAAATAATGATGTCGAAACATACCTATGGGGCTATGTTTATCATAAAACAGGGTGGGAGATGGCTACTTATTTATCTGGTATTCTCGCCTTTTTTTCTTTATTAATGTCCATTCTACTAATATTTATTATTAAAGTCAGAGTAAGACAATATAACGGATATAACGTTTTAGTCTATGCTGGATTTAAAAACTTTTTAGTTATTGAAAATCAAGTGCATGATTCTGGAATAATGAATAGATATTTATACGGCCAATTGCCAAATAAAAAGCAAGTTTGGACGTCTATATCTATTTGGGATAATTCCATTAAACTCGGTATTGGTGCTGAGGGAGATGAAAAGCAAATTTTGTAACATCTAAAAAGCTTATTGCTAAAAATCATCTATATTTATATAATAAATTCGTTCGTTGAAATAGAGGAGTAGTGTAGAGACTACTATTAGAGAGTTAGGGATGGTGGAAGCCTAACAGCAAGTCTACATGAAGGTCGCTATGGAGAACATAAATTAATAAGTGCTAATGGAGAAATTCTATTAGAACTAAGGTGGTACCACGTTAAATGCGTCCTTAGAAATAAGGGCGTTTTATTTTTAGGAGGTCAATATGTTAGAAAAAAGATATTCCCCACATGATGTTGAAAAAGGAAAATATGAAAAATGGAAGGAAAGCGGTTACTTTACTGCTGGAGATAAATCTAAGAACCCTTTTTCTATGGTTATTCCTCCACCAAACGTTACCGGTAAATTACATTTAGGTCACGCTTGGAATACGACAATTCAAGATATCATTGCAAGATATAAAAAGATGCAAGGATATGATGTTTTATGGCTTCCTGGAATGGATCACGCTGGTATTGCTACACAAGCTAAAGTTATGCAAAAACTCGTGAGCATGGGAATTGATGTCACTAAGATTACCCGTGAAGAATTCCTGAAATACGCATGGGAATGGAAGAGTGAATATGCAAATAACATTCATGAGCAATGGTCCAAAATGGGATTAATGCTTGATTACACTCGTGAAAGATTCACTTTAGATGAAGGACTTAATCTCGCAGTGAGAAAAGTTTTCGTTGATTTATATAATAAAGGACTCATTTATCAAGGCGAAAGAATCATTTCTTGGGATCCAGTTCAGCAAACTGCTTTAAGTAATATTGAAGTCATTCACCAAGATGATGAAGGTTATATGTATTACTTCAAATATCACATTGTCGGTAGCGATGATTATTTAGAAGTTGCAACGACTAGACCTGAAACAATGTTTGGAGATGTCTGCGTTGTTATTAACCCAAAAGATGAAAAATATAAAAAATATCATAATAAAGATATTAAGGTTATTAATCCTGCTAATGGAGAAGCCATCCCTCTCATCGAAGATGAATACGTTGAAATTGGCTTTGGAACTGGAGCGATGAAATGTACTCCTGCTCACGATCCAAACGACTTTGTAATCGGTAAAAAATATGGTTTAGAAATGCCAATCATCTTTAACAAGGATGCCACAATGAATGAAAAATGCGGTAAATACAAAGGTATGGACCGTTTTGCTTGTCGTGAAGCTCTATTAAAAGACATTGATAGTCGTGGTGATTTCATCAAGCAAGAAAAGATTATCCACGCGGTTGGTCACTCTCAAAGAAACAACTGCGTTGTTGAACCAATGCTATCCAAACAATGGTTTGTAAAAATGAAACCATTAGCATTAGAAGCAATAAAGAATCAAGAAGGGAATGACAAAGTCAATTTCGTTCCTCAAAGATTCGAGAACACCTTCTTACAGTGGATGAATAATATTGAAGACTGGTGCATCTCTCGTCAACTTTGGTGGGGTCATAGAATTCCTGCCTATTACCGTAAGGTAACAGGAGAAGTTGTGGTATCAATGGACCCTCCAAAAGATATCGAAAATTACGAACAAGATAGCGATGTACTTGATACTTGGTTCTCTAGTGGGCTTTGGCCGTTTTCAACTCTAGGTTGGCCAGAAAAAACTGAAGATCTTAACCGCTATTTCCCAACTAGCTGTTTAGTTACAGCGTATGACATTATTTTCTTCTGGGTTAGTAGAATGATATTCCAATCTTTAAATGTCACCAAGAAATCTCCATTCAATGATTGTGTGATTCACGGTTTAGTTCGTGATGAATTAGGCAGAAAAATGTCTAAATCTCTTGGCAATGGTGTCGATCCACTCGACGTTATTGATAAATACGGTGTTGACGCTTTGAGATATTTCTTAACGACTAATAGCACTCCAGGCCAAGACATGCGTTACTCTGATGAAAAAGTTCAAAGTAGTGCAAATTATTTAAATAAAATATGGAATAGTGCGCGTTATGTATTAAGCGTAATACCTGAAGGATTTTCCGAAGTTAAATTAGATACTTCTAATTTGTCTGAACTTGATAGGTGGTTACTTAATCGCTTAATGCTCACAATAAATAATGTTCAAATGAACATGGATAAATATGATTTTAATGCGGCGAGTAGTCATTTATACAACTTTGTTTATGATGATTTTTGCTCTCAATATCTTGAAATGAGCAAGGTCAAATTAAATGGAAATGATAAAAAAGCAAGCGAAGTTACTAGAACTGTTTTATTAAAAACACTTAAGACTATCATTCTTCTTATTTATCCTTACACTCCATTTATTGCGGAAGAGTTATATCAAAACTTGCCATCTCACCTCGATAGTGTAATGCTTGAGAGCTATCCAAAAGTTGAAAAAGAATATCTTAATAATAGCGCTGATAAGGAAATTGAACTTCTTTTCTCAATGATTAAAGAAGTCAGAAATTATAAAATTTCTAATCAATTATCTCCAAGCGCACCTCTTGGTATTTCAATTTCTTTAAAAACCCCTGTTAGCAGTGATTTCTTAACTTATTTGAATAGATTTACCTTCTCTAATGTAAGCGTCGTAGAAGATATCTCTACTCTTCAAGGAGAGCTATATTCATTCGCTTTTGGTTCTTTAATTATTACTAGTGGAGTTAATAAAGAAGAAATAAGAGCTAAATTAGAAAAGGACATCGCTTTTGAAAGAAGTGAAATTGAACGTGGAGAAAGGATGCTCAACAATCCTAACTTTATCGCTAAAGCTCCAAAAGAAAAGATCGATAATGAAAAAGCAAAATTAGCTCTTCATCAAGAGAACTTAGCAGAGTTAATGAGCAAACTTAAAAAAATTTAATAATTTTTAAATATAACGACCATCTATTGATGGTCTTTTTTATTAATGGAAAAAACTAAAAATATTTTGTGAACTTTTTTCGTTTTCGACCCTATTTAATTAGTGAGGGGGCAAAATAAGGACTTCTCTCCTTTCTTAGCTCATAACTTATTTCCCAAAATCCCAAAACAATCACAGAAAAGTCACAAATTCTATCCTCGCCCCCTCAGGAGGTTTCTATGAATTACGAATTATTAAATGAAGAAGAACTTCGTAGTGAAGTTAGTGGTGCCGCATTTTCTTTAACAGCGGTAATGGCGGTATTAGCAAGCGCAGTTATTGCGGTTATAATTTACAAATTATTCCTATCTAAAAAGGGAACAGCAAGTATCCCTGGCGGATGGAAGTTCACTTGGAATTAATGGGAATAAAAGATTTACCAAAATTAGATCAACCACGAGGAAAAGCCAAGCATTATGGAATCTCTTCTTTAAGTGATATTGAGTTATTAACTCTATTAATTGGCAGTGGATATAAAGAAGTAACCGCTTTAGAAATAGCGACAAGTTTATTAACTAAATTTAAAGGCCTAAAAAAGATTAGTGATGCCTCTATTGAGGAACTCGAAGAAATTAAAGGAATTAAAGAAGCAAAAGCGATTTCTTTGCTCGCAATTTTTGAGTTTCACAAACGTCTTTCATTTAAAGAAAATGAAGAGAATGAATTAGAAGTAAATGAAGATTATTTATATAATAAATACAAAGACATTTTACTTTCATCACATCAAGAAAATTTGGTGATTATAATCCTTAATAAATTTCATAAAATTATCCATGAAAAAACATTATATGTAGGAACAGAAAATAACGTCGCTTTTTCCTATAAAGACATTTGGAGAGAATTGCTCACTCATAAGGGCAAATGTTATTATTTAATTCATAATCATCCAGGTGGAAAATGTACTCCATCAAAAGAAGACATTATTTTTACTAGTGAATTATTTTTGGAGAGTAAGCGTATCAAAATTCCTCTAATTGATCACCTAATTATTGGAGATAACGGATATTATTCTTTTCAAAAATTGAAAAAAGAGTAAAAACAATGTTGTCTTAACTTGTTAAGTTATGGTAATATAACTAACGTTGTCGCCTCACTAGCTACAACCGCATAGAAAAGGTTTATAAAACCTTATGGTTACCTTCATAGCGAGTCCTTAGTGAAATTTCTAAAGAAGGAGGGACATTATGTACGCAATCATTGAAACTGGTGGAAAACAAATCCGCGTTGAAGTTGGTGCTAAAATTTTCGTTGAAAAGTTAGACGCCAAAGTCGGAGAAAAAGTTACCCTAGACAAAGTACTTCTCGTTTGCGATAAGAAAGCAAAAGTTGGCACCCCATATGTTGAAGGAGCTAATGTTGTTGCAAAAGTTGAAAAACAAGGAAAGTCCAAAAAGATTCGTGTTTTCACTTATAAGAACAAGGCTAACGAAAGACGCACTTTAGGTCACCGTCAACCTTACACATGCTTATTAATTGAAAGCATTAACGCTTAATTAACGATGGTAAAAATTGTTATTAAAAGGGACGTTAGTTCAGACAAAATCACTTCAATTGAGGTTAAAGGTCACGCCGGCAGCGATGCTTATGGAAAAGACCTTGTGTGCGCTGCAATAAGCGCTGTCATAACTGGTGGATTTAACGCATTAACTGATAAGGAATACGATTTCAAACTAGAAAGCGGTCATTCCTATGTTAAAGCCTTAGATATTCCAAGCGATTATGACGCAGTTGTCTTAAAGACAATTGAGACACAACTTAAAACCATTGAAGAAAGTAATTCTGAATTCGTCCGAATCGAAAATCTATAAGAAAGGATGAATCACAATATGATGTTTAAACTTAATTTACAACTCTTCGCTTCTAAAAAAGGTGTTGGTTCTACTAAAAACGGACGTGATTCCGCTGGTCGTAGGTTAGGTGCTAAAGTAGCAGATGGACAATGGTGCCATGCTGGTAGCATCATCTATAGACAAAGAGGAACTCGTATCTATCCAGGTGAAAATACCAAAAAAGGTAAAGATGACACAATCTTTGCAACCGTTAACGGTGTCGTTAAATACGAACGCTTAGGCAAAGATCGCAAAAGTGTTAGAGTTATCGCTGATAAATAATTATTATTGGCAATAGTTACATTAGACCACATTAATTTGTGGTCTTTTTATTATATTTTTATTATAATAATCTTATATGTTTATCGATCGAGCAATTATTGAAGTTAGAAGTGGAAAAGGTGGCGATGGCGCTATCGCTTTTAGACGTGAAAAGTACGTTCCTAAAGGCGGACCAGCTGGAGGTAATGGAGGCCGTGGTGCTTCTGTTATTTTAAGAGCTAATAGCAAAATCAATACTTTATTCAATTTCCGTCACTCCAAATGCTTCATCGGACAAGATGGAGAAAAAGGTGGGATTAAAAATCAATACGGGAGACACTCAGATGACATATATGTTGATGTTCCTGTCGGCACTGTTGTCTATGAAGAGAAAGACCACAAATTCTTGGGAGATTTATCGAAGGATGGTTTAACTCTTAAAGTCGCAAAAGGTGGAAGAGGTGGTAGAGGAAACACTTGCTTTAAAAGCTCTACCAATCGCGTTCCTAAAATTGCTGAAAATGGTGAACCGGGTGAACAAAAAAGATTAATTTTAGAATTAAAATTACTTGCCGATGTTGGCTTAGTTGGATTTCCAAGCGTTGGAAAATCCACTTTGTTATCAGTTGTGAGTTCTGCTCGTCCTGAAATCGCTGATTATCCATTTACTACAATCATCCCTAATCTAGGCGTTGTTACTTCAAAAGATGGAAGAAGTTTTGTAATGGCAGATCTTCCAGGAATTATTGAAGGTGCACATGTTGGTAAAGGACTAGGCTTACAATTTTTAAGACACATCGAAAGATGCCGTATCATCGTTCATGTAATTGATATGGGTGAAAGTGGTAGAGATCCATATGAGGATTTCAAAATTATCAATAAAGAACTTGAAGAATACGGTTTTGGATTAGTTAAACGACCTGTCATTTATGTTGCTAGCAAAATGGATGAAGAAGGTGCAAAAGAACGTTTAAAAGCTTTTGAAAAGAAGAGCAAAGTTAAATGTATTCCAATTTCATCTTTAACTGATGAAGGCATCGAAGAATTAGTGTATAAATGCGTCGATTTACTCGATGTAACTCCTATCTTCCCACTCGTTGATAGTGAAGAAGAAGTTCTCGAAAATAAAGTATATAAGCTCGATGAAGAAGAGAAAGAATTTGAAATCAAACATCCAAATCTTCATACTTGGGAGATTACCGGAGATAAAATTATTAAATTTTATCGTATGACAAATATTTCTACCGATGAAGGAATGATGAAGTTATTAACCAAATTAAGAAAACTTAAGGTTGATGACATTTTGGATGAAATGGGTGCTCAAGATGGCGATACAGTCATCTTGGATGATTTCTCATTTGATTATTACCGTTAATTATGAAACTTAAAGATTATTTAAAAGTTATCGAAAAATTTGTAAAAGACTATTTAGAGACTACGCACCAAAAGCAATATGTCTTAGGTCTTTCTGGTGGAGTTGATTCATCTTTAGTTGCAGCAATCACTAAGGCCGCCGTAGGAAAAGATAAATTGACTTGTATTATGATGCCAATCGATTCTCATCCAGATGATTTAAATGATGCAATAGATTTAGCAAATCAATTGGATTTAAATTACTTTGTAATTGATGGTTCAAAATCTTTTCATGAAACATTGAAGAGATTTGAAGAACTTGGAATTGAACTAGATAGAGGCACGCAAGCAAATCTTAAAGTACGTATTCGAATGACAATTCTTTACGCATATGCCCAAAAAGTAGGTGGTCTTGTAATTGGTACGGACAATAAAGATGAAAGATATACTGGTTATTTCACCAAATATGGTGATGGTGGTGTTGATTTGCTCCCAATTGTTCATTTAGTTAAAAGCGAAGTAGTTGAAGCTTGTAAAATGTATGGCATAAGCGATCGCCTAGCGGAAAGAACTCCATCCGCTGGTTTATTTGAAGGACAGACTGACGAAAAAGAAATGGGAGTCACATATAAAGATTTAGACAAATATCTATTAGGTGGAGACATCGACGAATCTAGCAAAGCTAGAATCGAACATCTACACCGAATAAGTGAACATAAAAGAGTAGATATTCCTACTCCTGAGGAGTTTATAAGAGACTAATGAAAAAGAAGATAGATATCGCTTTATATTCAGGCCTCTTTTCTGCTTTTATCGGATTAGTGATTTTACTCTTATTTATTTTAATAAATTAAGGAGGTAACTATGATTTATTTTCTTAAAGGAAAAGTAGCGTTAATCGAAGACGACTCTATCGTAATAGATGTTAGAGATGTCGGCTATCAAATGCTTGTTTCTCATATCAACGACTATAGAGTCGGTGAAGAAGTTTTAGTTTACACTCATAACGTTGTTAGAGAAGATGAGAACTATCTCATCGGATTTAAAGATTTAGAAGAAAAGAAAGTCTTTATGTCTTTGATCAAAGTCAAAGGTTTAGGACCAAAAACTGTTATTGGAGCGTTAAGCGCCACTTCACCTAACGAAGTAATTAACGCTATTAGCAGTAATAATGTCGCTTTCCTAAAGAAATTACCAGGATTAGGCGCTAAAGCCGCTGGTCAAATTATCTTAGACTTAAAAGGCGAATTAACAGGTAGTAAGGGAAATCCAAAGCAATATGAAGAAGTGTATGAAGCACTTAAAACTCTCGGCTTTAAAGGTGCAGCAATCGATAGAGTATTAGCTGAAATTAATGAGCCAGGAGCGACAAACGAAGATATTTTACGTATCGCACTCAAGAGGCTTAAAAAGTAGATGAGTAGATTACTTGATGCTAAACCAAATATTACCGAAGAATCATTTGATTCTTCTTTAAGACCGCTTACTTTAAAAGAATATGTAGGTCAAAAAGACTTAAAAGAAAACCTTAAGGTTTTTATTGGAGCGGCTCTTCATCGAAATGAACCCTTAGACCACGTTTTATTATACGGTCCTCCAGGATTAGGTAAGACAACCTTAGCGCATGTCATTGCTCACGAAATGGGTAGTAACATCAAAGTCGTTACAGGTACTACAATTGAAAAAACCGGTGACTTAGCCGCCATTCTTTCAGAATTAGAGCCTGGCGATGTCTTGTTTATCGATGAAATACATCGCTTACCTAGAGTAGTCGAAGAATCGCTTTATAGTGCGATGGAAGATTTCCGTTTTGATATCGTCATTAATCGCGAATCAAATTCTAAATCATTATCAATTAATCTTCCTCCTTTCACTTTGATAGGAGCGACTACAAGAGCGGGCGATTTAAGCGCACCTTTACGCGCTAGGTTTGGCATTGTCGAAAAGTTAAATTTTTATACGGTTGATGAAATCAAAGATATCGTCAAACGCACATCAAGAGTACTAAATACTCAAATAGATGAAGAAGGGCAATTAGAAATTGCTAAAAGAAGTCGTGGAACACCTAGAATTGCAAATAGGTTATTTAAGCGAGTAAGAGATTTTGCTAATTACGAACATAAAGACTACATTACTTATAGTGACGCTCTTAATGCGCTTAACGCACTCAAGGTCGATTCAATTGGTCTAGATGATGTTGATATTCGATACTTAAGAACGCTGATTGAAAGATTTAAGGGTGGACCTGTTGGACTTGAAAGCCTAGCCAATGCAATTGGGGAAGAAATTATGAATCTAGAAGATGTCTACGAACCATATCTATTGCAGATTGGTTTTATTGATCGTACTCCTAGAGGTAGAGTTGCTAGAGACTTAGCTTATAAGCACCTAAAAATATCGTATCAAGAAACGTTATTGTAGTGTATATCACTACATGTTTTATATACGCGCACATACATAAATGTGTTGAAATGTGCGTGAAGTTAATGTATTTTAGTGATTAGCGTTTTACGTTATAGGTTTAGTATAAACCTTGGAGGTATTAACAAATGAGAAGACTATGGGCACACATCATTATCGCTGCTAGTGCATTGATTGCGGTTTTCGCATCATTTCCTAGCATGATAAAAGGTATCAGAGCAGATGGCGATCATGAAGTTCGTCGTCAGTTCACATTCCAATTATCCGAAAGAGAAAAAGACGAAAAAGGAAATGCAGGCAAAAAGCTTAACGGAAATTCCGCTAAAGAGATTGCAAGTATCATGGAGCAAAGATTAATTTCTTATGGTATTGAATCCTACGACATTAAAACTAGTGGAAACGCCGATAAGAGTGACGTTATTACCGTCGCCTTTACTGCCGATAATGAAGATCAATATCAACAAATCACTAACTATTTAAGTTTTAGTGGTTCCTTTGCTTTAATGAATAACCAAGGTACTGTTATTCCTGCAAAAGATTTTAGAAATGGCCCAGCATATCAAAAAGAAGCAACTTTAAATACCTTCCCAACCATAATTCTTCCAATCGTTACTACTTCCGAAGACTGGGACACATTATTAGAAAAAGCCAGATTAAATCCAGTCGCTAACGAAGATACAAGTGAAGCTGCTGAAAGCACAGTCGCTAGAGTGTGGCTTATTTTCAACTACACTGATGGAGATGACTACACAATTCTTACTGAGCAAAATAAATTAGCAGAAAAAACTTTATTAACATATGACTTCAGCCCAGAAGATAAAGAATACAAATCCTTCTATGGTGACGAAAATAAAAATTCTTTATGGACCACAGTTGGCTCTGAAGACACTAATAGCAATGGATATACAGATCCTGATGAAGTCAGAAGCGCTTATAACCGCGCTAAATATTTATTAAATTTATTCAACGCTTCAGCACTCGACTACGAAGTAGAATGTGTTGCTGGATTAAGCGAATCTACAAGGGTATGGCTTGATCCAACCATTGAAAAGATTAATTACGAAGGAAAGATTGTTTGGAATGCATCCTTAACAGCTTGCGTTGCTGCAGTCATTATTATTTCCTTACTCCTCGTCGTCTTCTATAGACTTGGAGCGCTCAGTGCAATTACAACCTCTGTAGTTACTATCTTCCTCGCTTTCTTATTCATGATTCGTTCAGGAATGGTTTATAACATGCTTGCGCTCGTCGCCTTTGTACTCGTGGCGATCGTATCCTTAGTCAGCTCAATAATTTATTTGAATAAATTAAAAGAAGATGCTTATCGTGGACACACCTTAAAGAAAGCAAATACTGAAGCTAGTAAAAAGAGTTTACTCCCAATCATTGATATCAACGTTGTCGGTGTTATTGTTGGAGTTATGATCTATTTATTAGGTGGAGCATCCTTACATACATTCGGTGCAATTGTCGGCATTGGTTCTTTAATCTCCTTAGTCGTCAACACCTTTGGCTTAAAAGGTCTTATGTGGTTATCTACAAACGCGACAAGCTTGATCGGAAAATATGAATATTTTGGAATTAATTCTGAAAATGTTCCAAACCACATGGCAGAAGAAAAACAAAGATACTTTGGTGCCTACGCCGATAGAGACTTCACAAAGAAGAAAAAAGTTTCTGCTATTGGCTTTTCAAGCGCATTATTAGTGTCTATTGTAGGTGTTATTCTTGCATCTAGTTTAATGGGAGGCAACTTGCTTAAAGCAAAGAGTTCATCCACTGTTAGTAATCAGATGTATGTCTCTAACAAAATCAAAGTTAATGGTGATACTAAAACCGAACTCGATGAAACTTCTTTAACAAAGAAAGTTTTAACTTATTTAGAAATCGAGACAACTAAAGAAGATAACACCAAAGAATATGTTCCATTTAAGAATTATGTTGTCGGTTACAATAAAAACGATGACATGGTAAATGAATACAAGACATATGAAGTAGTTGATTACATCGTTGAAGAAGGTGTTGGAACTGTTACTTATAGAACCACATATTATGTTGTTAATTTATCTAAGGCCTTCAATTTAGAAACTACAATGGCGCGCATCAATAAAGAAGGCGGCACTCCTAGTAGTGTTGAAACTTTAAAAGACACACTTGAAAACTTCTTCTCAACATCTGAATTATTCAAATCTTCCGAAGGAAGCATAATTGATTATAAACAAACAAGTACATACGTTAATGAGCCAACTGTTGAATGGAAGAAAGTATTATTAGCCTCTTCAATTGCAGTTGCAATCTTAACTGTTTATTTCTTAATCAGATACCGTTTAACTCGTGGATTAGCTTCCTTAGTTACTCCAATGGTTACTATCTTAGTCACACTTGCTCTAACCACTTTATTAAGTGTTATTGGTCTATCAATTCCAGGAAGCGCGTTCTCTGCGGTCTTTATTGGAGTTATCTTAGCTTACGCCTTTGAGATTCTCTTCATGAATAGAGAAAGAGAACTTATTATCGAAGATAAGAATAATGAAATGACTAGTGAACATCGCGCTGAAATTGCTAATAGAGCAATGGGCATGGCTCTTACTCCAATTTTAGCTAGTGCCGTCATTGGAATTTATTTATTAATCAATTTCTTTGGATTTGGTACAGCAATTGCTTCTTATACTTATTTAATTGCAATCCTTGGTGGATTACTCGCTTTAGCGATTGTCTATTTTGCTTACGTGCCATTATGTGACTTACTTATTTCCTTATTCTCCAAGGTCAAAATTAATATTAAGCCTAGAGAAAGAAAGAATAAGAAAAAGGTCGCAGTCAAGAAATCCGCTGAACCTGAAGAAGCAATCTTCATCGGTATCAACGACTAATCAATATAGCTACACGTTTGTGTAGCTTTTTACTATTATATGAATAAATCTTTGCTTGAGAGTTTACTCGATTATTACGGAATAACATATGAGGAATATCTTCTTTTAAATAAAGAAGTGAATCTTTCTAATTTTCGTAGTGGCCATGAGTTTGATTCAATTAACGAAGCAACCTCTTTAGTAAATGAAGTGATTGCTAAAAAAGGAAAGATAATTATCTATGGGGATTATGATTGTGATGGAATAATGGGAACATCGATACTTGTTAAAATGTTCGAGTATTTAGATGTTGTCTCTGATTATTACATTCCTAGCCGATATATAGACGGCTATGGCTTAAATTTAGCTCACGCCAAGGAATATGTTTCTCTTGGATATGATTTAGTTATTACCGTTGATAACGGTATAACCGCTTTTGAGGCTATTGAGTATTTACATAATAATGGCGTAAAAGTCTTAGTTTTAGATCATCACCAAGCAAGCGATATTTTGCCATTAGCAGATGCGATATGTCATCCGATTGTTTCTCATTTTGGTGATGTCGCTTCTAGCGGTGCATTTACCGCCTTTATATTCGCAACCGCATTAATCAGACGAGTCGATAAATATTTAGCGCTACTCGCCTCTATTTCCGTTATTAGCGATATGATGCCTCTAAAAGAATATAACCGTTACTTATTACAGGCGATGTTTAAAGAATATAAAGCCGGGGAATTTTTACCTATTGATTTACTAGCAGATAATGAGCAAATCGACGAAGTCACAATCGGCATGAAAATCGCTCCTCGAATCAATTCAATTGGAAGAATTATTGAAGACCAATCGGTCAATAAAATCATTAAATATTTCACAACTAATGACAAAGATTTTATATTAAACTACTTTAGTTTCATTTTAGAGACTAATGAAAATAGAAAAAACTACTCAAAAGTTGATATAACCACTCTCGGTTTATCAGGCAAAGAAAGAGCTATTATTATCAAAGGTGACTATAAAGAAGGAATCATCGGACTAGTCGCTAATAGTGTCATGGTTAAATACGGTGTTCCTGTTGTCGTTTTTACTAAATCCATTGACAATTCTTTAAAAGGAAGCGCAAGAGCACCAGAAGGATATGACATCGTTGAAGCGTTCAATGAAGTAAACTCTTTACTATTAACTAGCGGTGGTCATTCTAGCGCTGCAGGTTGCTCGATTAAAGAAGAAGATTTTGAGATTTTTAAAGAAAAGTTTACTGACGCAATCACAAGAAAGCCTATAAAGGCTATCGAACATAAATCAATCGATATCAAAATGAATGATTTAAGTTTTGAAAATTATGAACTCATTAAATCCTTTTCGCCTTTTGGAGAAGGTTGGCCAGTTCCTCTATTAAAGATTAAGCACATCAAAGTTGATCAATTAATGTATTCAAAAGATCATAAGCACATAATTACAACTCTAGGCAATAACTTAAAGCTAGTGTTTTTCAATTATCCCGCTGATTTATTAGCCAATTTCAAATTCATCGATATTGTTGGTACTTTAGATTTAAAAAGCTATCGCGGAAACACTTATTTAGAATTCAGTGGAAAAGAATTATTTGAATCTTTAAATTAAACTACAACATCTATAAATCGTATTAGTAAATTAAGCAAAATTATAAATTAAATAATTTTGTTTTTTTATATTTCGTCGCTTTATTACTTTAATAAAGAAATAAAAAAATATACAATATAAACGATATGAGTAAAGAAGCATTAGTTAATGGTGGATATCCACTTCATACCTTCGAACAGCTCAAAGAAATATATCAGACATATATCACTGAGCCCAAGGATCGCCAGAGCATAGAAGATGCTTATTCTTTTATTTTGGAAAAGCATAATGGTCAAATGCGCAAAAGCGGTGAACCATATTACCATCATCTTTTAGAAGTTGCTTATATTCTCGCTAATTTACAAGCTGGACCAGCAACAATTATTGGCGGTTTATTACACGATGTAGTGGAAGACACCGACGTCACAGTGGAAGATATCGAGAAAAGATGGGGTACAGACGTTGCTAAACTCGTCGATTCATTAACTAAAATTCAACGTTTGAAATTATCAAAAATTGAAAGTGAAGATTTTGAAGCCGAAGATCATCGAAAAATCTTTATCGGAATGGCGAAAGACATCCGTGTCATTATCATTAAACTCGCTGATAGATTACACAACATGAGAACATTAGGTTCTTTATCTCCGGAAAGACAAATCGCTCTTTCTAAAGAGACAAAAGAAGTCTTTGTTCCAATTGCTCATAGACTAGGTTTAGATAACATTAAATGTGAACTCGCTGACCTCTGTTTAAAATATTTAGAGCCAGAAAAATATAAAGAAATTACAATGCTTCTTTCTAAGAAAGAAAAAGCGACAACAAAGTCTCTTTCTATCTTCCAAAAGAAACTTGCTGATATTCTATTTGAACACAATATTCCTTTTGAAATCTTCTCAAGGGTGAAATCAATTTCTTCAATCTATGACAAGATGTATATCAAAGGACATTCATTCGATGATATCTATGATATTCTTGCCTTAAGAATCATCACAGATACAGAAATGCGTTGTTATGAAATCCTTGGACTTATTCACCAAAGCTATAAGCCGGTCCCAATGAGATTTAAGGATTATATTGCTATGCCTAAACCAAACATGTATCAATCGCTTCACACAACAGTTATTTCAGGTGATGGCAACTTCTATGAAGTACAAATCAGAACCAAATATATGGATGAAATCGCTGAAGCAGGTGTTGCTGCTCACTGGGCGTATAAAGAAAAGCGCGGATACGATCCTCAAGTCGAACAAAAAGAAATTGAAGATAAATTACACTGGTTTAGAGACTTTGTCTCTATGAGTAATGAAAGCGACGGAAACGCTTCAGAGTACATGGAGACTCTTACGCACGATATTTTCGATGCGAATGTTTATGTCTTTACTCCAAATGGCAAAGTCATTGAACTCCCTCAAGGTTCAACGCCAATCGACTTCGCCTATCGAATTCATACAAAAGTTGGTGATAGCGCAGTTGGAGCTTTAGTCAATGGCAGTATGGTTCCGCTTAATACAGTTTTAAAAACTGGTGATATGGTGGAGATTAAAACGAGCAAATCCTCGCCAGGTCCATCCGAAGGATGGTTAGACTTCGTTAAATCAAATTTAGCAAAATCACAAATCAAAAAATTCATCGCAAAGAAAAATGCCGAACTCATTAGAGATGAAAAGATTGCTAAAGGCAAACAATCTTGTCTAGATGCATTTAAAGATCGTGCGATTGAAGAAACCGAAATGATGGAGTTATTGACCCAGGACAAAGTCCTTACTCAATTTGAATTTGAAACAGTTGATGACCTATTCATTGGCGTCGCTAATCGTAAACCAACTCCAGCAGCGATTATTGAGTTCTTAAAGATTAAGAAACCACTTGTCCTTCCTACTGGAAAAGCAAAGATTAAAGGTAATGATTCTTGCCCAGTTTACTGTAGAGGTGCAGATCGCATTGCAATTAGTCTAGCAAGTTGTTGCACTCCAATTCCTGGAGATATGATTAAAGGCTATATCACTAGAGGAAAAGGAATTACTGTTCATAGAATTACTTGTCCAAATATTCTCAATTCTACCAGTAGACTTATCGATGTTTATTGGAAAGAAGACATTGAATATGCAACATATCCTGTTGATATTGCACTAGAAGCAAACGATCGACCAAACTTACTCGTTGATATTATGAATACAATGAGCAGTGCAAAAGTTACAGTGAGCTCAATTCACGCTCAACTGCAGCATCATAATCGTTCAATTACAATTGTGAATATCACAATTTATGTAAGCGACTCAAAAAGATTAAGTGACATCTTCAACATTTTACAAAACGTTAAAGGCGTATACGATGTTAAACGTGTCATTCACTAGGAGATAAATTATGGAAATCATCAAAAATGTTAAAGGAACTCACGATATATTCGGTGGAGAAAGTAACAGCTACGATTACGTCGAATCAATAATGAAATCAATCGCTGAACTTTACGCCTATAATGGAGTTAGACCTCCAGTTCTCGAATATAGCCAAGTCTTCTCTAGAGGAGTTGGAGAAAGCAGTGATATCGTTAGAAAGGAAATGTATACATTTCCAGACAAAGGTGGCAGAGATTTAACTCTCCGTCCAGAATTCACTGCTGGCATCATGAGATTGGTTGTACAAAACAAGCTATACGCAACTAACGAACTTCCACTTAAACTTTACTATAATGGTCCAGTTTTTAGATATGAAAGACCACAATTAGGAAGATATAGACAATTCAACCAATTCGGCGTTGAATCAATTGGAAATAATTCTGCGATGAATGATGTTGAAGTCATCGCTTTGGCATACACAATTTTATGTTCTCTTGGTTTAGAAGACGTCACCATTAAGTTAAATACCCTAGGTGACGATGAATCAAGAAATAATTATCGCAAAGCCCTTAAAGAATTTTTTGCAAATCATATTGAAAATATGTGTGAAGATTGCAAGAGCAGATATGAACTCAATCCTTTAAGAATATTGGACTGTAAGGTTCCAGAAGACCAAGAAATTGTTAAAGACGCTCCTAGTATTGGAAATTATTTAACAGAAGCAAGCAAATTGAGATTTGAAGATGTGCAAGACGCTCTAAGCGCATTACATATCCCATATGAAATTGATGAAAGCTTAGTTAGAGGATTAGACTACTATTCTGAGACTGTTTTTGAGTTCCATTACAAGAGTAAAACCGGACAAGACTATGGCGCTGTCGGTGCTGGCGGACATTACGGTAAACTCATGATGGAATTAGGTGGCCCTGAACTTCCAGGTGTTGGTTTCTCTTTCGGCATTGAAAGAATTGTATCCGTCCTTAAGGACGATGGTCTATTAGTAGACAAAAATAACGAATTAGACTGCTACATAATGCCTTTAGGAGAAAACGAAAGATTATTCGCTGAAGAAGTTGCTGTCCTATTAAGAAACAGTGGTGGCTACCGCGTTGATATGTGCTTTGATAAAACCAAAGTCGGCAATATGTTTAAGCGCGCAAGTAATAAAGGTGCAAAATTCGCCGTTATTGTCGGTGAAGAAGAAGCTAAAAACGACTCAGTCGTTCTCAAGAATTTAGCAACACAAGAACAAGAAACTGTGAAACTAGAAAACATCATTGATAAACTCGATGAATTCTTTGATTCACAAGAAGAGGAGACTCAAAAATAATGGAAAGAACATGTTTTAACACTGAACTCAGTGAAAAAAACGTCGGTCAAGAAGTAACTCTTGTTGGCTGGGTAAGTAAAAAGAGAAATTTAGGCTCAATTGTTTTCATCGATCTTAGAGATCGTAGTGGTATTATCCAAATCACCGCGAACGAAAACGTTAAGATTCCTGATATTCGTAACGAATATATCATTCAAGTTAAGGGGAAGGTTTCTTTAAAAGAAAAAGCCAATCCAAATCTTAAAACTGGTGCAATTGAAATTATCGCAAGTGAGATTAATATTATTAATACTGCTAAAACAACTCCATTAATCATCGCAGACGAAACCGATGCGCTTGAAGATACTAGATTAAAATATCGTTACTTAGATTTGCGTAGACCAATTATGCAATCTTATTTAGATATTCGTCACCATATCAAAATGGCTGTTCACGAGTATTTATCAAAAGAACACTTCATAGAAGTGGAAACACCAATATTAACTCTTTCCACACCCGAAGGTGCACGTGATTATCTCGTGCCTAGCCGTGTACATCATGGAAAGTTCTATGCTCTTCCTCAATCTCCACAAATCTTTAAACAACTTTTAATGATTGGTGGTATGGAAAGATATTATCAAATCGCAAGATGCTTTAGAGATGAAGATTTAAGAGCGGATCGTCAACCAGATTTTACCCAAATCGATATTGAAACCTCTTTCCTTGATCAAGATCAATTCCTTACGATGATGGAAGGATTAATTAAAGAAATCTTTAAAAGGACAATCAATTACGATGTAAAACTTCCATTAAGAAGGCTTTCCTATAAGGACGCAATGGATAATTATGGTAGTGATAAACCAGACACTCGTTTTGATCTTAAATTAAACGAAGTTAAATCTATCTTCGCTAAAAGCGAATTCGGTGGATTTAAGGATGTTGAAGCAATTAAAGCCTTGGTTATTCCTTCAGTAGCGTCTTCTACAAGTAGAAAAGTTATTGATGAATTAACTCTTGAAGCCAAAAAATTCGGATTAGGCGGTTTAAGCGTTATTAAATGTGAAAACGGTGAGTTTACAGGCTCCTTCGTTAAATTCCTCTCAGAAGAAGAAAAAGCGGCCTTAAAATCAACTTTAAGCATCAAAGATAATGATTTATTAATCATTGCTGCTGGCAAATATAATCGCGTATGCCCACTTTTAGGTGCGTTACGTCTTAGATACGCTCGTGAACTTGGGCTTATTAAACCAAACACCTACGATTTATTATGGGTAGTGGACTTCCCGCTTTTTGAAAGAGATGTTGAAAACGGACAAATTACTTCAACTCACCACCCATTCACTCGTCCTAGAGACGAAGATTTAAAATATTTAGATACAGATCCAACTAAGATTCTTAGCTATGCTTATGACATAGTCATAAATGGTTATGAAGCTGGTGGTGGATCATTAAGAATCTATAACCAAGATGTTCAAAAGAAAATCTTTGAAGTTCTCGGATTAAGCGATGAAGATATCAAACGTAAATTTGGCTTCTTTGTTGACGCTTTCCAATATGGAACTCCTCCTCATGCAGGTATGGCTTTTGGTCTTGATAGATTAACGATGATTTTAGGAGGAACTGACAACATTCGTGATGTTATTGCCTTCCCTAAAAACCTCGCTGCTGTCTGTCCTATGTCTCTTGCCCCAAATGTGGTTGATCAAGCGCAACTTGACGACCTCGGAATCGCTGTAACAGATTTCGAAAAATAAGATGTTATATACTCTGTATATATAAATACTAAATGAATACTAATTTTGTACTAAAGGAGATTTATTCATGAAAGACATTAAAGAGTTAAGTGTCGCTACGATTAGAAGCTTATGTATCGACATGATTAACAAAGCAAATTCTGGTCACCCAGGAATGGCTTTAGGAAGTGCGCCAATTCTTTACACTTTGTTTACAAAGCATTTAGTCGCAAACCCTGAAGTTCCTGAATGGAGCAATCGTGATCGTTTTGTTTTATCGGCAGGTCATGCATCTAGCTTACTTTATGCAATGCTTCACTTATGTGGATACAACATTTCACTCGATGATTTGAAACGTTTTAGACAACTCGATTCTTTAACTCCAGGACATCCAGAATACCACTGGACACCAGGAGTTGATGCCACAAGTGGTCCTTTAGGACAAGGTATTGCTCAAGCTGTAGGTATGGCACTTGCAGAAGAATCTATTGCTGCTAACTATACTGATGGTAAAAAGATTATGAATCATTACACATATGTTTTATGTGGAGATGGATGCTTGCAAGAAGGTCTTTCACAAGAAGCAATCTCTTTTGCAGGACATCAAAAACTAAATAAATTAATTCTCTTCTATGACGCTAATCAAGTTACACTTGATGGCGGTCTTGATTTATCTTTCTCTGAAAATGTTAAAGCAAGATTTGTTGCTAGTGAATGGAACGTGTTAGAAGTCAAAGATGGAAATGACTTAGTTGCAATTGATGAAGCGATTAAAGAAGCTAAAAAGTCTAAAGATAAGCCAACCATGATTCTCGTTCACACCGTTATTGGATTTGGCAGTGCTAAACAAGGAACTAGCAAAGTACACGGTTCTCCTTTAGGACTTGAAGACGGCAAACACGCCAAAGTGGAAGTTTATGGTTTTGATCATGAAGACTTCTTTGTTCCTGAAGAAGTTAGAAAGCATTTCCAAGAAACATTTGTTAGTCGCGGTAAGAAAGCTTATAGCGATTATCAAAAGAGTTTTGAAGAATATCGTGCAGAGCACGAGCAAGAAGCTAAACGCTTTGAAACTCTCGAACATTTAGATGTCTCTAGTTACATTCCAGAAGAGTTACCAGATTTCGTTGAAGGAAGCGCGACAAGCACACGTGTCGCAAGCGGAAAGGCACTTAACGCCTATATGCTCGCATGCCCAATGCTTGTTGGCGGCAGCGCTGACGTCGCTGGTTCGGTTATGACAAAACTTGATGGTGGA
Source organism: uncultured Erysipelotrichaceae bacterium (assembly GCA_902800645.1). GTDB lineage: Bacteria > Bacillota_I > Bacilli_A > RFN20 > CAG-826 > UBA2450. Next base: position 149,178 of record CADCFC010000001.1, read on the forward strand.
GTGAATTTCACTCCAGAGCACCGTGAAGGTCATAACGTTAACTGGGGCATTAGAGAATTCGCTATGGGATGTATGCAAAACGGTATGCTTCTCCATGGTGGAATTAGAAGCTATGTCGGTTGCTTTGCTGTTTTCTCAGATTATATGAAACCTGCAATTAGAATGGCGGCTTTATCTCATTTACCAGCAATATATTTATTCTCTCACGATAGTATCGCTGTCGGCGAAGATGGTCCAACCCATCAACCAATCGAGCAACTCGCGATGCTTAGATCGATTCCAAACATGAGAGTTATTAGACCAGCAGACGAAAGAGAAACTTATGCTGCTTGGAAAGTTGCTCTTAAGAGCACAAAAACTCCAACCGCATTAATTCTATCTCGTCAAAATCTTCCATTACTCCCTAATAGTAGTGATGAAGGAGTGAGCAAAGGTGCTTATGTCGTTTCTTACGAAAAGAAGAAAGCTGATTTAGTTTTAATTGCCACTGGTAGTGAAGTTGCTTTAGCAATTGAAGCTCAAGAAAAATTACTATTAAGACATATCGATGTCCGTGTAGTTTCTATGCCAAGCTGGGAAATCTTCCAAGAGCAAGATATTGAATATCGTCGTAGCGTTTTGCTTTTACCAAGTGAAAGAAGAGTGTCTGTTGAGATGCTTTCAACCTTCGGTTGGGGTAAATGGGCAAAATACCATATGGGCATTGATGGATTTGGTACATCCGCTCCAGCTAAAGATGCGATTAATAAATTCAAATTTAATAGCGACACTTTAGTTGAACTTTGTGCAAATATATTCAAGTAATATCGCTTAGATAAATAAGAAGGAATGGTTAAGCCATTTCTTTTTATTTTGAAGTCTTGATATATTTTATATATAATAGTTGCGGTTATAGAGATGGAAAACTTATCAAGAAACAAACAGCACTTCATAATCATGACAGCGATTTATAACGAACTCGTTGATTTTTCTTTTGGAGAAGGAAAGCTTGTTAGAGACGCAACCGAGATGATTGCAGAGTTATGTGAATGTGATAAAAGTGAAATCAAACCATATATTTTAGATACAGTTTTGGTTTCCTTACAAAAATATAGTGAAATCAAAACCGCCTATTCCAAATACTTAAAGAATTGGAAATGGGAAAGATTGCCATTATTAACACAATCTATTTTGATGATGAGTTACACTCATTTCTATTACGTTGATAAAGCTGACAAGGCGGTTGTAATTAATACCGCTGTTAGTTTATCAAAGGAATATATTGACGACAAACAAGCTAAATTCATCAATGGCATTTTAGATTCAGGCGTCTTAGCCTAGTTTTATGAATAGTTCTCCTATTTATTCCGTTAGTGACATAAATACATATGTTAAGGCTATCCTTTCTCAGGATGAGAAATTGAAATTCATCCATATTAGAGGAGAGATAAGCAACTTCAAAATGTATCCAAGTGGTCACTTTTATTTTTCTCTCAAAGATGAAAACTCAACGATCAGTGCGGTGATGTTTAATAGCTACGCTAAGCGTGTAACGTTTTCTCCTAAAAATGGAGATGAAGTGGTCGTGCTTGCTTCTATTGACGCTTATGTTCCTAGAGGCAGCTATAACTTAAACGTCTATGAGATGGAAGAAGTTGGCTTAGGTCAACAATTAGTAGAGCTAGAAAAGCTCAAAAAGAAACTTGCTAGTGAAGGTCTATTTGATGAATCGAGAAAAAGACCGATTAATATCTATCCAAAAGCAATTGGAGTTATTACCGCTCCTAATGGAGCCGCTATTAGAGATATCGTCACTAATATTAAACGTCGATATCCAATTGCAGATATATATGTCTTCCCTTCCTTGGTGCAAGGAGAACAAGCTCCTGAAAGCCTATTAAAGGCATTCTATAAATCTCAGGAATATGAATTAGATACCTTGATTATTGGTCGAGGTGGAGGCGCTAGTGAAGATTTAAGCGCGTTTAACGACGAAAAATTAGTAAGAGCGGTAGCAACAAGCAAAATGCCAATAATCGCTGCTGTAGGTCACGAAATCGATACTACATTAATCGATTGTATTGCTGATAAAAGAGCGTCAACCCCAACTGGAGCGGCAGAACTCGCTACTATTGATAGAAGAGAAATAGAAAAACAGTTCGAATATGCTTCATTAACTCTTGAGCAATCATTAACTGATGTAGTGAATGAGAAAAAAGAAGAATTAGAGTCTCTAAAAGAAGACTTAATTGAGTCTTTAAGAGATATTATCAAAGATAAAAAAGAAGAAATTGATCATTTAAATAAGCAACTACAGTTGACTAATCCAAAAAATATATTGGAGAGGGGCTATTCGATTTCGCTAGATGAAAACGGGAAAGCAATATCATCAGTTAAAAATATAAAAGCTACTAGTAAAATCAAAACCATTCTAAGCGATGGCGAGGTTATAAGTGAAGTTATTGAAATAAAAGGAGAATAATGATGGAAAAAGAAATTAATTTTCAAGAGGAACTCAATCGTTTAAATCAAATCGTGAACGATATCCAACAAAAAGACGTCTCTATTGATGAAAGCTTAAAGCTTTTTGAAGAAGGAAACAAAATCATCAAAATTCTCCAAGAAGAACTAAAAAAAGCTGAAGCAAAGGTTGAAAAAATAATCGAAAGTAGTAAATAATACTATTTAATATGTCAAAAAAAGAAGTTCGCCGTTTTGAAATAGATAAAATTCAAAATCCAGATTTCCTTAAAGATTTGTCTTATAAGGAGCTAGATCTTTTAAGCGACGATATTAGAAAATATATCATAGATATAACAAGTAAAAATGGTGGGCACTTATCAAGTAATTTGGGCACCGTTGAAGCAACTATTTCTCTATGCAAAAATTTTGATTTCACTAAAGATAAAATCATCTTTGATGTAGGACATCAATGTTATACATATAAATTGCTCACTGGTAGAAATCTCAAAGATTTAAGACAAAAAGATGGAACGAGCGGATTCCAAAAAATGAATGAGTCTATCTACGATCATTATGAAGCCGGACATTCTTCTACAAGTATTAGCGCAGCAGCTGGTATGGCGACCGCTAGAGATTTGAAGGGAGAAAAATATGACATTATCGCCTTTATTGGTGATAGTTCCATTCAAAACGGTTTGGCCTTTGAAGGATTAAACGAATTAGCGACGAGTGGACATAAAGTAATTATCGTTTTAAACGATAATGATATGTCTATTTCTAAAGGTGTCGGTGGATTGTCCAAGATATTTAGGAATTTTTCAACATCATTTATTTATCGCAAAACCAAAGGCTTCTTACACTTTATCTTACGCGGAAGATTTGGCCGCTATTTGCTTGTTAAATTTACCAAATTTAAAAACTGGTTTAAACGTAAGGTCATTAATATGACAATATTCGATAATTTAGGTTATTCAGTCATTGGACCAATTGATGGTCATTATATCCGCCATATCGATCACGCCATAGAGAAAGCTAAAAAAATCAATCACTCTGTTGTCATTCATATTAAAACAATAAAGGGCAAGGGCTATGAATACGCCGAAGAAGACGTAGAAGGTGACTGGCACGGTGTTGGTAAATTCAATATTCAAACAGGTGAAATATCGACTAAGCAAGCAGAGGTTACTTGGAGTAGCCAATATGCAGTTTTATTAAAAAATGAAATGTCAATTAACGATAAAATCGTTACTATAGTACCTGCTACAGGTCACGGTAGTGCTTTGGATTCATTATTTAGCATTTATCCAAAACGTGTTATCGATGTTGGAATCAGTGAAGAACACGCTTTTACCTTTGCTAGTGGTTTAGCAGTTTCTTCATTTCATCCAGTAATTTCCATTTATTCAACCTTCTTACAAAGAAGTTATGATGAACTGTCTCATGATTTAGCGAGAATGAATTTATCTTGCACAATTTTAATCGATCGTTCTGGGCTTGTTGGTAACGATGGGGAAACTCATCAAGGAATTTATGATGAAGCCTTCTTATATACAATTCCTAACGTTACAATTGCGATGGCAAGTAGAAGTAACGAAGCTCTTTCTTTATTAAAAGAATCTACATGTAACCATGGAGTTTTCGCAATCAGATATCCTCGTGAATATTGTCTAAGTGAAACCCAAGAAGTCAAAAAGATCGCTTATGGTAGTTGGAAAAGTGAACTTGAAGGTAAAAATACCGCGATTGTTTCTACAGGTCCTTTAACTTTAAAGTTAAAGAAAGCTTTAATAGAAGCAAAAAAGAATGTTACTTTGCTTAATGCAATATATCTTAGACCAATGGATGAAAATAAAGTTATTAGTCTCCTTAAATATGAGCGAGTCATTATTTATAACCCTTACGCTACAAAAGAAGGCTTTGCTAATGCTTTAACTGAAAGACTTGCCGAGCTCGGCTATAAGGGTGAAATCATCATCAAATGTGTTCCTACAGAGTTCGTTAAACAAGCAACAATAGAAGAACAACGCAAATATTTTGGCATTGATATTAGTGACATTGTCTCACTTATTTAAAAGATATTAGTTAACATAATAAATAGATTCATTATAAAATAATGATATGGCAAAAGTTATTGTTCATATCGATTTAAATGCTTTCTTTGTTCGCGCCGAAGAACTTAAAGACCACTCATTAGAAAATAAAGCTGTTGCTGTTGGTCATTTAGGAAGAGGCGGGATTGTTTCCACTTGCTCATATGAAGCGAGAAAATATGGCGTGAGAAGTGGAATGCCAATGAATAAAGCGGTCAAACTTTGCCCATCTTTAATAATCATCCGTCCTGATTATCGTTTTTATGTTACTTTGTCACATAAATTCAGAAATTATATTTCAACAATTACTCCAATAATTGAGATGGCCTCAATCGATGAACTATTCGCCGATTTCACCGATGTTGTAAAAAAACAAAGAAATGTCGAGGAGTATTTTAGAAATATCCAAAACACTTTATATGATTTAACAGGTTTAAAGTGTTCTATCGGTATTGGCCCAACAAAATTTTTAGCGAAGATGGCAAGCGACTATCAAAAGCCGATGGGCTTAACAATTATTAGAAGAAAAGATATCTCAAAAATCTTATATCCTCTTCCTTTGGAAGATATGTTTGGAATTGGCAAGAAAACTTGTCCTCGTCTTAAATATATCGGAATAAAAACTATCGGTGATTTAGCAAACGCTTTAAATAATAACGATCCAAAAGTTTATGACCTTCTTGGTAAATATTCTTATGACTTGAAAGAATGGCTTAACGGCAAAGGAAGCGACAAGGTTATTACTGAATATGACGATCCTAAATCAATAGGTAATTCCACAACATTAAAAGAAGACACTGATAACTATGAAACTATTTCTAATACTTTTGAAATAATTGCAGAAGAAGTGAGTGAACGCGCAAAAAAAGAAAATATGATCGGTAACACCATTCAAATAATGGTTAAAGATCTCAATTACCGCGCTCACAATAAATCAATAACATTTGTTAACCACACAAATCACGCTAAAGAGATTTATGATTATGCAATTAAGCTATACGAAAAGAATTTCCTCGGTTTACCAATAAGAGCCCTTGGAATCACACTTCAAAACTTAATCAATATCAAAGATATGAAAGTGCAGATGACTTTTTTTGATTATCAAATGCACGAAGAAGAAAACAAAACTAAACTATTAATTAATGATCTGAATAGAAAAATTAAAGGTAAACCTTTAAAAAGAGCTAGCGAGGTAAAGAGCAATGGAAATAAGTGATGCGATCAGTAATTTTGCCCAACACCTCATCGCCGAAAAAGGATTATCCAAATTAACAGTGGATTCATATCTTAAAGACTTAGAGCTTTTCTTTGATTTTTATAAAGATAAGAAAATGGTGGAAGACCTTTTACCAACCGACTTGAATGAATTCGTTCAATATCAAAAATCAATTGGTAGAAGCTCAAGCACAGTGATGCGTAGGATGTCTTCTATTAAGAATTTCTATATTTTTCTTAAGCGCGAAGGATTATATAAAGATGAACTTCCTGAACTTGATCCATTTAAAAAAGAAAGCACCCTTCCTAATTGTTTATCAGTTGAAGAAGTTGAGGCTTTATTAGACGCTCCAAAGATGGAAAATCCAAGTTCAATTAGAGATAAGGCGATGCTCGAACTTATGTATGCGAGTGGATTACGTGTTAGTGAATTACTTTCTTTAGAAAAGAAAAATGTAAATCTCAATAAAGGAATAGTCACAATCTTTGGTAAAGGCGCAAAAGAAAGAAAAGTACCAATAGGGGATTTCGCTCTTGAATATATAGTTAAATATCTTAACGAAGCGAGAAGTCTTCTTAATGGTGACAAATCAAAATATCTTTTTGTGAACAAAAAAGGGCAACCATTAAGTAGAGTATATTTCTTTAAACAAATAAGAAAATACGCCAAAGAAGTAGGAATAGAAGAAACTATCTCTCCTCATACATTAAGGCACTGTTTTGCTACACACATGCTTGAAGGCGGAGCAGAACTAAGAGCGGTTCAAGAGATGCTTGGACACACCAATATAGCAACAACACAAATCTATACGCATGTTTCTAGTAGAAGAATAATTAGTGCATATGATTTGTTTATGAATAAAAAATAGTTTAGACTATTTACTGTTGAAAGGAGACATCAATAATGTCATTCCCATATAAAAGAATATTTGTCGTCGTAGCGGATTCTGCAGGAATTGGTTACGAGCCTGACGCTGATAAATTTTTTAATGCTGGTCACTCTGATTGGGGAAGCAATACCTTCGTCCACATCGCTGAAAAAATGCCTAACGGATTAAATATTCCAAATATGAATATGATGGGCATTGCTGATTTGGCAGATATTAGAGGTACTCACAAAGTGAGTCACCCTCATTCTTATGTTGCTAGAGCAAGAGAAAGAAGCAACGGAAAAGACACGATGACAGGTCACTGGGAAATGATGGGCATAAACACTCAAGTCCCATTTAAAACCTTTACTGACACCGGATTCCCTAAAGAATTAATTGATGAGCTTGAAAAACGCACAGGACATAAAGTGATTGGCAATTGCGCTGCTAGTGGAACCCAAATCATTCAAGAGCTTGGAGAAGAACAAATGAGAGATAATTCTCTTATCGTTTATACTTCAAGTGATTCAGTGCTACAAATTGCTGCAAGTGAAGAAGTAACAGGCCTAGAAGAACTATATAGATGTTGCGAAATCGCTAGAGAAATCTGCATGAAGCCTGAATGGATGGTCGGTAGAGTTATTGCTCGTCCATATGTCGGAAAGACCCCAGATACTTTTAAAAGAACAAGTAATCGTCACGATTTAGCCCTAAAACCAACTCTCCCTACAGTAATGAACGTTTTACAAGATAACGGTCTATTAACTAATTGCGTTGGTAAAATAGGTGACATCTTTGATGGCTATGGAGTTGGTAAGACTCAAAAAACCGTTTCTAATGAAGATGGAATGGATAAAACCATTAACGAATTAGTAAATGTTGATTTCACTGGTCTATGCTTTGTTAACTTAGTTGAATTTGATAGTGAATATGGTCATAGAAGAGATCCAATAGGATATGGTGAATGTTTAGAAAGATTTGATAAAAGGGTTGGTGAATTCATCTCCAAGATGCACGATGATGATTTATTAATCATCACCGCAGATCACGGTAACGACCCAACTTGGCCAGGAACCGATCACACAAGAGAAAAAATTCCTCTACTCATGTATTCTCCATCAATTAAAAATGGAAGATATTTAGAAGAGAGAGAATGCTTCGGTGATATCGGGGCAACCGTTCTTAAAAACTTCAATTTTGAGATGCCTAAAAATCTCATTGGCGAGCCAATTGAAGAATTATTAGAAAACGAAAGATAATAATAAGCGACTCATTTATGAGTCGTTTTTATTAGCTTTTTTAATAAATCTAAAATTAAAGTGACAAAAAGCATCACAATAATAGCAATAAGAGAATAAGCAAAAGTTGGAACCATGCCTTTGTCTGAATTGATGTAGGCACTTCTAATCGCAATTCCAATTCCATCCGCAGTGGAACCCGAAATAACTTCCGCCATTATTTCAATTTTAAATGAAAGAGCAAAACTAGAAACTAAGCCAAGAATAATAGTGGGCAACGCTAACGGAAACTTGATAAAAGCATTACTTCTAAATCTATTCGCTCCATCAATTCTAGAAGACATAATCACGAATTCATCTATAGATGAATAACCAGCAATAGTGGCTTCATAAACAATTGGAAAAACAATGACTCCAACAATATAAATTGGAGCATTTTTTAATCCTGTTAACATCAAAAACAAAAAGACAAGAGCAGCGGTGGGGACAGCTTTTATTGCAACCATTGTTGGATTAAAAACATATTTTAGCGATGAATAATTTCCAACAACAATTCCTAAAACAATTGCTAAAACTGAAGCGGTCACAAATCCGATCAGCATTCTCTTAAGAGACTCCCAAATACATAGATATGTATAAGAGTCTTTTAAATAGATGAACATTTCATTAAAAGTTTCTATTGGTTCGGGAAAAATAATTCGATTTGAACCCGCTAAATAATAAATAGCAATCCAAATTAAAAAGAAAAGCAAAACACCAACGGCGGTTAAAAGATATTTGTTAGTTATCACTTTTCTTAATGCTTTTTTCATTACTAGACTCTTAAGATTCCTTTATTTTCAATTACGAGTTTAGTGTTATTGGCGTTCTCAACAGCATATGTATTGAGCTCTAAATCACCATAAACATATTCAAAAATTTTGCCTGGTAAATCATTCTTTTGGAAATAGAGAACTCGATCACCTTTATTAAGCTCGTTATCGGCATCTGTTCCCGTGGAAACAATATACATATTACCAAAGGTAATAGTAGCGGCAATTTTATAGTTTGCTTGATTATTAATAATTTGCATTAGTCCTCCGTGAGTTGGAGCGACAATAACGTCATATGCTCCTTTACTAAACGCTGGGATAATAACATCTGATGGACTACCAGTAGTCTCAAAATTTGCATTAGTTGCGTAATTATAAAACGCGATTGCAGGTGCGCCTGTTGGAACAAGAATCTTTAAATCTGAAAAACTCTCAGTTTCGGAAACACTCATATTAAAAATATGATCATCAGTTAATTCGCCAATTTTTGGATTCAATAGCTTAGCAAATGTTGAAGTTTCTTCTTTAACTAAAGACGTTTCTTCATAGCCTAAAGAAAACCCATTACTAGAGTTAGTTACCTTAAAAGCCATCGCTCCAGGAACTCCATATTTTGCTTGTTGTTGCTGAGGTGAAGTTAATGCTTCAATTCCAGTTTTAATCAACCCTGGATTATTTAATCCATTTTGAATATCGCTCTTAAGACTGTTTAAAAAATTTGATAGTTTATTGCTTGAAGTAGCTTTCTTAACAAAGATTGATGCTTGCATTATGCGCTTGCCTGAACTCTTTAAAACGAAGTCTGATTGTACATTTTTAAAAATGGTGGAATTTGTGGCAGACAAAACAGGTTGAGCAGTGAATACATAATCAAACTGCATAACTGTTGGTTCAGATCCTTTTGAACAGCCAATTAATGAAATTAGCATAGCTGGTAATAATAGAATAGTTTTTTTCATAATTTGTTTTCCTCGTTGCTATTCTACAAGAATAAATATTACAATATATGTGATTTAAATCACGAATATGAACAAAATTATTAATTTTATAACCAATAATAATGATATTAAATATGAAGAGTTTACTGCCGCTAAGAATCAGACATTATTCTTTGAAGGCGATAAATGTGAAAACATAGGCATTGTAAGAAAAGGAAAAGTTAGTATCATTTCATATTTTTCTGACGGACAAGAAGTCATATATAACACATTAGAAAAAGGTGGCATGTTCGGTAACAACCTCATTTTTTCATCCAGTCCATTTTATAGAGGAGATGTTGTTGCGATTGAAGAAACCGAAATCATCTACATTAAAAAAGATGAACTATTAAAAGCGTTAACAAGTAGCAAAGAATTATTAGAGCTTTACCTAAAGGAACAATCCGATTTTTCTAAAAAGCTCAATTTCAAGATAAAATTATTATCAATTCAAAATGCAGAAGACAGAATAATTTATTATCTTACATTTCATAAAAGAGAAATCGAATATAAATCGATATTAAAACTATCAAAAGAATTATATCTTGCACGAGAAACGCTAAGCAGAACAATCTATAAAATGGAACGCAATGGTATAATAAAAATACAAAACAAAAAGATCACGCTATTGTAGTGGAAATACAAATTAGTAGATTTTTAGTAGGTGGATAAATTAACAAATTGTGGATAAAATTTAGCAATTAGATAATTATTCATCTATTTTTTATTATTTTAAAAGCAATCACTTAGATATCTAAATCGCTGTTTTTATCATATTAAGTTAACATAATAAACATTATGCGAAGTTATCTATATTTTTAAAAAAGCCTGGTGTATTAACCAAGCACTTATAAATTCACAGCAAACTATTACGCTGTTACTTTTTATAGTAACGATCTAAGCAAGCTTTTGTTAAAGGATTCAAGTAGTCTACTTTATGATTCACATAGTATTCAATGTTACTAGTCATTACATCATCAAACCCTTTCTTTAAACTACTTTTCATTGAATTTATTAACTTTTCTGAGCCGAATCCTCTTGTTGGCTCTATTTTATCTGCACAATACACTATTTTTGCAATATCATCCATCTCTCCACACGCTGTTGTATGGTATTTAATTGCGTTTAAAATGCTTGGATCCTCTATACCAAACACTTTTTTTGCTAAATATTCGCCTGTGAATTGATGATAAACAATGCTATCAAGGTATAAATACTCACTATAATGAGTTTTCATTATCTCCGCTTCAATCTCTTTTGGTAATTCCTTGCCACAATCATGAACTAATCCAGCTATAAGCGCTCTTTTTGGGTTATCCACACTATTGCTTTTGGCAATTTCGTAGGAAAGAAGGGCCACACTTTTTGAATGAATGTATCTATCTTTGTGCATTCTAGATTTAATTTCTTGCATGAAATATAAATCATTATCAATTATATAATTGATAACTCCATCAGTTGTATCCAAAGAATGCAAATTCCTAATATCTGTAGAATTATAGTTATTTATCTCCCCATCTATCACCATCATATTAAAACGCTTAACATTTTCGCTTCTTGAGTAAGTTTCTCTACCAAAATAAATAACTTTAACGAGTTTAGCTAATTCGTCTGCATCTTTCCAATCATGGAAGCTATTTACCTGATCTTGGCCAATCAGTAGATAGATTTCACTATTTGGATATGCTTTTTTGAAATGTTTTACAGTGTCTATTGTGTAATTTGTGTCATTTTCTAGGCTTGCTTCGTAATCTGAGACATCAAAAACGTTTTCGCGATTAAAATCCTTGATCGCCAGTTTTATCATCTCAATTTTGTCTTTTACAGGGGCCGATTCATTTTTCCATACAGATATTTTTGCAGGAATAAAAAGGACTTTCGCCCCAAGCTGTTTACTAGCACATTCCGCCATTTGTAAATGGCCGAAATGAATTGGATCGAAAGCACCACCAAATAAAATAATTCTTTCCATTATTTTAGTTTAATCTTTGGATTTTCTTTGTTTTTACGATACAAAACAACAACTCTACCTATGGTAGAAACAACATCAGCGTGCAATTTACTAGATAAATCTAGAGTTAATTCCATAATCGGAGTTACTGCACTTTTTAATACTTCAACGCGAATTAATTCCCTAGCTTCTAATGCTTTATCAAGCATAACTAAAAGAGCATCGTTAATCTCGTTTTTGCCGATTTGATACTTTGTCTTATCGGTATTAATTATTGCCTTAAGCTGCTTCTTTTGTTCTTTTGTTAACATAGTTATCTCACTTTAGATAAGCATTCCTTAACAGCGACACCTTTTGGTAAAAGAACTCTGAATTTTTGTCCCTTTCCTCTAGTAGAGAACCAACATAATCCTTCAACAGAAATATCGTGTCTTAAATCATCGTCTTCTAATTCGTATTCAAACATATCGTAGTCTCTGAAAGATAGGAATCTTTCACTGACTGGACGGCAATATTTATGACGGAGGTCACTCGCTAACGCTTCATCTACTTTATCGCATGCCACTACTTTAGCTTCGGCTTTCTCACCCATGAATACGCGGATGGATCCACGTTTGCCCTTGACTACGTAAAGAACAGCAAGGTTACCAACCATAATTGCGCTGCCCTCACCAATAAATTTTCTAGTCATGACGATTTCTTTTTTAGGAGTAATAAGCTTTTGGATTTCCTTTTCAACTTTAGAAATAGTTGAAGTTGAATTACTTAAATCAGGAAGTTCGTAGAAGAATGAAGAATTAGAAAGAGGAATTTCTAAAACATCAGAGCTTGTTCCTGGATATAATTCGGTTTTAATTTGCCACTTGGTCTTATTTTCATATCCCTTAAGGAACTTGTTAATTAATGTAGTCTTGCCACTATTAAACTCACCAATAAGGTAGATATCTCTACCTTTTCTCATTTCCTTAAAGTTCTTGTAGAATGTTTCAACATCAATTTTATCTTCGTTTCCGATTAATCTAATTAAAACTGGATTAATACCAACTTCAGAAAATCTTTCGTCTAAGTATCTGATGAGCATATCATCAGTTACACCTGATGGGAATAAATCTCTTTTAGAGCCAATAACAACAACATTCAATTTCTTAACTTTTTTAACAACATCTGGATTTAATGTTCCATTAAAGCTAAATAAATCCACCATCCAAACAACTAAAGCGTCAGTTGCGATAGCGTCATTTAAAATTTTGATGATGTCTTTATCGGTGTCGTGTTGAAGATTGCCTGCGTTTAAAGTAAGCATTTTATCGTAACAACGGTTACAATAAGGAATCTTTGGAACACCGTTTTCAACGATGTTTCTACTAATAAAGCCGGAATCGTTTTTGCGATCTGTTTGTAGAATTGCTCCACAGTTGTGACATCTTAAGACTCTTTTTGCTGTTGCCATTATTTATTCCTCCAATCGATTAGATTGTTTCTTTTGCGGTGATATTTTCTTATAGGGCGATCAAATAGACGATTGATATGGGTTGTCCATTGGTCTTCCTTAACTAACTTTTCAGTTAGAACTACTCTTATTTTAGCACCTTTTGCTGCTAAAACATCAGTCATTAGTTGATCTCCAACTAACATTACGTTTTCTTTGTCGACATTACGCCTAGCGATTTCTTGATTGATTTTTTTAGAAAATGGTTTTCTAGCGCTGCTCAGAAATTCAACTCCAAGAAGATTAGCGTACCCTGACACTCTATGTGCTTTGTTATTACTAATAATAACAGGAGTAAGCCCGGCTTCTTTTAGTCTATTGACATAATCAATAGTCTCTTTCTTTGGTTCCCTAGCGCGATAGCTATCTAACGTATTGTCTAAATCCATGAATAAGACTTTAACGCCATGATTAACAAAAAAGCTTGGTTCGATTTCATAAATCGATTTGCTGTGTGCGAATGGGATAAATTTCTTAAACATTGACGAACCTAAATATGATTTTAACTGAAAAAGTCATTTTATAATAGACTTTTATATATAAAGTGCGAATTTTGTTTTCTATATAAGAAAAAAGTAGTCAATAAGTCTCAAACTAATTAACTACTAATTTTCTACTAATTTTTAATGATATATAACAAAGTTATATCTTAGTCTAAATCATCAAATATTGATATCTGTTCAAAGCTACCTGCTTCTTTTTCACTCTTCTCTTCTTCCTGAGTGTCTTCTGGTTCAACTGTTTCAGCAGGAGCAGTTTCACTTTGAGGAACTTCTTTAACCACTATTGGGTGGGAAATATTGGATTTACCAATATTTGTGATTGTTGTGTCAAAGACGAACGCCACACTTTGTTTTAAAGTCATTCCCTCAATATTTTTCTTCGCGTATTGAGCTTCTGTATTTCTCAAGTCATCAACTTTAAGATTTTTAATGGTTCGATCATTCATATAAAGGTTGAGAATGAGTTCTTCGTCTTTAGACACTCTCATAGCATATATAATGCTATGTGGGTCACCCTTAAATGATTGAAGGATATTTTGGACTTTGCCTAATCTATTGGTTCTAAAGAACTTAGAAGAATCCGTTACGCGCATATGTCCTTTATTTGTAATTAATAATAATTTAGTTCTCTCATCCTTTTCTAAAGCGATAAGGGCGGCGTCTTGATTACTTCCTAATGAAGAAATCGATTTGACACCTCCAGCTTTACTTCCAAGGATTGTTAATTCATTCTCGTTGAATAGAGAGCAATTACCATTATTAGTTATAACTAATAAATCGCTATCTCCAGTCAAGAGCTCAACGCCAACAATCTCATCATTGGTGAGGAGTTTCATATATCTTGCAGGGCGTGATCGTCTTTGCATTTCAAGAGAAGAAACAGCCATACGTTTGATTTGACCAAATTTAGTTAAAATCGCTAAATATAAGTCGTTTCTCATCTCACTAAGAGACATAACTTTAATAATCTTTTCGCCACTAGCTAATGTCGTAAACTCATTAATATGAGTTCCTTCATCTTTCCACTTATTATCAGTGAGATTATGAACGCCTATTACCGCGTAGTTACCCTGATTTGTAAAACAAATCAGGTAATCGGTGGTAAATGCTTTACCGATTCCCACTACCATATCACCGTCTTTTAAGCCTGGTAGCTCATTATTATAGCTACTATAACTTCTAATCGAACTACGTTTTAAATATCCATCATAAGTAACCGCGACCATTACTTCTTCTTTAGCGATCAATTCACGCTTATCAATTTCCTTGGTCTCACCTTTTTCGATGATTTGGGTTCTTCTATCATCACCATATTTCTCGCTAATCGCTTTTAAATCACGAACTAATACGCGATTAAGTTTATTTGGATCTTCAAGAATACCCATAAGGGTATTAATTGTGATTTCTAATTGTGATTTCTCTTTTTCTAAAATAAGTTCATCAGTGTGACTTAATTTATATAATGGCATGGTCACAATCGCTTCTGCTTGTTCGTTAGTTAAAGAATAACGTTTAATCAAATTCTCTTTGGAATCTGCTTTATCTTTACTTTTGCGAATGATTTCAACAACTTCATTAATGTTTAAAGACGCTAAAATCAAGCCTTCAACGATGTGTAAACGATCATTGCATTTCTTTAAGTCGAATTTGCTTTTTCTAGTGATTACATCAACTTGATGAGCGATATAAGCATCAATATAGTCGAGTAAATTAATGGTTTTTGGTCTGCCATCAACAATTGCAACCATATTAGCGGTATAGCCACATACAAGATTGGTTTTCTTCATTAAATATTGAAGAATGAGATCAACTTTTGCGTTCTTTTTAACATCGACAACAATACGAATTCCTTTGTAATCGGATTCATCTCTTACTTCAATAATGCCATCAATGGCTTTAGAATGCCTAATTTTGTCTATTTCATAGACAAGTTGAATTTTCACCACTTTATAAGGTATTTCTGTAATGATGATTTGATTAATTTCTTTCTTTTCAACGATTTCCGTTTTACTAGCAACTTCAATTCTGCCTCTACCTGTTTGATAGATACTATCAAGTCCACTAGAGCGGTAAATATAGCCTCCACCTGGGAAATCAGGACCTTGTACAAAATTCATCAAATCTTCAACTGTGGCGGTTTTATGACCGATGCGATATATAGTCGCATCAATGATTTCTCTTAGGTTATGTGGAGGAATCTCAGTTGCTAAAGCAACTGCAATACCTTCAGTACCATTCACTAATAAGTTAGGAAAACGAGAAGGAAGTACAACTGGTTCTTGCTCTGTATCATCAAAGTTGAGTTGCATATCCACTGTTGATTTCTCAATATCACAAACAAGTTCATTAGATAATTCAGAAAGTCTACTTTCTGTATAACGATAAGCAGCAGGAGAGTCTCCATCAATTGAACCATTATTACCTTGGAAATCAATTAAAGGATATCTAACTTTCCAATCTTGACTCATTCTAGCGAGGGCTTCATAAATTGATGTATCGCCATGTGGGTGATAAGTTCCCATGACCGCTCCAACGGTATGAGCACACTTCTTTGTTGGCTTATTAAAAGTGTTACCACTTTTATACATAGAAAAAATGATTCTTCTTTGAACCGGTTTTAATCCATCTCTAACATCTGGAATAGCACGATCTTGAATAACATATTTAGCATATGTAGCGTATCGATCGCTCATTACATCTTCAAGAGGTTCAGTCGAAATATTTTCTTCAATAATTTCTTCTTCAATGACTTCTTTTTTCTTTGCCATCTTACTTGACCTCCTTCATAAATGTATCGATTTTGTTAAAATCGACATTCTCTTCTACCCATTTCCTACGAATGCTAGCGTCATTACCCATGAGGATTTTGACTCTTTTTTCAACTAAGAATGGGTCATTAATATCAACTTGGATTAAAAAACGTGTTCTAGGATCCATAGTTGTTTCCTTTAATTGGATAGCGTCCATTTCACCAAGACCTTTATAACGATTAATCTTATAACCGCCGCCAACTTTTTTCTTTGCGGCTTCTAAACCTTCATCATCCCAAGCGTATTCTTGGATGAGCTTTTTTCCATCTTCTTTATATACTCTATATAAAGGTGGTACAGCAATATAGATGTGACCACTAGTAATTAGAGTTCTCATATAATGGTAAAAGAAGGTTAATAACAAAGTTTGAATGTGAGCACCATCAGTATCAGCATCGGTCATAATAATGATCTTGCCATAATGAATGTCTTCAATATCAAAACTTTGTCCAAATCCAGCACCAACTGTATTAATAATTGTGGCAATTTCTTCGTTATGCAAAAGTTTATCTAAAGAAATAGAATCTGTATTTAGTGGTTTACCACGAAGCGGTAGAATTGCTTGATGAATTCTGTCTCTACCTTTTTTAGCGGTTCCACCAGCGGAATCACCCTCAACAATAAAAAGTTCATTTTTCAAATAGTCTTTTGATTGAGCTGGAGTGAGTTTATCAGAAAGAATTACTTCTTGCTTTGCTTTTTTAGAGCTTCTTGCTTCATCTTTAGCTTTTCTTGCTGCGATACGTGCTTGTTGAGAATCCATGCACTTTTTAATAATTTTCATCGCATTTTCCTTATTTTCTGTTAGATAATAAGTAAACTTATTATAAATAAGGTTAGAGACAACAGAGTTAGCAACAGGAGTTCCTAATTTTCCTTTGGTTTGACCTTCAAATTCAAGAAGTTCCTCAGGAATCTTTAACGAAACAATAGCAGTCAATCCTTCACGAATATCGCTTCCTTCAAGCTTTTTGCCCTTTAATAATCCTTGAGCTTCCGCAAAATCGTTGACCGCTCTAGTGATACCAGTTCTAAAACCAGATTCATGAGTACCACCATCACTAGTTTTTACGTTATTAACGTAAGAGTAAACAGTTTCGTTATAGTCTTCATAGCAATATTGAAGAGCAATTTCGGTTTCAATATTAGTGATCGAATCTATTTCTGAGAAGCTAACAACATCAATTATTGGCTTCTTTTCTTCGTTAAGTATTGAGATATATTCAACGAGTCCGTCTTGATAGAAAAATTCTTGTTTTTCTCCACTTCTTTCATCATTTATGATGAAACGAACACCTTTCATAAGGAAAGCAGACTCTCTTAAATGTGAGGCAATGGTATCGTATTTAAAATCGACAGTCGAAAAGATTCTGGCATCAGGTTTGAAACGAACTAATGTTCCATGTTTTTTGGTATCACCAAGTCTTTCTAATGGAGTAACAAGTTTTCCTCCATCTTCAAATCTAAGGTGATAAACACCACCATTTTGATAAACTGTAACATCACACCATTCACTTAATGCGTTTGTTACTGAAGCACCGACACCGTGAAGACCACCAGCACTCTTATAGACTGCTGAATTAAACTTTCCACCAGCATGAAGCTCAGTAAAAACAATCTCCACGCCAGGACGACCAGTTTCCTTGTTTATGTCAACAGGAATACCTCTTCCTTCATCTAATACCGAGCAGCTTCCATCTTTATACAAGGTAACTGTAATGTTTTTACCGTAACCACTTAATGCTTCATCGACTGCGTTGTCGACAACTTCCCATACTAGATGATGTAGTCCTTGGACATTGGAGCTTCCGATATACATCGCAGGTCTTTTTCTAACGCCTTCAAGGCCTTGCAAAATGTGAATATCATTAGCTGTATATTTCTTTTCTGCCATACTATACCATCCTTTTCGCCGTTTATTATAAACGGAAATTGTTGCAAATATAAAGTAATTTAGTAGAATAGATAGGGGTTAAAAAATGGATATTATATTTTATAATATTTTGGTCGCAATTTTAGTAATTTTGGTGGGCTATATCTTCGGATCAATACCAAATGGAATTTGGATTGGAAAGGTCTTTTTTCACAAAGATCCTCGTGATTTTGGCTCAGGAAACTCAGGCGGCACAAACGTTGGAAGAGTTTTTGGAAAAAAGGTAGGCGTGATCGTCATTCTTTTAGATGCAATAAAAGCTGTCCTCCCACTATATTTAACTTGGTTATTCCTCATTAGAGTCCCTTTATATAATAATTTGCCATTAATGCCTGATATCATCACAAAATATTCCGGTTATGATATAAGCGGATACGCAATTACTTGGCCAGTCTATTGGCTATCAATTATTGGCAGTAGCTTAGGACATTGTTATCCACTTTTCTTCGGATTCAACGGAGGAAAAAATGTTGCAGTCTATTATGGAGTAGCAATTTCTGCTGGTTGGTTATTCGGAATTATTCCTGGATTATTCTTCTTCTTAATCTTAAAGATTAAGAAATGGGTATCTTTAGCTAGTGTATCAGGAGCATGGTTCTCTGTACTTTTATCCTGGATATGGGCAATTCTACTCGAAACTCATGTCCTAGTAGGCGCAAATGTTTATCTGTGCTCTTATGGACCAGGACTCGAATGCAATTATGTGTTTGCTTTAGTGATGACATTTGGCGCTACAATTTTAACCATCAAGCATCGTTCCAATTTTGAAAGAATTAAAAACGGCACTGAAAGCAAAATCAAATGGATGAAATAAACCATTAGTAAAAAATTAGTAGATTATTAGTAATTAAAACTATATGTTAATAAGGTTTTCCACATCGCGTAGAAATGCCTTATTTTAATTTATATTATATATAAATCAGTTTTCGTTGACTTTTATCTTATTTTTAGCCAATCTAAGAAACTTTTCATCCATTCCACTACATTTATTAGATCAAGGCAAAATAAAAGCGTCAAATCAGTTGTTTGACGCATCTATTTTTTAACCTAACAATTTCAATTAACGTTGTTGTCTTTTAACAGCGTTCATTGTACGTTGAATGTCGGCTTCTGATGGCTTTCTTCCAACGCTTTGATATAAGGCTCTAATCATGCCTTCGTTAATTGGAGGATTCTTTTCTAATTGTCTCTTGAGTAGCCATCTTGCAAAGAAGAAACCTGCAATCGCTCCAACTACTAAAGCAGCAACTAATAATCCAATCCATGCACCGGTATCCATTATTAATACCTCCTAGGCTCTTCCGTCGTAATCACCATTATCGGTTCTGACCAAGATAACTTCGCCTTCTTCGATAAATAATGGGACACGGACTTTAAGTCCGGTTTCAAGTTCAGCATCCTTCATTGCTTTATTGACTGTATCACCTCTAATAGCAGGTTCGCAGTGTGTAATCTTTAAAGCAACTTTAGCTGGTAAGTTGATACCAAGGACTTCACCTTCATAGCTGGTAATTTCAACTACCTCTTCACCTTTCAAGAATTGAACTTCCCAAGCGAGTCTATCTTTAGAAATCTCAATTTGGTCATATGTTTCTTGATCCATGAAGCAAAGGGCGTCGCCAGTATCATATAAGTATTGCATTTGACGTTTTTCTAATCTGATTGTTTCAATTGCGTAACCAGAGTTACGTGCCATTTCAGTAACAGCACCTGTTCTAAGGTTTTTAACTTTGACTTTGGCAACCATTTTTCTCATCGCAGTTTTATTCAATAAAATGTCTAAAACTTGATAGATATTACCGTCTTCAGTAAAGTAGTTTCCTGGTCTTAATTCTGTAACGTTAACCATGTATTTAATTCCTTTCTTTATAAATTCCTTTGGTATTATACCAAATAATTATTTAAGTAAAAAGCGATTTAGCATGAACTCAGTCTTTAGGACTGTGTTTGGTCCATGTCCCGGATAGACTTTTGTATTCTCATCTAGCTTCTTAAGTTTTTCTAAAGAGGCATAAACGCTTCTAGGATCAGAGCCGGGCAAATCATCTCTTCCTATAGAAAACTTGAATAGCGTATCTCCAGAAAAAAGAGCACCACAATCTTCTATATAAAAGCAAACGCTCCCTTTTGTGTGAAATGGAGTATGAATGACTCTAATTCTTTCTTTTAACAAAGAAAGTATGTCGTTATCATGAAGTAAAATCGGATCTTTATTTATCATTATTTCCTTGCCTTCAGATATAGAACAATTGAGATATGAATTGGTTAGAAATTCTTTATCATATTCATGAATATATAAAGGTACTTCGAATTCTTTTAATAGGCGGTTTACACCTCTAATATGATCAAAGTGACCATGGGTCAATAAAACTGCTTTTAAATTATATTTATGAGCAATAATAAAACTAATTAGGCGATCATTATCCACGGACGGGTCAATAATAATCGCGTCATTATTTTCGTCACTCACTAAATAAGTATTAGCGAATAAATCATCAATATCGTTATAGTCAAATTTTTCTATTCTCATAATAGCAATAAAAAAATAGGTATAACCTATTTCTTTTTCTCACGATGTAGTGTTTTCTTTTGGCAGCGTGGGCAATATTTCATCTTTTCTAAACGATCAGGATTGCTTTTCTTATTTTTAGATGTGAGATAATTTTCCTCACCGCATTCTGTACACTTTAATGTGATTGAGATTCTTTCTTCTTTGGCCATAGATAGTTTCTCCTTAAATTGCTATGTAATAGTAGCACAACAAATAAAATAATAAAAGTATATTTTTATTAGTTATAAATGTAAAATAATCATGCTATGAAAAGAAATGAAACTAGACAAGTAAAAGTCGGCAATATTGTTATTGGTGGACAAAATAAAGTTGTCATCCAATCAATGTGCAATATCAAGACAGAGAATTATCTCGCTGTAAGCGAACAAATTAATGAATGCGCTAAGTTAGGCGCACAATTAATGCGTGTTTCAGTAATGGATGAAAAAGACGCTTTAGCGATTAAGGAAATCAAAAAGAGAATTTCTATTCCACTCGTGGTTGATATTCATTTTGATTATCGATTAGCTCTCTTGGCGATGGAAAACGGTGTAGATAAGATTAGAATCAACCCAGGAAATATTGGTGACATCGAAAACATCAAAAAAGTCGTTTCCATGGCTAAAGAAAAACATATTCCAATTAGAATTGGGGTTAATTCTGGTTCTTTAGATAAAAACATCCACGATTATTCAACTCAATATACAGCAGAAAAGTTAGTAGCGTCCGCTAAAAGACATGTCGATATTTTAGAATCATTGGATTTCCATGATATCGTCATTTCCCTAAAGGGAAGTAATGTACTAGAAACCGTCGCAGCGTATCGATTAGCAAGCGAAACATTCCCTTATCCACTTCATTTAGGCATTACGGAAGCTGGTTTTAAAGATATCGCTGTTATTAGAAGCTCTGCTGGACTAGCGCCTTTATTACTTGATGGTATTGGAGATACAATCCGTATTTCGATATCCGGAAGCGTCAAAGACGAAATCATCACTTGTAAAAGACTTCTCCATGATTGTGGACTTTACGATAACTATCCAACCCTTGTTGCCTGCCCAACATGTGGACGTACGCAAGTAGATGTTGAATCTTTAGCGAGAAAAGTCATGGAATATCTAGAAACTGTTAATAAACCAATTCACGTCGCTGTTATGGGATGTGTAGTAAATGGACCTGGCGAAGCCAAAAACGCTGATATCGGTATAGCTGGCGGCCATCACGAATACGTCATTTTCAAAAAAGATAAAGTAATTAAAAAAGTTCCAGAAGCCGAAGCTTTTGAAACTTTAGTAGAAGAGATAAAGAAACTTTAGTTTCTCCAGTCAATGAATTTACCGCTCCTTAGCATTTCAATTTCTTGCTTATAAGGAGCTTTTTCATTTACATAAGGCGTTTCAAGAATCATTGGTATTCCAATGAGTTTAGGATGATGTACAACATGATATAAAGTGTCAAAACCTAAATAGCCATATCCAATGTTTTCATGCCTGTCTTTATGAGCGCCTATTGGATTCTTACTGTCATTAACATGAACGACCAATAAACGATCAAGTCCAATGATTTTATCGAATTTTTCGATAACACCATCAAAATCGTTTTTCACATCATAACCAGCATCGGAAATATGACATGTATCGAGGCAAACTCCTAAACGGTCTTTATGTTCACACTTATCGATAATTGCTTTAACTTGTTCAAAAGTAATTCCAATTTCATGACCCTTGCCCGCCATTGTTTCAATAGCGATTTTTACATCAGTGCCATCAACTTTAAAAACTAAATCAAGGGCTTTGGCTAAAGCCAATATTCCAGCCTCGCTCCCCATACCAACATGGCTTCCTGGATGAAGAACCATGATTTTAACACCAAATCCTGCGGTTCTTCTTAGCTCATTTACAATTGTGTTGATTGACATTTCATATAGGTCTTCTCTAGAGAAATTAGCAGCATTAATAATGTAAGGAGCGTGAACAATTAATTTTGATTCATCAATTCCTGCTTCCTTAATAAGTTTTCTACCTTCCTGAATTTTTAATTCAGATAATGGTTTTCTAATTGAATTCTGAGGAGCTCCTGTATAAAACATAAATGTATTTGAATTATATGAAAGTGCTTCTTTAACACTCCCTAAATAGAAATCAGGTCCGCTTAAACCAACATGACTTCCAAGATAAATAGTTTCTTTAGTTTCCATATTTTTATAACCTGTCAAATATGTTAACATATTT
Source organism: uncultured Erysipelotrichaceae bacterium (assembly GCA_902800645.1). Taxonomy (GTDB): domain Bacteria; phylum Bacillota_I; class Bacilli_A; order RFN20; family CAG-826; genus UBA2450. Next base: position 172,289 of record CADCFC010000001.1, read on the forward strand.
TCATGAAAACTGCATTAATCAAACCTCAAGGTTTTTGTTCTGGTGTCACCCGTGCTGTTGCTCTTGCAAAGCAAGCAAAGCTCGAAAATAAAGATAAGAACATCTACATTTTAGGAATGTTAGCTCATAATCAAATCCTCATTGATGATCTTACAAAGGATGGCTTTATTACCTTAATAGGTAATGAGGAAGAGGAAATCAATAAGCTTAAAAAAGGTGACATCTTAATATTCACAGCGCATGGCCATGATGAAAAATTGGATCGATTAGCAAAAGCAAAAGGTTTAATTACATATGATGCAACCTGCCCGAAAGTAAAAAGCAATCTCGATAAAATCAAAAAAGAAATCAATGATAATCATCAAGTCATTTATATTGGACAATCAGGCCATAAAGAAGCAAGTGCTGCTTTGTCGATTTCTAAAAATGTATCATTATATGATACACAACTACTAATTAACTACCAATTAATTACTGATGAGTCGCCTTTTGTTTTAAATCAAACAACACTCAATTTTTATGAGCTGTCAAAGTATCATAAAGACATAAAAGATCATATTCCTGATGCAAGAATTGCCAACGAAATATGTAACGCTACTAGATTAAGGCAAGAAGCTATGCTTACTATCGATAAAGATACAGATTTAATCGTTATTGTCGGTCACCATAAATCGAGCAACTCAAACAAATTGTTTGACATTGCAAAAGCAAATTATAAAGATGCTCTTGTTGTAATGATTAATAATCTGGATGAACTAAAGAAGATAGACATTAGAGGCAAGAAAAAAGCCGCCATAGGATCAGGGGCTTCAACTCCACAATGTATTGTGGACGAAATATATAACTACTTACTTAAAATATAATTTTAGGTTCAATTTCGTGGTCAACTTCAACGATCTCAATTGACTCGTCCATCTCACGGATGAGTTTTTTCATTGTTGGGATGAAGATTTTTTCAATTTCATGAGGCATATCTAAATAATTATATTTAGCATTCACTATTTCTCTTCTAACATGATGAGGAGCATCACCGCTAATGAAAATATCATATCCTTTTTCTTTTGCTAACGGCCAATAGCCAGAACCTGCTCCACCGATAATCGCCACTCTTCTAATTTTATTAGAACCTTTATCTATTAGATGAGAATACGAAACATTCAAACATTTATTTGCGTATTTAGCAAATTCCTCTAGGCTCATCTCTTTAGGAAGTTCACCACCACGCATCATTTTGTTGCCTTCAACAACTTCAATATTACATAAATGTAAAGCATTAGCTAATGCGTCATTCATTCCTCCATTACCCGTATCAAAATTGGTGTGCATGCTATAAACTGGTACACCGATTTCATCTAGCGCGTCACAAAGTTCTTTTTTGGAAGGATCGCGTTCAAACACTTTAGAGCGATATCCATACACTAATGGATGATGAGTTAAAACGAGATCAGGTTTAATCTCTTTGATTTTATCAAAAATCTCCCAATCACAGTCCAAAGCAAGAATGATTTTATTAACTTCTTCAGGCAACTTGCCTGTCATTAGTCCGACAAAATCGTGATTTTCCTTTGCGTAACGTTTTGGAAATCTCTTGGCTAGTTTAGTTAATAAACTCTTTGTGTTCATAAAACTGATCTAATCCTCTCTTTTTCGTTGGTCAATTCTTTGACTTTGCTTTGAGGAATGTTTTTATTAGATAACAAGTTATCTATTTCATTAATTCTTGATTGATACTTTTCTTTGAAAGTAATACATTTTTCATTTCTTAAAACTGGACCAAATTCTAAATCGGGATCATCCAAGTATTTTGCTTCACCAGCAATGAATTTAATAATCTCGTAATAAACACCGCTTTCACAAATAATATCTTCATCAGCAATGACATACCCCATCTTACAAACTTGTTTTCTAAGTTGAGGAATTGCATTATGAGCATCAACAATAATAGTTCCGACATTTTTAAGTTTTCTAGGATTCTTTTTTAGAATGTCTATGACATTAAAACCGCCCATACCAGCAATAACAATAATGTTTACATCGCTAGGTAGTTGACTAATGCCGTCAGAAAGCATCGGAGTAATTCCATCCGCTTTATTATCTTCAATCGCCTTTTTTAAATGATTAAAAGGTCCAACTTTATTTTCGATTGCGTATCCTTTAGTGATTACACCATTTTGAAATAAGGAAATTATTAATTTCCCATGATCGCTTCCGACATCGGCAACAACTCCGGAAGGAACCATATCATAAATAGCTTGTAATCTCTTGGATAATTTCATTATGAGTTACGGTAATCCCCTAATTTCTTACGTCTTGTTGGATGTTTAAGTTTCTTAATGGCTTTTGCTTCAATTTGACGAATACGTTCACGAGTAACACCGAATTCTTTACCAACTTCTTCGAGCGTTCTTGGACGATTGTCGTCTAATCCATAACGTAATCTCAAAACTCTTTCTTCTCTTGGTGTGAGATCCTTAAGAATAGAGTCCAACTCTTCCTTAAGAAGTTCTTTAGTTGTATATTCAACAGGAGATTCATTATCTTTATCTTCGATAAAGTCGATTAAGTGAGAATCATCTTCTTCACCAATTGGTGTTTCAAATGAAACTGGCTCCAAAGCAATTCTTTGAATCTCTCTAATTCTTTTTGGAGTTAATTCTCCTCCCATAGCTTCAGAAATTTCTTCTGCGGTTGGGTCTCTATCTAAATCTTGAACTAGTTGACGTTGCACTCTAGTCATCTTGTTAATAGTTTCAACCATATGGACAGGAATACGAATGGTACGAGCCTGGTCTGCGATAGCACGAGTGATTGCTTGTCTAATCCACCATGTAGCGTAAGTTGAAAACTTAAATCCTTTAGTGTAGTCAAATTTATCAACCGCTTTCATTAAACCGAGGTTACCTTCTTGAATTAAATCTAAGAAGAGCATGCCTCTACCAACGTAGTGCTTAGCAATGTTGACGACCAAACGCAAGTTAGCGTTAATGAGTCTTTGTTTAGCTTCTTCATCACCTTGAAGGATTTTAGCCGCCAAGATTGGCTCTTCTTCTGGCTTTAATAACTCATATTTACCAATTTCTTTAAGATAAATCTTAACTGAGTCATTAACTTTGACATCACCACCAACGGCAATATCCAAATTATCAATATCAAAATCAAGTTCTTCAGACTCAGCCTCGTCATTATCAAAGAAGTCATCATCATCTTCTTCTAAATCAGACATTTTGCTCTCGTCAAACTCTTCATCGTCGAGATCTTCATCTTCTTCAGGTTCATCTTCTGAAATAACTTCAATGTTTTGCTTTGCAAAGTATTCAATTAAATCATCGATAACATCATCTTCGAGTTCATAATTATTTAAAGCATCATAAATATCACTTTGATCTAATGAATCGCCGTTATTCTTAGCTTTCTTAAGAAGTTTGGCTTCGATTTCCGCTAAAGTAGCAAGAGTTTCAGTATCTCTTTTCTTTGTGGCCTTCTTAGGCTTCTTTGCTACTTCCTTAGTAGCCACTTCACTTTTCTTTGGTCTTCCCATTGTCGTATTCTCCCTTATCAACAATCTTCGATCTATTTTTTCTTCGCCAATTCTCTTTGGCGGAATTCTTTAATAATTCTTGCCTGTTCAAGTTCACTTTTTCCTTCTAGAGAACTTGCAAGGATATCTTCGTCAGTAATTCTTGTCTTCTCACCATTAATGGTGTCTAACAAATTCTCAAGCAATTGTTCAGAGCACTGACTTGGATGAGTCTCCACCATTAGTGAGGTCAAATCATTAATGATGTCATCTCGATTCTCTTCTTCATTCTGCATGAGCAAGAGCACTCCATTAACATCCATCTCATCATGATTTTCGGCATATTCAATCATGAAGTTTGCAATTTGACGGTAGTTATCATCATAGAAACCACCCACCTTTTGTTCATAAAAGCTCACAGCACGCTTGTTTTGACTCATTTGGTATAAAAGTTCGCGCTCAGCAGTTACGAGCTTCTGAAGGGCTTCTCTTTCAGGATGGAAATTTTGAAAAACAGCTTTAGTTGTTTCTTCTCCTTGACTGACAGTCACACGTGCACGCTTCAATAAATCACGAATGCTTTCAGCGTCGAAGCCAGTAATCTTCTGCAACTTTCTCAAATAATTATCAAGTTCTAGTTGCGAATCAATTCTTAGAAGGATTGGTAAGAATTCTTTAATTAATGTTTTCTTTTCTTCATTGGTCTTAAGAGGATTGCTTCTTAAATAATAATTTAAGGCGAAATCGGTTTGACTAACGAGCTTATTCAAATACTCCTCTAAGGCAGCTTTTCCGTCTTCATTTAAGATTTCATCTGGATCGCGGTCGCTTCCTTGATTATCCACAACTCTAAAGTTGATTCCACTTTTTGCTAGAACTTTAGCGATTTTCATCATCGCACTTTGTCCAGGCAGGTCGCCGTCAAGACATAGTCTTAGCTCAACGTTCAAGCTTCTTAAAATCTGAATGTGCTCGCTTGTTAAGGCAGTGCCCATTATTGCCACAGCAGCATCAATTCCGATTTTACCTAGTGCATAGACGTCCATGAATCCTTCACATATGTAGATAAACTCTTTTAATTTACATGCATCTTTAGCGATATGAATGTTGTATAAATTGTTAGTCTTATGAAACAAATATGTTTCAGGTGTGTTCATATATTTAGGCGAATTATCGTCCACTAGTCGTCTAGCGCTAAATCCAATAACATTGCCATCGATATCACAAATTGGGAAAGTCACTCTTCCTTCATTCATGTCTCGATAGTTTCCAGGAGAAAGCATCTTAGCAATTCCTGTATCTTCGATAGTTTTAATTGAGTGCCCTTTTTTAAGAAGGAAATCAATTGTAGCCTTTCCATCTTCAGGAGCATATCCAAGCTTATACTTATTTCTTAAGGTATTATCTAGCTTCCTTGATTCTAGATAATCAAGGCCTTTTTTACCTTCTTGTGTATTAAGCGCAAACTGATAATAAAGATTTAAATCGTAGAGGCACTTAAGGATTTGATCCCTTCTCTCATCAACTTTAACAGGGCGTCCAACTCTTTCTAGTCCAGCTGGATGATAGTCGACAATATCTGCAACTTTTCTGAGTGCTTCTCCAAAGGAGATATGCTCATATTTTTGAACGAAGGTGATGGCGTTACCACCAGTACCACAAACAAAGCATTTGAACATTTGTTTTTCTGGAGACACGACTAAAGAAGGATTTGTATCGTCATGGAATGGACAAACACCTTTATAGTTCTTGCCAGCTTTAATAAGAGGCATGTAACTTTCCACAACTTTAACAATATCAGCGTGTTTTAAGATGTCTTCAGCTAATGTATTGTTTCCGCTCATATAATAAAATTATAAATATACTAATTTAATACTAATTTGATACTAATAGAATAATTTGACAGATAGGTATTCAACAAGCTTTTGAATTGGCATACGAACTTGATTCATTGTATCTCTGTCTCTAATTGTAACTTCGTTATCTTCTAAGGTTTGGAAGTCAACAGTGATACAGAATGGGGTGCCAATTGCATCTTGTCTACGATATCTCTTACCGATGCTTCCTGTTTCATCATATTGAACAGGGAAATATTTTGATAAAATATTTTGAATCTCTCTTGCTTTATCTCCAAGAGCCTTGCTCAATGGAAGAATCGCAGCTTTAACAGGTGCAATATATGGAGATAAGTGCATAACGATACGAGTTTCCTTTTCGCCAACTTCTTCATCATAGGCATTGCATAGACACATTAATACGAGTCTATCTAAGCCAACCGAAGGTTCAATACAATAAGGAACATATTTCTCATTGGTTTCTGGGTCTAAATATTCAAGGCTTTCACCACTATAAGACATATGGCGGTTTAAGTCGTAATCTGTTCGATCAGCAATGCCCCAAACTTCGCCCCATCCAAATGGGAATTTAAATTCAATATCAGTTGTTGCTTTTGAATAAAAAGCAAGTTCTTCTGGATCGTGATCCCTATAACGTAAATTTTCTTCTTTAATACCTAAGTCCTCAATAAAGAGCAAGCATTGTTTCTTCCAATGTTCAAACCACTCTAAGTCAGTTCCTGGTTTACAGAAGAATTCCATTTCCATTTGATCAAACTCACGAGTTCTAAAGGTCATTTGACCTGGAGTAATTTCATTTCTAAAGGCTTTACCAGTATTACAAATACCAATAGGTAATTTTCTACGTGTTGTTCTTATAACATTTTTGAAATTAACGAAAACACCTTGAGCGGTTTCAGGTCTAAGATAGACCGTAGATTTACTATCTTCAGTTACACCAATATGTGTTTTAAACATCATATTGAATTGACGAATATCAGTGAAATCTTCTGCTCCACAATTAGGACAGGTAATGTGATTGCCTCTAATAAATTCCATCATTTGTTCATTAGTCATTGATGTTACTGGAGCGTCTGGTCTTTCTTGTTCAATTAATTGATCGGCTCTAAAACGTTGTTTACATTTCTTGCAATCAATTAAAGGATCATTGAATGTTTGAACGTGTCCAGTAGCTTCCCAAACTTTTGGGTTCATTAGGATAGCAGCGTCAATTCCTACATTAGTAGGACTTTCTTGAACAAACTTCTTCCACCACATCTTTCTGATGTTGTTTTTTATTTCACTACCTAAAGGACCGTAATCCCATGTATTAGATAAGCCACCATAAATTTCGCTTCCTTGGAAATAATATCCAGAAGTAATAAAGTGGCTGCATAATTTATCAAAACTATAATCGCTCATTTAACAAGCCTCCAAAATAATACGCAAGGAAAAATATAGATAAAAAACACTATCTTGTCAACCTATTATCAGTGTTATAAAAAATCAGTTATAAATTTATTTATATAGTTGATTGATTGAGTGAATGAACACGCCTAAATCACAATCAATACAATCTTGAAGGTGCTTTAAGATTTCAATTTTATCTTCTTTAGAATATCTTTCAGAGCCGACACACGAATAATTTGGTGCTTTAAAAATATACCTGATTAAAAGCTTTTGACTGCCTGTAAAAGAAGGCAAATCCAAAGTAGGATCTAAGCAATCTTCACAAATGAATCCACCATCTCTAAAAGAGAAAGCGGCAATTTTATGAGTAGATCCGCAAAAGACACACGAATCAACTTCCGGGCTAGCTCCCGCTATTTTTATTGCTCTTGCTAGAAAAATCAATAATGCTAATAGCTTGTCTGGAGCGGTCTTTAAGGCGCTTAGTCCCTCTTCTATCTCTTTAAATAAGAGATGCTTGTCATCATCAGGCAAGAGCTTATTAGCGATTTCAATTATCACTGAGAGAATAGTTAACTCCTCTAAAGATTCTTTGCCATTAATTGGAGATGAAATTAATTTTGCTTCTTTTAAAGTTGGATACTTATAGCGGCGATCCGAGAATTCGGCATCCGCAATCGTTAAAGGATTATTTAACCACATTACTTGTGATTTTCCACTTAACGCTCCAGGTGCTTTAAAAGAAACATAGCCGTTCTCAGTTATGGCGTTATAAATCACATCATTTTCTTTATATTTTGTATTATTTAATACAATGATTTTCATTTTCAGCGTTTTTTGTTTTTATATCCGTATGTTTCTAGTAACTCATCGCTATTGCGCCAATCAGATTGCACTTTAACAAATAGTTCTAAAAACACGTGTTTGTTTAATAACTTCTCAATGTCTCTTCTTGCCTTTAATCCGATTTCTTTAATTCGCTTTCCGCCAGCGCCAATCACTATTCCCTTTTGGGAATCTTTTTCAACAATAATCGTTGCGTGGATATGTAATGGATTTTCTTCCCACGCAATATTATTCACGTAGATTGCAATACTATGTGGAACTTCATCCCTTAGAGTCTTTAAAACTTTTTCACGGATGATTTCTTTGATCTGAAATATTTCATCTTTATCAGTGACAACTTCACTTGGATAATATTCAGGGCCCTCTGGAAGGAGTTTTTCCACCAAGGCGATTAATTCCTCTAAATTGAATCTTTCGCTTGCTACAGTGTCAATAAAGTGGCTTTCTGGGAGTTTTTCACGATAAGTTGCCTTAAGTTTTTCAGCTTCATTAATTCTCGCTTGGTCAATTTTATTAAAAACGACGACTAAAGGAGCGTTATTAATGTCTAAATGAGACAAAAGGAATTCGTCTCCTTCATTCCACGATTTGCTCGCATCCACAACCAAAACATTAACATCGGCCTCATGAGCACTACTATATGCCATGTTATTCATCTCAACACCAAGTTTAGCGTGAGGTTTATGGATACCAGGAGTGTCGACAAAGATAATTTGGCTATCTTTGCCACGATAAACACCCTTAATTACATTACGAGTAGTTTGGCTTTTATCGGTGACAATAGAAATCTTACGATTAATAATCCCATTTAAAATTGTAGACTTGCCGACATTTGGATGTCCGAGAATAGCAACAAATCCAGATTTCATTATTTCAAATCGTCCTCACTAAATGCGAATGGTAAGAGCTCTTCTACGTTAGTTTCTTGCACTGCTCCTTTAAGATTTGTCATAATAATGGCTCCATCTTTAGGGAATAGTTCACTAATAACTTGACGGCACGCTCCACAAGGGGAACATGGTCCATCAGTATCAGCACTTAATGCAAGAACGAGAAAGTCACTCTTTTTATAACCGTGCATCATCGCGTTATATAGCGCGTTTCTTTCTGCACACATACATAATGGGTAAGAAGAATTCTCAACGTTTGCGCCTAAAAACACCTTACCATCCTTAGTGAGTAACGCTGCTCCAACAGCGAAATGACTATATGGTGAATATGAGAGACTTCTAGCCTCAATTGCTTTTTGAATCAATTCTTTCTTATCCATGATTAGATACCTCTTTCTTTAAGAATTTGTTCTTGTAAAGAAAACATCACTTCTTCGTCTTCTTTATTCATGTGGTCATATCCGAGTAGATGAAGTAGACCATGAACAAAGAGGAAACAAAGTTCTCGCTTTAATGAATGTCCATATTCTATAGCTTGCTCTTTTGCTTTTTCTAAAGAGATATAAATATCTCCTAGAGCCACCATTCCTTCTTTATAGAGGACTTTGTCATATAGATGGCCATCATCTAAAAAGGCGAAACTAATGACGTCAGTTGGACGATCAATATTGCGATATTTTTTATTGATGCGATGGATGTAACGATTATCAACAATAGAAACAGAAACAATTGGATCGCACTTAATCTTGAGTGTTGAAAGTGCGATTTCCATTAAGGAATTGTATTCTTCTTCGTAAGATTCTGCTTCTTTAAATTTTGAGTTAAAATCGAGTTCCATCTAAATTAGTTTATCATAGATAAGTACTTATAATCTATATCGAATTATAGTTTAAAATCGATTTGATTTATCAATCTAGCTTTTGTCTTTTCAAATTCCTCGCTTTGTAATGAATACTCAAGCATCTTTGTGAAAGTTTGTTTAAGAAAGATTGAGATGCATAGGTATACGAGAACATAAGTGATATTGATAACTCTAGTTATCATCATCATAAGAACAATCGTGAGCAAGATAACCGCAACCTCTAAATAGGTATAGGTATTCTTGTTAAATCCAATTTGATATGCGACATCATGAGCGTCTCTACTTTTTGTCTTGAACTGAAAGTCAGTCTCTACTTCCACTACTTCATTTTCTTTTTCGATGATTTCTATTGACTTATTTTTAAAGTATGGCTTATAGAAAAATACATCAATAACCGCTAAAGCAAGTGGGAGAAAAATGTAAATCATGTTTAGCGAATCATTGATAACTGTAATTATAGAGACGAATGTAGCGATTAAAGTTGCCCCGATAAAATTGGGCGTTGTCGATAAAGCGTGGTATCGATAGTTTTCAATCGTTTTATAAAGTTCTAAATAATTCAGATTTTCTCTTCTAAAGTCATACTCGTAAATATTGTCATCCATTCTTTTCATCGCGTTAACTAATTGCCATCTAAATATGATCTCAAAGATAACGAATAAGGCAAAGAATGCAATTGGAAGGAAATAGATTGTCTTGTCGCTTACAAAGTAAGCGCCTAAAAGAAGCGAGATTCCACTAATAACTTGCAAGATTGGGAGAATAATCTTGTCTCGCGTATCAACGAAATCAGGGTAAATGATTTCACATTTCTTCTTTTTAGGCTCTTCTTCTGCTATCAGTGCTCTACCATTCCATTCATCTAAAAATATTTCTGTTGATATTCGATGTTTACCAACCGAAGGATCATAAACTGTCACGTATTTTGGATTTGCTTTAAGAATGAGAACCGCGTGTTTTATTCCCTTTTTTCTTTCAAGGGTGATGATGAATGGAAATTTCTTACACGAATAAAGTTCCTTTGGGTCAGTAACTTTGACCCCGAGAAGTTTTAAATCATAAATGCCGGCAATCTTTATCAACTCTAAAAAACTATAAGGACGATCTTCTGGGCACTGAAGATAAAGATAGTTTTTATCGCGATGATAATTTGCGAGCATCATTTTTAAGCAAGCAAAGGCGCAATCATGCTTGCCTAACTGTGATATAAAATACATAATTCCTCCTATTCCGGGACAATTTTTGCCCCTTCATTACTTAAATAGGGTGGAAAGATAAAAAACTTTATTTTTAATTTTTGTTAGTTCTTTGAACTAAAAAATTTTTATAGAAACAAAAAAAGCAGTGAAATATTCATCGCTAGTAAAGAAAAGTCCTTCACGAGGAAGAACTATTTCTTAAATTTCTTTTTAAACTTTTCAAATAAGGAATCGCTATCTTTGCTCACATCTTTATAAGCTTGAAGCGCTTCTTTTTGTTTTTTTGTTAATGATGTTGGTCCTTTAATATCTAAGTGGATATATTGGTCACCAGGTTTACCAGTTCTCAAATCTTTAATACCTTGGCCTTTAAGTCTTAAGACTTGACCAGGTTGAGTGCCTTCAGGAACAGTGACAATCATTTCTCCGTAGACTGTAGGGACTTCAATCTTGGTTCCTAAAATCGCATCGACGAAATCAAGAGGTACTTCTAGATGGATATCATTTCTTTCGCGCTTGAAGTATGGATGTTCTTTAACATTAATCTCAACATAGAGATCTCCGTGTTCTCCACCATTTTTTCCAGCGCCACCCATTCCTTGAAGTCTAATTTGTTGACCATTATTAATACCAACCGGTATATGAATCTTGGTTGTCTTTTTAATACGTTTAGTACCGCTGCCACCACAGACAGAGCATTTCTTTGAAATGGTCTTTCCACTGCCACCACAATCAGGACACACCGTTTCAGTATTCACAGTGCCGAATAAGCTTCTTGTTTGTCGAGTAACAGATCCGCGTCCATGACATGTACTACAAGTTTTAATATCGCTTGGACTTTCCGCTCCGCTTCCGTGGCAATGAGGACAATCATCATCAAAATCAAATTGAATCTCTTCGTCTTTTCCATTGACTACGTCCATGAAATCAACGCGCAATCGCATTAATACATCATCGCCTCTAATCGGGCCAGTCTGTCTTCTTGAAGAACTTCTTCCTCCACCAAAGAATTGTGAGAAGATGTCTCCTAAATTAATATCTTCACCAGAGAATCCGCTAAATCCACCAAATGGGTTTCCACCAGCAGGGCCTCCTCCGGTTTGCTCAAATGCCGCATGACCAAACTGGTCATATGCACTACGTTTTTGGTCATCATAAAGGATGTCATATGCTTCTTGAACTTCCTTAAACTTGGTTTCATCGCCTGTCTCTTTATTATCAGGATGATACTTTTTTGCAAGTTTACGGTAGCTCGATTTGATTTCGTCTTTGGAAGCAGTTTTACTCACTCCAAGGATTTCATAATAATCTCTTTTTGTTGCCATATTGATCCTTTCTATTCGCCACTAAAGAGGGCAACTGCCCTCCTTGTGGTAAATTGTTGTTAAATTATTAAGCTTTATTCTTGTCAGAGAAATCAGCGTCAACGACATCATCAGGATTGCTTCCTGGGGTCGCTCCTTCATTTGGTTTTGCCCCACCAGCTTGAGCGTTAGCCATATAAGCAGCAGCTTGTTCAAGCTCAGAGATACGTTTCTTAAGTGTTTCGATGTCGTTATTATCTAAAGCAGTCTTAAGTTCATCTCTAAGTTTTTGAGTTTGCTCTTTTTGAGCTGGGTCGATAGAATCACCTTTCTCTTGTAAAGAGATGTCGATGTCATTGATCAAAGTTTCTGCTTTATTTTTGATTTCGGTTTCTTCTTTACGTTTGGCGTCTGCTTCCGCGTTTTCTTCCGCTTCTCTTACCATTCTATCGATATCTTCCTTAGAAAGACCGTTACTACCAGTAATAGTAATCTCTTGTTCTTTTTGTGTATCTAAGTCTTTAGCGGATACTTTAACGATACCGTTAACATCGATTGAGAATGTGACTTCAATTCTTGGTTCACCACGTCTTGCTGGTTTAATACCAGTTAATTGGAAGTGACCTAAGAGTTTATTATCATGCGCCATTGGTCTTTCACCTTGGTAGACCATGATATCAACTGCAGGTTGATTGTCCGCAGCAGTTGAGAAGATTTGGCTTTGAGTGGTTGGAATTGTAGTATTTCTCTTAATGAGAGGAGTGAGAACTCCACCTAAAGTTTCAATACCTAAGGTTAATGGAGTGACATCGAGAAGAACGACATCTTTGACATCACCACTAACGACACCACCTTGATAAGCAGCACCGATAGAAACAGCTTCATCTGGGTTGACGGATAAGTTTGGTTTCTTACCTGTTAATTGAGCGACTAATTCTTGAACTGCTGGCATACGGATAGAACCACCGATTAATAAGACTTGATCGAGTTCGCTTGGTTTCATACCAGCATCGCTTAAAGCACGTCTAACAGGTTCTTCACATCTCTTTAAGAGATGTCTTGTTAAATCTTGGAATTTAGCACGAGTTAAAGTTGTTTCAAAGTTAACAGGACCCGCACTAGTCATAGAAATGAATGGGAGAGAGACCACTGTTTCTAAGCTAGAAGATAATTCAATCTTTGCTTTTTCAGCAGCTTCTCTAATTCTTTGTAAGCTACCTTTATCAGTAATATCGATACCGTTTTCGATCTTAATTTGTGCTTTGATGTAATCAGCAACGACTTGATCCCAGTCATCACCACCTAAGCGGTTATCACCAGCAGTAGAAACAACTTCAAATGTTCCATCTCCAATATCAAGGATAGAGACATCGAATGTGCCACCACCTAAGTCGAACACTAAAATCTTCTCAGATTTTTCTGTTTGTAAACCATAGGCTAAAGCCGCAGCGGTTGGTTCGTTAATAATACGGACGACATCAAGTCCCGCGATTTGACCAGCGTCTTTAGTTGCTTGTCTTTGCGCATCGTTGAAGTAAGCTGGGACAGTAATAACTGCCTTGTCTACTTTGTGACCGATATTTGTTTCAGCATATTTCTTCATGTAAGCAAGAATCTTTGCGGAGATTTCTTGTGGAGTGAAGTCCTTATTCACACAGTTAATGTGAACTTTTTCTGCACTACCCATTTTTCTTTTAATAGAACTGACGGTGTCTGGGTTAGTAATTGCTTGTCTTTTAGCAGCGTTACCAACAATTTCTTCACCACTTGCCTTGAAGGCAACAACAGATGGAGTAGTCATTGTTCCTTCTGGAGAAGGGATGACTTTAACAGTGCCATCAGCTTGTAAATAAGAGACAACTGAATTAGTTGTACCAAGGTCAATACCTAAGATAATTTCTTTTGCCATAATTTTTTCCTCCTATGCATCCATGTTTTCTTCGGATGTTTCTTTATTTTCTTTATTTTCCTTTTCAAGAACGCTTACTTGTACCATCGCTGGGCGAATAATGCGATCATGAAGTTTGTAACCATTTCCATAAACCTTTGTAACGAGGTTTTCTCTTTCACCGACTACTGTATCAACAGCGTTCATCGTATTCGGATTAAACTTCTCATCAACCTTAGGTTGAATCTCAGCAACTCCTTCGTTTTCTAAGATTGTTACGAGATTGCGATAAACGTATTGGAAACCGGTGAGGTAATTCTTGAGCGCTGGATCGGTTGGCTCATTAGCGAGAGCCATATGGAAGCTATCGAGTACAGGAAGTAATTCTTCAATGAATCCTTCACTACGATACTTAAGAGCTTCGCGATAATCTCTTTCGATATTATTTCTTAAGTTCTTCGTATCAGCGTAAGCACGATAGTATTCATTTTTCCAGTGTTCTGCATCCGCTTTTAGTTTTTCATTTTCTTCTAAAAGCTTATCGACTTTTTTCTTTTCTTTCTTTGAAAGATTTTCTTCTTCGTTAAGTTTAGTCTCTTCCACCATTCGTGTGACCTCCTTTGTCGTTAAAGTATTTATCTAATTCCGAGGAGAGATACTCCAATGCGGAAAGAGCTTTGTCGTAATCCATTCTTTTTGGTCCGACCAATGTGATGGTGTTTTCACTATCGGGACCGATTTTGATTTTAGCAGTTACAAGAGCGACATCTGGATTACCTTCAACATCGCCAATACTCACACCCATATCACTATCTTCTTCGATTTGATAATCTGCTTTCCTTAATAAGGAAGCATCATCTAAGAGCTTCATAACTCTCATCAAAGCGTCAGTGTCATTTTTGAATTCTGGGTGAGAGAATAACTCTTCTCTTCCATATAATGAGAGACGATCACCTGCAAATCTAAGTAAACTTTCTAAGATTGCTTGATAGACAACATCATGAGAGACAATGTAATCGCTTAAGACTGGCTTAATCGCTTCCATCTTCTCCACAAGTCCATCAATTGGTGTTCCCTTTAATCTTTGATTAAGCAGATCAACACATTTGATTACTTCATCAGGTTTGACACTTTCTTCTAGGATAAATGTTTTGTTCTCAACATAACCCTTATCAGTAACAAAGATTGCGGTAATTGTGTTCTCATTAATAGGCACTAATTGAATACTTGCTAAGTGTTCAGCGCTTTCTTCAGGGCCCATGACCACGGAGACAAGATTAGTCATGTGTGAGATAATCTCACAACTTCTTTTAATCACTTCTTCAATGGATTGGACCTTTCCGTTTAAAACGGATTGGAGGGAGTGCCTAAGATTTTCATTTAAATTCTTATCTCTTAAGTGCTTGCAGTAATATTCATATCCTTTAGTGGAAGGAACACGTCCTGCAGATGTATGCGGTTTCTCAATATAACCCATCTTTTCAAGAGCGGACATTTCATTACGGATAGTCGCACTACTATAGGGAAGATTATATTCTTCGATTAATGTTTGACTTCCGACAGGTTCCGCAGTTTTGATGAAATATTCAACAATCATTTTGAGAATCGTTTCACTTCGAGTTAATGACATCTTTGACACCTCCTTTTTAGCACTACACACTTCCAAGTGCTAATTCTATTATAGCGAAAGTGTTAGCACTGTCAACAAATAAGTGCTAAAAATAAAAAATTACCTAAAGGTAACTTTCTAATATATTGTTGAAATAGTCTAATTTTATTCGGTTAGATCAAGGGTGATTTTGTCAAGAATCATCATTCCTTCAAAAGTTGCTATTAATCGTTTATCTTTTATAAAAAGATATCCACCATTGATGTATGAATCGATGATTTCTTTCTTTTCTTTATATAAATCCTTATTAAAAATAGAATTAAATTTTACTAGGTCTAATCCTTCACTTGTTCTTAAATTAAGCATCACTTGGGTAAAAAAAAGGTAATTAGAATCCACTATCTCAACTTCTTTTTTGTTTTTGCCATTAAGGTATTCACTTAAATTAGTCGTATTTTTATATCTTGTGCTCCCAATATATCCTGAAGCGCCTAGTCCAATTCCATAATATTCTTCGTTTCTCCAGTAAGTAAGGTTATGTTGGCTTTGATAATTAGGTAAACACCAATTAGACACTTCATAATGTAAGTAACCGCTTTGTTCCAAAAGATTGTTAATCTTTTTATATGCATCATAAGCAAATTCTTCACTCGGTTCTTCAATTTTATTTATATAAAAGACAGTGTGCTCATGTACGGTTAATGAATAGCAAGAAATGTGATTAGGTTTAAGAGATAAGATATTTTTAATATCTTTGTCTAACATTGCTCCGCTAACATTAGGTAGGCCTATAATGAGATCCAAATTGATATTATTGATTCCATTATCTTTAAGAAGAGTCACTACCTTTTTAACATCTTCAAAAGTGTGATGTCGATTGATTGATTTTAGAATTCGATTATCTGTAGATTCCACTCCAATAGAAATACGGTTTACCCCATATTCTTTGAGCATCTTAATTTTATTAAGAGTAAGCGATTCTGGGTTACACTCAAACGTATATTCCTTTACTTTTTTGGAATAAGGAGAAATCATCTGAAGCAATTTTAAAAACAAATCATCTTCTAAAGATGTTGGAGTTCCTCCACCAACGTAAATAGTTTCTAATTCCTTATTTTGAATAGTGCTATCAAGTTCTTGTTCTAGTTTTTCTAAATAAAGGAAAGCGAAATTACGAAAATACTGCAACTTCGTAAAGTCACAGTAATCGCATATTGATTCACAAAATGGAATGTGAATATATAAGGCAGAAACCTTATTCTTCTTCATCCTTATATTCTTCAACCGCTTTAGCGGTTTCATCATCTTCAATTGGTTTAAGTAGACGATCCATCTCTTCGTGAAGGATTTGTTCTTCACTTGGCTTATCGTCATGCTTTAAACGTGGTTTTAAATAAAGATAAATTAAGAACGCAACAACAGCGATAACAACTACCACTCCTAATATAATTAGGAATGTCATTAATTCAGTAGAAATAGCTAATGTCATAATTATTGCCCTCTTTTTCTATCGACAGGAGTATAAACAAACTTCTTGCCGAATTCTTTTTTAACATAATAACCATATTCCACAAGTTTTTCCATAGAAGTTCTTGCGGTTTCATATACGCATTTGGTCGCTTTTTTATATTGATCAATCGTATAATAACAGCCTAATGTACAGTGCCTAGCGTAGAAATACGCTTGCCCCTTCTTTAGACGGATATCTAATTCTAGTAAATGTTTTTCTAATCTAGAAGCGGTTTTTTCATCGAGTTCCTCAGGAATATAATTGACCGCAAGTCCAGAAGGTCTATTTTCAATATCTTTTACTTCTTGAATAGGTTTTTCAATTTTTTCTTCCCTATTTTCTTCTACAACCGGAGTTTGTTGAATGACTTCCGTTGGAGTCTCTTCTCTTTCTTCTTTAACAGGTTCTACACTAGGAACGGTTTCTTCAACTTTTTCTTCATCCTCTTTGAAGAAATCATTTTTAATGATTTGAGCAGAATATTCCGCGAGACTGTCTAAGAGTTTTTCAATTAAGTGCTCAAACGCTTCTAAGGCAAACGAAAGGAAATAAGTTACATCGGAAGTAAGTTGCACTTCATAGAACAAGCGATTAACTTCGTTGATGTTTTCGTTTAATAATGCTTCAAAAGGAATGAAGAACGCACATTCTCCATAATTATCATTCGCCAAGACCGACTTCATGAGTAATGTAGCGATTTCATCATTGTATTCTTTAAATGGTTTGACAAATTCTACATAGTAGAATGTAATAATCGCTCTATCGATGATATTTAAATCGGTTTTAGCAAGGAAAGCAAATAAAGCATCCATCATCGATTCAATAAGTTGATGAGGAGCACACTTATATACACGAGAAATAACCGCGCTAGAATTGATGTCTTCAAAATCAACTTGTCGATAAAAAGAGGTTAATTCGGAGTTACCAGTTACCAAGCTATAAAGTTCAGCCAAATAATCAACATCGATCGGTCTAGAGTAATGTTTTTGAACAAATCTTAAAGCGTTAAGATAATTAACAAGGTGTCTTTCTGAGTTATCGCCATGAATTGTATTGCGAATAAATTCTTCATCACACCTCAGGTTATTTTTTAAAGCGATATTTTGTAAACTCTTTATTAGATTTGATAATTCGAAATATTGAGCGTCGCCATTTACACTATCAAGTTTATTGTATTCATTTAATAAATGAATTAGTTTGTTTTGAGCGCTGTCAGCCTTCTTTTGTATGGTTGGACATAAACAAACTCTAAGTTGATTCTTATCTACTCCTTTAATCGAGAGATAATGATAAAAGCCAGAACGGTACGCTAAAATTTTAGCCCAGACTCCATCAATTAAACTTAAGTTTAGTTCTTTACTGACTTCTTTTTTTGTGGCGTAATTAACTTCTGTAAAACGGATTGCAAGATCATTATTCGACATAAAAAGTTTACCTCTTGTAAGTATTATATTTTACATATGCTTGTTTTACAAGAGATAAACTAAAAATCTACTAATTTTCAACCAATTTAATCGTCGTCTTCTTCATCGATTGAAAGAATTGACATGAATGCTTCCTGTGGAACTTCAACAGATCCAACCTTTTTCATTCTCTTCTTTCCTTCTTTTTGCTTCTCTAAAAGCTTCTTTTTACGCGAAATATCTCCACCATAGCATTTAGCTAAAACATCTTTCCTTACCGCTTTAACATCTACTCTAGCAATTATCTTGCCACCAATAGCGGCTTGAATTGGAATTTCAAATTGTTGACGAGGAATAACAGTTTTGATTCTTCTAATTATTCCTACACCTCGGTTATAAGCATGTTGTCTAAAGACAATGCTACTTAAAGCATCAACGACTTGGCCATTAAGGAGAACGTCCATCTTAATCAAATCATTTGGTTTATATGAGGATGGTTCGTAATCAAAAGAAGCATAGCCTTTTGTGCAGCTCTTTAATTTATCAAAGAAATTGTAAACAATTTCAGATAATGGTAATTCATAAACAAGTATCATTCTAGTGTCGTCAAAATATTGAAGATCTAAATAGATACCTCTTTTCTCTTGGCAAAGTTCCATAATTGGGCCGACATATTCTTTTGGAGTCATAATGTTAGCTTTAACATAAGGCTCTTCAATAGATTTAATCTTTGAAGAATCTGGAAGTTTAGATGGGTTATCGATATTAATCATTTCTCCACTAGTGAGATAAACATGATAGATAACTGATGGAGCAGTAAGAATTAAATCGATGTTATATTCTCTTTCTAATCTCTCTTGGATGACATCCATGTGTAATAAGCCTAAAAAACCACATCTAAAGCCAAATCCTAAGGCTTGAGAAGTCTCTGGAACGAATTGTAACGAAGCATCATTTAGAGATAATTTCTCTAAAGCTTCTTTTAAATCTTGATAATCATCGCTATCGACAGGATATAAACCACAATAGACCATTGGATTAATATCTCGATATCCAGGGAGCGCTTTTTCCGCTGGACGAACTGCGCTAGTCACAGTGTCGCCAGGTCTAACATCTTTGATGTCTTTTATCTGTGCGCATATATATCCGACTTGTCCACACTTTAACTCTGTTAATTTAATTTCTTGAGGAGTTCTAATTCCTAATTCAGTAATAAAGTAATCTTTATTAGACTGCATAAGTTTGATATGATCTCCGACTTTAACACCGCCTTCTTTAATTCTCACCATGATAACTACTCCACGATAAGAATCGTAGAAGCTATCGAAGATAAGTGCTTTTAAAGGAGCGCTTGGATCTCCACTAGGAGCAGGGACGTTTTTAACAATTCCTTCGAGTAATTCATGAATGTGATAACCGGTTTTAGCACTAACTTCCACCGCTTCATCACTAGGAATGCCAATACGTTTTTCTATTTCTTCTTTTGCCCATTCAGGCATTGCTGATGGTAAATCAACTTTGTTGATAACAGGTAAAATCTCCAAATTATTGTCTATTGCTAAATATACATTGGCAAGGGTTTGAGCCTCAACTCCTTGAGTGGCGTCCACTACTAAAACCGCACCTTCACAAGCCGCCAAAGAACGAGACACTTCATAAGTGAAATCGACGTGGCCTGGAGTGTCGATTAAATTGAAAACATAGGTGTTACCATCATCACTTTTGTAGGATAATGTAACCGCGTTCAACTTAATGGTAATTCCTCTTTCTCTTTCAAGGTCCATTGAGTCAAGGATTTGATCTTTCATTTCTCTTTCAGAAATTGCGCCAGTCATTTCTAAAATACGATCTGCAAGTGTACTCTTGCCGTGATCGATGTGGGCAATTATTGAGAAATTTCTAAGATATTTTTGATCAAAATCCATAATTCTAGAGCATTATAACATTTATGTTAATTTTTGAAAAACTTTTGTAAACTATCACGAATATCTTCTTCATTTACCACTACTTCATAGTTATCCCATTCTTTTTTAAAAAGAATTTTATAATCATTCCACATATATCTTTCATCTATAAGTAGAGCAGCGCCTCTATCGGTTTCGCTTCTAATTAATCTTCCAACCGCTTGCATTACTTTATTCATGCCTGGATATGTATATGCGTAATTAAAGCCATTAATTTCGTTTTTCTTGTAATATTCCACTACTTCGTTACTTTCAAAATTAATCTTTGGTAGACCAATTCCTACTATGACTACTCCAATTAAAGAATCACCGACAAGGTCTATACCTTCTCCGAAAGCACCACCGATGATTGCTAGTCCAACTACCGTTTTTCTATTTTTCTTTTTGAAGGAAGAAATGAACTCTTCTTTTTCGCTTTCACTCATCTCTTTGTTTTGAATATGTACATCAACGTTTTTTGGAAATTCTATAACCTTTAGAAGGTTATCTAAATACTCGTATGATGGTAAGTAGATAAAATAATTACCTTTCTTAGCGTTTATAAATGCGAGTATATAATTAGCGACATCTTGATAAGTCTTGTCTCTATTTTTATATCGCGTAGATATTTTAGGAGCGATAAGTAGTTTCAAATTCTCTTTTGGGAACGGAGAATTTAAAGACAAAGAAGGAGAATTAGTTTTATCTCCACCAAGTAGATCAATGTAATAATCTATCGGAGATAACGTTGCAGAAAACATTACCGAAGAATTGACCATTCGATTTTTCTCTTTGATGAATCTTGAAGCATCTAAACAATAAAACTTAAGGATTAAATCAGTTTCGCTTTTATCAATATAAATAAGGTATCTTTCTGAAATTAATTCAGAAATCTTCAAGAATTTATTAACTTCAATAAAAAGTTCTGTGAGCTCTTTACTTACATCTTTATTATTTTCTTTGTTCACTTCTTGATAAACAGTTACAAAGCGATTGATGATTTTATATCCTTCTTCACTTAGATCATCTATCTTTGTTTGACCATATTCTAAAGAGGAATCATATTCATCAAACATCTTTCCAATTTTCGCTAAGATGTTTTTGATCTTTTTATTAGAGATATGCCTCTGCGCTTTTTTTGCCTTTTCTAAAGTTGATTTTTTAAGTTCGGCGCTAAACATATCTTTGGAGCGTTCTACTAAGTTATGTGCCTCATCAACTAGAACTATATGATGAGTACTATCTTCATCAAAATATCTTTTAAGATACGCAGTTGGGTCATAAACGTAATTATAATCGCAAATAATAATATCGGAATATAAAGACAAATCGAGTTCTAACTCAAATGGACAAATCGAGTGTTTATTAGCGATAGAGACAATAGTCTCATTATCAAAATCCTCATATCTAATAAGTGATTCTTTAATCACGTCTTTAATCTTGTTGTAATATCCCTTTGCGTAAATGCATTCATCAGGATTACACGCTTTATCTTTGCAGAAGCAAATCTTTTCTTTGCTCATTAAGATAACGCTAGAAATTGTTAAACCATTTCTTCTTAATATCTCTAAAGCATTATGAGCGTTTTCTTTTCCAGTCGCTTTAGCGGTCAAGTAAAAGATTTTCGTTTTATCATCTTCAAGTAGATACTTAATCGAAGGGTATATAGTAGACATAGTCTTACCTATACCAGTTGGAGCTTCAATAAATAAACTATTGCTATTTTTATGCGCTCCATAGACGTATTTAGTAAGTTCATATTGCCCATCTCTAAAATTATCAAAAGGAAACTCCAAGGACTTAATCGATTCGTCTCTTTCTTCTTGAAGTCTTAATACAACGTTATAAAACTCTAGATATTTTTCAATCAAATCATAAACATAGTTTTCTAACTCTTTTGTTATATAAGTATAGTTTTCGATCAGCTTTTCACTTTCTTTACCTTGACGGATATAAGTTAATCTCACTCCGATATGATCTAAACCTAAGGCATAAGCGAACATATATGCATAGCATTTGGCTTGGCCGAGATGCCACTCAAGGTTTTCATCTCTAAATTCTTTTAAGCTAATAGCTGTAGTTTTGATTTCATCAATAATGTATTCTTTATCACTCTTTTTGATAATTCCATCTGCTCGACCTTGAATAGTGACTTCAATTTCATTAACAACAAATGACTGTTTAAGAGGATATTCAGATATGTAATTAGTGCCTTGTTTAGCTTGATAAATACCGTGGAGTCTAGTTCCTTCGGTTTGAGAAGAACGATTAAAAACGCGATTATCAATATCGCCTTTTCTTAAAAGAAAGTCCACTAATTGGTGGACGCTTAATTCTAATTTAACATTCATCTTATTTTAGGATTTGCCCAACTAGACCTTGATTGCCGTTTATAAAAGACTTATAGTCCATTCTTCCCTTTCCTTCTTTTTGAAGTTCGAGAAGAGATAATAATCCATTAGAAAGTTGGAGATATAATCCACCTTTATCCGCTTTAACGATTTCACCGATTTGACCAATGATCTCATCAGAGACAATTTTTGATTTATAAATTTTTAATTTAAGATTGTCTAAAAATAAATAAGCACCGGGAACATCGCTTAACGCTCTGATTTGACCAAACACTTCCTCTTTTGATTTAGACAAATCAATTTTTTCTTCTTCTGGTTTAATACTTGGGGCGAAAGTCACAAGCGATTCATCTTGTGGAACGCCTTTTAATTCGCCAGCAAGATATAAAGGAAGGGCGCGTTTAGCTAAAGATAAAGCTGCGTCCCCCATTTTGATAAACAAAGAGGTTGAATTATCTTCTTCGCTTATCTCCACTTCTTCATTCATATACATTTCTCCAGCATCCATCTCTTTAACCATTTTCATTAAAGTCATACCGGTTTTCTTTTCATTGTTAAGTAAAGCGTATTGAATAGGAGCGGCTCCACGATATTTTGGTAGTAAACTACCATGAAGATTGATACACCCTAAAGTAGGAATATCCAATAATCCTTGAGGAACAATTTGTCCATAAGCTAAAGTCAAAATTAAATCTGGGCGTAGTTCACTAACGAACTCATATTCTTTTCTAATCTTTAATGGTTGATAAACAGGAATATTATATTTTTCCGCAACTACTTTAGTAGGAACAGGAACTAAAACTTTTTTTCTTCCAACCGGACGATCAGGTTGAGCGATAAGAGCGATGATATTATATCCATCTAAAATAAGCCCTTCTAAAACTTTGGAAGAGATCTCCGGAGTTCCCATAAATATAATTCTTGCTTGTTTCTTGTCCATATATCTTTGATATACCTAAGATATTATACGTGCTTTCATTAACTATCTCAAAGCAAAATAATATATTATTGTTTTGTTATGAAATTTCTTCTTGTTAGTGATTCTCACGGAAATGATCAAATTCTTAGAGATTTAGTCGAACAATATCCAAACATGGATTATTACCTCCACGCTGGAGATAGTCAAAGTTCCTCTATGGCTATATATCCTTTTGATTCAGTCGAAGGAAATTGTGATTTTTATAACTTTGATCGCTGTAGAAGAATTAATACTCCTAGAGGTTATTTATTCATGAAACATTTTCCAAATATGAGTAATAAAGAAAAAGAAGGTGTTTCAATTTTTGTCTACGGTCACACTCATAGATACAAAGTATTTGTTGAGGACAACATCATTAACATCTGTCCTGGTTCTCTCTCTAGACCGAGAGATGATAGCAACGGAAGTTATGCAATCCTTGAAGTAAATGAGGATAAAATCAAGGTAGTTATCATAGATATCGAAACAAAAAACATTCTCGAATGTATGGAATTATAGTAAAATGATTAAGTTTGAAAGAAAGTTGGTATAAAACACTATGTATCCTGAATATAACAAAGTTAAAGCCAAATGTGAGGAAGCAAATCTTCTTTTTGAAACATCAAGAACAATGGAAGACATCTTTTTCCTTTCTACTAAAAGAAACGAAAAAAGAATCGCTGTCACTTACGTTGACCAAAAAGGAAAGAATAAGAAATATAAATATTCTTTATTCAGAAAACACGCATTTGAAATCGCTTCAATTCTCGCGAATTTCATGATTCAACAACCAAAAAATGTTCCAATCGTTTTAAAAGCCGCAAATAGTCCACACTGGGGAGAAATATTCTGGGCAATCTTAATGTGTGGTTATAAACCATTATTAGTGGACGCAAGAACTTCTAAAGAAGGAACAGAAAATTTAATCGCTCAAGGTAAAGCAGTTGCAATCATCACTGATGACAACTACACATATAACGTTCCAAAATTCTCATTAAAAGATATTCTCGAAGAGAAACACAGTTATGATTTTGCTCCTAATTGGGAGAATGAAGTCATCTTCTGTTCAAGTGGAACAACTGGTAACGTTAAGTTAATGGTGTTTAACGGAGAAAACCTCTGTAACCAAATTGCTGCAGCGTTAGACTTCCAAGAAACAAGTAAAACATTGCTCTATCCAAAATCAATGGGTGAATTAAGAGTCATGGCAATGATTCCTTTCCACCACATCTTTGGATTTATCGCTACCTTCTTATGGTATTTCTATTTCGGTGCCAACTTTGTATTCGTTAGATCTTTAGCGCCTACTGAAGTTCAAACCACCGCTCAAAAATTCAAAGTCACCCACGTCTTCTCAGTCCCATTATTCTGGGATTCAGTTGCTCAAGGTTTAGAAAGAAAAAGAGCGTTAGAAACACCAGCAAAGCAGCAATTAATAGATAAGTTAATCGGATATAACACCGGTAAGATTACAAGAGAAGAAGCCGGACCTTATAAAGCGGTTCAAAGCGTTATTCAATCTAACTTACTTGGAAAGCACATCAAATTCTGTATTTCCGGTGGCGGATATCTCGATAGCAAAACTCAAACAGTTATCAATGGTATTGGTTATCCATTATATAATGGATATGGTATGACCGAAATCGGCATTACTTCTGTTGAACTATCTCCTGAGGTCGAATTAAGACTTAAAGGTAGCATCGGAGTTCCTTTCCATGGAGTATCCTACAAAATCAAACCAACCAACAAGAAAAACCCAAATACTGGTGAGCTCTTTGTTAAATCAAAAATCACCCATATTAGAGAGATTATTGGTGGAGAAGAAAGAGAAACCGTTCTTGATGAAGATGGATATTTCGCAACTGGTGATATCGCTGAAGTTGATCCAACCAATAGATATTACTTAAAAGGTAGAATTAAAGACGTCATCATTAACGCTGACGGAGAAAACATATTCCCAGACGAACTTGAAATCTTCTTCAAAGGTCTTAAGCACGTACAAAACGTATGTGTGCTTGGAATTGATCAAAAGGGTTCTAAAAATCAAAAAGTTGTTTGTGCAGTTGAAATCAATAACTCTGCAAGTGAGCAAGAATTAGAAGAACTCAAAGAAAAGATGAGAAAGATTGGTCAAGACCTTCCTAAAGGAACAAAGATTACAGACTTCTATTTCTGTAGAAAGAAACTCCCAATCGCTAATAATATGAAAGTTAAGAGATTCGTTGTTAAAAACGGTATTGAATCTCAATCAGGTGATTACATTTCCTTCGACTACAAGAAGGAAAAGAAATCCACTCGTAACTTCGATCAAAAGACAGTCACAGAAGTATTAGAACCAATGAGAGCAATCTTCTCTAAGATTCTTATTCTTCCATCATTCAAAATCGATGATGACGGACATTGGGTTGACGACTTAGGTGGAGACTCAATGAGTTATGTAGAACTCATCACTAATGTACAAGACCATTTCGGAGTTACTATTCCTGAAGAGTTATATGGAAAATTAGCAACTCTCAATGATTTCGTTGAAGAAGTCGCTAAACTTAGAGGCAAAAAATAATAACAAATTATATTTGCATTATTTGAACGCATTTAGTATTATTATCGCTGACGCAAAAAAGAGGTAAATAAATTTATGGCAAACATCAAATCACAAATTAAACGTAACAGAACTAACGAACTCGCTAGAGAAAGAAACAAAGCTGCTAAGAGTGCAATTCGTACTTCTATGAAGAAAGTTAAAGTTGCAGTTGAAGCAAAAGATTTAGCGAACGCTGAAAAACTCTTATTAGAAGCTTTCAGATTAATCGACAAATCAGTTTCTGATGGTGTTCAACATCAAAATACAGCTAGCAGACAAAAAGGTTCACTCCAACGTTTAGTCAACAGCTTAAAATAATTTATTTTAATTATTGCGTTTTAAATTTTAAGATAAACATCTCAAAAGCATAATGGCGGTCAACTTGACCGCTTTTTATGTCGAGATCTAACTGATATAAGTCATCAAGAGTATTGTGTATTGTTTTTTCAGAAATCATTGGTAAGAGTTTAGAAAGGATATAGACTCTTCCTGGTTTTATTTTAAGTTCACTAGCAATATCTTCTTTGCTCATTCTTTTTCTAGATAAATAAGCAACTTCATTGAGTAATCTAAATTGATTAGCGAGTTGACTAATCAAAGTTACAGGTTCAACGTTTTTCACTCTTAAATCTTTAAAGAGTTCCACTGCTTCTGCATTCTTCCCATCTAAAAGCATATTAAATAAAAGGAATGCA
Source organism: uncultured Erysipelotrichaceae bacterium (assembly GCA_902800645.1). Lineage (GTDB taxonomy): Bacteria > Bacillota_I > Bacilli_A > RFN20 > CAG-826 > UBA2450. The sequence goes on from CADCFC010000001.1 coordinate 199,090, forward strand.
TTATCTTCAAGTGGCTTAGCCACCATTAATGTTACGTCTTTATAACGGATATGATCTGTATATAATGTTAAAACATTAATTGCGTTAATAAATAAGCCAACATCTCCATTAGTGCGGTTAGTTAATTCCATAATCGCATCGCGGTCAATTGTGATTCCTTTTTTACTAACATAGGCTTTAACATATTCGTTCCAGCTCTTTTCATCTGGGTCAGCAATCGCGATTGTTTTTCCTTTTTCTTTAATCGCTTTTACAATTGGATTTTTTTCGTCGATTGAAGAAGATGTAACGGAAAGGATAAACAAGGTTTCTTCTATTCCACCGCTTGAAACAAAATTAAGTAAGTCATCATAGTTTTGATCACTATCAATTTTATTTTTTGGTTTTGGTTTTAATAAAAAATAGCAATTTTCTAAAGAGACGACTTTCTTTTCATATCCGAGAGCAACATATTGGCATTCATCCACTGCGTCTTGAACGAGAAAGTTATTACCATCAAGTTTAACAAAGTTAAGGTCATCCGCTTTTTCTCCATCAAGAAAAGCTTCTCCAATCTTTTTGATTTGAGATTTAACTGTTGGACCTTGATTGCCGTAAACGAAATAAATCATGCACATATATTATAGTCTTTTTGGCAGTTATTCTGTCAAAAAGTAATTGTGCCTTCTTCATCCGTCCTTCTTATTGCTACCGAGTATTTTTTTAAAATAGCAATAACTTCTTTGTGGGGATGTCCATAAATATTATTTACTCCACAGCTTATAATCCCTACCTTAGGCCTTAAATATTTTATAAATGCTTCACTTGTAGAAGTGTTAGACCCATGATGTCCAACTTTTAAAATGTCACATGGAATATATTTGTTATCTTTCATGATAGCGTTTTCAATCTTTTTAGGGGCGTCACCCATCACTAAATAATTATAATTATTAATGTTAAATCCTATTACCAACGAGGAATCGTTTTCTTCCTTCCATAAGTCAGGATAGACATTGTAATTAGTTAAAGTTAGGCCATAAGCGTTAATCGGGAACAAACTATAGTCTTTGATATAGTTAGAAACTGTAAAATTTTCAATTAGAGAATCTACCGCTCCTGAATGATCAAAATCATCATGAGTGGTAATTAATAAATCGATCTTATATATTATTTCGTTTTTGAAAAATGGAATTAGAACTTCGGTTGCAATATCTTTATATCTACTACCTCCAGTATCGATTAATATTGTTTTATTTTTATAACGGATCAGCGTAGAGTCTCCTTGACCTACATTGATAAAACAAACATAATCCTTAAATATTGCCTTAATCGGTATAGATAATGATGAAACAAGACCTATTATTATTGCGATAAAAGCATTCTTTAATGGTCTCAATCTAATCGATGCGTAATAAAGTAAAAATAAATATATAACAATATAGATGACGGATATATCACCATCCATTTGATGAATATATATTTTGGGATTAATCTTTTGAAAACCGGTCAATAAATAGAACAGTCTATTCGTTAAAAAATTCACTGCGTTTGATATAGGTGAAACAATTATAGAAAGTAAGCCTAAAACAAAAATAAATAGATAAACCGGTGTAAATATTATTTCTAGTGGAAAAGATAAAATGGATAGCTCTGAATAATATTTAATCGTAAACGGAATAAAGGCTACTTTAATTAGTAATAAAGAAATAAACCATTTAGTAATTCTCTTTTTGAATTTAAATGAATTCTTAATAAATAATGCGATTATAGGAACGTAGAATGATAAAAAGAATGCATCCTGATATGCATAAAACGGATTAATTAATAGAAAGAATACACCAACACCGCTAGAAAGAGCTAAATGCGAAATCTTCTTTTTCAAAAGATCATTTGTAACAAATTTAACCAGATATAAAGTGAAGAATTTTATTACCGTGAATTTGGGGAATGTGAAGATAAAATAAGGCGTCATAAGCATCAGAGAAAAAATGTTTAAAAGTTTCTCTTTTTTAATGAATAAAGACAATAACTTCTTATTAACTTTATATAGAAAATAGAGGAACACTCCACTACTAGAAATAAGCCTTGCTATATGTAGATCTCTGCTTAGTTCAACTAGCTCATCATGACTACTATAATTTAAAAGAATTGATCCTATTACGCCTCTAGTATTACCATCAAATTGATTCAGAAAGTTTTTCTTAACTGAATTAATTCTAAATGGAGTTAGAAATTTAACCTCTATGCTTGTTACTTCTAACTGATAAAACACCCCTTTATTATTGAGATATTCATTAAAATTAAATTCGCTTTCTAGTGTTACAAAATTAGTGTTAACTTTATTTCCTGTAATCGATAAATAGTCCCCTATTTCGTATCCGTGTTCTTTACTTTGAACATAATAGTTCTCAAACGAACTTGAAAAGATGAAATAGTTCTCTTTTACTTCTATGACAAATCCATAATAAGTTTCTTTAACATGATGAAATCTAATATAAGATAGACCAATTCCAAAAAGCATCACTACTCCACAAACTAATAGCAATCGCTTTTTAAACTTTAGAAAAATAAGTAAGGCGAGTAAAACTAATTCAATTATGCTTGTAACTATAGTTACTCTAAAATTAATACCTATATATAAAGAAAGGAATAAGAGTAAAATCGTCACGCGTGCAAAATCACATAGTTACGTATTTTATGATATGTTGCATTGCCAATCCCGTAGACTTCTAAAAGCTGCTCAAGCGTTGAAAATAGACCATTTTCAGTTCGATAAGTAACAATTGAATTAGCAATCGTATTTGTAATGCCGTTCACAGTCGCTAAAGTAGTTGCGTCATCACTATTAACATTTACTTTGTCCACTTCATTTACATTACATAAATCATTTGAATCGAAACGACTAGCAATATAGTAAGTCATTCCTTTTGCGAGCTCTGCGGTCTCATAATACGCTCTTTCGTCAGCGTTATTTGTTGTTCCACCACACTTTTCTAAGAGGTCACTCATGAGTGCTCCTTCATTTAATGTGTAAGAGCCTTCTTTATAAACCTCTCCTTCAACAGTTACAGTAAATGTATTAGCGACTTCAGTAACGTTTCCTACGCTCTGAATACCAATACTTGGATCGAGTACAAGAAATGTCCCAATTACTGCGATTGCGACAATTACGACCCCGATGAGTATCTTGATCATTTTTATATACCCCCTTCATTTACTTAAATAGGGTCGAAATCAGAAAAAGTTCACAAAATAGTTATATTATTTTTAAACAACAAAAAAAGCCCTTACATGTAAGGGCTATATTCTTTCAAAAAATTAGGCGCCAATTTTGACTACTTCAACTTTGTAGTTCTTTTTGGCTTTAACATCAACGACTTCACCAACGGCTTTTCCAATAAGTGCTTCTCCTAATGGGCAAGCGTTAGAAATCTTGTTTGAGAATGGATCGCTTTCAACAGTACCAACAATCATGTATTTTTCTTCTTTTCCAGTTTCTAAGAATCTAATTGTAACGGTAGAGCCAAGAGCAACCTTGTCTCCTTTTTTCTTAGAAGATTTTTCGTCACTAATTAATTCTGAATTAGAAAGAATATCTTCGATTTCTTTAATACGTCCTTCAACTTCGGCTTGTCTATTTCTAGCAGCATCGTAATCAGCGTTTTCACTTAAGTCGCCTTGAGCACGAGCTTCAGCAAGTTGTCTTTTGACTTCTTCACGAGCTTCATCGATTAAATATCTCAGTTCTTTTTCAAGTTCTTCTTTACCAGCTTTTGTTAATTTAATTTTATCTGCCATAAGGATACCTCTTATTTATAGTCAAGCGTTATTATATCAATAACGGTATCACAATTCTATATTTTATTTTGAATAATTAGTTTTGGTTTGTTTATAAAAGCATTTCAATCATATATAATTGAAAAGCAATGAAAAAAGACAGCTATCTTAAACGACTATTAACTTTGTTCCTCACTTTCCTGAAAGTGGGTGCTTTAACTTTTGGTGGCGGATATGCAATGATTTCAATCATTGAAGATGAGGTTACTAGAAAAAGAAAATGGATAAGTGAGATAGAAATATTAGACATCTTAGCAATAAGTGAAACCACACCTGGACCAATCGCTGTTAATGCAGCAACTTATGTCGGATATAAAGTAGGCGGAGTTTTAGGCAGTATTATCGCTACACTAGGGCTAGCACTTCCATCTTTTATTATCATCTTTGTTATTTCATTCTTTTATAAAGACTTCATGCAGTGGCAAATCATTCAAGCGGCGTTTAAAGGACTGAAGGTTGGGGTCGTTTTACTTCTTCTTAATGCAGTAATGAAGTTAAGAAAAGGAGTAAAAGTTAACTTTGTTGGAATAGTCTTATTTGTCATTGCTTTAAGCGTAATGATTATTACTACAATCTTCACAGTTTCGTTTAAATATCTTTCTCTTTGCCTAATTTTATTAGGCATAATTACTGGGATTGTTTTGACTTTATTAGGTAAGGAGGGTGATAAAGAATGATCTTTTTCGAACTTTTCTATACCTTCTTCTTAATTGGTTTATTCACCTTTGGTGGCGGATACGCGATGATTCCAATGATTCAAGAACAAGTCGTTGGAAAAGGATGGATTTCTTCTTCCGCGCTTACTGATTTTATTGCGATAAGTGAAGTTACCCCTGGTCCATTCGCGTTAAATATATCAACATTTGTTGGTAATACGGTTGGCAGTCCTTTTGGAGCAGTATGCTCTACTTTAGGAGTAATCCTTCCATCGCTAATCATCATTATCATTGTGGCGATAGTCATGAATAAGTTCATCACTAATCGCTTTGTTAAAGGTGCATTAAATGGAGTTAAACCAATCGTTTTGGCGTTAATTTTAAGTACAGCTTTAATTTTGTTAATCAAGATTCTCTTCTTTAATGGACAATCTTTCCAAAGTGAATTTAGCTTCGATAAAAAGAGTTTAACTCTTTTGATACTTTTATTCAGCTATACATTTATTAGCAAAAAGATAAACAAAAAGAGCGTCTCCCCAATTTGTTTACTCGGGATTAGCGCTCTATTAGGAATAATTATTTTTTCAGTTTAATCTTCAACTTCAAAGTTGTCTTCATTGAATGCGTTAAATACTTCTTCAATTTCTTCGTATTCTTCTTCGCTTTCAATCTCTAATAACTCGCCGTTATCGTTATATTCCATTGCGATAACTTCGTCTGGGTTATTTTTTTCATATAAGAAGACATATTTTTTATTTCTTTCTGGATGCTCATAAGTAAAGAGGATTTCCATCACTCTTTCATTGCCTTTTTCATCCATGATAGTAATTTGCTTTTCATCCATCAATTCCATGTTTTTATCTTCCTTTCATTCTTAAATAAAAATCTAATATTTCACACGCCGCTAAACGATCAACGCTTTGCTTATGTTCTTTTCCTTTAACATTCATATCATATAGCGTTTTATGAGCGGAAATAGAAGTCATTCTCTCGTCTTGAAGTTCAATTTTTAAAGAGGAATCTTCTTTTAATAAATCCTCCATAAAACGTTTTGAGGATTCGGCTCTAAAGCCTAAAGAGCCATCCATGTTAATTGGTAAACCAATTACAATGTTTTTAATCCCAGTTTGCATAACAACTTCATGGACTCTTTTTCTGGCTTGCGAATAAGCTTCTTTAGGAAAGCGAAACGTCTCAAGGCCATGAACAAATCCAAGGATATCACTCGTGGCGATGCCTAATGTAGTTGTTCCTAAATCAAGGCCGATATATTTATCCATTATTTCAAAAATTCCTTCGTTTCATTAATGGCGTCATTAATTTTGCTCTTATCTTTGCCAGCACCACTAGCGAAATCTGGACGTCCGCCGCCCGATCCTCCTAATAGACCAGCAACTTTTCTAACTAAATCACCAGCTTTAAATGATTTTAATGCTTCGCCGTTTACACTACAAAGAACTGATAAATCATCTCCGATAAGAACGATAACTGAATTAGAATGGCTAACTTTAAGTTTATCAATAAGAGTAGATAAGCCAGCACGATTATTATCCTTAATGTACTTGACTAATACTTCAATTCCATTAGTAGAAACAAACTCAGAATTAATTGCATTAGCTTCACTATTAGCGAGCTTACTATTTAATGATTCTAAATTCTTTTTAAGCTCGTTCTTTTCATTCATCAAAGCATTAAGTCTAATCGAGACTTCACCATAGCTTCCAGCACCAAGAATATTTCTTGCTTGGTTCAACATATTTTCACGTTTCTTTAAGAGCTCATAAGCGCCGATAGAAGTACGAGCTACAATACGGCGAACACCACTAGCGACGCTCTCTTCGCTTTCAATAACAAATACACCAATATCTTGGGTATTTTTAACATGTGTTCCTCCACAAAATTCTTTACTAACTTCACCGAAACAAACTACTCTTACAACGTCTCCATATTTCTCATCAAAGAGAGCTTTAGCGCCAAGTTTCTTTGCCTCATCAATAGAGAGAACTTTGGTCTCTTCTACGATTGCTTCGCTAATCCAACGATTAACCTTTCTTTCAACTTCAGCAATCTCTTCTTCTTTCATTTTTTCAAAATGTGAGAAGTCAAAGTGAATGTATTCACTAGAAACGTAACTACCTTTTTGAGCAACGTGATTTCCGAGCACTTCTGTTAGCGCACTTTGTAATAAGTGGACTGATGAATGGTTTCTCGCAATAAGTTTACGGGCGAGTTCATCGATTTTTAAAGTGACTTTGTCACCAACTTTAATCTCTCCATAAAGCACACTGACATGATGCAAATGTTGTTTATTTGGGGCTTTAGAGACATTAGAGACTCTAGCTTCCATGTTATCGTTTTTGATAATTCCATTATCTGCAATTTGTCCACCGCTCTCGGCATAGAATGGAGTTTCTTTTACAATTAAGTCACCTTCTCCAGTAAGAGAGTCAACTTTTTCTCCGTCAACGAAGATTCCAATAACTACACTTTGAATCTCAGTCTTTTCGTAATTGAATTCACTTGGAACAGTAAACTTCATTAAATCGATAGATTGCTTATTCATGGATTGTAGATCTCCACGAGCGGCTCTCGCTCTTTCTTTTTGTTTATTCATCTCTTCGTTAAATTCTTTAATGTCCACTGTGACACCTTTTTCTTCACAAATTTCTAGAGTTAATTCTTTTGGGAATCCAAACGTATCATAAAGCTTAAACATGTCTTTGCCAGATAAAGTCTTACTATCTTTGAGTAAGTTGTTTAATAAAGCTTCGCCGTTAGATAAAGTTTTAATAAATTTCTCTTCTTCGGCGATGATTAATTTCTTAACATATTCCTTCTTTTCAATTAAGTAAGGATAGAAATCCTTCATAATATCCACAACGATATCAACAAGTTGATATAAGAATGGTTTGTTAATACCTAAGACTCTTCCAAATCTTTCTGCTCTTCTAACTAATCTACGTAAGACATATCCACGTCCTTCGTTAGAAAACACTTCTCCGTCAGCAGTAGCAAAAGTCACCGCACGGATATGATCAGCAATAACTCTAAAGGCCATTTTGTTATCTTCATATTTAACACCAGATAACTTCTCAACGCTTTCAATAATTGGCCAGAATAAATCGGTCTCAAAGTTTGATTGAGTTTCTTGCATGACACAGGCAAGTCTTTCAAGTCCTGCACCTGTATCGATGTTTTTACTTGGAAGTTCTTTATATTCGCTTCTCTTTTTACCGCTAACAGCATTAAATTGAGAGAAAACAATATTCCATATTTCAATATAGCGGTCATTTTCCATATCGTTTTTAAGCAGGTCGATGCCAATATGCTTTGGATCATATTTTTCTCCGCGGTCAAAATATATTTCAGTATCAGGGCCGCAAGGACCATCTCCAATTTCCCAGAAATTGCTCTCAAGAGGAATCATATGATCTTCACTCATGCCACAAGATACCCAAAGTTTTTTAGTTTCAAAATCATCTGGGAAATAAGTTATATATAACTTATCTTTATCAAATCCAAAATACTTATCACTCGTTAATAATTCAAAGGCCCATGGGATAACTTCGTTTCTAAAATAATCTCCAATAGAGAAATTGCCGAGCATTTCAAAGAATGTATGGTGTCTATCGGTTTTACCGACATTTTCAATATCATTAGTTCTAATGCTTTTTTGGGCATTAGTGATTCTTCTACTAGGTGGAACTTCACTGCCATCAAAATATTTCTTTAACGCTGCAACACCCGCATTGATCCATAAAAGAGTTGGGTCATTTTTTGGAATTAATGAGCTTCCTGGTTCAATGTGATGTCCTTTACTTTCAAAGAACTTGAGCCATGTGCTTCTAATTTCACTTCCAGACATTTTCTTCATATTGTCTTTCCTCCAAATATATAAAAACGTTCCTAATTTAGGAACGAACTTTGCCGCGATACCATCCTATTTCCTATTCCGTTTCAGAATAGACTCTTACTTATAGTTATATCGTTAACTTTACGGTGGCATTACCCACATGACAGGGAGTGGCCCATTTATTTTCTATTACGTTATTCCAGCCTAGTAACGTTTCTCTATTAATAGAAGAAATAAATTTCTTTCCCTCAACTGTGATAATAATACATTATTAACGATCGATTAACAATAATTTTTACGCGCATAATAAAAGTCAACGTTACCGCTGACTTTTAAGTATTATTCTTGTTTTTCGAATGAATCTTTTGGTAAACCACACCATGGACACAAATAAGATTCAGGTAAATCTTCAAACTTTGTTCCTGGAGCAATACCATTTGCTTCATCCCCTACTTCTTCATCATAGACAAAGCCGCAGGCTGGACAAACGTATTTCATGCTTTTCTCCTTTATTCAATTGGCTCAAAATCACTCGCGCCGTGCTTACAAAGTGGACAGACAATATCTTCAGGTAATGTATCACCTTCATAAACATATCCACACACCTTACAAACAAAGCCCTTTTTCTTTTGAGTGTCAGGTTTAGGTTTGACGTTAGCTTGATAATAATTATATGTCATTGTTTCGACATTATTAATGACTTTACTTTCAGTAACTGAACATATAAACATTCCGTGAGTGCCTAAATCAACGTATTGATCGACTTTTAAAGAAATCACTGAATTAACATAGTTAGTTAGTACCGCTAAGCCGTTCGCGCTTCTAACAATTTCTTTTCCTTCGAATTTGTTTTTATCTCTACCAGAGACAAAGCCATATTCTTTAAAGACTGAGAAAGGGGCTTCAATATTTAAGCAATTAACATTAAGAACACCAGTCTTTTTGATGATGTCGTGAGAATAGTTTGCTTTATTAATATTGACTGCCACTCTTAAAGGAGTATCAGTTAATTGAGTAACTGTATTAACGATTAATCCGTTATCTTTGTCACCATCTCTACTAGTAACAACATATAAACCATATCCAATTTTAAATAGAGCCTTAGAATCTACTTCTGGTTTTTTCTCCTCTTTAATTTCCTTAGTCGCTTTATATTCCTCACTTAATGCATCAGCAAGTTTAGAAATTTGTTCTTCGTTTTCTTCATTCATCGATGACAAAATGCGAACAGTTGGAGAAAGGATAGTAACGTTTTTACTATTAGCGAGTTTATCGCTCATAACCTTAGCCGCCATTGGAGCCCAAGTGCCGTTTTCAATAAGTCCAATTTTCTTATTCTGGAAGTTTCTTTCAACTAAATGAGCGATGAACGTTTCCATGAATGGAAATATTCCTGCGTTATATGTGGTAGTAGCTAAAACTATTTTTCCATATCTAAAGGCATCTTCAACACATTCCGCCATATCTTCTCTAGCTAAATCATTAACGACAACTTTAGGAGTTCCGTTAGCTTTTAATTTTTCAGCGAGTAATTCAACGGCTTTTTTAGTGTGACCATATACGGAAGTATAGAAAATGGCGACACCTTCTGTTTCTGTTTTATATGAACTCCAAGTGTCATATAAGCCTAAATAATAGCCAAGGTTTTCACTAAGAATAGGTCCGTGTAATGGACAGATGATTTGAATGTCTAAAGTACTAGCCTTTTTAAGAAGGGCTTGAACTTGTGCGCCATATTTTCCAACGATACCAATATAGTATCTTCTTGCTTCGCACGCCCAATCTTCTTCAACATCAAGGGCACCGAATTTGCCAAATCCATCAGCGGAAAATAATACTTTGTCTTTGTCGTCATAAGTGACCATTACTTCTGGCCAATGCACCATAGGTGCAAAGACGAAATGTAAAGTATGATTTCCAAGCGATAAAGTATCGCCTTCATTAACGACGAGTTTGTGTTTAATTTCTTCATGAAAGAATTGTTCCATCATCTTAAAGGTCTTAGCGTTACCAACCACGAACATATCAGGATATTCTTTGACAAGATTCATGATATTTGCAGAGTGGTCTGGTTCCATATGTTGAACCACTAAATATGTTGGTTTGTCTTTTCCAAGAACTTCTTTAATATTGGCGAGCCATTCTTTTGTGAAGTGTTGATCAACTGTATCCATGATGGCGATTAGTTCATCTTTGATGACGTATGAGTTATACGCCATACCATTAGGAACGACATATTGTCCTTCAAAAAGATCAACTTGATGGTCGTTTACACCGACGTAAAAAATATCATTTGTAACTTTCTTCATAAATTATTTTCCAATCCAAGCATCAAGCTTATCATCAACGGAATTTACTTGGCTTCCTTTACACGCAAATCCTTTTTTAACAATCGCACCTTTTAATGAACCTTTGAGTTCCATTTCTGCTAGTCCTAAAGCGCCTTCTTCATTCGTGGCGAAAGGATAGACGACTTTGCCAACCCAATTATGATCTCTAATAAAGGTAGCGACAATGCGTGGATAAGTTCTCCACCAGCAAGGGAATCCGAGATAAATAACATCGTATTCATCTAAAGATGAAAGAGGGTGTAAATATGGGATTCTTTCATTATATTGATCCTCAATCTTACTTCTTTTTACACATTCCTCATAAGAAGATGGGTAAGGATTTTCTGGCTCAAGTTTAAACATTTCTCCGCCGGTTCTTGCTTGAATCTTTTCTGCAATTATTTCAGTAAAGCCTTTATGGATAATTTCTGTTTCACCATTAACCATGTTTTCTCCGACTCGAGAAAAATAGACAATTAAAGTTTTCATAACGATAATACCTCAAGAATCATTATTACATAATAAATGAACTTTACGAAAGAATTTTTATTTAAAATAAAAGATTATAAAATAGATGTTAATGGAACAACGTGAATATAGAAATGATAGAAAAATAAAAAGCGATGTTAAGAAACTGTATGTTTCTGCTTTTCCTAAAAATGAAAGGCCTCCAGTTCATTATTTCTTTAAAAGCGCGTTAAAAGGAAATAATAAACTAATCGCTTATTATGAGGAAAACGAATTCATTGGTTTTACCTACTTATCGTATTATAAAGACATTTGTTATATCTTCTTTTTGGCGGTAAGTGAATCTAAAAGAAACATGGGTTATGGATCTAAAATTATTAACCAAATAAAAAGGGATAATTCAGATTATGTTTTACTTCTTTGTTATGAAGAAGTCGATGAAAAATATGTTGACTATGAAAACCGTAAAAATAGAGAGAAGTTCTATCTTAAAAACGGTTTTAAAAACAATGAATTAAAAACAAACGAATTTGGAGTTATATTCCAAACTGCATATATAGGTAAACACAAAGTTAAAATAGAAGATTATATTGAAATATTTGTTTTAGGTTTTGGAGAATTAGCTAGAAAGTATATCAAAGAAGCATAAAAAAACTGACTTTATAAATCAGTTCTTTTGCCTTTATAGTAAGTGGAATGAATTAATCCTCCACCTAGACATATATCATTTAAATAGAAGACTGCGGCTTGACCAGGAGTCACGGCTTTATAAGGTTCATCGAACTTAAGTTCGACAGTATCACTATCAACATAATGTATTGTCACCCCATTATCGCATTGACGATAACGGAATTTGACATTGATATGTTCTCCTTCTTTAGGTTTGAAACTTATGAAATTCAAATCAGTAACTAAACAAGAATCACTATTAAGGAGTTCATTCTCGCTTCCACTAGCGACATAAAGAATATTGTTTTTCACATCTTTTTTAACAACAAACCAGCCTTTAGCGACTTCGTTAGCAATTCCACCAATACCAAGTCCTCTTCTTTGTCCGATTGTATAGTACATTACTCCTTCATGAGTTCCAATCACTCGATTAGTGGCGTAATCAACAATATTACCTTTTTTAGCAGGAATATAATTTTTAAGGAATTCTTTAAAGTTTCTCTCTCCGATAAAACACACTCCTGTGCTATCTTTTTTATCAGCGATTTCAAGATCTAAATCATGAGCGATTTTTCTAACCTCTTTTTTATCAATATCACCAAGAGGAAATAAGGCGTATTTAAGCTGCTCTTGAGAAATTTGAGAAAGGAAATATGTCTGATCTTTGTTTTGGTCAAATGACTTACATAAATAAGCAACACCATTCTCATCTTTTCTTTTCGCATAGTGTCCCATCGCAATCATATCAAAGCCCTTTTCTTTAGCGAATTTTAAAAAGGCGTCGAATTTTATATATTTGTTGCAAAAAATATCAGGGTTAGGAGTTCTTCCGACTTCATATTCTCTTATTAAATAAGAGAAAACATCATCCCAATACTCCTTAACAAAGTCTATTCTAAGTAGAGGAATATCGAGTTTAGCAGCGACTTTAACCGCATCATCATAGTCTGCTTCTTGAGGGCATTGACTGTTATTGATGTTTGGATTACCTAAATAGTCCCCATTAGCAAGGCTATCCCAGTTACGCATAAAACAAGCAGTAACATCATATCCTTCTTTTTTAAGAAGATACGCCGCAACCGCACTATCAACGCCACCAGAAAGGCCAACTAAAACTTTCATCTAAAACAAATCCTTACTATCAAGTACCAAAGTAAATGGGCCATCATTAATCGAATGGACTTTCATATCAGCACCAAAAACGCCGGTAGAAATCTCTAGTCTAGATAAATGTCTTAATTCCTCATTAAAATAATCGTAAAGAATTTCGGCTTCATGTGGTCTCATTGCTTCAACAAAAGAAGGACGTCTTCCACCTTTGGTGTTCGCATATAAAGTGAATTGAGAAATGGAGAGGATATTTCCTTTAACATCAAACAAGGACAAATTTATTTGTCCATGTTCGTCTGGAAACACTCTTAATTTCAAAATCTTGTCTGCCATTTTTGAGACGATTTCTTTATCATCTCCATCAGTAAAACCGACAAGTAAAAGGTAACCGTTAGAAATGCTTCCAACGGTCTTCCCTAATATATCTACGTGTGCTTCTTTAACTGTTTGTAAAATAACTTTCATTATCTAATAATTTCACGGATGACTGGTAAAACAGGTACTTCTTCGTTTGAAAAATCATACGCTGCTCTAATTTCATCTAAGACAGGGAGATATTCTTCTTCACTCTTATTTGTATAAACCGTGCATAGTAAATCACCTTTATTAACTTTAGCACCAACTTTACACGCTAAAACAATACCTGCGCTCATATCAATAACATCATCAAGGGTTTCTCTACCAGCGCCGAGTTTCATGGCACTGACACCGATTTCAAGAGCGTCAATCTCTTTAATGTATCCATCGTGTTGGCTTCTAATTTCAATAATTTTCTTAGCTACTTCAAACTTCTCAGGGTGTTCGATATAAGAAACGTCTCCGCCTTGTGCTTCAACCATTAAGCAAAGTTTCTCGAAAGCTTTTCCATTAGCGACAACTTCATGAAGTTTTTCTCTAGCTTCTTCAATAGTGTCACAAACCTTAGCTTGAGTAAGCATAATGCTACCAGAGGTATAACATAATTCCATTAAATCTTCTGGACCTTCTCCATGTAAAGAAGCAATAGCTTCTTTCACTTCAAGACTATTACCAACCGCCATACCTAATGGTTCACTCATATCAGATAAAACAGCGACGGTATTTCTATTTAAAGAATTACCAATATTAACCATAGTTCTAGCGAGTTCTCTAGCCATATCCATGTTCTTCATAAATGCGCCTTCACCAACGGTGACATCTAGAAGAATTGCATCAGTTCCACTAGCAAGTTTTTTACTCATAACGCTAGCGGCAATTAATGGAATGGATTCAACAGTACCAGTAACGTCTCTTAAGGCGTACATTTTTTTATCAGCAGGAACAAGCGAGCTTGTTTGGCCAATAATTGCTAAACCAATACGGTTGACTTGTTCGATCATTTGTTCCTTAGTCTTAGCAATAATCATATTTGGAATGGATTCAAGTTTATCAAGTGTTCCACCTGTGTGGCCTAATCCACGTCCACTCATCTTGGCCATTTTGCCACCGACAGCGGCAACCATTGGTCCTAAGACCAAAGATGTCTTGTCTCCAACTCCACCTGTACTATGTTTGTCGACCTTAATACCTTCAATTGCGGATAAATCAATGACTTCTCCGCTATGTTCCATACAATCGGTTAATGTTGCGATTTCTCTTTTAGACATTCCTCTAAAATAAATAGCCATACACATCGCACTAGATTGATAATCAGTTACTTCACCTTTAACATATCCATCAATCCAGAATTTAATTTCTTCATCGCTAAGTTCTTGGCCATCGCGTTTTTTGATTATCAAATCAACCATTCTCATATGCAAATTACCTCATTTATTACTTTATCACAATTAATGTATTTTATACATTTTTAATTTATAATTAGGTCATGGATTTTTTAGAGCATTTAAAATCATCTCTTCCAGAAAAAGAAGCATATCAGTTATATGAGTCTTTTGATTATGATGACTCGCATGCTGTGCTTTTAAACACAAACAAAATTAGTGATGAAAAATTCATATCTTTATTCCCTAACGTCAAACCTCACCCATATGTGCCACATGCATATATATACGATAAAAACGAATATCCATTAGGAAAAAGTGTTTATCATGAGCTTGGTTATTTCTATTTACAAGAACCGAGCGCAATGATTGTTAGTGGTCTAATCAACTTCAAAAATAATGATCTAGTCCTTGATATGTGTGCCGCTCCTGGAGGAAAAAGTGTTCAAGCTTCTTTAAAAATGAAAGGGAATGGTCTCATCATTTCTAACGACTTATCAACTTCTAGAGCAAAATTAATTTCTAATAACTCTGAAAGATTAGGACTAAGAAATTTGTTAATAACGAATAATGACTTTTCAAAAATCTATGATTTTTATTTAAATACTTTTGACGTCATCATTTTAGACGCTCCATGTTCTGGAAGTGGAATGTTTAGAAAGAATGAATTAATGAAAGAAGACTGGTCAATAAACAAAGTTTACAAATTCAGTGAAATACAAAAAGAATTAATATCTATTGCATATAAAATGCTTAAACCAGGTGGACTATTGTCATATTCAACTTGCTCCTATTCCAAGGAAGAAAATGAGGATGTAATATCCTATCTATTAGAAAATAGTGATGCACAAGTAAGAGATATTAATCTTAAAGATGGCTACGTCAATGAATTATCTCCTATTGGAATTAGATTAATGCCTTCACATTTTTTTGGAGAAGGCCAATATATTTGTCATATAAGTAAGCCAGGAAATAGCGAAGAAACCAAATTTAAAAATTCAAATAGAAGTGAAAGGCTCGTTTCTAGTTATGCTACTTACGATGTTAAAAGATTTGGAGAAAGCCTTTTTGCTATTTCTAATATCATAGATATTAAGAAGCTAAATGTCATTAGATATGGCGTGAAAATTGGAGAAGAACATAAGGGAATTTTTAAATACGATTTGCATTACGCAAGATCGTTAACGATAAAAGATGAATTTCCAAGAGTTGAGTTAAACGAAGAAGAACTCAGATTATATTTAGAAGGAAATCAGTTAACTAAAGAGAGTAAAAATAAAGGGTATGTTTTACTGACATACCACAATAACTCTATTGATATCGCTAAAACCGATGGACGAGTAATAAAGAATTATTATCCGAAAGGTTTAAGAAGAAAATTTATTTAACGCGATTAAAGCGATAATATTTATCACCTAACGCAGTCATGTTTTTATGATCGAGAGGTTTAGCGAAGAAGCTGACCTCTTTTTGAATTCCGCTTTGGATAATTTTAGCAACTTCTTCAGTGGTTTTTCCTTCGTATTCACTAGGATAAATAGGTTTCAAATATTTAATGAATGTAGGATATCTTTTATAGGAGTGCTTTAAATCTAATAATCTAAATGTACCATAACTAACTACAGGCACTAAAGGGACATTAGCTTTCATTGCCGCTCTAAAGGTTCCGTGATGAAAAGGAAGGAGCTTATTCATCGGATCTTTATTTCTTGTTCCTTCTGGATAAATCACCCAGTTAATCGATTGATTTTTAAGTGAATCTTGAACTTTCATCATCACTTTTAATTGCTGTTTTAAATCTGTTCTATTCAAAAATAATCCATCAATTGAAGAAAAAATTCTTCCAACTAGCGGCATCTTTTTTATTTCTTCTTTAGCGACAAAAGTAACTGGTTTATCCATCGTTTCAATAAATAAAAGTGGATCGACAGCAGCTAAGTGGTTGCAGTAAAAACAAGACACTTCGTCTGGAATATTTTCCTTACCAAAAACTTCAACATCAAGCCTTAGGGCTTTGTTAACTTTCAAAATAAGTTTTCTAACAGTGTTATATCTTTTATTTATCGGCGTTTTTTCTGGATGATTTGAATAACGGAAAATCCAGGTAATCATCGACCATATTAATCTTGGAAAAAGTAATAAAACTGCTCTAATTAAGTGCCACATAATTATTTAGTTACGATTTCAAGAGCTAAACCTGGAATAAGGAAAGATTTCACAAAATTTGATTCACCCTTAACTATTCCGTGCCTTGAAAAATAATGCTTGTAGTAATCTTCGAGTTCAATGACCAAATTTTCTTCAGTTGGATTAATCAAAATTAAGGCTTCTTGAGAATCAATTAATAAATCCTTACCTTTAATTTTTACCGTTAATAAGCCGTTTGGAAGATGGTTCACTTCTATGTTGTCTCTAAAATTATGTAGGTTATTGTACGAAGCGTAGTTAAGCGATTTCCTAACCTTAATAAGATCGCTTAAGTAATTAACCATGTCTTTCCTCTCTTCGACAAGTTCCCAATTCATATTATTAATTTTTGGAATGTTATATGTGTTATCTAGTAATTCTTTTGATAAACCAATTTCTTGGCCCATATGAATAAATGGCACACCATAAGATAAAATAGTAATCGCATTAGCGAGTTTTACTCTTTTTAAGCAAGTATCAAGGTTATCATCGAAATAACTAACCTTATCAAACAAAGTTTGATTATCGTGACATTCAACATAGTTTATCGATTGATTTGAACTAGCGTATCTATTTGAGAGCAGCCCGCCAAATAAAGAATCATCAATATCAAAATAATTATTCGTATTACCCAATATATATCCAGGCGAATATTTTTCAAAAGTCGATCCTTTGATTACTTCGCGGAATTTATCATTAAAGAAGCCCATTTCTGGAATGAGATGAGAATTATCACTGCTAGTTTTTTGTTCAGCTTTAAGTTCAACCCCCATGTTCCAGCCTTCACCATAAAGAATCGCATCTTTTTTAACTTCGTCACGAATTCTAACGATTTCCTTACTAGTATCAATATCAATTAAACCAAGAAGATCAAATCTAAAGCCATCAACATCAAATACTTCTAAGAAATATCTAATAGAGTCACAAATTATTCTTCTCACCATGCTTCTTTCGCTAGCAACATCATTACCACACCCAGAAGCGTTGGCCATTTTTTTACCGTTCTTTCTAAAATAATAATAAGGAACATTCTTTTGAAAATCAGTGGTTATATAATCATATAAATGATTATAAACAACATCCATTACCACTCTTATATCGTTTTTATGTAACTCATTAACTAAGGTTTTAAATTCTAATAGTCTAGCGAGTCCACTTTCTGGATAAGCACTATAGCTTCCTTCTAAAGCAAAAAAGCTAATTGGGTTATATCCCCAGTTATAACGGTCTTTCTCAATATCATCAACGTCATCGAAATCGATAACTGGCAAAATCTGAATGTGAGTAATTCCTAACTGTTTCAAATAATCAACTTTCTTTAAGATAGATAAATATGTTCCACTATCAGTAATCTTTTTATCACCCTCGGTAAAATCTCTAATATGAAGTTCATAAATGATCGCGTCACTATATGAATTCATTTTTGTTTTTGGTTTAATCGTTCCTAAAGATAAAACATCATTAATATCAATAACAACAGATGTTTCACTGTTTAATCCAACAGCCTTACCGTAAGGATCATTAATTTCTTTTTGTAAATTGTTTTGATAGATAACATACTTATATTTTTTAAGTAACAAGTCCCCTTTTACACGAATCGAAAACACCCCGTTTTCTTTTCTTTTCATTGGTAATACTAAGAAGGAGTTTTCACCATTTTCAATCTTAAGATTGATCTTTTCACTTAATGGTGACCAAAGTCTAAAAATAGATTCTTCTTTACTATATTCAAGGCCAAGCTTTCCGTTATAAGTATATAAAGAAGCAAATTCATTTGTTGTTACATAGTAGTCATATCTTAAAAATAAGTCATCGTCTTCGTTAGTTTTGATTTTATAAACATGTCCGAGTTCAATTGGCTCTTCACTCACTAAATCAATAGAGAAGATTTGGTTATGGTTTTTGACACTTTCCTTTTTTAAAGGAAAAGAAACGTTATCTTTCACTAAAGAGAAAGTAACACCACTAACATCATCACTAATAAAAGAGACTGAGATATGGTTATTTTCTTTTAAAACTGCACTTATAAATTGATTGTCCATATTAATCAATTAACTCTCCACTACTTACAGAATCATAGCCACGATTAGCTAAATCGATTTCGTCATGGACTAAAACTCTACAACCTTTTGAGCTGCCATCTTGCTCAGTAGAAACAATTCCTTCTTTTTGTAGTCTAATAAAGAAGCGGCCAGCTCTATTAAAGCCAACAGAACATTCTCTTTGAATTCTACTCATGGAAACGAATTGTTGAGTCATCGCCCATTCCTTGATTGATTGATATTTATTCTCTTCTTCAGCGTTTGTTTCTTTTTCAACTTCACCAGGAGCTAAAACGTTAACAGTTGGTTCTTTAGAATGATCGACAAGATCTAAATAATTAGGATCATAATGTGTTTCGTAATGTTCTTTTAAATAGTTCACTATGTGAACAATTTCTTTATTTTGAATAAAGCATCCTTGTAAACGAGTAACTCCAACACGGCTAACTAGAGGGGACTGAACAAGCATATCACCTTTACCAAGTAATTTTTCAGCGCCACCTTCTCCAATAATTGTCATAGAATCGGTGTAACTACTCGTCATAAGCGCGACGTGAGTTGGTAAGTTGCCTTTAATAACACCGGTAATAACATTAGTCGATGGTCTTTGAGTGGAGATAAGTAAGTGAATGCCAGCGCTTCTTGCCTTTTGAGCTATAGAAACAACTGGTTGAGAAATCTCCTTACAGTTATCAACTAAATCCGCATATTCATCTAATACCGCAATAATATATGGAATTGTAGGCTCGTTATTTTCTTTTGCCCAAGCATTATATTGCTTAATATCACTAATCTCTGGATTAGTCATAAAGAGCTCATAACGTCTTTCCATTTCTTCCACTAATTTTTGTAAACAAACTTTGGCTTTCTCGGCCTCAGTAATAATTGGACATAATAGATGAGGCATATTCGCGTATTTAGTCATTTCAACTTTCTTAGGATCAACTAAAACAATCTTTAAATCATCAGGGCTATTCTTCATGATTAAAGTCGCGATAATTGAGTGGACATAAATGGATTTACCACTTCCAGTGGTACCAGCGACAAGAAGGTGTGGGAAATCATTAAAATCTGCGTAAACAACTTTACCAGAAATATCTTTACCAAAGCCAACCGCTAAAGGATGCTTTTTAGTATCAGTTGGTAAAGCGGTAAATACATCTTTAAAGCTAACTGTAGTAGTCATTGAGTTAGGAACTTCAAATCCAGAATAAGATTCTCCAGGAATGATAGGAACAAATCTAGAAACAACTCCTCCTAACCAAACAGAGATTTCTTGTTCAAGTTTTTCGACAGATTTAATCGTGACATTAGGATCATATTCAATAGAGAATCTAGTTACACTAGAACCAATTGTGTAGCCAACACATCTCGCTCCTACTTTAAAGTTCGCTAAAGTACGATTGATGATTTCTTTTCGCTTTTCCGCAACTTGTTCATTAACTTCTTGAGCTTCTGCGGTGTCATAAGTCATCAAGATATCTGGTGAAGGTGGAACCCACACCACTCTTTCTATCTTTTTAGGAGTAGGAATAGTTTCTTCCTTCTTTTCTTCAACTTGATTATTCATCTCATCAAATAAAGAAATCGTATCTTGCATGTCTTTACTAACTTCAAGATTCATAATTGGCTCAGGATTGCTTTCAGGAAGAGGAACATTTTCTTCGCTATCAAAAGCGTTTTCAACTTCATTAATTTCTTCATTTGCCATTTCTTCGTTTGCTACTGGAGTAGAAGAGGGCATATCGATTTCAGGTTGCACAATATTTAAAGGACTAACTTCATCATTAGTCAATACTAATGGTGAAAATTCAGAAACTGTATTGTTTACGTTATTATTAACTATTTGTCCATTAGAGAAGTTTTCTTCATTAGATGGGCCTAATCTATCAAAACCACTATTCTCGTTGATAAATGGTTTAGGATCGCTTTCATATCCATATTTAATTTCTGGTTTTGGCAATTCTTTTTCTTCGTAGAATGATTCGTTAGTAGCTTCTTCTACATTTTCATCATTCTTTTCTTTTCCACCAAAATGTTTTCTAAGTAGTTTACTAATAAGAGGAAGAGCAAATAAGAAGGAGGCAATCAATATAAATATAATTGCAATAAAGACAACGATGACGTCGTCGGCAAGTGTTCCAAGAGTCAACACTCCAACAAGCCCGTATCCTAAATAAGTTGTATTTGCGAATAAGTTAATAGTCTTATTGGTGTTCGCGTACCATCCAGAAAGCTGATAATTAAATTCAGCGTTCATGTTCACTAAGTCACCATTTTTAAGTGTTGCCCCAGTGCTTTTAAAGATAATAAATGAGACTAAAGTGGATAGACCAACTAAAGTGAAGAATAATGCAACAGTAAAAGAGAAACGAGGGAATTTGAATTTCTTCTGTTTAACTATTCGATAAATTCCACTAAAGATTAATAAAGCAGTGATTATATAATATGCGGTTCCAAAAAGATAAATAGGAAGGAACGATAAAGTTCTTCCAATTTTACCGACATTAAGAATAAGCATGATACCAAAAAGAACAGAAAATAATCCTTTGATGATATTTTCTAGTTTAGGTGAAATCTTTTTAATTTCTTTTTCTTCGCCCATATAAAATAATTATACGCACATGCACACGAAAAATGAATAAAAAAAGCACAAATTAATGTGCTTTTAATCAACAACTATTACAATTGGTTCAATTAATGGCTCTCGACCATTTTCCCTTTTAATAAACCAACGAATTCGATCTTTGATTGTATTTTTAGTAGCCTCAATATCTCCACCTTTTTTAAGACATCCATTAATCTCTTCGGTATATATTTGCGTAATCGATTTAAGTAGAGGTTCGGCTTCTTTAACGTAAACAAATCCACGCATTTGGCAATCAGGGCCTGCAATAATTCTCTTTTCTTTATTTGAGATTGTTGAAGCGATGACAACCGCCCCATCAACACCCATCTTTAATCTAGACTCGATGATTTCTTCATCATATCTAGTTACACCTTTACCATCGACTAGAGTAGGAGAAACATCGATTCCAGTGACTTCATTAGGCAAAACAACTGGTCTCTTATTTTCTTCAAAAATAAGTTGCATACCATTATCAAGCACAAAGACATTCATATGGTTAAGACCAACGCCTAAAGATACAGCGAGTTTGGCATTATCCATAATCTTTGTGTAATTACCTCTAACAGGGAGATAATATTTTGGTTTAAATAAATTAATAATGAAGCGAATATCATCTTCGTTTGCGTGCATTGCACTGACATCTTTATTCTTGAGCCAGACGACTTCACAATTAGTGCGATAAACCATATCCATCGCTCTAGTGGCAATCGTTTCAAAACTTGGGCGAGGAACTGCAGTATTAATAAAGATATCATCAGGTTCAATCTTGATGCGTTTATCAGCGTTAGTGTTATTAACTAAAGAAAATATTTCTTTAAAGATATCATCATTTTGACCAACAAGAAGAATAACTAAATCATTTTTCTTAATGCGCAAGAAATCTTCTTTTTTTATGAAATCGCTCGTAGTTAATGAACCGGTTCCAGTCGCTGCAACGATTTGATTCATAATCGTATAGGTATAACTATCGTAGCAGAAAATCTTTTTACCATATTTTTTAAGTAGACGAATAATCTCTCTAATACGGTACATATTTTGCCAATAGCAAGTAACGAATAATCTTTTACCAGCTTTAAAGCTGCTATCTAATAAATCTGCACTTCTATGTTTAGGGGAGCAATAGCCTTTTTTATCAGCATTTTTACTTTCCGCCATAAGTAGAAGAGTTTCTTCTTTTGCAATTTCGTTAGCCATAGAAAGATCAAATTTATAATTGCTTTCTTCAGCAGCAAAATTGATGATAAAGTCACCAGTAAAAACAATATTTCCTAAAGAAGTAGAAATAGCTACTCCACAACTATTAGCGGCGTTATGACAAGTTTGGAAAAATCTCACTCGACGATTAGCAATAATAATATCATCGCTTGGATTTATGATTTTAAAATCATAATGAAGCTTTTGTTGATCATAAATTGCGAGCTGTCCTTCCATAATTGTCATCGTAGTTCTCGTACAATAAACTGGAGCAGGAGCGTATTTATAAATATGTCGCAAAGCACCCATCGATTCATCGTGACCATGGGTAATAATATAGGCTTTTATTCGCGCAGAATTTTTAATTAAATAATCAAAATTAGGGAGTAAGGCATCTACACCAGGAATTGTTTTGTCAGGTAAAGTTTGTCCGCAGTCGATAACAAAAATATCATTGTTAATCTCAATGACATAACAATCGCGACCATCCTCATCTAAACCAGCTAAAGCAAAGACCTTAATTTTGTCAGCCATAAAACTCCTTTAATTCAAAAACATTGACTATATTTGTTTTCTTAGCCTTATTTTAGCAAATTAACTATTTAATTCAATAGTTATTTAATGTTTTTAGTAATAACAATATCTGCGCCTAAACCAAGAACATTGCTAATAGCAATATCCCCGATATGAGTTGGAGCATCCACTCCAACCTTATTAATTTCTTCCATGACATCAAAGATTTTTCCTTTTGGGATTGATGTACTAGTTTTGACAGAGACGACACAGTTCTCTCTGTTTTTAACCCTCATAAACGAAGTAATCATTCTTTTAGGATTCGTTAATTCGTCTTTAGCATATTGCGCTCCACGAGGACAAGAATTGCCAGTAACATTTAATTCGTCATCAATGGTTAATCGACATCCTCTAGGACAGACGATACATGTTAATTCTTTCATTATTTTCTTTCCTCCAAAGAGACTTCAATTTCATCTACTGGGAGATTTTCAAGTTTGCTCTTATTAATCTTAATCATCACCATTTCACTTGGAATAAGAACCATCTTCACAACCTTTTGAATAAGAGTGTCGCCACTTTTAAAATTCACAAAGACATCTTTAATTGGTTTACGAACTCTAAACTTAAAGGTGATGTCATTATTTAAGTCAGTCTCAATATATTGAGGAATGACATATCCAACACCATTTCCAGGTTTAACAGTGATATGACGCTTCTTCTCGCTTAACCCCTTGATATAGTTAGCGGCGCCTCTACCAGCTTCTCTTCCTTCGTCAGTAACAAAGTCGACAACATCATGGACGTGTAAACAGTTACCACAAGCAAATACACCAGGAATAGAAGTCATGAGTTGATCATTAACTTTAGCACCTTTAGTAGAAGACATTTCAGCGTGTAATTTGTCTAAAAGGCTCACATAAGGAATTAATCCAACAGATAAAAGCAATGTATCACATTCAAATTCCATCTCAGTTCCTGGGATGAATTTCATCTTATCATCAACAGCAGCAAGAACTACTTTTTCTACCCTACCACTCTTACCTTCAACTCTTAAAACTGAGCGAGATAAATAAAGAGGAATATTGTAGTCGTTTAAACATTGAGCAATGTTACGATTTAAGCCGTTAGAATAAGGCATGAGTTCAGAAACACAAAGGACTTTTGCGCCTTCTAAAGTCATACGTCTAGCCATGATTAAGCCGATATCACCACTACCAAGAATGACAATACGTTTACCAGCTAAATATCCATGGATATTTAAATATTTTTGAGCTGTTCCAGCAGTAATAATACCACTGCAACGATCTCCACTTAATTGAATCGCACCAGCGCTTCTTTCATAACATCCAGTAGCGAAAACAATTGCTTTTGCTTCAATATTTACTATTCCATCATTAGCGTTGGAATATGTAACAACTTTGTTTTCGGTGACATCAAGAACAAGAGAATCAAGTTTGTATTCAATTCCCATCTCTTTTACAACATCAGCGAATCTTGATAAATATTCAGGGCCTGTTAATTCTTCTTTGAATTCAGTTAAACCAAATCCATTATGAATGCATTGGTTTAAAATACCACCCAAAACATTATCCTTTTCAAGGATAAGAATATCGTCGATTCCGTTTTTCTTCGCTTCAATAGCGGCCGCCATACCAGCGGAACCACCACCAATAATAACTAAATCACGTTTAATCATAATTTCTTCACCTCTTCCACGAGGATATTAGATGACTCTTTATCCCATTTGATATCTAAAGGAGAAACTCCATAATGTTTAGCAAGAATTAAAGTGACCATTGGAGAACAGAATCCACCTTGGCATTTACCAAAGCCTGCTCTACATCTTCTTTTAACTCCTTTTACTGTGGTAGGAGGAACGGAACGGGTTAATAGTTCTTTAATTTCACCTAAAGATACTTTTTCACAGCTACAAATAATCTTTCCAAAATCTGGATCTTCTTTGATTATTCTATTTCTTTCCTCTTCGTTCATATCGCATAAACGACGATATTTCTTAACACGAGGATTGAAGTTTTTCTTTTCAACTAAATTAAATAATTTAGAAACGTAATTCTCAAATACATATTCCGCAATCGCAGGAGAAGATACAAGTCCTGGAGATTCAATACCAGCAACGTTAATAAATCTCTTGTTGCTCTTTGCAGGTTCAATAATGAAATCGTGTCTAGTTGAGGTTGGTCTAATGCCAGAGAACACTCTAATAACTTGGTTAAACGGAATATCAGGAACGAGCTCAGTTGCTTGTCTTCTAATTTCACCAAGAGTGTAGCTATCAGTAGCAAAATCTTCAACATCATCAATTGGTTCGCTACTAGGTCCAACAATGTAGTTATTACTACTAGTCATAGAAACAAGAACGCCTTTTCCTTTTGCGCTAGGAAGAGGGAATATTGTGTGATTGACTAATCCGACATCGTAATGGTCTAAAACAAAATATTCGCCTTTACGAGGAATGAGTTTCCAATCGATATCTTCAATCATGCTAGCGATTTTATCGCTATATAAACCAGCCGCGTTAATCACCACTTTAGTTTCATATTCACCTTTAGAGGTTTTAACTAAAAAGTGATCACCTAAATCTTTAATATCAACAACTGGTTCACTTAAGTGGAGTTCAACGCCATTATCAACCGCGTTTTCAACACAGTGAACAACTAAATTAAATGGATCGATAACTCCAGCTGTTGGAGCGAGTAGTGCCCCTTTTACTTCTTTAGAAATATGAGGTTCCATCGCCATCACTTCTTCTTTAGAAAGAAGTTTAACAGGAACACCATTTTCTTTACTTCTAATCACTAAATCATCAAGCATCTTTAGTTGCTCATCAGTGACAGCAACTGTTAAAGAGCCACAACGAGAAAAGTGAACATCAAGTTCATCACTAATCTCATCAAACATCGCATTACCGCGAACATTCAAAAGTGCTTTTAAGGTATGAGGCACTGGGTCATAACCGCTATGAACGATTGCACTATTAGCGTTACTCGTAACATTTCCAACGTCACTCTCCCTTTCAAAAAGAGCGACATCCAATTGGTAACGGGACAACTTCCTAGCGATAAAAGCACCGGAGACACCTGCGCCTATGATAATTACATCTCTCATATACTTTTATTATATAAAAAACTCTCGAAAATTCGAGAGTATTTTAATTTATTTTTTATTTTCTGAATTTACGTGGTCCTTTAACCGACTTATCAGGACGAGCATTGTGCTCTAATTTTCTTCCTTCAAAGCGATCAAGTTTTCTGCCTTCTTCTTCAGCTGGCTTTTCCATAAATTCTTTAGCGGAGACCTTAACTTTTCCGTGGTCATCGATTTCGATTACACGAACTTTTAATGTATCTCCAACTTTGACGACATCGCTGGCTTTATTAATGTATCCCCAACCTAAGCGGGAAACATGGCACAAGCCTTCAACGTTACCGAAGAGTTTAACGAACGCACCATAATCTTCAACTCTAGTGACTTCGCCTTCAAATTCTTCACCAACTTTTGCTTCTCTAACAATATCAAGGATGATTTGTTTTGCTTTGTTGATGACTTCTCTATCCATGTGGTAGAGAGTGACTTGTCCATTATCTTCGATATCAATCTTAACGTTATCGCATTGAGCGATGATTTCGTTAATGACTTTACCACCAGTACCGATAACGTCTCTAATCTTATCTTCATCAATGAAGAAGGTATCCATCTTAGGAGCGTATTTACCGACGTCTGGACGTGGTTCACTAATCGCTTTCTTCATCACTTCACGGATTTTAGCTCTCGCTTCATGAGCTTGGGCTAAAGCTTCGCGTAGAACTTCTTTAGTGACACCTTTAATCTTGATATCCATTTGTAAGGCGGTAATACCTTTTTCAGTACCAGCAACCTTGAAGTCCATATCACCGAAGTGATCTTCTAATCCTTGAATATCAGTAAGGATGGTATATGGGTGTTTGCCATCGAGTGGTCCAGAGCTAATTAATCCCATAGCGATACCACTAACGATACCTTTAATTGGGACACCAGCGGCCATAAGTGACATACATGAAGCACAAATACTTGCTTGAGAAGAGGAACCATTAGATTCAACAACTTCAGCAACAGTTCTAATTGTGTATGGGAATTCTTCGGCACTAGGAATAACGTAAGATAACGCTCTTTCACCTAATGCACCGTGACCGATTTCTCTTCTTCCTGGAGAGCCCATTCTTCCAACTTCACCAACAGAATATGGTGGGAAGTTATAATGATGCATCCAGTGACGAGTTTCTTCATCGGTTAAGTTATCGATGATTTGTTCATCGCTCTTAGCACCTAAGGTAGTAACAGAGATGACTTGAGTTTGTCCACGGGTGAACATCGCAGAACCATGAGTTCTTGGGAGTAAATCGACTTGAGCGTCCAAAGGACGAATCTCATCAACTTTACGTCCATCAGGTCTAATTTTCTCATCAGTGATTAATCTTCTCACTTCTTTAGCGACTAACTTTTCAAGGGTTTCTTTAACCATTGATAAAGTCTTTTGGTGAGTCTTTTCATCTTCATATTTACGAGTGTCGTAATCTTCAATGATTTCGTTTTCAATCGCATCAATCGCGTCTTGTCTTTCGAGCTTGTCGAAGATAGAGATGGCTTTAACTAAACGAGCTTCCGCTCTTTCAGTGACATCTTTTTCGATGACTGGATCACAGACATATAAATCGATGTGACGTTTTTCTTTGCCGATTTCCTTAATGATTTTTTCTTGCCAGACACAGAGCTTTTTAATAGCCTCGTGACCAAACATTAAGGCGTCAAGCATATCTTCTTCACTAACTTGATCAGCACCGGCTTCAACCATGTTAATGGCTTCTTTAGTACCAGCAACTGCTAAGTTAATATCGGAATGAGCTTTTTCTTCCACTGTTGGGTTAATGACGAATTTGCCGTTAACTCTTCCGACGTATACACCAGCGATAGGACCATCAAATGGAATATCAGAGATTCCAAGAGCTAAGCTTGATCCGAGCATCGCGGTCATTTCTGGTGTGCAGTCTTGGTCGACTGACATAACAGTGTTAACAATTTGGACTTCGTTACGGAATCCTTCGGAGAACATTGGTCTAATTGGACGATCAATTAATCTTGCGGTTAAGGTAGCGTGTTCTCCCGCTCTACCTTCTCTTCTTAAAAACGATCCTGGAATTTTACCAACGGCGTATTGTTTTTCTTCATAACCAACTGTTAATGGGAAGAAATCGCCTTCTTTTGGTAAATCAGAAGCACATGCGGTGGAAAGAACAACAGTCTCATTTAATCTTACAAGAACTGCGCCGTCGGCTTGTTTAGCAATTTCGCCTGCCTCGACGACAAACTTCTTTCCTTCGAATTCTAATTCGAATACTTTTTTCATTTCTTTTTTCTTCTTTCTAAATAACATACGGGAGTATATTAACATTAGTTAATCATCTAATCAACAAAAAAGAAGCACAAGTGCTTCTTATCTGTTTTTCTTTCGCTTATTTTCTTAAGCCGAGAGCAACGATGAGTCTTAAATAAGATTCACGGTCTGTTCTAGCTAAATAATCAAGTAAGCTTCTACGTTGACCAACGAGAATCATTAAGCCTCTTTTACTAGCGGCGTCTTTGTGATTCTTCTTTAGGTGTTCAGTTAACGCTTTGATTTGTTCGGTGAGTAAGGCAACTTGAACTTCAACAGAACCAGTGTCTTTTTCATTCTTACCGAATGTCTTGACGATTTCAGCTTTTCTTTCTTTGGAAAGTGCCATCGCTAAGTTCCTCCTTATTTTTTCTTAACTTAAGCCCGGGATGTTCGTTGAGGATTCGAAACTCCTAGAAATAAGTCGCTGGTAGTATCTTATATTAATTATTTACTAAAAGTAAAGATAAATATTATGAAAATATATATCTCAATTAGTTTAATTCATTTTTTGCGCATTCTTTGTCTTTTTCAAGTTGCGCTTTCAAATCTTCTAAGCTCGCAAATTTTTGAATGTCACGAATATATTTTATGAATTGAACCTCGATCTCTTTGCCGTATAGATTATCGTGGTAATTTAGTAAATGGACCTCAATGATTGGATCTTTAAGTTCCATGATGGTTGGATGGGTACTCATAGAGATAATTGATTTATATCTTTTTCCAAGTAGCTTAACATAACCGATATAAACACCGATTTTTGGAAGCACATATGGGTAAGTTAAATCTAAATTAGCGGTTGGAAAGCCAATCTTCATTCCATTATGACTTCCTTCCACTATCATACCGCTAACTGAATATGGGCGATTAAGGAGTTTATGAACGCTTTCCATTTCTCCATTATTAATAAGTTCTCTAATCACTCTACTACTAACTTTTTTATCTTCGATAGTTAATAAAGGATAAACGTAGACATCAAAATATTTTTTAAGATCTTCTTTATCCCCACTTGCGGCTTTTCCAAAATGATAATCCTCACCAATATAAATCCTTTGAGGATTTATTTTAAGTAGAATCTTATTGATAAAATCTTCTTTAGAGACATCCAATAATTCTTTACAAACTCTTAAAACATAGAGGTATTTAACACCCAACTCTTTAAGAATATTTGCCTTATCAAATAGGGAAGTAATGTGAGAATATTTGATACTTTTCCCAAGTATAAAAGAAGGAGAAATATCAAAAGTCATCACTCCGGTGTCTCTTTCTTTAACCGCCTCTTTAATCATCTTTTGATGACCGATATGAACACCATCAAAATAACCGAGAACGAGGTTAATGTCACTATTTTCACTCAGTTCAATTTTGTTGATGTCGATTTCAATAATTTGCACTTAAAATAATCCTCTAACAAATCTAAATTTGTTATTCTCTTTTTGATATATAGCGATAGCGGTTTTATTACTATCACTAACTAATATTGTATTCTTATTTGTACTAAAATCTAAATATGTTCTTTTTCCGTTTTTAATATCTTCAATATCGCTATCTTTTAAAGTCACTACTTCAATAAAACGAGAAAGAATCTCATAAGTGGAATATATCTTATAGTTATTATTAGCTAAATCAGTTAAGGAATAAGCTTCATCAACTTTAAAGCAATCAACAGAAATTCTTCTTAATTGGATCAAGTGACCTACAGTATCAAGTTTATTAGCAATGTCACTACCGAGACTTCTAATATATGTCCCTTTAGATACTTTACAGTAGAATCTAATAGTAGAATCATTCTTATTATAATCGAGTAATTTAATGTCAAAGACATTAATTTTACGCGTAGGTCTATCGACTTCTATTCCTTTATGCGCATACTCATATAATCTTTTCCCGTTCACGTGAATTGCACTAGTTAAAGGAGGAATTTGTTCGCTTTCCCCTAAAAAAGAAAGGAGGACTTTACTAATTTGTTCTTCGTTTAATTCTTTGACACTTTTAGTTTCAATGACTTCACTTTCATTATCTAAAGTTGAAGTTGCTTCTCCAAGTTTTAAGGTTGCTTCATATTCTTTAATAGAATCTTTAAAGAAAGTAACCGCTTTTGTTGATTTACCAAAGGCCATAATAAGTAAGCCACTAGCAAAAGGATCGAGAGTACCGACATATCCAACTTTTTTCTCGTTAAATAGTCTCGCTAACTTATTAGCGCTACTACGACTAGTTTCTCCAATAGGTTTATCGAATAATAAAATTCCGTCCATAATATAAAAAGAGATATAAATATCTCTTATTTCTTTAATAATTCTTCAATTCTCTCTTCTTTTTTATATCCTTCATCAAGGACAAAGCGAATTTCAGGGACTCGACGAGTGTCAAGTTTCTTAGCGAGTTCGCTTCTAATATAGCCTTTCGCTTTATTTAAAACTTCTAAAGAAGGAGCGATATCTTTTTCAATGATGAAAGAGACGTAAACTGTCGCATAAGAGAAATCCTTAGACACTCTTACTTCAGGGATAGAAACAAATCCTAAGTGAGGATCTTTTACCTGAAATTGAATGATTTCGGCAATGTTCTTTCTAATAATAGAAGCAATACGTTCTTGTTTATTCGCCATTAGTCGCTCTCCACCATTTCATATCCTTCAATGATGTCATTTTCTTTAACATCGTTAAAGTTTTCAATTAACATACCACATTCAAAGCCAGCCTTAACTTCCTTGACTTGGTCTTTTTCTCTTTGTAAAGAAGCAAGTTTACCAGTAAAGACAACAACACCATCACGAATAACGCGTACTAAGGAATTTGCTTTAATTACTCCGTCAGTCACCATACATCCGGCAATTGTTCCGATTTTAGAAACTTTGAACAATCTTCTAATCTCTGCTTGACCAGTAACTTTTTCAACGAGTTCTTTTTTAAGCATGCCTTTCATCGCTGCTTGAATTTCTTCAATTAAAGCGTAGATGATGTTATGTAATCTAATTTCAACTTTTTCTTCTTCCGCTTTTGCTCTTGTTTTAGCGTCAGGTCTAACGTTAAAGCCATAAACAATAGCCTTAGAAGCGCTGGCCAAAAGGATATCACCTTCAGTAATCGCACCACTGGTAGCACGAATAACATTAATCTTAATGTTATCAGTGTTAAGTTTTTCTAAAGATGACTTAACTGCTTCAGCACTACCTGTGCTATCAGCTTTAATAATGACATTAATTGTTTGAACTTCACCAGCTTTAGACATATTGAATAAGTCTTCTAAGCTAGCCGCACTACTCTTATTCTTTTCTCTAGCTTCTTTAAGTTGTTTACGTTTTAAAGCGATGGAACGAGCTTCGCTCTCTTCAGAGAAGGCCATAAAATGATCTCCTGCTTCAGGAACTTCAGCTAATCCAATAACACTTACTGGAGTTGAAGGAGTAGCAACAGAAAGAACTTTCTTAAATTCATTAGTCATTCTTCTCGCTTTACCATAAGAAGAACCTACGACTAAGTAGTCACCTTCTTTTAAGGTACCGTTTTGAATGAGCAAGGTTGCCTTTGGGCCTTCGTTTTTATCGAGTTTAGCTTCAAGAACTGTGCCTAAAGCGTATCGATCTGGGTTAGCTTTGAGTTCGCTCATTTCACTAACTAAAAGAATTGCTTCGAGTAAGCCATCAATGTTTTGTTTCTGCTTTGCAGAAATTTCCACCATGATGTTTTCTCCACCATATTCTTCGGCAACGATTTCGTGCGCCATAAGTTCATTTTTAACTCTAGAAGGATCGGCCCCTGGTTTATCGATTTTATTAATTGCGACAATGATAGGAACTCCAGCGCTCTTAGCGTGATCGATAGCTTCGATTGTTTGAGGCATAACCCCATCATCAGCGGCGACCACTAAAACAACGATATCAGTAACAGAAGCACCACGACTTCTCATCGCAGTAAAAGCTTCGTGACCTGGAGTGTCAATAAAGGTAATTTTTTGACCTTTGATTTCTTTTTGATAAGCACCGATTTCTTGAGAAATACCACCGACTTCTCCGGCGACGAGGTTAGAATTTCTAATCGCATCGATTAAGGTAGTCTTACCGTGATCAACGTGACCCATAATTGTAACAACTGGAGGACGTGGTTTAAGTTTAGAAGGATCGTCATTAATGACGACATCTTCAAAGTTTTCGGCAGCAACAATCACTTTTTTCTCAAAGTCATAACCGAATTGTAAACAAACTAATCCGATTAATTCATCATCGAGAATACTATTGATAGTTATCATTTTTCCTTGCATAAAAAGGAATTTGATAATGTCTGCAACTGGAACATTAAGTGCTTTAGAAAGCTCGGCAGTAGAAATCGCACCGGTATAAACAAATTTACCACCATTAACTTTGGTCTTTGTTTTATCAGCGCTTACTTTAGTGGAAACATTAGTTTCTCTTTCAAATGTTTGCTTGTTCTTTCCCATTGTCATTACCTCTTTTCTTCACTTAATATCTGGATTAATTCGTCGTAAATAGAATCTTTAACGTCACTTTCAAGTGCTTTAGAAAAAGCGTGACGTTTTTTTGCTTCTAAAATTACTGAAATTTCCTTTTTGATGTAACATCCTCTTCCCATCATATTTTGATTTAAATCAACCTTTACTTCTTTATTAGAGATAACAACACGAAATAGATTTTTCTTTTCATGCTTTTCTCTACTAATAATACAAGTGCGAATTATAGGAAGGGTTTTATTCATAATAATTTAATTAATTAAATTAGTCTTCGTCGTAATATTGATCATATTCATCGTAATCAATATCTTCATCATCTCTTTCGACACTCTCTTCGTTCTCTTCTTCCTCGAGTTCTTTGAGTTCTTCTTCAGTATAGATAGACATACGTGGTCCATCAGCGTGAGTAATAACTGGAGCGTCGTTTTCTTTCTCTTCGGTTTTCTTTTTACGTTTTGAATAAGATGATTTCTTTTCTTTCTTAGAAGAATCTTCTTCAAGAGCTTTTTCTAAAGATTCAAGAGTTGTTGTGGTCTTAACAGAAGTAGATGGAGCAGCTTTTTCTTCTTTAACTGGTTCTTCCGCTTTTACTTCTTCACTAACTTCCTCCTTCTTCTCTTCAACTGGTTTAGAAATTTCTTCGCTTTCAGCGACTTCTTCTAAGGCTGTATCAAAGTCATTGGATTCGTCTTCATAATTACGTTCTTGAGGAGCAACATATCCTTCTGGTAATCCTGGGAGGACTGTTTCTTCTTTATTTTGATATACAAGAGCTTCTCTTTGAGCTTCCATGACTCTTCTTGCTCTTTCTTCCATATCAAGAGAAGAGAGTTCTTCAAATGTTTGAAATTCAAGACCTTCGTTAAGGGCGTCACTTTCGATCTTGATATCGATGTTATAGCCAGTAAGCTTAACCGCTAAACGGGCGTTAACACCTTTTCTACCGATTGCTAAAGATAAGGAGTCGTCTTTAACAACAACAACGGCAGACTTATTTTCTTCATCAACTTTAACACCAACTACACGAGCAGGTTTTAAAGCTTCCATGATGTATAGGCCAGCGTTATCTTTATAGCTGATAATATCAATCTTTTCTTTAGAAGAACCATTTCCAAGTTGAGAAACAACTTTTTGGATTCTACTACCATTAGGACCAATACAGGCGCCTGCTGGATCAACATTAACATCATTAGAATAAACGGCAACTTTACTTCTTTCGCCAGCTTCTCTAGCTAAAGCTTTAATAATAATCGTGCCATCATATATATCGTGAATTTCATCGGTCATTAATGCCTTTAAGAAACCTTCAGAAGCACGGGAAACGACAATATGCGCTCCTTTTGTGCCGGTTGCGACATCATTAACGAATAATTTGATATTTTCACCAATCGCGAATTTTTCATCTTTAATCATTTCTTTTCTTGGTAGATAAACAGAAGTTCTTCCAATATTAATAGAAGCACCACGGTCATCATATTGTTCCACTCTACCAGTGATTAAAGTATTGATTTTATCTTTGAATTGTTCGTGAAGGATTTCTTTTTCTGCTTCGGCGAATTTTTGTTTCATTAAGTTTTTAACTGTTAAAACAATCGCTTTACGAAGTTCATCAATATTCGCATAGATTCTAAACTCATCACCAACTTTATATTTCTTACTTGGATCGAGTTCGTGCGCATCTTCTGCTGAGATTTCTAATAAATCATCTTCAACGTCAGCGACGACGTTTTTGATTTGATACATTTCAATAACACCTTTTTCGAGGTCGATATTGACATTCACTAAAGCATCATCACCACCAACGCTCTTCTTAAACGCCTTGGTCATAGATTCTTTAAGTGATTCTAATACGCGCTCTCTTGAGATGCCCTTATTAATCTCAATTTGCTCAAGCGCTGCATTAATTTCGTTTACATTAATAGCCATAAATACACTCCTTAAAATTTAATTGCTAAACGAATTTTATATATATTATTAAATAATATAACTATTTCTTTTACTCTGGTTTTAACTCGGTATTCAAGAATAAAACTATCATCTTTAACTTCTTTAATTGTTCCTTCAAAGATGTTTTCTCCGTTAATCGCGTTATTAACGTGAACATTCACATAACGATTAACGTAATCTTTTAAGGATTCAATTTTTAATGGTTTCTCCGCTCCTAAAGAAGAGATATCAAGCATATAAGCCTCATTACTATCATCAATATTATCGAGATATGCGCTTAATTCATTAGTGACTTCAACAATCATATTCATATCGATTGGTTCAACCTTATCAATAACGATAGAAAGAATGTTTTCGCCTTTCTCGTTTCTTTTAGTAATTGAAACTGGTTCATATCCTAAAGAAACAATTTTCTCTTCAAGTAAGCTTTTGATTTTAGTTAAATCCATGAGCACCTTCCTTAAAAATAAAGAGCGGCACTAGGCCACTCTTATTCAGAGTAATTTTACGTTTATTGCTAAACGCATAATTATATTATTTGAATATAAATCTTAAATCAACCACTTTTTTAAAAATATTATTAACCTATCTGCTTTCTATTTCTGAAGAAGTTATAAATAAGGGCAATTATTAACGGGCAAATAATCGAAATAGGAATAACAATATAATTCACATAGGTAACGTTTAAATAAGAATAAATCAATTGCATGAATAATCGATGAGATAGATATAGAAATAATGGCCCACTTTTTCCGAATAGAGAATATAATCTTTCTCCTAAAATGAACTTTGGATTTTTGATCGAATAAATGAAACAAATTGAGGCGAGTAAAATAGAAGACAAATAGAATTCATTCACTTTGGAATGTAAATGTAAATGCATATAGGCTTCTAAAGAGCCGCTTATAAAAAGAAGAACAACTAAAATAATAAATAATAAAGTGGGAATATTTTTAATATTCTTTTCATGGTCATAAAAATAAGTGCCAAGTAAAAAACAAGGTAAACCGGTGAAAATAAAATTCCTTGTCACATGGGGGTCACTAAACACTCCAAAATCATATATTCCCGCGATTAATCTAAAGACATAAATGTTAATTAAAATAACACTAGGAATAATAATCATGTATTTAGATTCATGAATCCACTTAATCTTATAAATGAATGGAAAGATTAAATAGCAAAGGATCAAAGCGATAGTAAACCACAAAAAACTAGTTTTCGGTTTATAAACATTAAAAAAATTAATAAAGCTAGTTGGATAACTACCAAATTTAGAAATATTAATCGGAATAAAAATCGCACAATAAATAGCGAAAGTAACTATCGAAATAATCAATAATCTTAAGCATCGAAATAAAGTGTCTTTCTTATAGGAATAATCACTTTTAGCGAGCGTTTTATTATAAAAATAACTAGACAAAATAAAGAAAAAGATGACCGTTCCTCTTCCTAATGAGTCAAAATAAAAATCACCACTTTTAAATGAAGCGTGAACAAAGACCACTAATACCGCAAAAAATAGTTCAAAGAAATAAAGTCGATAATTAATCTTTCTCATTTGTAGATGTTAATAACTTTACTATGGCCATTTTTTGAATATTTATCACTAACCCCTTCTTTAAGGAGATTTTCTTTTATGTGTAGCGAACTATCCCCATAACGGAGTAAGCAGAATTCTTTAATGTTATTAAAAGAGTATATTTTCTTTCCATAAAAGTCATATTCCTTAAACGGATAAATAACTTCTTTTGGGAACGCTAAAGAGTGGACCATATATTTTGGGTGTTCTTGGAAAGGGATAATAACTGTTTGACTAACATAATCACTATCTCTATATTTTTCGGCGACCATCCTTTCGTGTTTCCTTAAAGAAGATCGAATTCTTTTCGGATTAAGATGTAAGAAAGCATCTAAAAAGATGTATAAAGGCATTAATAATTTGGATTTTTTTATGAGTTTACGGTGCTCTTTTATATTAGAAGGAACGCCCATAAAGAAACATATATCAACAAATATTCCCCTATCTTTAGTGTGATCAGGAAGAGTAAAGCGGTTCTTCTCTTTGATAGAAGAGTGTTTATATCTAATCTTGATCGCTGGGATAAGGGGATTATATCTTTTATTGACCATTTCACAGTCAAGCGTATAGTCATCGCTTAAATCTTTTTGGCACGCATTTACAAAACGCTCATAATCAAAATATGAGATAACAATATCTCCATCATCATCCCATGGGATGATTCCGTTAAAATTATATAGTCCAAGAGCACTACCAAACGCTAAAGCATAGGGAATGTCATTTTTTCGACAAATACGGTCAATTTCAAAAATAATTTTCTTTACCACCTCGTGGACTTGAAAATTATCTATCTCTTCTTTTTTATCGTTATGACCAAGAATAAATCTTTGATTATTATTCATTAGTGAAATGGATTGACAATTATTTTGCCGTCAAGGCACATAACTTCTGTAGTCTTAGCTTTCGCTAACCAGTTGCTGCCTCTTCTCACTTTTTTCCATTCATCTTTAGATCCACTATAATTGATTCTTTCTAACTCTACACAGTTAAAGAAACAATTAGCGCCGATATCAGTGACAGTTTTTGGAATAGAAACAACTTTAAGTTTTAAACAATTAGCGAACGCTCCATTACCAAGTTTGGTGATATTTAATGGAATATTAGCAACGATTAAATTTTGGTTCTCACTAAAAGCGTGGCCACCAATGGATTCGATATTACTAGGAATTGTTGAACTTCCTTCATATTTCACTTTTGTAATTTCATGAACTTTTGAAACGTGTTCAATAGTAGGATTTTCATCATGATATTCAAGTTCATCTTCTGGAATTGAATCCTTAAAATTAGCTTGATAGAGAATAGAGATAATAATTAATAAAACGAGATAACCAGCAGAGATATAGAAGAATGTCCATATATTTAAGCGGTTTCCTGCGAGGAACGCTTGACTATTAGCGAAGCCGAAATACACAACGAGATAGCTTAATGCTATAAGTAAAGAAATAACAAATGATAAAGAAGCAAACACTCTCACCATTCTATTGCTCTTCAAATAACCTCTAATGATGTGAACGATAAATGTGATCATCAAAACAAAAGAGAAGACAAATAAAATTCCGATTAATAAAGCAGCAATCAAGTTAAAGTAAGGAACCGCTACATAAATTACATTTCCACTATAATCAGGAGTAATTAATGCGGTTAAAAGTAGATTGATACTAACCGCTGGTTGACCAAAAATCTTCTTCATGAATTCGATGCCGTCTTTAGCGAGATCAAGTCCACTAAATTTCATATATGGGTTAGGGATTAACGCTCCTGCTTCAGTTAAGGTCTCTAATTGACCAAGAGTAAGAAATAAATAAACTAAAGGAGCGCCAACTAAGGCCAAAGTAAAAATCGCATAAAAAATATTAGCGACGCTATGAGGATGGTTAACTTTCCAGCCGTTAACTTCTTTAACCTTTCTAAGATTTTCTTTTCCCATTAATGTTTCCTATCTTTACAATTATCACATACAAGCAATAATTATTAAATTATTTTTTAAAGCCGCGCTCAATAGCTTGAGCTTCTAGCTTATTAGCTAGTTCAACGTTTTTGCTAATGGTAGTACCATTACGATAATATAGTGAGAGATTATATAAACATCTCGGTTCAAATAAGTTAGCACCAATCTCATAATATTTTCTGGCGAGATTAAAATCTTGTTTTACTCCTAGCCCTTTTGCATAACATAGTCCTAAGTGATAAATAGAATCCAGGTTTTTAAGATCGGCACCAATACTAAAATATTTAAACGCCTTTTCATAATCAGCTTTTGCGTAATATAGTTTAGCAAGAGATTCAGCGCTACTTTTATCGCCGAGTTCTATTGCTTTTTTAAGTAAGTCAATCACTTTATCATCATCTTTTTCCACTATTTCTCCTTTTGAGTACAGAGAAGCTAATAATTTAATTGAGGGGATGTGATCTTTATTAATTCCGCTATCAATATAATGTTTAGCTAAAAGCAAATCATTTTCGTTAATAGCAATTAAAGCAAGATTATATCCGCTATCAATATCGCCTAAAGCAAGACTTTTAGAATATAGAGATTTTGCTTTCTTTAAATTAATATCTGTTCCGATTCCCTTCATATAAAAAGAAGCGATATATTTGTACCCTTTTTTAGAAGATATGAATTCTAATTTTTGGGCAGTTAAATACGCCATATCTTCTCTTCTATTTTGAAGATAGTAATTGCTCAATGAAATAATTGCTTCTTCATTGCCGATAGAAGCCTTTTCTTTAAGGGAATCAAGTTCATACTTTTCCATATTATTAATTTTATATTTTATAAAATTAAATGTAAATAAAAAATAAGAATCTTTTTTGATTCCTATCTAATTAATTCGTCGAGAGAATAGATTGTTATTTCACAAAGATTTCCATGTTCATGATTACGATCTATTAAGACTGGAGTAACCTCTGCGTTAACCGCGCTTTTCATATCATCAGGTGCGTCGCCAACATAGCAGCACCCTTCTATATTTTTGCCGAGTAATTCTAGCCCTTTTAAAATTGGGTCTGGATATGGTTTATGTCTTTTAGTGGCTTCATTACCAATAACTACACTAAATAAAGATGAATCAAGTCCGATAAAATTCAAAACCTCTAGAACGTGTTTCTTACTGTTAGAAGTTACAATACCTAGTGTTTTACCATTTTTACGTAATGTTTCTAACACTTCTTTGACTTCTTCATAAGTTTTGGTGGCTTTTAAAACATCTGGATCATCGAGTAATCTCACAATCTCATCGCCAAAGATTTTTTTACTCTCTTCATCAACTGGTCCGTTTAATTCTTGATAGCCAACATAAAGTGGGCATCTCATTAGTCTTAATGTATATCCTTCAGGAACCTTCACTCCAACTTTAGAATAAGCACCAGAAAAAACTTTCACTAATGATTCGTATGAATCAACAAGTGTCCCATCAAAATCAAATAAATAAGTATCAAAACTTTTCATCCTGGATAATCTTACCGAAAAGAAGAGAAAAGATAAACAAAAATATAATTACTATTGAAATTATATGTATGGGTA
This sequence comes from uncultured Erysipelotrichaceae bacterium, assembly GCA_902800645.1. GTDB lineage: Bacteria > Bacillota_I > Bacilli_A > RFN20 > CAG-826 > UBA2450. The sequence continues at coordinate 239,249 of CADCFC010000001.1, forward strand.
AGTAGAATTATGGGCGTTATGAAAATGAAACTTGCGATTTTTGTCTATTGTGTAATATGTAACATACCTGTATGTTTCTTCCTTTGTTTAACCTCTTCAATCATCGGTAATTCAACATTTGAAGCAGGCGTATTAACAATCGCACTAAACCAAATCAATTGGCTCAACATGCTCTATAATTTCTTAATCGGCTTTACAATTGCGATGGTTGTTGGAACCTGTGTTCCATTAACAAAAATTGGAAGATGGTTCACTAATCTCTTCCACGTTAAAAACGATACATATACCGGCAATATGCCATATCGTTTACTTGCAACGTTAATTATTACTCTTATCTATTACGTCGCTATTACTCCTGCCTTAACCGTATTCAATTATTTGATAGGCGTATACACCACTCCAGGACAAGCTGGATTATCAATGCTATTCAATCTTCCAATCATGTTACTCGTCGGATTCGTCTCTTCACTCATTAATGACGTAGCCGCTTATCGAGTAGCGCATATGATTGATGCAGAATTCTAAAGAATAACAAAAAACTGGGAAGCCCCAGTTTTTTTGTAACTAAATTATTAGTAATTTATTTGACTAAAAATGTCACGACCACCATCGCTGAAGCAACTACGCTCGCGGTAATTGGTGAATAGATAATCTTTTTAACGTTATCAAAATTCCAATTATATTTTTGAGCGAGTTTAACTCCACCATATAAAAGTGAGCCAAATGCAAATGTATAAAGAATTGCAATTGCATTAATCATGAAGACGTATTTCTCAATGTTGGCGGTAATGGTTGCCATAGAAGCAGTAGTAACATTAACTCTAATAAATGTTGAAAGAGTTAAATACATCGTATTAGCAAAGATAAATAATCCTAGTCCTTTAAAGGATAAGAGTTCTTTTGGTCTAAAGACGAATAGAGCAACTCCCATGCAAAGAGCTTCCATCAAGATGTAATAAGCAGGATTAAATGACATGTGGAATACCGCGCAACTAATCGCTTTAATACCAGCAGCTAACACTCCCATATATAATACAGATCTAAATGTACCGCTTCTTTTATAGCACGCTCCCATAAGCATGAAAGCGATTGGCACTAAGATAACTGAATTAGATACGTACATCCCTGCCATTTTCACCATTGGCAAGTGTAAAAATGTGCCGAGAGTCGCTTCAATAATTCCCCATAGTCCACCAAAAAGAAGGACAGTAAATAAAAGTTTGAGTGGTTGATATTTCTTTTCCATACAAATTCTCCAATTCTAATCGTTATTTTAGTATAAAAATCTCACTCGGTTAACAGTAAATTTAACTCTCGCACGCGCGGTCATTAACCTTGAATGACGCGCGTATAAAAAATATTTTTTCTAATCCTCTATATGCTACAATATTGAGCGTATGGCAGACATATATTCAAAGATTAATGAACTTAGAAACGCTGGCAAAGATTTAGTGATTGTTACCGTCACTGAAAAAGATGACGTCGCTTTTGGAACAGTAGGCGGAGGAGCAATTGAATTCTATGCGAGAAATAAGTGCAAAGAAGTCATCAAAAGTCGCACCTCATTCACTGAAAAATACTGTTTATTCGATCGCGAAGTTAAAGTAGAGACCGATGAGATTAAACTCAATATGGCTTGCGGTGGTCACGTTACTCTTTTCTATGAATTTGTCGGACCTAAACAATATGTTTATATTTTCGGTGCTGGTCACTGTGGGGCGGCGTTAGCGAGAGTCCTTAGACCATTAGATTTCTACGCCACTATTATTGATGAAAGAGATTATGTAATAAACGCCTTAGATGATTCCGCTAATGTGAAGGTCAATCAAGGGTTTGTTAGTTATCTTAGTGAACATAAGATTCCTGATGGAAGATATATTGTTGTCTGCACTCCAAGCCATCAAAATGACTACAATGTTTTAGATAAAATTTTAGAGCTCAAAATGAAACCTAAATATTTTGGAATGCTCTGTTCTAAAAAGAAAGTTAATGATTACCTTGCTAGAGCGATAGAAAAATATGGAGATAACCTAGATTTCTCTAACTTCTATTCTCCTATTGGTCTACAAACTGGAGGAGATTCGCCAGAAGAAGTTGCTATATCTATAGCAAGTGAGATACTTTCTGTTCATTACGGTAAAGAAAAACTCTCAGGCCACATGAGAGATACAGTTAAAGAAAATCAAAAATATTTTAAATAATCAAATATGGCGAAATTCAAAAATTGAATAGCCATATTTTTTTCTTTTAAAAAACATTATAAGTAAAGTCATCGCCATCGATAAGAATTCAGCGACGATAATTGAAACCCAAATTCCATCCACTCCCATAATTAAAGGGAGAATAAAAACAAAAGTTAATTGGAAGACTAAAGTTCGACAAAAAGAAATAAGAGCGGATATTAATCCATTATTTAACGCAGTAAAGAAGGATGATCCAAAAATAGAAAATCCAGCGAGAAGATAGCAAACAGAATAAATTCGCATCGCTCTAACTGTAAGAAATAATAAAGATGGATAATCGTTAGCGAAGATATAAGTTAATGGTTCCGCTAAAGCGAGAGATAAAGAAGACATCACTAATCCAGCAATACCAATAATCACCAAACTCTTTTTTAAAACGTTAGATAATTCTTTCGTATTCTTTGCCCCAAAGTTAAAGCCGATAACAGGAGCAATTCCTACGGAATAACCAATAAATATTGCGAAGAAAACAAAGCAAACATAAGCAATAATTCCATAAGCGGAAACACCATCTTCTCCAATATATTTGAGTAGTTGAATATTGAAGACGATATTAATTACGCTTCCCGATATATTAGCGACGAATTCACTACTTCCGTTTGTGATACTTTTAAATATATCTTTAAAATCGATTTCAGTCTTTCCTAATCTAATTAGATTATCTTTTTTAAATCGGAAATATAAATATGGACCAAGCGCGGAGATAAACATTCCACTTAAAGAAGCGAATGCCGCTCCGATTACCCCTTTATGAAAAACTCCGATTAATAGAAAATCTAAAAGCATATTGATAAATCCACTAACTAAAGAGAAGAAAAATCCTAGTTCGCTCTTTTCATTTACTGAGAAGAATGGATGGAAATAGCCTTGCATGATATATAGGAAAACTCCACCAATCATGATCCTTCCATACATTTCCGCGTTATTAATCATATCTTCCGTCGCATTAATAGAATTAATTGAGGCGAACCCTTGAGCGATTGGTCTTACTAAAAAGAAAAAAATGATGGATAAGATTACACCAACAATAAAAGTTACATATGTAATTAATGAGAATGTTTTATTGGCTTTCTCATTTTTTCCTTCTCCTAAATATTTACTGACTAACGCTGCGCCTCCGCTCCCAAACATAAAGCCGACACAAGCGACAATCATCACCACTGGGAAAATAAGATTAACTCCCGCAAAAGCACTACTAGAAGCGTGATTAGAAATAAAGTAGCCATCAACAATCCAATATATTGAAGTAAAAAGCATCATCAAAATTGGAGAGATAGTAAATCTTAAAATCTTCTTATAAGTAAAGTGATCAGAAAGATGTATTTTTTCCATCGAAAAATAATGTATCAAACTTATGTTTATATATAAAGAAAAACAATCGAATTCGATTGTTCTTTATGCATATAATAATGCGATTAGCATCATCAGTTCCCGATGAGCGATAAATCCAGTTATTTCGTAACGGATTGGTCCGCAATAATCTTTGATATAGCTTCCACTAATCTCGGCGATGATTGGACCACAGTATTCTTTAATATAATTGCCTCTCACTTCAAGGAGATATCTACCACAGTATTCTTTAATGTAGTTTCCGCTTATTTCATATAAGTTCCTACCACAGTATTCCTTGATATAGTTTCCGTTAAGCTCATATTTAAAAGGACCACAGTATTCTTTGACTCTGCCACCAGTGATTTCTAATATATTAGGACCACAATACTTTTTAAGATACGCCATAAGCTACTTTTACATTATATATCACATTAACTTTTTTCTTGTAAAAATCGTCAAATTTGTTTTAATAGATACTAGAAAGGGTCACTAATTTTACTTGGTGATAATTAAAAATAATATGTCAACAGTTGAACAACTCAAAGCCGCATTTGAAACTTTTGTCGCGGAAAATGAAAAATTTGTCGAAAAGGGAAATAAAGCCGCTGCTGGCCGTGCTCGTAAAGCCTTAATGGAACTCGCTAAATTAGCAAAAGTCCGCCGTGCAGAAATCCTCGAAGAAAAGAAATAAGGATTTAGCTTAAACTATATAAAATGCCAATCAATCGATTGGCTTTTATTTTTAATAATTTAATAGTCTCCCATAATCATTCCACTCACCATACATTTTTCCTTTTTTGGTTTCATTAATAAGATGGGTGAGTGATTTTTTATACATAACAGGGTCTTTCTTTTTATAAAAAGCAACATTATATGATCTCACTCTTTGATATAAAGGTGGAAAAGATTTAAACGCTTTTAATAAATGATGGCTGCTCAGCGCTTTTTTAATATCTTCATCAAGTTTATAACTTCTACTTCCTAAAGGAGGGAGGACTTTTCTTCCTTCTTTTTCCATTAAACCTAGTTTAATTAATCTTCTCACTCTTTCTTTATTAAGTTCAGTCCAAGGAGATCTTTTGTTTCGAGGAGAGAAGCGTTGATAAATCACTCCATCAACACTTTTTTGAACACTATCAATCCAGCCAAAGCAAAGGGCTTCTTCAACCGCATCAAGATAATAGAAACCGTGTTTAGTTGGTTTCCCTCTTTTAACGATCAAATAACATTCTCTAGATTTTTGAGAATGCTCTTTAAGCCAAAGGCGGAACTCTTCACGAGTGGAAATAGCTAATATGTTATTCATTATTTTAAGAATTTGGAGAGAATTTTCTTTTTCTTTTGGCTATATGGATGCTCTCTTAAAGAAAGATTAAAATGCGTCTTTCCAAATAAAACCGTAGAAGGATGAGTGAATTCTTTAAATCCCCATTCTCCGTGATAGGCTCCCATACCAGAGTGGCCAGTTCCATTAAATGGAACTCCTTTCACCATTAAGTGGAGACATACTTCATTAACACAACCTCCACCATATTGAGATGTGGACATTACTTTCTTTGCCCACTTTTTATTTTTGGTAAAGAGATATAATGCTAAACCGTGTTCTCTATTTTCAATAACTTTCAACAAGGAATTAATCTCATCATCTTCATATCTAACAATTGGTAAAAGAGGTCCAAAGATTTCGTGATTAACAATGCCTTCATCAATATTTATAGGATATATAATCGTTGGAGCGTATTTTTGTTTTTCTTTATCACCAACTCCACCATAAACGATTCTATCTCTATATTCATTTGCTTCTTTTTCAATATTCTCAAACGCTCGAACAGTAATTAATTTTGGATATTCTTCGTTATTAACTGGATCAGGGCCAATTTGTTTAGTGAATGCATCTTTTAGTTCTTTAACAAATTCATCTGCGACTTCACTAGCGACAGCAACTTGATTGATATTGATACAAATCTGTCCAGCGTTAGCGAGTCTAAGCAGTAATCAGCGACATCATGTCCTCCATCAATCACCACTACATATTCTTTTGGAAATGTAGATGAAATGATCTCTTTTAAGACTTCGGTAGACGCTTTTGATTTACTACTTGCTTTAATTAAAGCAGTGTTACCACCACTAATAGAGGCAGCAAGAACGCCTAAAGATAACAAAAATGGGAAATTAAATGGAGAAATAATTAAGGACACTCCATAAGGAAGTTTATATACCTTAGTAAAAATAGAAGGGAAACAGGCAAAACCTGAGAAATGTGTTTCTGGTCGATTCCACTTCCTAAGTCCTTTAATGTATTCGTTTATTTCTAAAATGATTGTGCCGATATCGCAGAAATACGCTTCGACATCACTTCTTCCTAAATCAATATAAAGAGCTTCTTCAATCTTCTTTTGGTTTAAAAGAAGGGCTTTCTTTAGCTTTTTAAGAGCTTCAATACGGAATTTAATGTCAAGTGTTTTTCCGGTTTGGAAAAATTCTCTTTGCGCTAAAAAGAGATTATGAATATCTTCTTTACTATATGGCATATTTATATCCTCTAAAGAAATTCTAACAAATTTCTAATAAGGAGTAATAATTAAAATTGGACACAGTCGAGAATAAGCATGACGACAAAGCCGAAGATAAATGACCAAACTCCGAAGTGGTCATGACCTTCACTAGTCATCTCTGGAATCATTTCTTCAGCAACTACATAAATCATACAACCAGCGGCAAACGCTAACGCCCAAGGCATAATACCTTGAATTTGCATCGCTAAAAATAATCCAACAATAGCGGCGATTGGTTCTACTACTCCAGATAGCATTCCAAACAGGAACGCTTTGGAAGAAGAAACGGTTTCTCCTTTAACAATGATTTTGTTACCTTGGTTAGTGATAACTAACTATTATACATATTTTATATGTCTAATCAACTATTACGCTTAAAAAAGATAAATAAAAAATGCATCGCTATAAGTTCTCTAGTAATGCATTTTAATCAAGATTAATAGGTATTAATAAGAGCACCCGTAAGAAAGAATAATGGTGCCAATTTCTATTCCTGTATGATTATATTGTCCATCTTTTAGTCCAATATTGGTATATGTTGAGGTAAATGCAGTGTTATATTCCGCGTCACCTCTATGCCACACACCACTTTGTTCATCTTGTGGGGCAGAATAAGTTAAAGTTGCTAAAACGGTTAATGATTGTAGCTCGAAGTTTGGGAAACTAAGCTCGGTTAACACTCCCATGTTTTCATCATCAGGGTCTCGTTCAAAAGTGAAATCACCAACAAGAATCTTTATTCTGTGTATGTCTAAATAACCTATAGGCCAAACCGGATGATTGTCTTCATTAGGGACAAAATTAGAATTCGCATTTGTCTGTAACGATGGTCTATTATTTGAAACTGTGTATCTTGGTACTTCCGTAACATCAACACGATCTTCTGAATCAACAGCTAATATAGCAAGTTTTACATCTCTAACTACTGTCCCAGGTTCAGTACCCTCACTAGTAGAATGAAACATAAACGCTCTAGCGATAAAACCATCCTCAACGACATATGTGTTTTTACACCATCCATCATATGCCCAAGTTACGATAGGATATTGGGCGTTGGTTTTTGGCTCACTAGCAAATGCACCAAATTGTTTCATTCTTAAACCGGCTGCAGCAATCACTGTAATAGCGCTAACAGCCACTAACGAACTAGCAATAAACAAATTTCCTTTTTTCATAAATGGTTATTTTTTTCAATTATATTATACAAAGAACTATATCACAAAAGTATTACAACAAAATAAAAAACATTTCCCAATTAAAATATTGTCTATAAATTAATTTATAAATATTATTTTCTACCTGCAAGAATTCGATAAAGCGGATTAACAAATCTTTTAAGAACGTATCCAATAGAGACGCTTATGATTGAAGTAATAATCCAAGTTAGAAAGAAAAATAAAACACAATTATAGTTAGTGAGATTCACTCTCGCTCTAAAGATAAGCCCGAATAATTGAGCAATCGAGAAATGGAAGAAAAATATAAACGCTGAAATCTTAAAGACTTCATGTACACTTTCTTTTTGATATAAAGAGAAGAGAACATCAAATGATATCCATAATAATGCAACTTCCAGCAATTAAAGAGGCTATTACTAAAAGCAAAATTAGTGAAAAAGCCCCAATTAATCTCGGTTTAAAGTGATTCATGATAGGAATCTTAAAATATGACAAATAGCAGCCAACAAAAAATAGCGGAATCCAAAGGAGTATTCCATAATAATTTGGTGTGAAGAAAATATAAATAACAAAAACAATAATCGGAATAAATATTGACCACTTCTTTAAATATTTAAAGACGAAATATAAAAGAGGCGAGCATATACAAAACACCACTAACGGACGAATAAACCATATATGTAGGCATCCGTTAGAAAGAAAAATATCTAAAGCAACACTTTGAAACGTCAATTCAATCGTTTCTTTTTTTATCGCAGGAACAATAATTCTTACTGCTAAGAATCCTAAAATACTCCACAAGAAATATGGAATTACTAAAGAAAATAATTTCTTAAGTAACATCTTAGGATAATCTTTTAAAACATAGTTATTAAATAACAAGTAACCAGATATTACAAAAAACGTCGGTACTGCTGCATCTCCTAAAGTGAGAAATATCCTTTGGATGGTTAATGAAAATTGATATCCATTTGCCAAAGGATCAAGAAAACCAGTAAAGGAAGAATGGATCGCAACGACTAAAATCGCCATTATGAAAGTCGCATAATAAATCTTGTTTGATATTTCCTTGCTCATAGTTTTGTTAGTCTTAAAATAATCTAACACATTATACAAAATCGTCTAACAAAAAATTAGAGCCATATTATAAAAAAACATGTAAATTGATTAAAATCTCTTTACATGTAGTAATTATAATAGGTCACTATTTATCCTAAAGATATACATGCTGCAAGAAACGATTTAGATTAAGAATAATTGCAAACATAATCATCATCAGGAGTGATCATTATATTTTTGGTATTTATAAAATGGTTATTAACAAAATAAATTTTGAATTATAAGCGGTTCCACTTCTTTCCGCATCCTTTGCAGCGAGCCCAACCATCTTTTACTACAACGTCGTTGCAACCGCAGAATGGGCAATCAGACTGATTAATTGCATCTCCAATATCTGAAACAACGCTACAAGCTCCACCACCACTAATAGCAGAAAGTTGTTCATCAGTGAGCTCAATGCCTTCTTCTTTTGCTAACGCTAATAGTTCATCGTGGTTTTTACATTGTTTTACTTTTTTGATTTGTTCTTCGGTTAATCCTTTTAATAATTCTTTTTTCATATTAATACTCTCCTCCACAATTAATAAGTTATCACATTGATTGTCACAGATGTGTCACAAATAGATTTTTATCTTTGCAACTATTTATTACCAATAGGATCACCGTTTTCATCAACTTCCACATTATCTAATGATGGGACAACATATTTTTTGAAATTATTCATAAATTCTGTTGATTGAGAGGAGGAATATGGAGTAAATGAATCACAATCTAATCTCATTTGATTAGCGGTAGTACCCACTAAATTGGTATATATAGAATATTTCATAGAAAAGCGCCACTTTCCTAATGTCTAGGATTTGTGGCACCTTTCAATGTGAGTGTGCTATTACTATTAAAGGATTTTGAAAATAATTATTTTTTGCTCCATTCATGACCGCATTTTGTGCAAGTGAGATCATAACCAACAAATGGGAACCAAACCCATTCAGTTTTAGTTGATCCACATTTTGGACATTTTACGTCACTAGGAGGTTCAGATGTACATCCACCGCCGCTAACAGCCTCTAATTGTTCATCAGTGAGTTCAATACCTTCTTCTTTTGCTAACGCTAAAAGTTCATCACTATTTTTACAGGCTTTAACCTTAACGATTTGTTCCTCGGTTAAGCCTTTTAATAATTCTTTTTTCATATACTAAGCTCTCCTTCAACAATATCATTTTAGCAAATCAACGTCACAAAAGTGTCACATAAAAATAAAAGGACATACAAGTTTGTATATCCTTAACCTACAAATTGGCTCTCTTGTTTGATTTGGACACAATCGTATATGAGATTGTGAAGTTTGTACATGAGATGCTCGTTTTTCGTACATCAATCAAAAATTTTCGTACATTGAAATTATAGCAGTTTTATCGTGTAACGATAGGACATTGTTTTCAGTGGGCGAGATTTTATCCTTTTTGGACTTCTCACAGATTACTAAAACCGATAATGCACCAAACGATGGCTAGCAAAGATACTGAAGGATGAAAAAAGGCCGAAGCACACATGGGCATCGGCCTAAATTCGTAGTTAATCGTGACCTCTAGCAGGAATATGAGATCGTGAGTGAGGTGATGGTAACGCTGCCCTCCATAACACTAAACGACGGACATTTGGAAGGGGTAATTGATGGAACTTCGTATGGTTTCCCGCTTTCGACCATATGGATATGCTTATCCATGCTTTCAAAGTTCACGTCCACGGGTAATTCGGGTCCTTCGGGTCCTTCGGGTTGTTCTCCTTTGCTCGAGTAAGAAATCTCGAAGCCAGTGATGGTGGAGAACTCATAGGCGCGCCCCACCAATACGTCCTCGATGTCAAAGAGGCAGAGTTCCATGAAGGAAGCGCCTTTGAAGGTGAAGGACGCCTCGTCGTTGTAGCACCCCACCATGCCGACCTTGTTGCCATTATCGGTTGCCGTGGTAAAGACGATGAATTCTTGTCCATATACATCCACCACCTCAGATGAGGTGTTGCTTTCGTTGAAGGTGACGCTGTATTCTTTTGGATCAGATTTTACTTGTAAATAGCTTAGATGATTTTTTATTCCACTTAATGTAACAACGGAAATACCAACTAAAAAAAGCGTTCCCATTAAAGCTGATAATACTGCCATTTTCTTCATATTTTCTTTAAACTCCTTTAAATAAAATAATCAACTAATTTCTTTTATTTTATAGGAGGAAGAAATGATGAGCAAGCACTATGTGCTAGAGTGCCATTTTTTTAATAATTTGATATTCTTACCACATTGCTGGAGGTAATGTAAAATGATTAAGAAAGCTCGGTTATTAGAAGAGAATACGAAGCTAATAAGAAAGATTTTTATCTTTGAACATATTGGAATTGGTTACAATGCTTCAATTCAAGAAAAAGAAGAGGCTACCAAAAGATTTCTTGAATTAAATCCAACTTTTACCGCATATGAAGTATGTACCACTATCGGTTTATCAAGAGGAACTTTTTATAATTATCTTCATCACAAAGTTGAAGAAACCGTATATGCGAAGAATGAGAAGCTACTCACCAAAGAAATAATTAGAATTTTTAACGAATCCAAAGGACTATATGGGCAAAACAGAATTCGAATAGTGTTAAGGCAAAAAGGAATTAACACTACTACAGTTACAATTTCCAAAATAATGAAAGAGAATAATTTAAAAGTTAAAAGAGTTATTCAAAGACCATCAGCAAAAGAAAACAACAAAAAGAAGAAAGCTAACTATAAAATAAATCTTTTAAAACAACAGTTTAATCAAACATCTCCAAATAAAGTTTGGGTATCGGATTTTTTAGAATTAAAAGTTAATTCTGTAAAGTTTTATATATGTGCAATACTAGACCTATATTCACGAAAAGTTATCGCCTGGAGATTATCACATAAAAGAAACGAAAAACTTGCGATAAATACATTTAAAGATGCATTTGAAAATAGAAACGAACCAGAAGGATTGGTTTTTCACACGGACCAAGGTGGAGAATTCACCTCTAAGGCATTTATGACTACTTTAAAGATGTTAGGCGTTTCTCAATCCTTTTCTTTTCCTGGTAATCCATACGACAACGCAGTTATGGAAAGCTTTTATTCAACTTTAAGGAAAGAAGAAATCAATATTAATATTGATAAATATGAAAATTCACTCATAATCAAACAATATCTAGAAAAATATATCCACTATTACAACGAACAGAGAATTCATACTGCAATTGGAATGTCGCCAGACCAGAAAGAGGGTCAAAAAAATTATTTATTAAATAAATAAAAGAGATTCGTTGGTTCGAATCTCAATAGTGTTCCATATGGCTCTCTTGTTCGATTT
>CADCFC010000002.1 GCA_902800645.1 uncultured Erysipelotrichaceae bacterium
ATATGAGAATTCGATTTGTTTTATATTGTTGAACTGCCTTTTTAATTTAATGTAATAAAACGGCTCTTCTATTTGATATTTCTCTAATAAATGTTCTTTGAGCTTTTTAGGTATAGAAAGACGAATCATATTATCAATAATCTCAAATTGTCCTTTTAAATATTTGATATTCATATGATATTCATCTTTTTTGTAATAAGGAGCTTGTGGTTCTCCGTCTTTTTCTTTTAGAAGGCCATATTCTTTTTTCCTATTCCATTTATAGTGAAGAGTTAGATAGCTCTTCCAAGATTCACTTAATCTAGCAAGAACATCTTGTGCAGTTAAACTAGGAAGAGACTTATACCAGAAAGAATCTTTCAGTCTTTTCTTTTGATCGTACCAATCAGGCATTGTATCAAAGCCAAGAGATTTATATTCTTTTCTTTCATAGTTACCAACATTAAACAATTTACTAGCAGCGTAGCAAAGATGACCCAGAATTATGGATGTCTTTTCATCTACATTAAGTTCAAATTGGTAAGTTAGTAGCATATTATTCCTTTTCTTGGTTTTGAATATATTTCCTAATCGCTTCTTCTGATATTGATCCAATCGTTTCTACATAATATGAAGGATTCCATAATTCTCCATTCCATAGCTCTTTGGATATTTCAGGAAATTCTTTTAGTAACAATCTTCCAGAAATTCCTTTCATCATCTTAGCGATATACGAGATTGATATTCTCGGTATAGCGGAGACGAATACATGAACATGGTCTTTTGTTCCTACTTCAATTTCAGCGATTTCAAATCCTTTTTCTTGAGCAACATTAATCAATATTTCTTTTAATCTAGTCTCTATTTCTGAGGTCAAAACCTTTCTTCTATATTTCGTAGACCAGACAATGTGATAGTTAATGCTAAAAAAACATGTACGTCCATGCCTTAGTTCACACATATCTTATTTCCTTACATATAGTATATCAAAAAAGTGGCTATTTTGCCACTTAATATTTATATTATTTTATTGAATTTCAGCAGTATATAGTATTATTTTTAGTTACTTTCATCTCGGCAGTTGAACAACCGAGGATTCCCGTTCATATTCCTAAAGATTTCAAATATCTTGATTAAAAAATAGTAAGAATGAATAATTATTAAGAAAGGAGAATCACTCAATGAATTTATCATTTAAAAATATTTTGCTTTGGGTTAGTGGTTTATTTGGCCTCTTAGTGTTCGTCTTTTCTTTCATCGCTGGATTAAAAGTCACAGCCACTACTGCTATCAGTACATCTGTCTATGAGTACAAAAGCATCGTGTGGGGCGTCAAAGAATTTACTTACACTGTGAACGGTGTTAGCAATGTAGTCCAAATCGGAAGAACATTAAGTTCCACAGTCGGAATCGTTGGTGCAATCTTTGTCTTTGTTGCCGCTATCGCTGCTGTCGTCTTCTCTTTTGTCGTTTTAGATAACGAAGTCGTACAAAAAGTAATCATGTTTGCAAGTGCTTTGTTTATGGTTGTTGGAGGAATTTTATGCTTCTTCACATTAAACGGTTTCAAGGCCTGCTTCAATTCAGCTGATGCATCTGCTATATTTGATGGAGCTAAAGTCTCTTGTGCTTTACCAATCGTCAGCGGTATTCTCGGTATTCTTGGTGGTGGCGCTATTGTTGCTAGCCAAGTTATCCCTGAAAGATAATTGAATTTATCAAATTAGTTGATTACCTCTAGTCATATTTGATTAGAGGTTTTATTTTTTTATTAATCAAATACTTGTAAAAAGTTCGAAATAATCTTTTAATTTAAATAGAAAGGAGTCTCATAGTTATAATGAAAAAATTTACATTAAGAGACATTTTAATTTGCGCTGGTGCATTCTTAGGAGTTTTAGTTTTCATCTTCTCAATCGTTGCTGAATTAAGAATTGTTGGGGTTGGAATGTATGGGGATACATCATATTTGAACTTCATTTGGGGCGCTACACGAGTGAAAGATAACGTAAGCGGAGCAGTAGATACTTTACCAGCCGAGATGCAACTCGGAGCAGTGGCTTTGCCACTTATTGGAGCTATCTTAGCTTTAGTAGCTGGACTTGGTGCAGTTGTTGTTAACTTCTTAGTCAAAGATGAAAAAGTTAGAAGAATCTGCATGTTTGTCTGCGGTGGTTTATTAGTTCTCGGCGGCGTCTTCACATTCTTTGCTGAAACAAGTTATTTAACTACTGCTGCTAAAAAAGGTGGAATGACCTTAGATCAATATAAACAATATTTACAGGCGCATAACCTCGCTGTTAAATGTGGTTTACCAATCGTTAGCGGTATCTTAGCTATCGTTGGTGGCGGTGCTGTTTGCGCTTCTGAATTTGTTAAATAATCATAAGATTTAAACCAAAAGAGATGACCACTACGATCATCTCTTTTTTGTTTGCTATATATTTATATATTAAAACTTTGAGGTATCAAACGAAGCAAGAACTTTAAGTAATGGCTTAATGTTCTTTTTAACATTTCCATCTTCAAATGGATTTCTTAAGTGAACTTTATTAAGTAATCCAGTAAATGGGAGAGAACCACCAAGTTTACAAAGCTTAACGTATTTCTTCCACGCTTTTTCGTGATTTTTAAGATCTTCCGCTAAAAATTGGAAGGCCACCACTTGCGCTAATGTGTAATCAATGTAATAGAAAGGTGAACCAAAGACGTGAGATTGTCTCATCCATCTAGTGCCTTTCGCGCCAATTGGACAATCATCATATTTACGATTTGGTAAATTTGCTTCTTCGATTTCTTTATATTTGGCGCATCTTTCTTCATGAGTGGCGTTTGGATGTTCATATACCCAATGTTGGAATTCATCAATGGTTATACCATAAGGTAAGAATTCAATCGCATCAGTTAAATGCGCATATCTATATTTATCTGCGTCTTTTCCAAAGAATTGTTCCATATATGGCCAAGTGAAGAATTCCATACTCATAGAGTGGATTTCCGCGCTTTCCATTGTTGGTTCTTGATATTCAGGAACTTTAATAGGAGCGCTTAAATACGCTTGGAAAGCGTGACCACCTTCGTGACAAAGAACATTAACGTCCCCTTCAGTTCCATTAAAGTTAGAGAAGATAAATGGGGCTTTATAAAGTGGGAAGAAAGTACAATATCCACCAGGAGCCTTACCCGCTCTAGCGTCTAAATCAAGAAGATGATTATTAATCATGAAGTTAATGAATTCACTACTTTCTTTAGACATGGCTTCATACATCTTCTTCGCTTCATTAGTTAAAACCTTACTATCACCAATAGGTTTTGGGTTACCGCTATTGAATTTAAGGTTGTAATCGTAAGTCTGAGGATTTTTAATTCCAAGTTCTTTCATTTGTTTCTTGAAAAGTTTTTGCGCTAAAGGAACGACATCCGCTTTAATTTGATCGCGATATCCCTTAACCATTTTCGCGTTATAGTCAGTTCTACCCATACGAATATAACCGAGTTCGACAAAGTTTTTAAATCCGAGCTTTTTAGCAATCGTATCTCTTAAATGGACAAGCTTATCATAGATATCACCGATTTCTTGTTCGTGTTCGCCAAGCCAAGAATCCATTGCGATTGCTGCTTCTTTTCTAGTTGCTCTATCTTTATCTGAGGTATATTTAGCGAGTTGAGAAAGGTTTAATACTTCTCCTCTAAAATTAATTTGTGCTCCACCCATGATTTCATCATATTTAGAGGTGAGTTTATTCTCTTCGATTAATTCGAGAATGATTTTCTCATCAAAAGCTTTAAGAGAATTCTCATACATCTTAAATAAATAAGGACCGTATACTTTTTCTAAATCTTTACGATATTTAGCTTTAACTAAAATCTTTTCATATTTAGTTGAATAGTTTGCGATTAATGGTGAGATTTCATCTAACCTCTCTTGAGCGTTCTTATAAGTTTTATTTCTAGTATCTAAAGTATAAAGGACTTGAATAACGTTCATTTCAGTGGATAATTCATTCATGAATTTATTCCAGTGCTTAATCGCACTTTTAGCGGTGAGAGCACTACCGCATTCTTCAAGTTCATTAACTAAAGATTCGAGTTTATTTAAGGTTCTTTTTTCACTAGGAACTTTAAATGGATATTCTTCAAATTTTAATTGTTGATTTTTCATAATAGCCTCCGCTTATTCTCACTAATTGTATTTAGAAAATTAATGTAAAGCAAATATAACTATAATAAATATTTTATTAACTCACTCTTTTTTGTATAATGAATAAGAAATTGAAAGGAAAATAACTATGCATAAATTAGTGTTAATTAGACACGGTGAATCCGAATGGAACAAACTTAATCTTTTTACCGGATGGACCGATGTTGAATTAAGTGAAAAAGGTGTTGAAGAAGCTCATAGAGCAGGAAGAACCTTAAAAGAAAAAGGATATGACTTCGATGTCGTCCATACTTCTTTATTAAAAAGAGCAATCCATACAATGAATAACGTTCTCTTTGAACTCGATAGAGAGTGGTTACCAGTCTATAAGTCATGGAGACTCAATGAACGTCATTATGGCGCTCTTCAAGGATTAAACAAAGCAGAAACCGCTGCAAAATACGGTGAAGAACAAGTTAAAATCTGGAGAAGATCATATGATTGCCCACCTCCAGCATTAGATAAAAACGATCCACGTAATCCAGCTCTACAAGCACAATTCAGAGATGTTGATCCAAAAGATCTCCCACTTAATGAATCTCTTGAATTAACCGTTAAACGCGCTGTTCCATACTTCGAAGAAGTAATTAAGCCAGAAATGGAAGCTGGTAAAAGAGTCTTAATCGTCGCTCACGGAAACTCCTTAAGAGCGTTAGTGAAATATTTCGATAATATGCCAGATGATGAAATCGTTGGAGTTAATATTCCTACCGGTGTCCCACTAGTGTACGAATTCGACGATAATATGAAAGCAATTAGACATTACTACTTGATGGATGAAGAAGAACTCAAGAAGCAAATGGAAGCTGTTGCTAATCAAGGTAAAGCAAAATAATGAATAATAACTCGCTTAGAAATAGGCGAGTTTCTTTTTTGGTAGGATAAAGGCTTAAAATCGCTAGATTTGACCTATATTATCTTTTTGTGATAATATACTTTGCGAGGTAAAAATATGAGTAAACCTATTGTCGCCATTATGTATGATTTTGATAAAACATTATCGACCACTGATATGCAAAATTATGCATTTATTCCTATGCTTGGATTAACCCCTGAAGAGTTCTGGGGAGCTACAGGAGAATTCTCCGAAAAAACAGGTTGTGAAAGAATACTTTCATACATGTATATGATGATCAAAAAATCCAAGGAAGCAGGAATTAATTTAACACGTGAAGTTTTAAGAGATTGTGGTAAAAACATTAAGTATCACCCAGGAGTTACTACTTGGTTTCAAAGAATCAATGATTACGGTGCTTCTAAAGGTGTAAAAATTGAGCACTACCTCGTTAGTAGCGGTACTAAAGAAATATTAGAAGGCTGCTCAATATACGATAAATTCACTAAAGTCTATGGCTGTGAATTCTATTATGAAAACGGAGTCCCAGTCTGGCCAAAGCTCGCCATCAACTACACCCAAAAAACACAATTCTTCTTTAGAATCGCAAAAGGTGCTGTTGATATTAAAGATGACAACTCCGTTAACGAAAAGGTTAAAGGTAGTTTAAGAATTCCATATGAGAATATCGTCTATATCGGAGATGGAATGACCGATGTTGCCTGTATGACTCTTGTTAATAAAAATCGCGGATATTCCGTAGGTGTATATACAGATAGTAATAGAGCGAGCGTTGATCAAATCCGTAAAGATAAGAGATGTAGATTCGTCGTTAAAGCCGATTATTCACAAGATAAAGACATGGAAAAAGTCTTCAAGCTCATTATTGATGAAGTCAGTAATAGAGAAATCTTAAGAGCAAAAGAAGAAGCTCTCGCAAATAAATAGATAATATACATAAAATAATGACCTTGTTTATCATGGTCATTTTTTATCATTTTCATTTAACAACGTATTTATCTAGTGATAAATTATTTACATGGGTTTTAAAGTTGGAGATATTATAATCGGTAAAGTTAACCAAGTAAGGCCATATGCCTTATTCCTTTCTTTTGAAGGCGGGGTTAATGGATTACTACATATCTCTGAACTTAGTGATGACTATATTAGAGACATTGAGAGATTCGGTTCAGTTGGAGACGAAATGAAAGTAAAGGTTCTTTCTATCGATCCAGAAAATGGATTTTTAAGAGTCTCATATAAAGCCATCCCAGACTCAGAAAAATATTCCACTCATAGTAGTGATAAACGAGGTTTACCACAATTTGATGAAGCTGACTTCACAGATTTAGAAGAAAAGCTTCCGGAGTGGATCAATAATACATTAGAAAAAGCAAAGGAAGAAAACGATGATTAAAGTAGATGTAAGTAACGTAATTAGCGAGCAAGAAATCGCTAAATACAGTAAAGAAGTCACTCGTATCAATAAGATGATTGATGACAAAAGTGGCGCTGGTAACGACTATTTAGGCTGGGTTGATTGGCCAGTTAATTACGATAAAGAAGAATTAGAGAGATTACTCAAAGATACAAAATATGTTAGAGATAATTTTGAAGTTCTCGTAGTCGCTGGTATTGGTGGAAGTTATTTAGGTGCAAAAAGTGCTTATGATGCTCTTAAAGGAATGAAGAGTGACGATAAACTCGAAGTCATCTTCATGGGACAAACCTTCTCACCAAATTACACCGCGCAAGTTCTTAAATATTTAGAGAACAAAAAATTCGCCATCAATGTCATCTCAAAAAGTGGCACCACTACAGAAACAAGTATAGCTTTTAGATTACTCAAAGATTTACTTGAAAGAAAAGTTGGAAAAGAAGAAGCAAGAAAATCAATCTTTGCAGTTACAGATAAAGCAAGAGGCGCTTTAAAAACATTATGTAATCAAGAAGGATATTCAACATATGTTCTTCCTGATGATATCGGAGGAAGATATTCAGTTCTTACTCCAGTCGGATTATTCCCACTTGCATGCGCTGGTGTTGATGTAAAAGCAATGCTAAAAGGCGCTAAAGAAGCAAGAGAAGAATTTGATAACTATGATTTAAAAACTAATATGTGCTATCGCTACGCTGTTAGTAGAGATTATATGCTTAAGCATAATAAACCAGTAGAAATGTATGTCACATATGAGCCACAAATGAGTCAAATCTCCGAATGGCTCAAACAACTCTTTGGAGAAAGCGAAGGAAAAGAGAAGAAAGGTTTATTACCAACAAGCGCTACTTTCTCAACCGATTTACACTCCTTAGGTCAATTCATTCAAGATGGTTCACCAGTATTATTTGAAACAATCTTAAATGTTTTAACTCCTAATGATGATGTTACTATTCCAATGGATAAAGACGATCTTGATGGACTCAACTATTTAGCAGGTAAAAACTTAGCGTACGTCAACCAAATGGCCTTCCAAGGAACACTCAAAGCACATGAAGAAGTAGGACAAGTACCATGCAATGTAATCACTATTGATAAGTTAGATGCAAAAACACTTGGCTATCTCTATTATTTCTTTATGAGAGCGTGCGCTATGAGTGCTTATTTACTCGATATAAATCCATTTAATCAACCTGGGGTCGAAGTATACAAAAAGAATATGTTCCACCTCTTAGGCAAAAAAGGATATTAACTATATTTTATATAGTTTAAGGGCTAAAAAAATCGTCTAGAAAAATGACGATTTTTTTATTGATTTATATATATCGTAATGATATATTATTTATCGCGTATCTGCAAAAGCGGATGCTTAGCTCAGCTGGGAGAGCATCGCCTTTACACGGCGGAGGTCGGGGGTTCGAGCCCCTCAGCATCCACCAGTGTATACGCAAATTTGGAGGGGTAGCGAAGAGGCTAAACGCGGCTGACTGTAAATCAGCTCCTACGGGTTCGGCGGTTCGAATCTGCCCCCCTCCACCACCATTTGTTGGGGTGTAGCCAAGCGGTAAGGCAACAGACTTTGACTCTGTCATCTCGTTGGTTCGATTCCAACCACCCCAGCCAATAAATGACTCGCTAGCTCAGTCGGTAGAGCACTTGACTTTTAATCAAGGGGTCCGGAGTTCGAATCTCCGGCGAGTCACCAACTTGTTGCCCAGGTGGCGGAACAGGTAGACGCACAAGACTTAAAATCTTGCGGATGTATAATCCGTACCGGTTCGATTCCGGTCCCGGGCACCAAATGGAAAAAATTGCTTCAGAAATGAAGCTTTTTTTGTGCTATTTTCTATTTAAAAAGACCCAAAGGGTCTTCAATTATTTTTCTAAGCGATCTAGTGCTTCTTTTATCTCACTAACACTAGAGGTTTTACCGTGCTTATCAATTTCCATTTTATCTCTTAATTCGTGAGATAAGGAACATGGTCCATTAATACAGCCAAATTGACAGGCCATACCTTCTAAGAAATTGAAGTCACAGCTAGGAGTACCAATTTTATTAAGGGCCATACGGATGTTATCAAGTCCATCGCATTGCATTGGTTTTAAAGCAAAATCACTATTTTGTTCTTTAAGAGCTTCCTTAACCGCTTCGGTTAATCCACCTGCTCTAGCAAATATTCTTCCATAATATGAGGCGTTATCAAGTTCACTACTTTCAAGCTTTTCAACATCGATCTCTTGAGCGTCAATTAATGCATTAAGTTCTTCAAATGTTAAAGTATAATCGACGTACTTTTTAACTTCTTCTAGTTTAACTTCTTGCTTTTTACTGACACATGGGCCAACAAAAACAATATGTGATTCTGGATGATTTTCTTTAATGTGTCTAGCAATACTCGCCATCGGAGATAAATTAGTAGAGACGTGCTCAAATAAATGTGGATAATTCTTTTTGATATAGGTCACAAATGTTGGACAGCAACTACTTGTTAATAAACCTTTTTCGGCGAGTTCTTTAGCTTCGTTATAAGAAACTATATCCGCACCTAAAGCTGCTTCCACCACACTAGTGAAGCCCACGAGTTTAATCGCTGAAACAATTTTTCCTAATTCGATTGGTTTAAATTGAGTAGCAATAGAAGGAGCAACGATCGCAATTAATGGATATTTTTTACCCCAATGACTATCTTTAATTAACTTAATTACATCAGTGATTGATGATTTATCCATAATTGCACCAAATGGGCATTGATATACACAAGCGCCGCATTGAATACATTTAGAATCATCGATTTTACAAGCGTAATCTTCATCCATTGATATGGCTTTAACTTTACAAGCTTGTTCGCAAGGTCTTTGAACGTTTTGAATCGCACTATATTGACATGCTTTCGCGCACATTCCACAGTTAACGCATTTCTCCTTATCGATGACTGCGCTTCTTGTTTTTAAATCAAAAGTAATCGCTTTTTTAAAACAAGCATGAATACATCTTTGAGCGATACATCCACGGCATCTATCAGTGACTGTATATCCACCTAAAGGACATTCATCACAAGCAATTTTAATAACTTCGACGACATTATCAATATTCTTGTTTCCGCCTAAGGCAAGCTTCATTCTTTCTTCAACAATTGCTCTTTCTTTATAAATGCAGCAACGCATTGTTGGTTTTGGTCCTGGAACAATTCTTTTTGGAATATTGTAATATTCATCTAAAAGAGTGCCTTTAAAACTCGCTTTAGCAATTTCATATAATACTTTGTATTTAAGTTCTTGTACTTGAGTGTCAAATTTATGCATAATCTTTTCCTTTAGCCTGCCTTATTTTACTTTATAAGTAACTTATTAGATAGAACAAAAATTATAATATAATAAATTACTTGATTACATCAAATAATTTTAATCTTCTAAGAATTGTAGCATGTATAGATTATAGTAGTAACCTTCTTTAGCAATTAACTCTTCATGAGATCCACTTTCAATAATTTCTCCATGCGATAAAACGATAATCTTATCCGCATTCTGAATCGTTGAAAGTCGATGTGCGACGATAAGCATTGTTCCAATATTTGAAATATTCACTAAAGAATTTTGAATGATATGTTCTGTTTCTGTATCAATATTAGCGGTCGCTTCATCAAGAATCATAATTTGTGGCTTATGAATTATAGTTCTCGCAAATGAGAGGAGTTGTCTTTGACCGGTGGAGAAATTTTCTCCTCTTTCAACAATATTCTCATTTATTCCATTATCGAGTTTATTAATAAAACTATCCGCATTAACATAAGTAATCGCATCAATAATTTCTTTATCACTATATGAATCATCAAATAAGGTAATATTATCTTTGATCGTGCCGGTAAATAAGAAGACATCTTGAAGCATTTGTCCGATTCCTCTTCTTAATGAAGAGATAGAGATATCATTAATATCAATATCATCGATCAAAATCTGTCCTTTTTGGATTTCAAAATTACGAACAATTAAATTTAAAATTGTCGTCTTTCCGCTTCCCGTTGCCCCAACAAAAGCAACAGTCTCTTTAGGATTAATCACAAATGAAACATCTTTTAAAATATAGTCTTCATTTTCATAAGCGAAATAGACATGCTTAAATTCAATCTTTCCTTTAAATTCATTAATCTCTATCGCGCCGTCTTTATCCACTACTTCGGGTTTGATATCTAATAAGTTATATAATCGCTCAATCGCACTTATCGCTCTAGTTACGTGATTAAGTGAATCAGCGAGAGATTGAACCGGTTCAAAGAAATAATTCAAGAAGAGATAGAAAGAAACAATAACTCCAGCAGTTAAATTAAGCTTAACTCCTAAATAAATAATAAGAGCGATAGTTAATATGTATATTAAAGACACTAAAGGACGATAGATAGAAAAAGCAATTGTCACTTTATATTTAGTTTTGAAATATTCATGATTCTTTTTCTCAAATATATCTTCATATTTCTTTTCTTTTTTAAATAGTTGAATAATCTTCATTCCAGATAAAGTTTCATTCAAAAATGAATTGAGATCAGAAATCTGCGCTCTTTCTTTATGGAAGGTTTTATGAACATCTTTCGAGAAGAAATAAGAAATGATAAAGATTAAACCAACAATAGACGCTAGTATAAGTCCGAGATATGGGGAAAGAATAAGCATCCAAATATAAACAACCACTACCGTTAATGAATCGCGGATAATTCTCACTAAAGTATCAGTAAAGAATTCGCTTAATTGAGATGTGTAATTACATACTCTAGTCACAAGTGAGCCAACCGCCATATCATTAAATTGATTTTGTGACATCGACTCAATATGAGCGAAGACTTCCATTCTTAAAGAATAAACAATTCTTTGACCGGCTTTAGTTAATATCATGCTTTCAATAAATAAGAAGGTCTGAGAAAGAACAGAAGCAAATAAAACCGAAAGAGCGATCAATATAATCGTTCTTAAATTAATATTCTCAATTGGTCCAGTAATATAATCGGTAAATAAACCTGTAATTCTAGGGGTGATTACTCCAAGAAAAACATTTAAAAGAATAAAGAAGAAAGAGATGATGAACGCTAATCTTTCTTTTTTAACATATTTCCACGTTCTTTTAATGAGAACGTTTTGAGGAATTTTCTTCTGTTTTAAAAGATCCATCATTTCTCTCCTTTCTTATAACTTAATTTCTGTAATAAAACCATGCGAGAGAATGTCTCACTAGTTGATAGTAAATTATTAGGAGTGTCAAAAGCTTCAAGCTTGCCTTTGTTTAATACAATAATCTTATCCGCTTTCATAACTGTAGAAACGCGAGATGCGACAATGATTGTGGTTTTATCTTTTCTCATCTTTTTAAGATTAGAAAGAATTGTTTTTTCAGTCTTTAAATCAACCGCACTAACGACATCATCAAGGATTAATATTGGACTATCTTTATAGTAGGCTCTCGCCAAAGAGATACGTTGTTTTTGTCCGCCGGAAATAGTCGCTCCATTTTCCGCAATAACTGTATTCTCTTTATTAGGAAATTCATCAATGTCTTTTTTAACATCACTACTAATTAAAGCTTCTAAAAATTTATCTTCATCAAATTCAGTATCACTAAAAGTGATATTCTCCTTAATTGACCCAGAAAAGAGGAAATTATCTTGAGGAGAAAAACTGATTCCATCTCTAAGAGATTCAAGTTTAATATTCATGATATCAACGTCATCAAAATAAATAGAATTTTCTTTAACGTTATATAGTCTAGCTAAACAGTTCACTAATGTGGATTTACCGCTTCCAATAGCTCCGACCACACCGATAGTGTCTCCCCTATTTATTTTTAACGAAATATTAGAAAGAACTTCCTTATCACTATTAGGGTATGTGAATGAAAAGTCATTAAGAGTAATATCTCCACTTAATTTATGAGATATTGCATCTTCTTTATCTTTAATAGTAATTTCTAAGTCTAAGAAATTAGCGATTCTTAAGTAGGAAGTCTTCGCTTTTGAAAATCTAGTCACTACTTGACCAAGCGCAATCATTGGCCAAATTAAGGCAAAGAAATAACCAAGGAAGGTCACAAGTTCACCCGCACCAATAACTATTGGTCGACCAAAAATATTAACTGGATTACCAGTGATAGTCGCATAGACAAAATAACCACCGAAACCTAAAATAATCGCCGCGATTAAATAGATAATAATCTCAATTAAGACATCGAATAAAATTGAGATAAAGGTGAATCTAACATTAACATCTCTATTCTCTTTAGCAATCTTAGAGAATGTATGGATTTGTTGCATTTCTTTAACAAACGCTTTGATTACTCTTATGCCAGTAAAGTTTTCTTGAGTGAAATCATATAAAGTGTCGTTACTTTCCTGTCTTAGTCTCCATCTTTCAGACATCACTTTTTGACAGAAAAACGCCCATATCGCGATTAAAAAGATTGGGATAAAGGCAATAATCGCTAAAGAGTAATTTAGTATAAACATCTTGCTTAAAGCAAGAAATGTTAAAAACACTCCATCAACCACCATGAGACTACCCCAGCCCAAAAACTCTTCGATAGTCTCTAAATCATTAGTGGCCCAAGACATAATGTTACCGACTTTTTCATTATGATAAAAAGTCACATCGAGCTCTTCAGCTTTTAAAAACATTTCTTTTCTTAAATGTTCTTCAATCTTTTTAGAAGCATAAAAAAGTGTCAGTCTCCAAAGCACTCTACCAAGAAACATCACTACTGCAATAATAACTGTATGAATAATTGTCCACTTAAAAAATTCAGAAGTTAAATCGATCGTTCCTTTATTATTTAACTCGTTAACAAGACCGCCAATGATTTCAGGAATACGTAATTGGAATATATCAACAGTGACTAAAGAAAGAACGCCTAAAATAAAAAAGATAAGGTATCTTAAATAATATTTTCTAACGTGCTTCCCCCAGAGTAAAAACATTAAGCATCCTTACTTTTATCTTTTCTAATTACAAGTAAACCGATTAAGAAAGTGATACCACCAAAACCAATATAACCAGCAAAATCAATTAATGTATCAATAGGAGAAAAGAAACGATCTTTATGGAGCAATTGCAATAGTTCACTAGTGAACGCGATTAATAATCCAATAAATGCAGAAATGATTAATAATAGCCATCTATGCTCACGTAATAAATTCTTATAAAGCATAAAACTTAAAGTAGTAAATATTCCACTTATTCCAAATAGACCAAAGTGTCCGACTAATTTCCTCACCAAATAATGAGTAGAATCAGGGTCAGTCACTATTGGACTATTAGGGTCAATTCTTCTTACAAATTCAATAAATGCATTAGTGATTCCACCCGATTGGGCTCCACTTAAAGAACCACTCATCCCGCCTTCCACTAAAATGAAGACATTTGTGGCAATTGCTAATACAAGAAATATAATGAATAAAACTTTTTGTTTTGTGCCCATAAAGATATGAATAATTTTATATGAAAATTATATCTAAGTGCTATAATAATCACTATGACAAAAGAAAATATTCAAAAATTAATCGAAAAAGTTCTCGGAGAAGGAAGCGAAATCATCTCTCAAGTAACCGGAGGAATGATGAATATTTCTTATCTTTTAAAAGATAAGAGTGGCAAAAAATATATCATTTATATTCCTACTGAACAAGCTAATGAAATGGTTGATCGCCCATTAGAAAAAGAGCATCAAAGAATTGCTTATGAATTAGGAATAACTAGTAAGAACGTCTATTTTGATACTGAAAGTGGAATTAAAATCAACGAATACATCGAAGGAAATTCATTAGATAAAGTCGAATTTTTTGATTATGACAAAGTCGCAAACTTATTTAGAAAACTTCATAACTCAATCATCTTAAGTAGAAGTGACTACGCTCCATTTAATAGATTCGTTAACGAATACGAAAAAGAAGCAAAATCATTCCTAAAAGAAGAAGATCCAGAATATCAAGAGTTAAGAGATTTCTTATTCTCAAAAAGAGATTTCTTAGAATCACAAAGACTAACTCTTTGCCATAACGATGCGCAAAGAAGTAATATCATTCTCTCAAATGATGAAGAATATTTCTTCATTGATTTTGAATTCGCAGGAAATAACGATCCAATTTATGATATCGCTGCCTTTGGTAATGGAAGAGTTAGTGAAGGAAGAAAACTATTAGAAAAATATTTCAATAATAACCCAAGCGATAATGACATTAAGCGTTTCTACTTATGGAGAATTTATATCTCCTTGCAGTGGTATAACGTTGCAATAACTAAACACTATCGCGGAGAAGGGGAAAAACATAACTTTAACTTCTTAGATGTCGCCGCGCATTTCTTAGCAAATGCTAAAGACGCTTACGAAGGATATCATCGAGAAATTAAAGAAGAGATTGTTGATGATGACACTGTTAGATTAATTGTCACTACACTAGATAAAGTTAGACATTTCTTAAGAAAAGATGGAGGAGACTGCGAATTCGTTTCCTTTAAAGATGGAATTGTCTATGTTAGAATGCACGGAGCTTGCCAAGGCTGTTCTTATGCATATAATGACATCAAAGATTTAGTAGAAGTAATTTTACAGGAAGAAGTTCCTGGAGTGGTCGAAGTAAGACTATACGAATAATTGGGGTATAGCCAAGCGGTAAGGCATCGGCCTCTGACTCCGACATTCCTTGGTTCGATCCCAAGTACCCCAGCCAAAATAAAAAATACCATGGCATATGCCATGGTTTTCTTATTCATCAATGTAAGGAGTTAATTCATAACCCTTCTTTTTAAGTTTATCAACCTTCTTATCTAAGTAAGGTCTAAAAAGATTATTGAACCATTTCTTATTTCCAAAATGTTTAACAATCTTTGGTGAAGTTGCGTAATATAGCTTAATAAATAAACGTCCATAACTATGTTTCTTCAAATATTGGTCACGGTATCTTCTTAAGCACCAAACTTCAGGACAATCATATGATTTATATACACAAGTAGCGATATAACAACCTCCACTACTTTTTGTTTCACTGCTAGCAACGTTTTCTTTACCGTAGCACGTATTCATATATTCTTTGCCCATGCACATTTTAAAGCGTGTCATGTGGTTATCAGAAATAGTAATATCCGCTTTAGCGGCTTTGTACTGTGAATAGATACCACTAGCGAATTTAAAGATTGGAATGAAATCGATTACTTCCTTATCATAGAACTCTTTTTGTTCTTCTTTATATTTGTTCAAAAAGTAATTTGAGATGGTTTCTTGCGCGTTATCTACATTAAAATATTTTGAAAATTCAATTAAATCATCCTTATCAAATTTGTGAGTAGGTCGAGTAATAAAATCATATACTGCGGAAAACATCATGTAGTTAGCAACTTCAAATTTGGTTTGAAGAGATAAACCACCTTCCATTAAATAAGCTTTAATTGATGGATTAACATTAGTGAAAATATGATGTTCAAAGTTTTCATCCTTTAAATTTCTTAATCCTTCAATATCTACGGTCACTCTTAAATATAAGTCACTAGAAAGGCCGGATAAATATTGTTTAAAGTTAACTATTTCAGCGCCGAAATCTTTAGATAAATCAAACATAATCTTCTCCTATATATAAAAAGCCTCTAATAGGCATTTTATTTCATGAAATTTTCTTTTCTATTGCAAACTATATAGCCGTTGCGGTTATAGACATCTTTACGGTTATAAGTAATCTCATCACCATTAGGTTCAACAAATATTCCACCAGCTTCCATAACGATTAATTGACAAGCGGCAGTATCCCATTCTTTTGTATTAGGAGAAGAACGGAATGTAATCTCCGCTAAGCCGTGTGCAATCGCACAAGGTTTAAGAGAACTACCACGTTTCATTAAGTGTTTAATTTTATCGCTGTGACGATTGATGAAATCTTGTTCATCCTGAGTGAAGTGGAAGACACTAGTTAACATTGTTAAATCTTCTGTCTTATCGTTAACGTGAATTCTTACTGGTTTCTCATCACCCTTT
The DNA here is from genome assembly GCA_902800645.1 of uncultured Erysipelotrichaceae bacterium. Classification (GTDB taxonomy): domain Bacteria; phylum Bacillota_I; class Bacilli_A; order RFN20; family CAG-826; genus UBA2450. The sequence continues at coordinate 16,451 of CADCFC010000002.1, forward strand.
TGGAAAAACGCTCCATTATTTTCACTAGCGAAATATATTTCATTAAGTGCAGGAGCAATAACTACTCCAACCACTAAACGATGTTTATAGCTTAGAGCAATATTAGTAGTAAACTGACCATCTTTAGCGACGAAATCTTTAGTGCCGTCAACTGGATCAACAATCCAAACAAAATCATTATTTAATCTATCTAGATTATCAGTGCTTTCCTCGGTTAAAAATGCATGAGTTGGGAATGCTTTATGGAGATGTTCACGAATAATCTTATCAGCCGCCTTATCAGCGTCAGTCACAGGAGAGTTATCGCTTTTGATTTCAACATCAAAGCCTTTTTCGTAAAACTCCATGATTTTTGCTTTCGCTTTTAATCCAGCTTTAATCGCTTCTTGTAATTCATTCTCCCACATGATTAATTTCCCTCCATTTTCTTAATGTATCGTCTAAATCGTCGAGAACATTTTGAATAATGTCGTAATCTAAATGGTCTAATTGAGCACCACATGCTTGAGCATGTCCGCCACCACCAACTCTAACAGCGCATGGTTGAACTTCTGGTCCATTGCTTCTAATTTCAAGCCTAACTTTTCCATCTTCATATTCAGCAAAGGAACACCAAATTGGATATCCTTCAATATTACCGAGAAGATTAATAAAGTTGCTCGCTCCATTAGCATCCATATGTAATCTTTTAAGTTTGTCTTTGGAGTAAATGATATAAATTACTCCTTCTTTTGTCTTCTTGTAGTGACTCATTATGTAGCCCTTACAAGCAAGAGAATTCTCATTTGTTTTAGCAAGAATTCTATTAAGTGATTCAATATCAGCGTTACAATCCGCTAAATATTTAGCTCTTTCATATGTTTCTGAATAATTAGAAACAAATTGGAATCTAGCAGAGTCGGTTAGAACACCAAGCATTAAAGCAGTAGCACCAATATTACTGATGTTGACATTTAAGCTCATTGCAAAACCAGTAATCATATCACAGCAAGAATTAGCAAGAGTGTCCACTACTTGTGGGCCTTCAGTAAATGAATGAGTATCAATATGATGATCAATTTTTGCCCAAGCACGAGCTTTGAAGATACGGTTATCTTCCATTCTTGATAAATCATTTCCATCGACCAAAATCGCTAAAGATGAATGAATGATTTTGTCACTCACTTCATCAGTTTTAGGTAATATCGAAAAGAAACGTGGGCATCCAGTTCCAGTTATGTATACTTTCTTTTCAGGATATAGAGCGTAAATTAATTCTCTTAGTCCGACTTGAGCACCATAGCAATCACCATCAGGGTTTTTGTGTCCGTAGATGACTATCGAATCGTATTTTTGAATTTGTTCAAGAATTTTATCAAATGACATTAGAAAGTCTCTTCTGAGTTTTCTTCGTCTCTATTTTCAGAATCTTCATCGAGTTCTTCGTTTTGAGATTCTTCAAATGGCTTGTTGTATTCCTCTTCTTCTTCGATTTCTTCACTATCATCATCAGAAGTTTGGACATCGCTATAGACGTCTTTCATATCGATGTGGACTTTATCAAAAGTGTGTCTTTCTCTTAAGTCCCATTCGTTTTCTCCAAGAGTAACGAATCTTCCATCAAGCATCATGTTGGTGAAGAATTGTCCAACTTTCTTGTTAGCGTCTTCTTCGGAAAGACCGCAATTAGCTTTAACATATTCCCAAATTTCTTTAAATGGGACTTGTTTTGGAGATCTGCTAACGAATTCGTAAGCGAGTTCAATTAATGATTTAGACATATATGTCTCCTTCCTTACATCTTGCTAGGGGCGCTAACGCCAACCAAATCAAGTGCGTTTCTTAATACAATTTTGCTAGCGAGGCATAAGCCAAGTCTAGCGGAGGTAACTTCTAAGTTATCTCGATCTATAACTCGACATTCAGTGTAGAAAGAATGAATCTTTTCTGCAAGTTCATGAATGTAGTTAGTAATTTTATAAGGTGCTCTTTCTTTACTAGCAGTAGCAACTACGTCAGTAAAAGAAGCCAGTTTCTTAACGAGTTCAAGTTCACTAAATTCTTTAAGTTTAGAACCAGTTTCATCAATTTTGATATCTTTGGCTTGAGAGAGAACTGAACAAAGTCTAGCGTGAGCGTACTGCGCGTAATAAACGGGGTTATCACTACTTTGTTTCACAGCAAGGTCTAAATCAAAGTCAAGGTGTCCACTAGCGGCACGCATAACAAAGATATATCTAGCTGCATCTACTCCAGCATCTTCAACAAGTTCTCTTAATGTATAACCGTTTCCAGTTCTTTTAGAGAGTTTAAACTCTTTTCCATCTTTCATCATTCTCACCATTTGGATGAGTTCAATATTTAATACATCTTGGCTATAACCGTGCATCATTAAAGCACTTTTCATACGATTAATATAACCATGATGGTCAGCGCCAAGGACATCAATCAATTCATCAAAACCTCTAGATAACTTGTTAACGTGATAGACAATATCTGGCATGAAATAAGTGTATTCACCATTACTCTTAACAATGACGCGATCTTTGTCATCTAAGAAGTCAGTGGTTCTAAGAACCTTAGCCCCTTCGCTTTCGTAGATGTATTTGGAAAGGTATTCAATTTCCTTTTCTACTGCATTATTACTTCTAATTGCTCTTTCACTAGAAAAAACATCAAAGACGATATTGAACTTCTTAAGGTCTTCTCTTATCTTTTCAAGTTCGTATTCTTGACCGATTAGCTTAAAGAACTCAAGCGGATTTTCTTTTTCTAAAAGTTTATCACCGTATTTATCAAATATCTTTTTAGCAATAACTATGATATCTTCACCATGATAGCCATCTTCTGGAAGCTCAAATGGTAAACCAAGAATCTCCTTATATCTCGCGATTAATGATTCACCTAAGTGGTCGATTTGAGAACCAGCGTCATTAATATAGTATTCTCTAGTAACATCATATCCATCAAAAGCAAGAATTCTCGCTAAAGAATCACCAATAGCTGCACCTCTAGCGTGACCAACATGAAGATCTCCTGTCGGATTAGCGGAAACAAATTCAACATTAATCTTTTTGTTTTTCTTGTTTCCTCTACCGTAGTCTATATCTTCCTTGATGATTTTATTTATAACACCCGTTAAAGAGTCTTTCTTCATATAGAAGTTAATAAAACCAGGACCGGCTATTTCGATATGGTCAATTCCTTCTTTATTAAGCTTCTCAATTATCTCACTAGCGACATCACGAGGAGCTTTTGAAAAATTACGAGCAAATTTCATCGCGACATTACTCGCATAATCTCCATGAGATATATCTTTACTTGCCTCAACTAAAATATCGTTAGAGGTAGTCTCTACCCCAAGAGATTTCAAAGCATCAACAATTTTATTCTTTAATAAATCTTTAATTTCCATTTTGAACATTTCATTATACTTATTACTAATTGATTAGCAATAATTATTTCTTTTTTAGCATGATATAGGAGCTAGCTTCAATCGCTTTCCCTTCTCCTATTGGCCCCATTTTTTCATTTGTGCCAGCTTTAATAGATACTGAATCAAGATCAACATTAAGTAATTTTGCGACATTAATGCGCATCGCTTCTATATAATCTTTAAGCCTAGGTTTTTCTAAAGAAACAAAGATGTCAACGTTATTGACTTCATATCCTTTTTCGTTCATCATCTCACACACTTTTTTAACGATGAGACTGCTATCCATATTAAGTGTTTCTTCACTAGTGTCTGGGAAATGTTTTCCTAAATCTCCAAGAGCAAGAGCGCCTAATATTGATTCCGCTAAGGCGTGATATAAAACATCTCCATCACTATGAGCGGCTTCTCCTTTATCGAAAGGAATAACAACTCCAGCAATGATGAGTTTTCTATTTTCCACTAAACGGTGGATGTCTTTACTAAAACCAACACGATATTCCATTATTTTTTACCTGAGACATTAAATTTGAAGAACATAATATCTCCATCTTTAGGGAAATATCCTTTTCCTTCAGTTCTAAGTTTACCAGCTTCTTTAACAGCGGCTTCACTACCGAGTTCATGAATCGCTTCATATGTATATACTTCAGCGCATATAAACCCTTTTTCAAAATCGGTATGAATAACTCCAGCGCAATTAGGAGCGCTCATCCCGTTAGTGAATGTCCACGCTCTACATTCATCCGCTCCAACTGTAAAGAAAGTAGATAAATTTAATAATTTATAAGTAGCCTTAATTAATTTAGATAATCCACTATCACTAATGCCTAAATCTTTTAAGAATTCAACTTTATCTTCTTTAGAAAGTTCTGATAATTGGGACTCAATTTCACAGCTTACAGGAATGACTTCATTATTCTCTTTTGAAGCATATTCTTTAACTTTGTTATATAGTTCGCAGTTATCAATATCGATCAAATCCTCTTCGCCAACGTTAGCGACATAGATAATCGATTTCTTAGTTAATAGATGGTAATTTTTAACGAGTTCTTCTTGTTCACTAGTTAATGAAACAGTTCTAGCGGCAAGTCCTTGCTCTAAAGCGGTTTTTAAAGGAGATAAAGCACTCATCTCTAAAACAGATTCTTTATCTTTTAAAATACGAGCTTTATTCTCTATCTTTTCAATTCTTTTTGTAACGGTGTCTAAGTCCGCCATCACGAGTTCGAGATTAATAACTTCTATATCTCTAATTGGATCAACTCCACCTTCAACGTGAATGATGTCCGCGTTTTTAAAACAACGAACAACTTCTACAATTGCATCACATTCTCTAATATGTGATAAGAATTGGTTACCAAGTCCTTCACCTTTTGAAGCTCCTCTAACAAGTCCAGCAATGTCGTAAAACTCAATTGTTGCAGGGATCGTTCTTTCCGGCTTAAAAACATCAACTAAAAAGTCGAGTCTTTCATCAGGCACAGCAACAATTCTGGTGTTTGGGTTAATCGTCGCAAACGGATAATTTGCAGCTTCGACGTGAGAATTGGTAATCGCATTAAATAAAGTAGATTTTCCAACATTTGGTAATCCAACAATTCCAGCTTTTAAACCCATCTTAATATATTCCTTTTGATTAAATCAAAATATATTATATTCAAACTGGTCTATTTATCAAAGCAAATTATTGTAAACATTCAAGCGGGTTAAGCTTTTTAACTTTTGAAGATATTAGAATAGAGGAGACTAGACCGATGAATAAGGATAATAGAAGCATTAATAAAAACGATAGGGGATTAACAATAAACGTTTGGCCAATCATTAATAACTCCGACATTGTTTTAGATAAGACAAAAGAAATCACGATTAACTCTATTGAAGATAAAAAGAAAGAGAAGAGCGTCAATATTAAAGCGTGAACATAAACAAATTTACGACTATCTTTCTCCTTAACTCCTAAGCACCTCACAAGTCCAATATCCTTTTTAGACTCATTTACGTGTAGGTAGTTGCATATAAATAAAATTAAAGAAGCAATAATAACGCTCGTAATAGAGACCACTAACATAATGGTTTCAATATAACTACATATAGTGTTTACGCTATTTTTGACATCTTTAAGCGGAGCAACAATTGATAAAAATGGAAAGGCTCTATAAATCTTATCGATTGCTGATCCTTCATATCCTTCGCTTACCCTTATAGCCAAATTACTAATTCTTAGATCAAAAGTAGATACGCCTAACATCGTTTGAAAGAAGAGAACACTCCAAGTTTCATTATGACTAATCGCATATTTTCCGCTACTTGATACTCCCACTATTTTTAGTCCAACAGTTTTATAATCTCTAGCTAAATATCCATTAGGTAATAAGTCCTCTTTAACAGGAAAAGAAAGATAAATAATTTTATTTATCGGGTCACTAATTTTAAGCCTTTTAAGTAATGTATCTGAAACTACTATTTCTTGAAAATTGGAAGGATTATTACCAATTAATAAAGAATAATTAGGTTCAAAAACAAAACCCTGCATGTTACTTTTTGAGAAATGACCTTCTATAACATTTTCATCAAGACTTATATTTAATGAATCTTGATATTTGATATAGCTCATATTGTCTACCATCTCTAGAGCAATCTCTTTACTATTACTTAAGTAAGTTGATTTAGAAAATCCCATCATCAAACTCTGTTCATAAATCGAATATCCAGAATCAGTTCCATAAGTAATTTCATGAATATATGGTGCGGTTTTTTTGCAGTATTCGCCTATATAAGAAGGTAAATAGTCTTTGTTAGTGCGATGAATAACCATAACTCGATTAGCAAAATAAGAATCAACAGATCCGTATAATGTTGGGTAATAAGAGGAATCTAATATCTCAAAATCATAATTATTGAATTCCTGAGAGAATCTATATTTCATCAAAAATTCATCTCTTCCACTAGTGAAGTTAAGATAATATGTCTTTTTTAAGTCCCAAGGATTCTTACTATTTGTGTTTATATATTCAGTAGTTGATAGGTGACACTTTTCTTCAAAGATATATTCATTCCAATTATTATTTGAGTGATATATGAGTTCAGAAGTAGAAAGAATAAAGCCTTTTAGTTTAAGAGGAACTTCAATCGAATATTGGAATCTAGAATTAGAAAAAGTGAAAACCATATTCACATCATTATGGGCGATATAATTAGATAATGATTCAATAGTTCTATTAATTTGTAATTGATAACATAGTTCGTTAATTACTAGCATCGGCATTGATAAAACAATTTCATCATCATTTAAATTAGAAATAGTTTTTGGATAAATGGCATTTTTAGCGGTGCTTAAAAGCGCAAATTCATTAATAGAAGAAGCTTGAAAGTTACCGATATGTTTTTTAAATCCCCCCCTATCTAAACTTAAGTAGTTATCATCAGCAAATACATCATTAACATTCCAATAATAAACGCCTATGTCTTTTATCGATTTAGTGGCGTTCTTTAGTGATAATACCTCTTCAATAGAGGCAGAGGTTACTATATCTTTCTCACTATTATTACTTTTAGAAGAAACAACAATCTTGTCACTATCTAGAATAGAAGAATAACTTTTAATGAGGTTTGTAGAGATAATATCCCGTAAAGATAAAGCTAAACCAACTCCGATAAGTCCTAATGAAGTTGATAAGGTAATAAACATAGTCCTCCATTTCCTTCTTTTTAATGATGAAAAAGTATGATCGAAAACAAATCTCATTGGTAGTTTTTTCTTATTACTACTGTATTTTAACTTTAAGACTGGCAAATATTCTTTGCTCATTCCTTTAGTTTGATATTTCTTATTAAGTATCTTCCCATCTTTCATATTAATAATGATGTCCGCGTATTGATTTGTAAGTTTTTCATCATGTGAAACCATTAAAACTAAAGAAGAGGAAGATATCTTTCTGATTAGTTCCATAATTATTTCTGTATTTTTAACATCTAAATTTCCAGTGGGTTCGTCCGCGAGTAATATAGAGGGGGAATTAGCTAACGCTCGAGCAATCGCGACCCTTTGTTTTTCGCCCCCACTTAAATTAGAAACTAAATCATTTTCTCTTCCTTTTAGAGCAACCAAATCTAAAAGATCTTTAACTCTTTTCTCTTTTTTGTCTTCTTTATCAACACTGCTCAAATCAATGGAAAGTAATATGTTTCTTTTGATTGTTTCAAATTCGAACAGTTTATAATCCTGGAATACAAAGCCTATTTTCTTATTTCTTAAATTATCTTTTTCCTCTTCATTCATCTTCTTATAGCTTTTTCCATCAAACAAAACATCTCCTTCAAAACTCAATAAAGAAGAAAGAACATTAAGAAGAGTTGTCTTTCCACATCCAGAAGGGCCATTAATAATAACCAAACCATTACGAGGAAGTTTTAAATTTATACTGTCTAATACTTTGACACCATTAAAGGTTTTAGAAACATTTTTGAATTCAATCATAAACTTTGCATCTCCTCCTTTATTGAATGTCTTCTACCAAAAGAAATTGGAATCAATGTTGAAAATAAAACGATAAAGATAATGACTGCTAAAACGGCTAAGGGGAATAACACTTTGATCCCAAGAAAAGATATAAAGGGTATCTCAATTAAGTTATTTAAATCTATGAATTTGCTGATGATAAAGTTAATCAATTTACTCAAACCGTATGAAATAATCATCGAACTGATATAAGCGATTAAACCATTTACCATTCCTTCTTGAACATAGATATCCTCAATATTAGATTCGCTTGCTCCTATAGATAATAAAATCGCGCTTTCTTTATGGTCCTCACTATAAGAAGTAAATGTCATGATCGTTAAAATGATAACCGTTCCAATTAAGGCGATAACCATAAATAGAATTAATCCATATTCTGCCACTTGCATAAAATTAAATAGCGACTCGCTAAGAGCAATAGAAGGGCTATAAAAAGACAAATTTCCAGTAAAAATATCTTTATTAAAAGCTACCTCTTTTTTGTTGATATCCTTTAAAAACAATTGATATGAAAAAGATGAAATTAACGAATAATTTTCAGCGTCACTCACTCTATCATACCATGTCAATTCATAACCAAAGTAGGTTGATAAATTCACTAACACACTTTCCTTCATATATTCATTTATCGCTATGTATGAATAATAAATTTTAGGTGTGTTTAAGTAATTCAATTCTTTAACAACTCCAATTACCTTCATCTGCTTATGAAAAGTAAAAGTATCATTAATATATTCGTCACTTTCATTAACATAAGTTACAGGGGTTTCTTGATCGAAATTAATTACTTCATTTAAGGGTGATTTTCCTAGTTTATAGAAAAGTAAATCATAGGCTTTATCGTTAACCACAATTTCTTCTAAATTATCACTTTTTGGAAGCTGACCCATTGATAATAAAGAAGCCGAAACATATGTCTCATCAAACGAATATATAGGAGTAAATAGGATGTCATTAATTTGTTTATCTTGATATGAAATTCCAATATTTTGTGGGAGAATTGCCCCAAAATTAAGACAAATCTCGTAGTTTTCGCTTATTTTGCTATTTCCTAATAATGATTGAAGATTTGGTCTATTAGATTTTGTTAAAGAAAGAATTCCATTACCACCTGTTTTAATTTCTTCACTCACTGTGCCAGAACCGAAATCAAACTGTTTAAAGCACGCTTCTTTTAGAGAAATGTCTTTATGAGTAATGAAACCAAAAACTATAAAAAACATAGTTAAAGAAATGCTTAAAGCTAAAGTTGAAATCAAGTTTCGCGAAAGTCTTTTTTTATAATTAAAAGAAGCAAACTTGCTAGTCCACGAGCTTGAGGACTTATATTTTTCTTTGTCTATTGTATTTATGCTATTTGATTTTGTAATAACTAAGTCTTTAATAATTTTTCCATCACTTATTTCCATTTCTCTATCTGAGTATTTTGTAACTAATTGTAGGTTGTGTGATACTACGATGACTAATATACTTTTACTAATTCTTTTAAGTAATTCCATAACCTTAATTGAATTAATAGAATCAAGCGCTCCAGTTGGTTCGTCGCAAAACAATACTTTTGGTTTATTTACAATAGCTCTAGCAAGCGCTACTCTTTGTTTTTCTCCACCACTTAAAAGGCTACTTTTTTTGTCAAATAAAGTGGGCGATATATCAACTTCGGTTAATGTATTAGCGGCTATTTTATATGCCTCACCTTTTCTTTTTCCTCCTATTAATAAAGGAAGAATAACATTATCAAGCGCTGATCTACTTTCAATTAAGTTATAGCTTTGAAAAACAATCCCAATTTCTTTATTAAAGAATTTACTTTTATTATTTCCTTTTAGCTTAGAGTACTTCTTGTTATTTAAAACTATTTCGCCTCCACTAGGTGAATCTATTCCTGTCATCATGTTAAGTAGAGTAGATTTACCACTGCCACTTTTGCCACATATTGAAACTAGACCAACTTTATTAAAAGATATATTGGTGGTTGATAGCGCTGTGAAATATTTATCTTTACCAACCTTATATCTTTTATAGACGTCTTTTAAAAGAAGAATAGTGTCATTATTCATCAATTAATCACCTCCAAATGTAGAGGTATAAAAAATCCCCCTACATTATTTAAATAGGGGGAATTCTCAAAAAACTTAACAAAATAATTAATTTATTTTTCTTCGTCTTCCATTTTAACCGCAGCTGGAACTTTAGGTAAACCAGGCATTGTCATAATTGAACCTGTTAAGGCAACAACAAATCCAGCACCAGCAGAAAGTCTAACTTCTCTAATAGTGATGACGAAGTCATCAGGAGCATTTAAGACTTTAGCATTATCGGTAAATGATAAAGGAGTCTTAGCGATGCAAACCGGAATCTTATCATATCCCAAGCGATTATAATCTTCGATTTGAGATAAAGCTTCATCAGTATAAACAACTTCTTTAGCACGGTATATTTCTTTACAGATTGTTTCAATCTTTTCTTTAATTGATTTTTTCTCGTCATATAAAGGATGATAGTTGCTCTTCTTTTCTTTTAGAGTTTCAATTACTTTATTTGCTAGAGATACTCCTCCTTCTGCGCCTTTTTTAAAGGAATCACAGAAAGCGTATTCATAACCATTATCCTTACAGAAAGCCTTTAAAGTTTGGGTTTCAAGTTCGGTATCACTAGCAAAATGATTAATACAAACAACAGCAGGAATTCCATATTTTGCAATGTTCTCCATATGTCTTTTTAAGTTAGCGGTACCAACTTTAAGAGCGTCTATATTTTCTTTATTTAAATCTTCAAAAGCTACTCCACCATGAAGTTTAAGTGCTCTAATTGTAGCAACCATAACAACAGCGTTAGGTTTAATACCACCAACACGGCACTTAATATCTAAAAATTTCTCTGCTCCAAGATCAGCGCCGAAGCCAGCCTCGGTAACAACAATAGGAGCAAGCTTTAATCCAAGTTTAGTAGCAATTAAACTATTACAACCATGGGCAATATTAGCAAAAGGTCCACCATGAATTAAACATGGATTACCTTCAAGCGTTTGAACAAGGTTAGGATTAAAAGCGCTCTTCATTAATTTATAAATAGCGTTAGATATTCTTAAATCATTTAAATAAACTGGTTCACCTTTAAAGTTATACGCCACGACAATTTTTTTAACTCTATTAATAAAATCATCTGGATCGCTTGCTAGGCAAAGCACTGCCATCATTTCACTTGCTACTGTAATAACAAATTCATCTTGTCTAGGAGCGCTTTTCTTTTCTCCTTGATTAACGGTCACGCTTCTAAGGGCTCTATCATTCATATCAAGAGCGCGTTTCCAGATAATCCTATTTGGATCGATGCCAAGTTCATTGCCTTGGAATATATGGTTATCAATAACAGCGCTAATTAAATTGATTGAACTAGTCAATGCATGCATATCACCAGTAAAGTGAAGATTAATATCTTCAGAAGGAATAACGCTCGCTCTTCCTCCCCCTGTTGCGCCACCCTTCAAACCAAAAACAGGTCCTAAAGAAGGCTCTCTTAAACAAAGCATAGAATTAACGCCTAAATATCTAAGGCCATCTTGAAGAGCAATACTTGTTGTAGTTTTTCCTTCTCCGGCTTTAGTAGGAGTAATCGCTGTAACAAGAACTAATTTTCCGTTTTGTTTATCTTTAAGTTCTTCATTAATTTTTAAATCAATTTTTCCTTTATCTAAACCATAAGGAATAACATATTCTTTTTTGATACCAGCTTTTTCTGCAATTTGATAGATGTCTAACATATCTATTTCTCCTTTATATATTTTATTAATTCATCGACTGACGTAAATGTTTTACTATTGAACTGATTTTTGAAGAATGTAACTTGCCTTTTTGCGTAGTTACGAGTTCGCTTTTGAATTAAGGAAATAGCATCTTCTAAACTAGCATTCCCACGTAAGAACTCAATTATTTCTTTATAACCTATGCCTTGTTTTGATGTTAAGGAGAGATCATAATTTTCTAATAAATTCTTCACTTCTTCTACTAGTCCATTATCAATCATCTCGATAACTCGAGCGTTGATATTTTTATAAAGTTCTTCTCGATTAGGTGAAAGGAAGAGAAACTCAACGTCTTTATAAATTGGTAAATGACTTTGTTTTGCTAATCGCTCAGTTTTATTTATATCACTATGTCTAATAGATGAAATAGCTCTAATTAGTCTTTTACGATTGTTAATATGAATCTTTTTGCTCGCTTCGTAATCAAGCTTTTGTAATTCATTAAATAATTCTTCGTTACTAAGAAGTTCTAAATCACTATCATCTCTATTTTTTTCTATTTCAAATTCATAATCATATAAAGCTGCTCTTACATATAATCCGGTTCCACCCACCATGACTACATCTTTACATTTAGATAATAAATTATCTAATACATTACGGGAGTCTCTTTGATATTCCATAACTGAATATGTTTCAGATGGCTCTTTAAAATCTAGAAGATGATAACGCGAATAATGAGGATCATTCTTGTCTAATTTTGAAGTTCCGATATCCATGTGTCTATAAATTTGAAAAGCATCAAAATTTATAGCGTCACAATTTAAGATATCCATAATCTTATTACAAGCAGCAGTTTTGCCACTACAAGTAGGACCCATAATTACATAAATCATGCAAATAATATATAACAAAAAGAAGTGAATTTCATCACTTCTTATTGATAATATCTGTAATTTCTTTTAAATAATCTCTTACTTCTATCTCTAGTTCGTTTAAATTGACGATTAGTGGATGAGAATTATATCTATTCAAAAGTTCTTTATGTTTTTCTTTATCATTAACCGATTTAGCAATCTCTGCTTTTAATTCCTTAATCTCATCGCTATTATCGACTAATTCGCGAATTCTTTTATATTCTTGAAATAGAGGTAGAGAATCAATTTCCTTTTTTAATTCTTTAGCGATTTCTATTTCTTTATTCATCAACAAGTTCTCCAATTAATGAATAAGTATGACTTTCTATAATTAAGACATTTACAATCTTACCAATTAAATTTTCGTCACCCTTAAAATGCACTAATTTATTGCTTTCAGTATAACCGCTTAACATGTTACTATCAGTCTTACTTCTTCCATCAACAAGAACCTTATAAACTCCTCCAATATAGGAAAGAGAATCCTTTTCGATATTAACCTCCAAATGCTTCACAAGCTCTTGGAATCTTCTGCTCTTATCTTTATAGGAAACATTGTCCACCATTTTAGCGGCTGGAGTGCCTCTTCTAGGAGAATAAATAAAGGTAAATGCACTTTCATATTTCACTTCATCTACAAGAGACAATGTATCTTTAAATTGCTCTTCGGTTTCATTTGGGAAACCAACTATAATATCAGTGGATAAAGATAAGCCTTTAATCTTGTCTCTCATCTCCTTAACTAAATTAAGATAATGCTCGCGATTATAGCGTCTGCCCATAAGGCGCAAAACCTCATCGTTTCCAGACTGAACAGGGAGATGAATACACTTCATAATATTGTCATATTTTGCAATAATTTCTATCATTTTGCTCGAGAAATCCCATGGATGAGATGTTGTGAATCTAATTCTTGGGATGCCCATTTTAGCTGCCTCTTCAAGGACATCAGCGAAGTCATGGCCTTCATCTAAATCTTTTCCATAAGCATTGACGTTTTGACCTAAAAAAGTGATCTCTTGATAATTCTCTTTTTTAAGTCTTCTAACTTCATCCATGATATCAGAAAATTTACGAGATCTTTCTTTGCCTCTAGTATAAGGAACAATACAATATGTACAGAATTTATTACAGCCATAAATAATGTTTACATACGCTTTAAATTCATTGTTTCTTTTCACTAATTTATTCTCGATAACTTCACCTTGTTTTGATTCGATTGAAATTAACCTAATATCTGAATTATAAGTTTCATAAATTAAATCGAGCAATTGATCAATTTCGTGCGTTCCAAAATATAAATTTACCTCAGGGAATTTTTGAGTTAATATCTCTAAAATTTCTGGTTGTTCCACCATACATCCGCATATCGCTAAAACAAGTTTTTTATTACTTCTTCTATATTTCTTTAAATTACCAATTTCGCCGTAAACTTTATCTTCGGCATTTTCTCTAACTGCGCAAGTATTAATAATAATTACATCAGCTTCACTAGGATTTTCGGTTTTAATAAAGTTAACGCTTTCAAGCATGCCGCGCATCGTTTCTTCATCTCTAACATTAGCCTGGCAACCATAAGTATGAATGTAATATTTCTTTCCTTTTCCTAATTCTTCCATCTCTTTTAAATGAGAAACGTGAGCGTTAGCAAAAAGAGTGTCGCTCTTATGTCGATCACGGGCTTTTAATAAATCTGGATAATTAATAATTTTGGTTTTCATACTATTTTTCTAAATAATAAATAGGAAATATTTCTATACACTTTCCAGTATTTTCATCGATATCAAGCACTACTGCAGAGAATATTCCTTTTCCTTCATCAGGAATTTGAAATGGATCACTTTTTCCATACATCAATTTACCAACTACAGTGTCTTTATCGAAGCCGAGTGCCCCGTTAGCATAACCTGTCATACCTACATCAGAAATGAACGCTGTACCATTTTCTAATATTTTAGCGTCTTTAGTTTGAACGTGAGTATGAGTGCCAAGTACCGCACTGACTTTACCATCTAAAGCATAAGCTAAACAAATTTTCTCGCCTGTAGCTTCGGCATGGAAATCAACAATATTAATGGTGGCCTCTTCTATAGAGAATAATTCTAATAAGGAATAATAAGGGTTATTAACTTCTTCATTCATAAAGGCAGAACCAAGAACATTAATAATTCTCACACTAACGCCATTAACATCATAAATAGCGCTTCCTTCTCCAGGATATTCATGAGTTAAATTGAGTGGTCTAATTAATCTATCAACACGGTCAATATATCTTCTAATATCTTTTTTAGAATCGTAATGGTTTCCTAAAGTTATTACATCAACACCACTTTCAATAAGTTCGAAATAGTGATGTCTAAGTAGACCCTTTCCATGAGATGCGTTCTCCCCATTAGCGATAACGAAATCAATATGATATTTTTTTACAAAATCACTAAGATGATCTTTGACCATACGTCGACCAATACGACCAACGACGTCACCAATAAATAATATTTTCAAAATAAATCTTTCTAGAAGTAATAATTACTTCGCAGTTTCAATTGCGCGATATTCTCTAATAACAGAGACTTTAATTTGACCAGGATAGGTCATTTCATTTTCAATACGATCTTTAATCTCTCTAGCGAGTTTAAAGGCGCCGATATCATCAACCTTTTCAGGGATGACCATAACTCTTAATTCACGGCCTGATTGCATCGCATAGGATTGATAAACACCATCAAAGGATTTGCAAATCTCTTCGAGCTTCTCAAGTCTTTGAATATAATTCTCAAGCATTTCGCTTCTTGCTCCTGGACGAGCTGCACTTAATGTATCAGCGGCTTGAACGAGGTGAGAAATGATATATTTAGCAGGAACGTCACCGTGGTGAGATTCAATCGCATTAATAACGACATCATTTTCACCATATTTCTTAGCGAGTCTAGCACCAATTTCTACGTGACTTCCATCCATTTCAAAGTCAACAGCCTTACCAATATCGTGAAGTAAACCAGCACGTTTAGCTAAGTTTTGATCTAATCCAAGTTCAGCAGCCATTGTTCCGCTTAAATAAGCAACTTCAATAGAATGTTCCAAAGCATTTTGACCATAAGAAGTACGGTATCTTAATCTACCAACTAAATCTAAGAGCTCGCGATTAATTCTTGGAAGACCAAGTTTAAAGGCAACATCTTGTCCGGTCTTATGAATTGTTTCTTCGACTTCTTGTTTACATTTTTCAACAATTTCTTCAATTCTTCCTGGTTGAATACGTCCATCTTTAATTAAAGCTTCAAGAGCCATTCTTGCGATTTCTCTTCTAACAGGATTAAAAGAGCTTACAGTAATTACTTCAGGAGTGTCATCAATAATTAAATCAACACCAAGGAGAGTTTCTAAGGTACGAATATTTCTACCTTCTCTACCAATGATACGGCCTTTCATTTCATCGTTAGGAAGAGCAACAACAGAAACAGTTCTATCAATAGTAGTTTCTTGAGCGTATTTGCTCATTGCTAAAGAGAGAAGTTCTTGAGCTTTCGCGTTAACGGTTTCTTTAGCCTCATCTTCCTTATTTTTAATGTATTGAGCAATTTCTCTACTTACTTTACTTTCCACTCTAGCAAATAATTCATCTTTTGCTTCTTGAGTAGACATTTGAGCAACTTTCTCAAGTTCATTGATAATAGAATCAATCTTTTCTTGAAGAGCAGCTTCTTTCTTATCGACATCTTTGAGTCGACGATTAAGAGTTTCATTTTTCTCATCGAGCGTATTCTCTTTTTGAATAAGAGCAGTATCACGACGATCAATACTTTGTTCTCTTTGTAAAAGTTTGTTTTCTTGATTAGAGATTTCTAACTTTCTTTCTTTAATCTCTTTTTCGGCTTCGATTTTCATTTCGTTGATGGTTTGTTTTCCATCGAGTTGAGCGTTCTTTACGATATGTTCGGCTTTAATCTCTGCTTCTCTAACAATCTTATTTGCTTTATTTTGATCTCTTTGTTTCTTGAAAAATGGAACAAGGAAAACAATCAAGGCACCTAAAATTAGTCCGACAAAAGCAAGGATAATTGGTAAGCCAATCTCGGTAAACGCAGTTAATACAACTGGCATATCTATATGTCCTTTCTAAAATATAGTCAAAAGACTATTTACCTAAAATCATCCTAAAAAATTATTAAGTATGACTTTTATATGTAACAGGCAATGCCTGATAAATCAATTTCTCTATTGAGAATCTATAGGTAAGTATCTCTTCGAAAGATACATGGTTATTATAAATAAAAATGAGAAAATTAAAAAGATAATATTATAAACAAAAGACGCAATCAAATAAAAAAGCCCCTACAATTCACTATAGAGGCAATTTCATAAAATAATTTAATCTTGTTTTTCTTTGGCTTCTTTAATTTTAGCGAGAAGTTCTTCTTTTACATCTTCATTACTCTTAATGTATTCTTTCGCTAATTCTTTGCCTTGAGCAATCTTGTTACCATCATATTCGTACCAAGCACCACTCTTTTTAACAATGCCAAGTTCAACCGCTCGATCAAGGATTTCACTTTCTTTGGAAATACCTTGTCCATAAATAATATCGATTTCGCATTGTTTAAATGGAGCGGCAACCTTGTTTTTCACTACTTTAATACGGCAAGTATTTCCGGTTACGTCGCTGCCACTTTTAATCGCTTCAGTTCTACGGATATCAAGTCTAATAGAGGCATAGAATTTAAGCGCTCTACCACCACTAGTGGTTTCAGGATTACCGTAAAGAACCCCCACCTTTTCTCTTAATTGATTAATAAAGATAATCGTACAATTATTCTTATTAAGTACACCTGCGAGCTTACGCATTGCTTTACTCATTAAGCGCGCTTGCATGCCAACAGAGTTGTCGCTCATTTCTCCATCAAGTTCGGCTTGAGGGACTAAAGCAGCAACACTATCAACGATTAATAAACTAATCGATGTGCTAGAGGCAAGCATTTCAGCAATTTCAAGAGCTTGTTCACCACTATCAGGTTGAGAAAGAATTAAGTCGTCAACATTAACGCCTAAATTTTTAGCATAGACAGGATCAATCGCATGTTCTGCATCAATAAAAGCAGCGACGCCACCTTTCTTTTGACATTCCGCAATCGCATGAAGTGCTAATGTGGTCTTACCACTACTTTCAGGTCCAAAAATTTCGATAATTCTACCACGAGGATAGCCACCAACCCCTAAAGCCTCATCTAAAAGTAGTGAGCCAGTAGGAATGACATCAACATCGACGCTTTGGCGATCACCAAGACGCATGATGGAACCTTTACCAAACGTTTTTTCAATTTGTTTAAGAACATCATCGAGTTCTTTGTTTTCCAGTTCTTTTTTGTTATTCATATAAATAACCCCTTTCATATATTAAGTAGGGTGATTCTTCAAAAAACTTAATTATTTTCTGTAATTAATTTTTCTAAAAGATCATAAGCAATTAAAATTGCTTGTTTTTGTATTTCTTCTCGACTTCCATCGAGATGATAAGCGAAAACTGAGCAGTGATCGTAATAAGCTACGCCAATATAAATTTCTCCCACTGGTTTATTTTCCATAGCGCTAGGACCAGCGTTACCAGTAAAGGAAACACAGTAATCTACATTGAGCAATACTTTGCCTCTGCTTGCCATCATGCCGGCAATTTCTTGAGAGACAACACCATATTTATCAATGTCAGAATATGGAATGCCGAGAATTCTTGCCTTTTCTTCTGTAGCGTAAGTAACAAAAGCACCTTTAAAGAAATGAGACGCTCCACTAATAGAAGTAACGTCTTTAGCAAAACCTCCACCAGTAAAAGATTCTACTGAACCAAGAGTTCTACCTTTTTCTCTAAATAATTTGTTAATAGAAACGCTATCCATAATTAATTCTTAGCAAAGACTTTACGATTTTGAATGACGTAAATAATTCCACTCATAAGCGACACAAATGTCGCAGCGTACACTAAGAAAGCAGTGACACTAACATATGGATTAACATAGTTAGAATACATGTAATGGAATGGGAAATCATTTAATAAAACACAAGCAATCGCTACCATTTGTAAAACAGTTTTAAGCTTTCCAAATATATTAGCGGCAATAACTACGCCTTTTTGAGCAGCGATAAATCTTAGAGCGTCAACAACTGTATCTCTAGCAATCATAATAATGACGCACCAAACAGGGACTAAAGCAACTTGAGGAGTTTGAATGGTATATGGAGCAAACACCATTGGAGCGGCCAAAAAGATTAACATCGTGTTAACTAATAATTTGTCAGCAACAGGATCTAAAAACTTACCTAAATCAGTTACTTGGTTATTTTTTCTAGCGAGTTTACCGTCTAAGTGGTCAGTGTAACTAGCAATCACAAAGAAAATGAAAACCACAAGCATAATTAAATTGATTCTTGTATTACCTAAAGTTGGAGTTCTTAATTCAGGAATCAAAGACAAAACGAACAACGTAATAATAAGTATTACTGTTGCAATGATTCTCGAGAAGGTAATTTTTGTTGGTAAATTCATAAATCTTTCTTCTTTCTTTTTTAGTGAGTCTTCGACCCTATAAGCCATGTTTTGTCTAAGGATGATAATTTATCTAAGAATATCTTACTTGAATCGATTCGTTTCTCTATCAAGTCTCCCCTACCAAATTTGGGTTTCTCACTTACGGGGTTTACCGCGTTCCACCTTATTCTTTCAAATAAGCTTCGTCACTGTGGCACTTTCAGGAAATTCTACCATGGGTTACCCTTTAGGTTAATTTCCGCCGTCACGTACTCCTACGTGCCTAGTGTTATTTTTTCCACTAGCGTAATCACTACAGCCATCACAGACTGTATGAGCATGGACTTTCCTCTAACTAACTAGTAGCCAGCAATCATCCAGGTCGAAGGTTAGTTATTTAATGTCATCGGGATTGATGTTTAGTTTTTCATGAATGATCATCTCAAGTCTCCCGATGCGCTTGAGAAGTTCATAATTATCGAGATGGATATAACGGTGATCTTTAGGCATATATTTCCATTTGTTTTTTTCTTCTTCGAGTTCCTTTTTTAGACTCTCGTTTTCTTTTTTTAGCCTTAAGATTTCACTAGCGAGTTCTTCAACATCTTTCCCTTGAACATTATTTGAATTATGCGCTAGAAGCGTCTCATAATCTTCAATAACCTTGTCGAAGAATTGATCAACTTCAAGAGGAGTGTATCCATATGGCGAATTACCAAATTGATGATTTAGTAATTCCTCTTTAGTGAAATTCAGTTTTTTATCCATACCATAATATTATGTCTTATATGCTCTTATTTTTCTATGAAAAATTATGAAATATAGACATTTCCTTGAAAAGAGTAACTTTATTTCATAAACTATTCAAGGTATGAAAAGAGTGCTTAAAGCTTTTAAAGGACATAAACACATTTGTTTCTTAGACTTTGAAGGAACACAATTTTCTCATGAAATGATTGCTTATGGAGCAGTCTTAGTAACTATAGATAAAAACGGTTACATCATTAAAAGAAAAGCGCCAATTAAAAGATTAGTTAAACCGAAAAATGCGATTGGTAGATACGTAGAAAATCTTACTGGTATTACAAGATTAGATATCGATCGATTTGGTGTTAGCTTCTCTCAAGCAATGAAAGACTTGAAGAAATACTGTGGTTTAGTGTTCAAAAAATGTTCATTTGTTACCTTTGGTAACCATGATATTAGAATCTTAAATCAATCGATTTCTTATAACTTAGATTCTCCAAAAGAATTATGTAAAGTCATTAAGAGTAATTATGTTGATTTCCAGGCTATCATCTCTGAATTCATCAAAGATGAAAAGAATAACGTTCTCTCATTAGCCCACTATATGGATGTTTTTCATTTAAAATTTGACGGTACCGCTCACGACCCACAATATGATGCGACTAACCTTGCAACTTTATACGACACTTTCATGAAACAAAAAGATGTTGTACTCACTGAATTTAGAAAAAATATTGGTAGAATTACATATCATCCTGCTCCTGTTGATAAAGTGATGAAAAAACTTGCTAACGGGCAAGCAGTTACACCAGAAGATTTAGATACGTTCATGAAGGAATACATTGCCTAATGCGTTATCCTGACGGAAGTGAATATAAACCAAACAATAAAAAAGAAAAAGTCTCTCATAAATCAAAAGCAGAGATTTCTTTAAGCTCGGCAAATAGAGGAATGGATTTAGAAAAAGAAATCAATTTATCTAACGAATATTATAAAGATCAAAACATCTGTTTAATCACAAAGAGGCCGACACCTATCAATATTGTTAAAGTAGATTACTCAAAAGGAGCTAAAATTACTCACGCTTATTTTGAAGAGCAATCCACTACTGACTATAACGGAGTGTATAAATCTCGCTATATCGATTTCGAAGCAAAGAACACAAAAAACAAGACTTCCTTTCCATTAAATAACATTACTCCTCATCAAATTGAACACCTTAAAAGAGTGCTATTTCACGGAGGAATCGCTTTCTTCATCATTAATTTTGAATCATTAAATAAGGTTTATTTATTAGACGCTAAATACGTGATTGATTTCTATGAAAAAGGAGAAAGAAAATCAATCCCATATGACTGTTTTGTCACTAACGGGATTGAAATTGAACAAGGATATAATCCTAGACTTAAATATATAGACGCTATCAAGAAGAAATATTTTTAAATTTACAAATTTCTCTTAAAGCACATCCGTCACATTTAGGTGACTTAGCGGTACAAAAATATCTGCCAAAATGAATTAGTTGATGATGAGTCTTGATCCAAGAAGATTCTGGAATCAACTTTTTTAATTTTCTTTCTATATCAATCGGTTCATCTTTTTTAGAAGCAATACCAAGTCGATTAGTAATTCTAATGATATGGGTGTCTACTGGCAAATCAGGAATTTTAAATATCTCAATTCGAATAACTCCAGCGGACTTATTACCGATTCCAGGAAGAGTTTGCAAAGCATCTTTATCACTAGGGAGTTTACCGTCAAAATCATTTAACAAAGTTTTAGCGATTCCCTGTATGTTTTTAGCTTTGTTCTTGTATAGACCGAGTTTCTTTATGTGTCTTTCAATATCTTTAATATCAGCGTTAGCAAGTTTTTCTAAAGAATCATATTCTTTAAATAATCCTTCGGTTACAGCGTTTACTGCTTTATCTGTTGTTTGAGCAGAGAGCATTACCGCAATTGCGAGTTCATAATCTTGATTATAAAAAAGCTCACATTTCGCATTAGGAAAAAGTGAGTCTACATAACCAGAAATAAAAGACATTCTTTCTTTAGTTATCATCGTCTTTTTTAACCCAAGGTATTTTTGCTATTCTAATCGTTTCTTCTAAATTTTTGTCCCATTCATTGCTTAAAGGAGTGTGACCTTCATTTTCTAAATCATCTCGTTGAGACCAGCTGAGTAAAATCTTATCAACACTTCTAAGAGATTTTTTACCTCTTGCTAGAGCTTCTTTTAAGGCATCAATAATAGTCTTATCGCTATAGCCATAAGATATCCATTCGTGAATCTTACTCACTTCAACAGGAGATAAGGTTCTATTGAGTAATTTTTCAAAATTAGCGTATACGTTATCAAGTTCTTCAGAAATTCTTTTACTTGTTTTCTCTTCTTCTTCTTTAGAAAGATAGAGTTGAAATTCACGGTATAGTTTTTGCTTGAGTGGCTCAAGAGATGCGACAGTTTGTTTACCAACAGTTTTATATTCAAATAAGCCTTTAGTGATAAGTTTAGCGAGGATTGAATCAATCTCTTTAACATCAAGCACCATTTTTAAAGATAATAAATCAGCGGTGATAAAAGGATTACCTTGAGAAATGAGGTGATCAATCATAAAAATTGTGGCTAATTCATTTTCTTTAATCTTTAGCCTCTTATAGTTTTCGAGTAATAAATATCTAAAATCAATCGCTTCACTAATCATAATGTATATCTACTTTATCACTACTAGTAGTTATAAATCTATTTTAACTTGATGAGATTTTAAAATTTTTTTAAGTTCTTCTTGGTGATGGCTTTTTCTAATCTCTTGAAGAACTTTATCTTTATTAAGAAGGTTCACTAATTCAAAGTTATTTTCAATTGATTCTTTTAGCTTTTCATCAAGAGAAAAGCCAGTCTCAAGCATAAACCTATATATTCTTATAATTCTTAATGGATCTTCTTTTATTCTTTTATTTGGCTCACCCACCATCACAATTAATTTGTTCTGCAAATCTTTTTTGCCACCAACTAAATCGATAACTTGAAGTTTTTCATCGATATACATCGCGTTAATGGTGATGTCTCTACGAAAGACATCCTCTTTAATAGATTTAGTAAAACAAATCTTAGAAGGATGACGGAAATCTAAATATCCATCTTCTTTTCTTAATGTTGTGATATCAAATTTAACACCACTATTATCTATATACTTAATAGAACCATATTTTTCAAAAGTATAATCAGCGTTTAAAAAATCTTTCATTTCACTAGGAAGAGCGTCAGTTACTAAGTCCATATCAGTTAAAGGGATACCCATTAAATAATCTCTAACAGTTCCTCCAACCATATATAAAAGAAAACCTTTATTATTAAAGAGTTTTGATAGTTCTAAATAAGATTTAATCTTTTGATCCATAAATAAATTATAGTAAGTAGGCTCTAATAGAGCAAACAAAAAGACCTATAAGGTCCTTTTGGAATTGTCGATAATAATTAATTCTCGTTAAGGCGTTCTTTGAACTCCTTCGCTAAATGAATTGTAACCGTATTTTTTGGTTTGATTTCAATAGCGGAGTGATTTTTTGGATGGGTGCCTTTTCTGCCAGCCTTAGTTTTAGGTTCGAAAACGCAGAAATTCTTAATGTTTACACTTTGTCCATCCAAGAGAGTGTCGGCGATTAATTCGAAGGTCGCATCGATAATTTTTTTAGTGTCACTTTTAGAAACGTGAACAGCTTCAGATACAATTTCGATTATCTCGTTTTTGTTAAGTTTTTCCATGATGTAAGTGTTTTTCTCCTCTTTAACCTTAATTTTACTCTTTATAATTCTTTTTTACTACGTATTTTTAACGAAAATTTAATTGGAGTGCCATCAAAATTAAATGTTTCTCTTAATCTATTTTCAAGATATCGAGCATATGAGAAATGCATGAATTCAGGATTATTGACAACCATAGTGATTGTTGGAGGACACGTTAACACTTGAGTCGCATAATAAATTTTTAATCTTCCTCCATTAAAATCAGGGGCCTGATTCATAACCTGCGCTTCTTGGATCACATCATTTAAAACCGAAGTTTTTATACGAGTGTGATAAGCCTCATGAACTAGGTTTAATGCATCAAACAATGTATTAATTCTTTTTCTTTGAAGGGCGCTAACATAAACAATAGGAGCATAATCTAAGAATTTATATTCTTTCCTAATCTCTTTTGTAAATGAGGACATCGTATTTGTATCCTTATCCACTAGATCCCATTTATTAACAACGATAATGATTGCTTTATGTAAATCAGTTGCATATTGAATAACATGTTTATCTTGTTCGAGAATACCTTTATCTCCATCAATAACTAAGAGAACTATCTCACTTCTTTCAATTGCTTTAAGCGCTCTAATTGCAGAGTACTTATCTATCGCTTCATATATCTTTCCTTTTTTCTTTAAACCAGCAGTATCGATAACAACATAATCTTTGCCGTCTTTTCTAAAAGGAGTATCAATCGAATCTCTAGTTGTACCAGATATATCACTAACAATAACCCTTTCAGTTGAGAGTATTGCATTAGTGAGTGAAGATTTACCTACGTTTGGTCTACCGATAAGAGAAAAAGTTACTACGTTTTCACTAGTTTCTTCTTCATTTTTATCCTTAATCAAATCAGTAATGCGATTAAGAATTTCGCCAATTCCTACACCGTGAGCACCACTAACAGGAATAGGTTCACCTAAACCAAGTGAATAGAATTCAGCGGCGTTAGCGGCTTGTAATCCTTCATCAATTTTATTGACTGCGAGTATAACTGGCTTTTTAACTTTGTGAAGCATTTTAGCGACCATTCGATCATCACTAGTAACACCGACTTGACCATCAGTCACAAAGATAATGATGTCAGCTTCATCGATTGCAATATTTGCTTGGATTCTAATTTGTTCCTGGAAGGGACGATTTTGCATCTCGATTCCACCAGTATCAATTAATGTAAATTTCTTCTTGAGCCAAGTAGCAGTCGCATATAAACGATCACGAGTAATGCCAGCTTCGTCATCAACAATCGCTCTTCTTTCCCCAACTATACGATTAAAAATCGTGGATTTACCAACGTTAGGACTTCCAACAATTGCAACAACAGTATTAGGCATTATTTTCCTCTTTTGATGCTATCTTTTTATTAATAATATTAATAACTTCATCCACAACTTCTTGAACTGACATAAATGAAGTATCTAAAGTAATTGCGTCAGGAGCGCATTTAAGTGGAGCAAAGTCTCTATGAGAATCGATGTAATCTCTTTTTCTTACATCTTCTTCGATTTCTTCTAAAGTACAAGGTATACCTTTAGAAATATTCTCGTCATAACGACGAACAGCGCGAGTTTCAACAGATGCGATTTGGAAGATTTTAACATCAGCATCAGGAAGGACATATGTTCCAATATCTCTACCATCCATGATAACAGAGTGTTTGGCCGCCATTTTCCTTTGTTGTTCAACTAAGAATAAACGGATGTCTTTATATGAAGCTATATAACTGACATTACCTGAAACACGAGGTTCTCTAATTTCTCTAGTAACATCTATATCGTTACATAAAACAAGTCCGTTAGGTCTTAGCTTAATTGTTACTTCTGGAATAAGAGCAATACACGCAGCTTCATTTTGACAGTCCACTCCTTTTTCCATGCAGTACCAAGTAAAAGCACGATACATAGCACCCGTATCAATATAGGTATAGCCAAGTATTTCTGCTACTTTTTTAGCAACGGTACTTTTTCCTGCTGCAGCAGGTCCATCAATAGCGACACAAATCTTCATAAAAATCATCTCCCAAATAGTTTTATTCCGAATATTACAAGTACGAGAACAATAGCAATAATCACACCGATTATAAGTAGGTTCTCAATTATTTTGCGATTTTTTAATTTAAGAAAAAGTCCCATTTCAGTGGAGACTTCTTCGTTTGAAGGGGCACGAAAATTCTTGCTACCTTCCTTAGAGATAGAATTACGATATTGTTCAAATTTCTTAACTCGTGATTCTTCCATTTTATTTTTATCTATCTTTCATCATAGGGAAGAGAATAACTTCTCTTACGTTTTCTTGATTGGTGAGTAACATCGCTAAACGATCGATACCCATTCCAATTCCTCCAGCAGGAGGCATACCGTATTCAAGAGCTTCGATGAAGTCGTTATCCATTTCGTTAGCTTCTTCATCTCCAAGTTCTTTTGCTTTTAATTGAGCAAGGAATCTCTCTTTTTGATCGATTGGGTCATTAAGTTCGGTATACGCATTAGCGAGTTCACGCCCATTAACGAACAATTCAAATCTTTCAGTGTAACGAGGATCTTTACCTTTTTTAGTAAGTGGGGACACTTCAATTGGATAAGAATAAACAAATGTTGGTTGGATTAAATCGGCTTCACAGAATTCTTCAAAGAATTCATTCATAACGTGGCCAACAGTATTTTTAAAGTTGTCGAGTTTAACGCCGTGTTTATCAGCGAGAGCTTTTGCTTCATTAAAATCATAGATTTTTCTGAAGTCAATGCCGGTCTTTTCTAAAATTAAGTCCGCCATAGAAACCCATCTAAATGGTTTATGGAAATCAATGACTTTATCTTGATAAGTAACGATATCACTACCAGTAACATCTTTAGCAGCTTTTCTAATCATTCCTTCAGCAAGTTTTCTCATACCTTGCAAATCAGTATATGCTTGATAAGCTTCAACAGTAGTAAATTCTGGATTATGAGATGCATCCATTCCTTCATTTCTAAATAAACGGCCAATCTCGTAAACTCTTTCCATTCCACCAACAAGTAATCTTTTAAGATTAAGCTCAGTAGCAATTCTTAAATAGAAATCTCTATCAAGAGCGTTCATATGAGCAACGAATGGGCGCGCATTAGCACCACCTAAAATAGGAGAGAGGACTGCAGTTTCAACTTCCACAAATCCTTGAGCGTCTAAATAAGATTGAATACTTCTAACAAGTTTAGGACGAGCAAAAGCAACTTTTCTACTCTCATCGTTAACAATTAAGTCGAGATAACGACGTCTACTTCTTTCTTCAACATCAACTAAACCATGGAATTTTTCAGGGAGTGGATGTAAGCATTTGGTCAAATGAGTGTATTTCTCAGCTCTAATTGTGAGTTCACCACTACGAGTTTTCATAACTCTACCATAAACTCCAACAATATCACCGATATCGGCTAGTTTAAATAATTCGTACGCTTTCTTACCAACTACATCAATGCCCATGTAGACTTGAATGTTGCCTGTTTTATCTTGGATATTCATGAATGAGGCTTTTCCCATTCTTCTAAGAGCTTTGATTCTACCTGCAACAGTAACATATGGTTTATTTCTCTCTAAAGAGGCAGGGGATTTTTTAGTAAATGCTTTTCTTATATCTTCTGAAGAATGAGTAACTTTAAAAGCATGACCGAATGGGTCCACATGAAAAGCTTTATATTTTTCAAGTTTCTCTCTTCTTACTAATTCTTGATCATTCAAATTTTGATTGTTATCCATGATAAAACCTCCAAACTCTTTAATAGTATATACGAATTTTTAGTGTCTATATAGGACAAAATAAAATTAATGATTTTATCTAGACTATATCAAAAATAATCAAAGTTCTCTTTTACTATTATAGTAAAGTCTATATTCTTCTAATAATGATACCAAATCAGAGCATTTATTTAATTCTGTACTTAACCTATTTTTTAATTGTTTAGAATCTGGAAATCCATCGAAAAACTTTGTTGCAATTCCGCGATATACACGCATCGCAATCTCCTCACCTTTTTCATCAATTAGGTCTCTAGCAAGTTCTAAACAATAGCCAATCTGTTCATCAAGATTTTTTTCATTAGTCTCTCCACCCCTAAAATAAGAATTAATATTTCTAATTAAGTTAGGGTTTCCAACAGCGCCTCTTGCAACCATAACGGCATCTGCTCCGGTTATTTCCATCGCCTTAATAGCATCAGAAACTGAATAAATATTTCCGCTAATAACAAGAGGGATTTTCATCTTTTTTCTAAGGCCTCTAATCTCCTCAAATCTAGGTGATCCTTGATACATGTCTTTTCTAGTTCTAGCGTGTATTGCAACTAATGAAGCGCCTGCTTTAGTCACCTCATCAATCACCTCTAAATAAGTTAAATTAGAGAGATCAAAACCAAGTCTAATTTTTACAGTAATTGGTTTATCAGTTACCGCCTTCATCGCTCTAACAATATCTCCACATAACTTAGGATTTTTCATTAAAGCAGAGCCGCTGCCAGCGTCGACTACTTTCTTAACAGGACAACCCATATTAACATCATAAAAATCGATGTTTTGATTCATTTTTTCACAAATTTGGACGGCTTTTGCCATGTTTTCTGGTGTATTTCCAAATAATTGAACTCCAGTAGGACAATCTAGCTTATCAAATGTGATATAAGATTTTGTTTCCTTGTTTCCGTAGATAAGTCCCATGTCACTAACCATTTCAGTCACACAGTACGATAAGCCAAATTGAGACATGAATTTACGATAACCAAAAGAAGTGATTCCGGCCATTGGAGCAAGGATCACTTTTGAATCTAATTTGAGGTTATCAAATTTAAACATAAGAAAAGGGAAATTACTCTCCCTCTCCTTCTTTTTTAACTTCTTCAGTTGCTTGATTTTCAGCAGTTGGAGAAGGCTCAACATTTACAACTTTTTCTTCTTTCACTTCATCACTTTTAAGATGTCGATGTTCTAATAAATAATCGATTTCTTCAGCGGTGATTTGTTCATGTTCGAGAAGTGTTTGGGCGATTAACTCAACATCTTTCTTATATTTCTTAATTAATGAAATAGCTTGTTCATGAGCATCATTAATAATCTTTTGAACTTCAGCGTCAATCTTTTCGGCAGTAGCTAAAGAGAAATTCTTTTGGCTAGAAGTATAGTCTCTACCAAGGAAGACACTTCCAGTGTCTCTTTCGTATTGAATTGGTCCTAAAGAAGACATACCAAGTTCAGTAACCATTAATCTAGCAATACGAGTTGCCATTTCAATATCGTTTTGAGCACCACTAGAAACATCATCGAAGAAAACTTCCTCAGATGAACGTCCACCTAAGTAACCTACAATACGTGCTTCTAATTCTTTCTTAGTAAGCAAGAATCTATCTTCTTCTGGAGTCATACGAACATGCCCGCCAGTGTTTCCACGTGGAATAATAGTAATCTTTTGAACTTTATCAGAGTGTTCAAGCTTTAATCCAATAATAGCGTGACCAGCTTCGTGATGCGCAATTACTTCACGCTCATGTTTATTGAGTGCACGTGAGGATTTAGCAGGCCCAGCAATTCTTCTATCAATGGCTTCATCAATTTCAGCCATAGTAACGCAGTCTTTCTTTCTTCTAACTGCTAAAATAGCAGCTTCATTCATAATGTTTTCAATATCAGCACCAGAGAAACCAACAGTTCTTTTTGCAATCGCGCTGAAATCTACATCTTTATCAAGTTTCTTATTACGAGAATGAACTTTAAAGATAGCTTCTCTTCCTTCTTTATCAGGCAAAGAAACGGTAATCTTTCTATCAAAACGACCAGCACGCAATAAAGCAGGATCAAGAACATCATCACGGTTAGTAGCCGCCATAACAATAATTCCTGAATTATCAGCAAAACCATCCATCTCAACTAATAATTGGTTAAGGGTTTGTTCACGTTCATCGTTTCCACCACCTAAACCAGCACCTCTTTGTCTACCAACAGCATCGATTTCATCGATAAAGACTAAACATGGAGCATTTTGTTTAGCGGTTTTAAACATATCTCTAACTCTACCAGCACCAACACCAACGAACATTTCGACAAAGTCGGAACCAGAAATAGAGAAGAAAGGAACACCAGCTTCACCAGCAACAGCCTTAGCTAATAAAGTTTTACCAGTACCTGGTGAACCAACTAATAAGATACCTTTAGGTAACTTAGCGCCAAATTTTGTATACTTTTGTGGATCTTTAAGATATTCCACAATTTCTTCCATCTCTGCTTTTTCTTCATCGCATCCAGCAACATCTTTAAATCTTGTTTTAGAATCTTGAACTCTTCTAGCTCTAGATTTATTGAAATCCATTGCTTGACGATTTGCGCCATTAACAGAACTAGATAATCTTGAGAACAAGAAGAAGACAACAATAGCAGAGCCAAGAAGCATAATAATTGTTGGTCCCCATTGATCCCACCAAGTCTCTTGATAAATATCGTTAATAGCAGGAACTGTGAAATGATTTAGGATTGCATTGATAGAAGTATTTTCTACTTTATAAACAGCACCGTCAGGTAAAGTAACTACAGTTTGAGTAGTAAAGTCAAAATATTCACCAGGTTTATATGGTCCAGCTTCACTAATCGTGTAGGTGTAAGTATATTCTGTACTTTGGTAAGTAGTTTTATCAGTGTTAAATGTATAAGATTTTCTTTGTCCGTTAGAGGCAATATATGTACCAGTAATTGAAGTTAAATCAGAACCGTAATGATGAGTAACTGTTGCGTTTTCTACTCTTTTATTGATAAGGGCAGCAACATATTCTTCTCTTCCGAGCTTGTCAGAACGATCGATAGTGCCGACAAATCTATAAATTAAAATTCCAATTAACCCGACGACGAGGACAATTGCTAATATAAAGCCGAACGATATACGGCGTTGTGGAACTCTTGGTTCTTCAGGCATAATAATTACCTCCTAAACGAAATAGTGATAGGGATATCTAAATAATAGATATTAAGATTATATTAGTTTTTATTTCCTATGAAAAGCAAAACACATTTAAATGTGCTTTGATTAAAATTTTACGAAAAAGTTAACACCGGGTGCTATTTTGAAATCTTTACTATATCTAGGAATATAGATGATTTCATTGTTCTTATTCAAAATTAAAGGCCATCTTTCTCTTAAAGATATAGGCATTTTCCAGTCAATGAATAATCTTCTAACAGTAGAGTAATAGTCCTTAATCTTAATTCGATCATCTTTTTTTGCGTTTCTAATTGTTAATGGATAGTCGCTTATATGAACATTTCTATTTGAAGTATCACCTGTAAAATCTAAATAAAAATATGGCGTATCTAAAATAGTTGGCTCCTTTACTTCGAAAGAGAAATTAAAGTAGTCGTTTTCAGGATTGATAAATGATAGCTTGTTATATTCTTTTAGCAATAATACATTCTTTTTAATTCGACTTATAATGTTCGGCTGAGAACTAATAATAATCTTTCTAATTTCACCTACATTTTCTTTAGACAAAGATTGTTCCGAATCTACTTTTCTAATCATATAATTAAGACAGTACGCTAGTGATAAATTATCTAGTGTTTTTAGGTAATCAACATCACAAATATTATCCATTTTTAAGTTTGAAATAATAAGATCTAGTTTAGCGTTTTCATTATTTATTTCTTCAAGAATTTTTTTGCGGTCTTTGTCACTTAATTTTGAAACAATTTCATGTCTAATTTTATTGCGCTTAATGGCCGTATCAAAATTAGATTTATCAATGGAATAGGGGACATTATTAGTTTGGCATATTTCAAGTAGATCAGCCTTATTAAAATCAAGTAAAGGTCTAATAACCTCAACTCCAAAAATAGTTGTATTTGGCCTAATTCCATAATAAATTGGGGTAATTTGTCGTTGTTTTTGTAAAATATAAGTCTCAATTAGGTCATCTTGATGATGAGCAACCAAAATAGCGTCATAGCCAAATTCATCACTTAATCGTTTAAAAAACTTATAACGAATTTCTCTGCATTTTGACTCAATATTTCTAACCGGAACATCTTTATTATCTAAAACGTGAACTTTGACACCATGAGTAGCTGCATAATTAAGAAGTCCATCAACCTCTAAATTAGACTCTTCTCTAAGGTGATAATTAACAATAGCGGCGTCATAATTATATCCATCTTTCTTTAACAAATAAAAGAGGGCCATTGAGTCAGGACCGAACGAACACGCTAATAAATACTTTTTAGATTTATCAAGATTTAAGCTCTTCATATGAGCCTCTTTCTTTTTTACCTACTTTTTCTACTTTGGCAACTACTGAAAATTTCTTTTCACCTAGAGTGATTAAAAGAATATCTCCACTATTAACTTCGCTACTAGGTTTAGCAACTTTATCGTTAATTAAAACTAAACCACGAACACAAAATTCTTTAGCAATTGTACGTCTTTTAATAATTCGACTATCTTTCAAAAATAAATCTATTCTCATGCTACCTCAATGACTTTATTAGTTTCTAATACGTTCACTAATGATTTTAATATATTCTCAAAATCATTTAACCAATTTTGTTTCTTACTCATTACAATTTTAAATTTATGATTAACGTAACTGATTTTAATAATTCCTAAATAAGGAATAAGAGCCTCAAATAATATATTTCCTATCCCTCTAATATTAATGAAGTTATCTCCTAAATTAATTTCTAGATTGTATTTTGTTTCTTTGACTTCTCTAATATCACAAAATTTCACCATTAAGTCGATATTGCGTTTAATAAATAATTGCTCAACAGATAAAGGAAGCTTTCCATAAATATCTCTTGTCTTATTTTTAATTTCCATAAGTCCTTCATAAGAAGAGCAGGAAATAATTTCTTGATAAAGTTCAATTTTATCACTATCATTCGCGTATTCTTTAGGTATATACGCATCAAAATTAACTCCGAGATTTAAATTATATTGAGGAGGTTCTTTAGTTTCGCCTTCTATTTTTTCTTTTACAGCTTCGTTTAAAAGTTTGATGTACATATCTAATCCAATAGAGTCAATAAACCCTGCTTGTTCTGGTCCTAATATATCCCCTGCTCCACGAATCATTAAATCTCTTTGAGCGATGCGATATCCACTACCTAAAGCAGTAAATTCTTGTAGGGTTCTCAGTCTTTTTTGTGCATCTTCTTTTAATGCTTTATTTCCGTTATACATTAAATATGCATATGCAATCCTATTACCACGGCCAACTCTTCCTTTAATTTGATAGAGTTGAGATAAACCATAATGATCACTATCATCAACAATAATCATATTCGCGTTAGGAACATCAATACCATTTTCAATAATAGAAGTGCATACTAAAACTTGAACATCCCCGTTATAGAATTTAAGCATAACGTCTTCGATGTCGTTTTTATTCATCTTTCCATGAGCAACCGCAATATTAACGTCTGGCATCGCTTTCTTTAATCGAGCCGATATCTCATAAATGGTTTCAATATTATTATGAAGATAGAACACTTGTCCTTCTCTTCCTAATTCTCTTTGAATGAGTTCTTTAACTATATCGCTTCTATATGGAGTGACATAAGTTTGAATAGGCATTCTCTCACTTGGAGGTGTATTAATTTGTGATAAACTCCTAACACCTAATAAAGAAATCTGTAAGGTTCTAGGAATAGGAGTCGCACTTAAAGTTAGAACATCAATATTACTTTTAAGTTCTTTAATCTTTTCTTTTT
Organism: uncultured Erysipelotrichaceae bacterium; assembly: GCA_902800645.1. Lineage (GTDB taxonomy): Bacteria > Bacillota_I > Bacilli_A > RFN20 > CAG-826 > UBA2450. Next base: position 49,821 of record CADCFC010000002.1, read on the forward strand.
GTTCAACTCCAAAACGTTGCTCTTCATCTACCACTAATAATCCTAAATCTTTAAATACAATATCCTTAGATAATAATCTATGTGTGCCAATTACAAGATGGGCTTTACCACTTGCAACTTGCTTTATATATTCCTTTTGTTGCTTTTCGGGAATAAGTCTAGAAAAGATAGCGATATTAATATCAAATCCCGCAAAACGCTTAACAGCAGTTTCAAAGTGTTGTCTAGCAAGTAATGTCGTCGGACAAAGTAAAGCAACTTGTTTGCCGCTATTAATGGCTTTGAATATTGCTCTAAAAGCAACTTCCGTTTTGCCAAATCCAACATCGCCGCAAAGTAAACGATCCATCGGATGAGAGCTTTCCATATCTTTTTTGATTTCATTTAAAGATCTTAGTTGGTCTTTAGTGAGTTGGAATTCACAACTATCTTCAAAAGCTTTTTGGAACTCATCATCTGCAGCGAATTGAAAACCTTCAATTTTATTTCTTTCTACATATAGATTAAATAGACGCTCCGCTAGATCATGAACTCTCTTTTTAATCTTCTCTTTAGTCTTTTCCCAATCTTTAGTGTGAAGGTGAGATAAGCGGGGTCTTACGCCTTCTTTGCCTAAATATTTCCTAATTAAAGAGATTTGATTAAGAGGAACATAAAGTATTTCTCCACCAAAATAGGCAATCTTTAAATAGTCTTGATGCTTGCCCTCTACTTCTAAAGTTTGTAATTCAAGAAATTCACCAATTCCTTGATATTCATGTACGACATAATCTCCAGGAGAAAGGTCTTCACCGCTTCTAACAATTGAAGCTTCCTTAAATCTATTATCAAATCTAGTAACTCTAACTTTATGATTAAATAGTTCTTTGCTTGATAAGAACACTATCTTTTCATCATCAAGGACAAATCCAATTGGAAGATTAGAAATAGATAATCCAATTTGTCTTTTATTAGGTAAAGATAATTCTTTAACCATTTCAAAAGGAATATTTTCACTATTGAGTAAATCAATTACAGTTTCTAATTGATCCTTGGAGCCTAAAGAAACATTAACTTTATAATTTTGATTAGTGTAATTTCTAATAATGTTAATAATGTCTACGTTTTTACTAGTCTCAAAAGGAACGTTTTTACAATTAAAGACAATATCTTCACTAAATCTTTGAAGAACAGACGTTCTAATTAAATTGCTTCTATTAAAAGGAAGTCGATCAAAGTCAAAGAATAAAGATAAACCACTAATAGCCTTGCCGTTTTCAAACAATTCGTATAAGAAAGAACTCGACTCTTCCTGCATCATTTTATTGCTTTCAGATAGAGAATGCTCATCCACTAAAACCACGTCATAATCAGAACAATAGTTAATTAAAGAGACAAAATGATTCGAAATTAAGGAGAAATATCGATATAGGTTTGGTGAGTAATTGTATTCTAAAATTACTTGAACATCACTAACGACTGAATTTCTTAAAGATTCAAAAGTAGAAGCGTCTAATCTACTTTTATCTTTCTCTAATTGAGACATGATTTTCTCTGTAGCGTTTTTAGTTTCGTCGTCAGTGAAAATAAAATCGTTAGCGGGAAGAACAGTAACTTTTTCGAGTTTTTCTTTACTGACTTGAGTTGTTAAATCAAAGCTTCTAATTGAATCAATTTCATCACCAAAAAGTTCAATTCTAATCGGGTCATCATAATTAACTGAGAAAATATCTAAAATATCGCCTCTAGAAGCAAATTGAAGAGATTGATCAATTTTATTAACTTGAGAATAACCCGCTCTAATTAAAGTTTTTTTAATCTCGCTTAGACTAATTTCTTGTCCAACTTTAAACTTAAGAGTAGCGTCTTTAAAAGTATCAATATCTGGCAAAAATCTAATAATTGAAGCTAAATTTGCCACAATTATTTCATTTTTATTATTAATTATCTCATTTAAAGTATAGATACGATTTGCCGCCATCTCTTTTGATAACGAGAGATTCTCTGCTCTTATAAGTTCGTCGCTCATGAACATTGAAATCTTATTATCTGGCAATAAACTTTTGAGTAAAGAAAACAGTTTTTGAGCTTTAAATAGATTGCTGGTGATTAATAAATATTTATGTTTATCTTGTTTAAAACTAGCAGCGGTAAGTAAGGAGATTCCGACTAAATCATTAACGACAAAATGCCCACTTCTTGACAAGAAGGGGGGTATAGCTTTATTCGATTTGATGTAGTCAAATAGGTTCGTTAATAAGCCTCCTAATTATATTTTGTCATCGCTTTATCGAAGTTATCTTTTAAGATATCTTTAATCGCGTTTGCAGAATTAACAATTGCTTCATCAATCAATACTCTTTCTTCTTTTGTAGGTTTAGAAAGTACGTAATCAATCGTGTCATATGTCGGCTCGCCAATTCCTACTCTAATTCGTTTAATTTCTTGGCTACCAAGATTATCAATGATATTTTGAATTCCCTTATGACCGCCACTAGATCCGCCAGGTCTAAGCCTAATTTTTCCAGGAGCTAAAGCCATGTCATCATAAACAACAATGATATCTTCTAAAGGAATTTTGAAATATGAAACAATCTCTCTAACTGATTCTCCAGATAGATTCATAAAAGTTTGAGGCTTTAATAAAAACACATCTTCATCAAAAACTTTTCCTCTGCCAACTAATCCTTTAAATGATTCTTTATCAATATCAATTTGAGAAAGTTCACTAAAAAGATCTACGACATCAAATCCCATATTATGACGGGTGTGTTCGTATTTCTTTCCCGGATTACCTAAGCCAACGATTAGTTTCATAGTCTTAATAATTTTATTATTAGTTCTCTTTTTTGTTAAGGACAAAATTTAGTGCAAGTAATATAGAGATATAAATACTTATAATAAGTATGAAATTGTTATATACTAGCATTGCTATGAAAATCAAAGAATGGTTTAAAACATTTTTAGCAGGTATCGGAATAGGAATTGGAAGTGCTATTCCTGGAGTTAGCGGTGGCACTATCGCTGTTATCTTAAAAGTCTATGAAAAGATTCTTTGGGCTGTTAGTAACATCTTTAAAGAATTTAAAAAAGCTGTCATTTATTTATTACCTGTCCTATTAGGAGTTGTTTTATCAGTCATCCCAATGATCTATTTAATGGATAAGGCGTTAAATGGATTTTTATTTGGAATAATTTGTTTATTTACTGGATTTATTATTGGCTCATTCCCTGGTGTAAAAGATGAAGCAAAAGGCAAACAAGTTAAAAAAAGCCATATCATTGCTTTAGTTATCGCCTTTATTATCGCCGTAATGCTAGGAGTGTTAAGCGTCATTGCTAAAGTTGATGTAACCCCAATATTCGTTTCTCATACATGGTGGTTATACCTAGTTTTAATTCCAGTTGGATTTATTGCTTCTATCGCTTTAGTAGTGCCTGGATTAAGTGGAAGCATGATTCTTTTGCTAATTGGCTTTTATGCTCCACTATTATCAACAACTACAGGCACATTAAAAGATTGTTTAGAAAATGGAAATTGGTCCAATCTTCCGTCTTTACTTGGAATATTAGTTTGTTTCGCTATTGGAGTAATAATCGGTTTTTATGTAATAAGTAAATTAATGCACTTCCTACTTAAGAAATATAGAATCTTAACTTTTTATGCGATTATTGGATTCATTATCGGAAGCACTATTGCCTTATTCTTTAATTACGAAATCTATCAATATTATTTAATGTGGTCCAAAGGTTTATATATCTCTGTTCCATATTATATTGAAGTCCCAATTGGAGTAGTCTTACTACTCATCGCATGCGCGTTATCTTATTTATTAGTAAGATATAAAAGAAAAATAGACATACAAAAAGAAGAGCGAATTGAGTAACGCTCTTCTTTTTATAATCTCGTTAAATTAATAATTGCGGAATTATCAGTAATGCTTTCAATTACAAACGACCAACCAAGATTCTTTCCGTTATCAAGAACAGAATCATCTAAGCTCTTAATATATTTTTGAGGGAATTGAGCCTCATATTTTTCCATGGTGAATTCATTTCCAGCGTAGAATAAATCACTGCCACTAAATAATTTATTAGTTTTATGAGAAACAGAAGTGTCGTTTCGAATTAATGATAATAGATTATAAATCGCATAATCATTATTATGAGTGCATTTAGCAAGAGGAGAGATATGATCATTATTTCCACCTTCTAAATAATAAGAATTAGAGAAAGCGTGTTCATATATTCCGTTTGGTCGAGGATCAACAGTCAAGTTTTCATCATATTGGTCGAAGCCAGTGTTTTTGGTTAATCTTGCATCAACATGCCATAGACGCACACCAACATTTTTACTACCAAGAGGATAGATACCTCCAAAAGGAGTGTATGTATATCTAGAATCTAAATAATTTAGACCAGTAGGAGTGTATAACTCTAATAATAAATATTCATCAAAAGGAGAACCAACAGAGTTAAATTCAGGAGTTAATAAAATTAAATCACCGGTTTCTTGGAAACTATTTAGTTTAATTCTACAGCTTGAAGTTGGTAAATAAGGGTTAACCCAACCAAAGGCAAACATCGAGAAAGGATCATGTCCTCCAACATTATAATCTTGCATTGAAAAACCAGAGGCAGACTTATATTGATTTGAATAATCATAATAATCTCTTAAACCAAATAAGTGACCGGTTTCGTGAATATATGTATGAGTGTCAATTCTTAAATTGGTGGTTGAACCTTTATAGTAAGGTCTAAGTGTTCTAGATAAAGCAGAAGAATAACCATACATAAAGTCATAGCTTGCCCATAAGAAAGTTCCGACTTGAGGATTATCAACTTGATAACCTCTACTACCAGGGCAACAATACGCCCACAAATTAGTGTTATTACGATAACTATTATCAACTCCATAAGAGAAATAATCAGGAGCAGCGTAAATTAACGCTAAAGCGTCAATAAATCCATCACCATCACTATCGTAATCAAGTCTAGATTCATCACGGTGTTCAGCAAAATACCAATCAACAATAGTATTAGCGAGTTCTCTAGTTTTAGTTAAAGAAGTCGTATCAATTCCAATAGAAGAAGAAACATCTCCATTATTGATGTAATAATTAGAGAAATACCAATCGCTAACCTTACCCTGTAAATTAAGTTTTCCTCTACTTTCACTATTATAGTAGGAAGAAACACTTTGCCAGCCAGTTACACTTCCATCACTAAAGAAAGCTGAGTTTAGATCTTCATAAATATTTCCTCTAACAGAATCAGGAAGGAAAGAGGAAGAATCTTTAAACCAAACAGGCACCACTAATAATTTAGTGTCGCCAATTGTTGGAGCGTTTCTATTGCTCAAATCTTTATATGTAATATTTGGAATGATCTTATTAGCCGCGTTAGCGACAGAAATATCAATCGTTTCGTTAATGTTTTCGCTACTCGCTTTAATTGTAGTAACCCCTTCTGTTTCGTCATAGAAGTTATAACTATCAACGTCCACTCTATGAGAAACAACATCTTTATATTCTTGGCTGTTTCTTAAATAGGAAACTGTTATTTCATCGTTATAATTAGAAGGAGTAACATCTAATGAAAAATCGATGACATCCATCGTTCTAATTGATGTAGTTGATATATCAAAAGATATGCTTTCAGCAGGAGTGTCTTCTTCGTTAACCGTTAATTCGATTAAATTAGAAACAACTGATCCAGAATAACAATATAGTCTATAAGTACCACCACTTCCAAAACTTGAACGGTAATCAACTTGCTTATCATCTTCATCGATAAGAGTTAAATTAACAAGCTCTAAAGGAATATCCTTAACTTCACCATTTTTATATCTAGCAACTACTTCTAAGCGATTGGTTTCACTAAATTTGTAATCTTTAAAATAAGCATTACGATAATCATAAATAGAAATCTCTTCAATAGTGTTATAAAAATCATTTATCGCACAACTGCTGAGAGATAATAGTAATGATGGAAGTAAAAGAAGAGATAATTTCTTTTTCATATAACTTCATTATTTTAATACAATTTGCATTAAAATACATAATCTATATCGCGCATAAATTAAAAAGGACTTGCCAATTAAGACAAGTCCATAAATATTAATTAATGTAATTAATTATCCACCATAAGTATAACAGATACTTCTCCAATTTGTGAAGTTAGTCATGCTACTTGTGTAGTATCGACTAAACCCAGAACTACTTTTGGATGTTGGGAAATACATACAAATACCGTTAGAATTACCGGCATCTTTCCCGACTTTTTTATAACCAATCAACTCATTTAAAGCAGAAATACAGTTATCAATTAAATCGCCAACGTTCTTACCTAAAGTAGCGTGTGCTTTTACCTTCGTTAAGAAATCTAAAGCATCAAATGTTCCATATGAAGATGTATTTACTTCACAATAAACGCTTCCAAATTGAACTAGTTCATAATATTCAGTAACATCTTCAACAGTACACCCATCTGGGAATTCGTCAGGATAATCTTCAGTCCATTCGTCAGCAACTGCTTGAAGTTCTGCATATGTATAAGTTGTACCACCATAGCTTTTAACACTGTTATTTAAGTAATCAATGAATGCATTACTTCCGAGTGAGCCGATGTTAGTTGCGATAGAAGAGGCCATTGTTTCCCAAGCGTTTTTATATGCGCTAGCTTTACTTAAATCGAACCATGCGAGTGTTTGATCATTCGCACTTCTATATCCGTCTTCGCTTTCCCAAGAATCAAGCATAGTTTCAATAGAAGCAATAAAGGAATCACAAATTTCAGTAAGAATTGTTTCGGTTGGTTTTTTATTATATAAATCATCAATCCATCCACTATAAGCCCAGCCATCACCGAGCTCGCTTTCTTGAGCGGCAACCATATAATTAGCAATTGCACTATTCTTTTCAGCGATATCTTGAACCGCCATTAAGCAAGCGTCATAACCAATCCATTCAAGTTTGCTTTTGCCTGTATGAGATAGAGCATTTGAAACAGCGGTTAGAACTTCATTATCATCAAGACCTTCTTGACTTTTCTTGTAATCAAAACAAACGCCAGCCATTGCTCCACCATGATTCCAAAGAACCAAAGCAGTTTTTTCAGCAGGATAACTAGTTAATCCATATTCAACAAAGCTTTCTAATGTTGAAGAATCTCCCATGGAAGTATAGGTATCTAGTGTTTCATCTAATACAATCTTTTGATTCTCAACGTGATGTCTTTGAAGACTATCAGAAGAAATACTATAGCCATTACTATATTTGCCATAGGTATTATTTGTCCATTCGGTTGCTCCACCAGTTTCAATAACGATGTTAACATCGTTTGGTTTATTTGGAACAGACAAAATTTCTAAAATATCCGCAGTAGCTAAGCCAATACCATCGATTGGATATTCTTTGCCATTTTGAGTAATTGTGTCCTTGTTAGCATAATCACTTTCTAGATTAGTGCCGCACATATACATTAAAATAGTCCAAGCGCCTTCAACTACTGGTGCGACAGTGATATTAAATGATTTATTAATTGATGAACCATCTTCTTTTTTAGCAGAGGCACGAATTACTGTACTACCCACTTCGACACCTCTAATAGTGCCATCATTAACGGTTGCAATAGTTTCATCATCACTAGACCAGGTAATTGTTTTTTGGTTAGTGTCGCTTGGAGTAAACGAAACAGATAATGCAGTTGTCTTTCCTTTATCAACAGAAGAAGAACCACTAATTTCAAAGTCAGTTGGATAAATCTTCTCGGTTAATCCTTCAAAAATGAATGGCATGTAATAACTATCATCGCCAGTTTTGTTTTGGTAGCAAGAAAATATCCCATTAGTGGAATTATAATACATCTGATTTCTAGTATTAGTTCCTTGAGCAACTATTGAACATCCAGAAGCTGAATATGAATATGTAAAACTAGCGTCATCAGTTTTCGTTTTGGTAGATTTTAATAAATTTTTGCTTGAACCAGCTGCATATAGATATTCATTGGATTCAGTGTCTTTAAACGAATATGTACCTGTTTTAGTGCCTTCTTCGACTAAAAATGTATATGCACCTTTACCTGTAATATTAATGGTATTGTCACTAATTGAAGCGTCGACCGCCGCTCTATTATTATTGCCTTGTGATCCCATTAACTTAGTGCTTCCTGAAGACACGCTTGAGAAAACAATAATTGAGCCAATTTCTAATTTATTCGAAGTAACTAATGTAAATTCAGTAACTGTAGAAGGATCAACTGGATCAACAGGGCTTCCTTTGTCCTTTAAGGTAATAGTTAATGTTACATTACTACTTGGCATGTTAAACGAATATTTGTTATTTGTAAGAGTTAAAACAGTATTATTTTGTTTAACAGTATCAATTTCTTTATTAGCGTTAGTAACTGTAACAGTAAATTCAACTGCCTCATTAGCAACATAGCTGCTCTTGATTCCATTAACTGTATAATCGCTAGAAGTAGAATAACTAACAGTGTAAGTAGTTGTTGGTGTTCCTTTATCTTTTAAAGTGATATAAAGGGTGACGTTACTACTTGGCATGTTGAATGAATACTTGTTATTAACCGCTGTTAAAACTGTTATATCTTGTTTGACAGTTTCAATTTCTTTTTGAGCATTAGTAACTGTAACAGTAAATTCAACCTTCTCATTAGCAGTGTAACTGCTCTTCAAACCATTAACTGTGTAATCACTAGAAGTTGCATAGTTAACAGTATAAGTTGTTACAGTAGGATCTCCACCTGGATCACTAGGAGTGGCAGGAGTAGAAATACCACAAGACGCTAAAAGCATGCCGATAGCGACAAGTGGGATGATTGTAAAACGTTTTTTCATTTATTTACCTTCTTCTCTTTTTTGTAAGAGAATATATTAATATATTTTTAAATATATTTCTAACGATATTTACGGTTCTTTTTTCTCACTAGTAGATAAATAGATATAGAGGATAATGAAATAAGTGAGATTAGAACTATTAATATTCCATATCTAAAGCCATAATTACCATATAAAAAACTATTTAATTGAAGTGGATTGCCATCAGAATCCTTAACGAAATTAGTCCCTAACTGACTAGAATATTTTCCATAGATAATCTTATATAATTCTCTCGCTTCATTAATAGAAGCATCATCACTATTAAAGAATGCATCTTTAGCGTCGTCAGTCATATAAGTATATTCACTACCGAGTTCACTCCAAATAGAAGCAATAGATGAGACATTAGAATTAACACCATCATAATCGCAATACTCTTTAGTGGAATTCATGAAATAATTTGCCCACGCTTTTGCTTGATCGGTTGGAGTTGCTGGATAAGAAACGGATTCCACTTCTTGATAGAATATTTGAATAGATTTGACATAAATACTATTAGTGGTACAGTTGACTGTTAATTTAACAGTACCTGTTTGAGCAGTAGAAAAATTAAATGTTAAATCTCTATGAGTGGTTCCACCAGTTTTAGTGATAGTTTGACTAACTTCACTATTAGATCCATTTTTAATTTTGATTGAGCCCGCTCCAGCACTAGAATTCGTACAGTAATTTACTATTACTCTACTAATGTTTGTATAAGAGGATTTACTAGTCGCATTAGCGCCGCTAGTTCCAGTTGTGATCTGAATGCCTTTACTATCCAACTGATTCCCAGCTTTTCCACTATTCCAACTACTAGTGCTATCACCCCAAGAAGCAGAATTAAATGTATAGGTTACATTCGTGTCGACATATTCTTCTTTAGAAATACCGACATTCTTACTCGCTCCATTATTAGTAACCATAACTTCTTTGGTGTCACTTTTAGTTACACCTTCAAAAGTATAAGAAGCTGTTATATTTTGTTTACCAATAACACTAGTATTTACGTTACTAGTAATAGTCGCACTATTAGTAACATCCATAGAGGTGTTATTAGAAAAATAGGCGGTTACTGTCGGGTTACCAATATCATAATCATCTTTATATATAACTGAAGTATTGTAATTAGTTAACTCAATTCTTGTTAGTACAGTTCTTTCAATAATAGTGACTAAACAAGTCGCACTAACTTCACTTCCATCTAACGCTGTTGCTGTAATAGTAGCGGTATCTCCAACAGTTCCTAAAGCAGATAATGTTGCTGTTAAGCCGTTAATTCCTGAAATAGAAACAACATTAGGGTTACTACTTTCCCACTCTAAATTTTTATTAGTCGCATTAGTTGGACTGATAGAAGCAGTTAAAGTTGCGGTTTTACCGTCCTCAATATTTTTAGAAGAATCTAACGAAATAGAAGTAACTGGTATAGGAGTTGTATCGATAACAGTGACTGTACAAGACGCACTCTTTTTATTATTAAAAGTAGATGTTGCTGTAAGAGTAGTTGTACCAACTTTTAACGCAGTTACTGTTCCATTAGATAAAGATGCAACAGTAGGATCACTGTTTGCCCAAGAGAGTTCATCACTCGCACCTTTTATCGTTTCAACATTAATTGATAAATCAGAAGATACTTGACCATTTAAATCCAAAGTTAGTGAAGAAGGGGAAATAGTAACTGATTTAACATCAGGAACCGCTACTTTATATAAAGTTAATGATTCATAAGCAGAGCTCAATGTATAAAATCTATACATCGTTGAATTGTTTTTAAGAGCGCGCCCATTACATATTAATTGTCCATTTTCATCACTCGTGCAAGTTCCAATACTAGCCGCTACACTTGTATACAAAAAATGATTATCAGTAGGGGTAGCGATATATTTATTAGCTCCTTCATCTTTTAAGGTGAAACCACCACTAACTTCAGTTACTAAATATTTAATCCACAAAGCTTCATTAGCATCAATTGTTGCATCCTTTTTAGAGTCCCAGCCAGTAACTCCACTACTTCCAAGTTTAATGACTACTCTATCTCCAGCAGATAAATCACTAGTGGAAGTAACTTGAACATAGTCAGACTTTTCACTAACAGTAATAGAAATATCAACCGATTTCGTGACACCGTTTTCTGTATAACTAACTGTCCAAGACGTATCAGTTTTCTTAAGTTTCGTAGTTGTATCAACTACATAACCACTAGTAATAGTTTTATTTTTACGAGTGTCGTTATAAGTAAGAGTAAGTTTTAATCCAGTTGCGTCAAATGTATCATCTTCAACGTAACTAGTTTTAAATGTTCCAGCAGTAGCAATTGATTCAAGTCTTACTGCGATTACTTCAATATTAAATGTTGTTTCTTTGGTAATGTTATTCTCTGTATAACTGACAGTAACTGTGTAGTTTCCTGCAGTATTTAAATCAAAACCAGTAAACTGACAATAATTTGTTACTGTCTGCGTAGCGTTATTAGCGTAAGTCGCTCTTATTGTTGGTTTAGAAAAAGAATCACCAACGTAGTAAGTTGGTTTAGGAGTAGATATACATTCTATTTTAGTTAAATCAGCTTTGTTAATCGTAACTTCACAAGTCTCAATCGCTCCATTAGCAGTAGCGGTAATAGTCACTGTTCCTTTTGTTTTAGCGGTAACTAAGCCACTACTAGATACAGTTGCGTAAAACGTATTACTCGACTGGAAGTTTACTTGTGTTCCAATTGGATCAACAGTTGCGACAAGTTGGAATGTCTCGCCTTCCTTCAAAGTTAAAGAAGTACGATTAAGTGATAATTTAGTCTTTTTAGCGTTAACCGTTACAGTAATTGTTTTAAAAACATTAGGGTTATCGACTGAAGTAATAGAGACTAAATCTTCTCCAACTCCTTTAGCGATAATATGACCATTACTATCAACAGTTAAAACATCCTCATCTAAATTTTCAAATGTAACACTGCTATCGTAATCTCCTTCACCAATAACAGAATAATCAATATCAAAAGTTCCACCAACTTCTAAAGTGATTGATTCATCAATAACATTATTAAGTTCAATATCAGTGACTGAATCTAATCCAAGTAAACGAGAAACATTAAGCCTTCCACTTCCTGACCAAGAAGGGTTTCCAGGAATCTTATCGCAAGTATTTTTAAGCGCATTGATAATTTGATCCGGAGTAGCGGATTTATGATTTTGTTTATATAAGGCTGCCGCAGCGGCCACTAAAGGTGAACTAAAAGAAGTACCAATGTTACTATCATAGTCACTATTTCCGCTAATTAATGGAACATAGACAGATCCAGAAGTAACTAAATCGATATCGCTTAAATTTGAATAACTCGCTTTCTCGGTTGAACTTCCATTAGCTAAGGAGCCAATCGATAAACAGTGCTCATTACTCGCGGGATATGATTTATAAGCAGTATTATGATTTCCTGCTGCAGCAATACATAAAATGCCGTGATTATAACAAGAATTAATATAATCTACTAATTCAGTCGCATTATTTGCGTATCCAGGATAAGTTTTGCCGTTATATTCATGAGTGACTGTATACGATTGAATCGACATATTAATAATGTCAACTTGGCTCTCAAGTACACAGTGATTTAAAGCGGTTTTTACTTTTTCCCAGTTATAAGAATTATCACTATCAGTGACTTTATAAATATAAAGTTCAACATTTGGGGCTAGACCCGCTACACCAAGCGAATTAATTTGACTTGCGATTGTGCCTGCTACATTTGTCCCATGCCCTAAAGTATCATTAACTAGAGTTGGACTAGTTGTATAAGGTATTACTTGTAAAGAATTATTAATTGTGTAAGTTGTATTTTTAAAAATGTATTCACCGTTATATTGAAATTCCTCGTGGTTATAGTTAATTCCACTATCAAGAATCGCAACTTTAACAGTTTCACCTCGATATGTGTCTAGTGCTCTACCAACGTTCATCGCTTTAAATGTGCGACTATTTTGTTGAGAAGAATATAAAGGCTCGTTTTTATATGAAGACGAATAAGCTGGAAGAGGTTTTCTTCCATCTCCAACTACCACAGTAGGCGTATTAAAAGCTTTAACTTCATAATCATTTAAAGCCGGGATAGTAGAAAACGCTAACCCGATAAAAGTAAATAAAGTTAAAGCCTTTAGTTTATTCATCATGTTGTAATGTCAAATTTGAGAGCAAAGTTCTCCAATTATAAAATTGGTTTATGTTTATTTTTCTTTCCTCTTTATAAACTTATTAATAATAACGAGAATAATTCCACTTATCGCTAGAATAGAAAGGATAATGCTCATAGAAGAAACGTCTCCTCCACAGCCCACTCTAGGTGGATTTTCAGTAGGAGTATCTCCTCCACCTTCATCGTTACTCTTTTCTCTAACATTAATTACGTAAGTAGCGGTAACAGTAACGCCATTATCGGTAAATGAAACAGTAATAGTCTTACTTTCAGCTATGGACATATCTGGAGTAGAAACACTAGTAGGAGTAACTTCAACGGTCTTGTCTGAATAAGTAGCGACACATTTTCCAGTAAATGAGAACGTATCGTTAACAAAATACTCAGTCTTTTGACCACTTAAACTAATCGATAGAAGAGTGGATACTGATGTACCTTCTTTAACGTTAATCTTATAGATATATGATTTAGTGACCCCGCCTTCGCTATAAGTAACAACTACAGTCTTTTCTCCTATCGTTGACATATTAGGAGTAGAAACACTAGTAGGAGTAACAACTTTATCATCACCCTTATCATAGTGAGCGGTTAAAACACCGTCATATCTAAATGTATCATTTAGATTAAATTCAGTAGTTTCGCCACTAGAAGATAATGATACTAGTCTTGGCTCTTCACTACTATTCGCGTATTCAACTTCAATTGATGAAGCTTGTAAGTTCTTATTTTTAACTGAGATATTAAAGAATCCAAAGTCACCATTAGGAACAAATTCGCCTTTACTTCCTCCTGTCGAGGTAGTGATAATTGTTCCATTTTCATCAGTGGCACTCTTAAATCCTTCAATAGGAGAAGTGCCGACATTAATTACTTGGTTAGCAGAAGAAGAACCACCGCTTGCATAGTTAATTGTAATCTTAGTAATCTTCCCTAAATTAGTTGTGTTATAAAGATATCCACTATTTTCATCAAACCATACTTTGCTGCCATTAAAATCTTTAACTTTGCCTTTAAAGGTAATTCCATCACTAGTTAAAGTAGACTCAGTAGATGTAGAAGAACCAAGTCCTTCAATATTTGAATCAATAGTAACTTTACCGTCACCAGTAACACTTCCTCCACCGGAATTATCTTTAACGGTGATGACAGTTGAATATTTAATTGATTTATTTTGCCCTTCTTTAGTGTAACTATAAGTTAAAGTTAAAACTGCAGCTCCACCTTTAACACCGGTAACAGAAACACCATTAGAATATTGACCTCTATTATAAACTTGAGTAATAGCGATATCTTCTTTATCAATTGACCAAGAGACATCGTTACTATAAACACCATCAACAGTGGCAAAGAAATTAGCAGTGTCACCAACATTTATAGTTGTAGCTTTATTATTTGTGAGATCTTCAATTTTTGAAGTTCCATCATCAAGTTTAATAGCGATTTCATGATCATCACTAGGGTAAGAAGCATTATTACAAAGTGCTTGAGTAGTCGCATTTGTACTTCCCCAGATTCTACAAGCGTATTCTGGGTGATCGATAAATGGATTTCTATTTCCTTGAAGGTATTCCGCTCCTTCGTTTCTTCTTTTTTCTCTTTCAGTAACAGGGTGCTCAATATTCCATTTAATTAAACTATTGAGGTTACCCATTTCATTACTTCCGCCACTATCTTCATCAATAAGGTCTAACTGATTAGAAGCAACCATGCAGTAAAAAGTAATTCTTGCTGCTTCTCCTCTGCTATCAGCACTATATCCAGCGGCGTAAGGATCCCATCCTCCAGAACTCTTATTTTTTCCTTCGACGAAGAAAGAATTTCCTCGCGAACTATTTTCGGCTGAGATTGTAGGTCTAGGCATATGGATATCAGCTTCAACTTTATTACCGCCTAAACTATCAGGCCAAACGTGTTCTTTGTTCCAGCTACTAGTTGGAGTGTATGTATAAAAAGAAGAAATAACTTCACTATAAGGCTGTCCATTTTTATCAGTTTTTACTAATGAAGAATTAGTGACATCATAATCGGTATAAATATATGGGCTTTTAGCTGGAGAAGTACCCATGCTCGAATATCCCATAGTTGTTTTTCTTTTGCTGCTATTTAAGCTTCTTAAAGAAGAAAGCAATGTGTTTCCAGTAGAAACATCACTAATACCATTATAATAAGTGGCTTTATCTCCATTTGTATAAGTTTGACTAGGAGAGAATAACGCTAAAACTTCTTTAACTTCACTTTTCTCTTTAATAAATATAGGAGCACTAAGCACTCCAAAAGCGGTTATTAAAGCCGCAATAAAACCAATTCTTCTCGTTTTCATAAAACTAAATATATTTTCCTTAGTAGTTATATTTTATATAAAGCAAGCCAATTAATAAATACTTAATATAAAAAAAGTTCCCACAAAATATAATTTGTAGGAACTAATCTCATATTATTAGAAACTCTTTTTATATTTTTCGAGTTCTTCGCTATTAGCGAGTACCCAGTGACCTGGAACAATTTCGGTAAGTTTTGGAGCTTCTTTAGAATAGTCATGTTCTTTAGAAGGAACATATAAGAATCTCTTTCTAGTCTTTTCAGAAATTGGGTCAGGTTTAGGAATCGCTGATAAAAGAGCATGAGTGTATGGGTGAAGAGGATGAGCGAATAATTCATCACTACTCGCAAGTTCAACAATTTCACCATAATACATAACTGCGATACGATCACAGAAATATTTAACAACTGATAAATCGTGAGCGATAAAAAGAATAGTTAATCCCATCTCTTCTTTTAAATCGTTAAGAAGATTAATAATTTGTGCTCTAATAGAAACGTCAAGCGCACTAATAGGTTCATCACAAATTAAGAATTGAGGATTCATGACAAGTGCTCGAGCAATACCAATACGTTGTCTTTGTCCACCTGAGAATTCGTGAGGATATCTTGAAGCGTATTCTGGTAATAAACCAACCTTAACAAGAACTTCTTTAACTTTTTGAGAATTTCTATAAGAGTTATATTGACCTTGAATATGTAAACCTTCACAAATGATATCTTGAACAGTCATACGAGGATCAAGAGAATCAACAGGGTCTTGGAAAATCATTTGCATTCTGCTCATGAGTTTCTTATCTACATGTCGATTGTCATATTTAATTTGAGCAATAGTCTCGATTTGTTCTTTGACAACTTCATCGATATGTTTACGAATTGCTTCTCTTTGAGCTTCATAATTGACTTTAATCTCATCAATCTTCTTTTGAGTTTCTTCATCAGGAGTCTTTTTCTTGCTTTCCTTATATTCTCTTTGAAGATCTTTTAATTGTTTATTAAGTTCTTCTAGTTTAACCTTCTTAATTTCAGCCTCAGTAGAGTATTCACGATTGATTTCTTCCGCCTTATCGTCTTTAACATCTTCGTTTTCAACGTCGGAATATTGTTTCATACGATCCTTATATTCCACTTTAAGAGCGACGAGTTCATTTTCGATTTTACTAACTTCAGCGTTAATCTCTTCGATTTGAGAAATTAATCCGGTTGAATCTAATAATTTAAGAATTTCTTCATCTTCTTTTTTTCTTAATTCTCTAATTTGTTTTCTGCCGCGGATTTTCGTCCATTTAATCTCTTTTTCATTCCATCTACTTCCGGCGCTAGTTCTTCTTCCTTCAAAGTAAACACTTCCAGAAGTGATGTTATAAAGTCTAATTAAACTACGACCGGTTGTGGTTTTACCACATCCACTTTCACCAACTAAACCGAAACATTCGCCTTTTTTGATATCAAAAGAGACATCGTGAACCGCTTTAGTTTTAAAAGCACTACGGCCATGACCAAACTTAAAGAATTGTTTTAAGTGACGAACGGATAATTCAATTCCGTTATCCACTAATTCTTGACGGAAAGTAGGAGTTCTAGGTTTAAATCTAGCTTTGATACGATAAATAAGTTCCATATTATTTAACTCCTTTCCTTGCCGCTTTTAATGAGTTCTCAATACGAGTTTTAACAATCTTAGGCATTTCCACTTTTGGAGCGCGTGGATCAAGTAACCAAGTAGCCGCGTAATGAGTGTCACTAATCTTAAATAAAGGTGGCTCTTTCTTAAAGTCAATCGCCATCGCATATTTACTTCTTAAAGCAAAGGCATCACCAGCAGGAGGATAAATCATGTTTGGCGGAGTACCAGGAATCGCTTCAAGTTTTTCTTTACTATTAATGTCTGGAATAGAAGATAATAAGGCCCAAGTATATGGGTGACGTGGATCATAGAAGATGTCATCTTCTGTACCATATTCAACAATCTTTCCAGCATACATTACTGCGACACGGTCCGCCATATTAGCGACAACACCTAAGTCGTGAGTAATAAAGATACAAGAGATATTTCTTTCTTTCTTTAATTTATTAATGAGTTCAAGAATTTGAGCTTGAATAGTAACGTCAAGCGCAGTAGTTGGTTCATCACAAATTAAGATATCTGGGTCGGCAGTTAAAGCAATCGCGATAACGATTCTTTGTCTCATACCACCAGAGAATTCAAATGGATATTGTCTAAATCTTTTTTCAGGAGAAGAAATACCGACTTCCGCCATAATCTTTAAGGCTCTAGATTTTGCTTCAGCCTTTGTAATTCTAATAGAAGAAATATAACGTGATGATTCTTCTTTAAGTTGTTTTGCCTTTTCTTCAGGTGTTAAAGAAGAATCTTCTTCAATCGCCTTAACTTTCTCTAAATGTTCTTTATATAAAGACTCTTTATATTCCTTAGTTTTGACTCTAGCTTCTTTACATTTAAGCTTATAAGCTTCTTTTCTTTCTTTAATAATTGGAACGAATTCTTCTTTTAAAGTTTTAGTGTTATCACTAGTGTTTTCAACTTCCACTAATAAGCCTCTATATTTATCACGGTTATCAGCGAGCTTAGTGTTAACTTCACCTTTAATAGCGATAGTCTCATTATTAATTTTGGTTTTAATAGCGAGATTATCTTCTTTAAGCGCTAACAACTTTTGATTAAGTTCTTCTTTATAAGATGCAATAGAGGCATTAAGTTCTTCACTTCTACTAGGATTAGAAGAACCAATCTCTTTAAGTTCTTTAAATAAAGGAGCAGTAGAAGCTTTATATTTTTCTTTAGCTTCAAGAACTTTACCGTTATATTCGAGTTTTAAAGTATAAAGTTGACCACTCTTAAATAAAGATGGTTCATTTTTAATCTTTTGAGCGTCTTTCTTTTCTTCACTCTTTAAGAACTTAATTCTTTCTTTACGATAAGCTTTTCTAGTTTGATATTCAGTCTCGGCGTTTTTATAAGCGACGAGTTCATCAGCGACAAGCTCTTCGTAATATTTCTTTAAGCGGTTGCTATTAATAAGCATCGCTTCAGTGATTTGTTTACCAATTCTTACAATTGGGTTTAAAGAGGATAAAGGATCTTGGAAGATCATTCCAATCTTGTGTCCTCTAATACGGTGGAATTCATCTTCACTAACTTTAGTGAGATCTTCACCTTGATACATGATACTTCCACCCATGATACGACCGTTCGCGCTTAAAATACCCATAATGGTTTTACTGGTAACGGATTTACCACTACCAGATTCACCAACGATACATAAGGTTTCTCCTTTATATAAATCAAAGGAAACACCTCTAACCGCTTGAACATAACCATGGTCAGTAGAGAAGTTGACCTTAAGGTCTTTAACAGATAAAACAATTTCTTTATTTTCCATTATTCGCCTTCTCCTTTCAAACTTGGGTTAATCGCATCACGCAAGCCATTACCGAATAAGTTAAAGGAAATCATAATTAAAGCGATAACAGCGGATGGGAAGAGTAATAAATATGGGTGAGATAATAATTCGATTTGGTTATCAGAGAGGATAACGCCTAACGAAGAAGCGTTTTTAAATCCTAATCCTAAATAGGAAATAGTCGCTTCAGAGAAGATAACACTAGGAATCATTAAAACTGCACCAGTAATGATTGTTCCTAAAGCGTTAGGAAGGATGTGTTTAGCAATAAGTCGAGCGTCACTCGCACCTAGTGTACGAGAGGCAAGAACATATTCTCGACCTCTAAATCTATAGAACTGAGTTCTAGTAGTACTTGCAGTACCAATCCAACCAGTCAAACATAAGGCAATACCAAAGGTAAGGTAATTTTGACCAGCTTTAAGAATAATTAATGTCATTAATACGATAAATGGAATGCCACTTAAAACATCAGTGATACGTTCCATAACTAAGTCAACTGTGCCACCAAAATATCCAGAAATAGCACCATAAATTAATCCGAAGGTAAAGCAAATCGCAAATGTTGCTAAACCGATTAATAAAGATGTCTTAAGACCATCAAAGACATATTTGAACATGTCTCTTCCAGTTTTATCAGTACCAAATAAGAATTTAGGCATCTTATCTAGTCCAAGATAACGATAATATCTAACTGTACAATTGGCGACGAACATATCACTACTCGTTTCAAAATAGACATCCGAAGCAGTGATGTCTTCCATAATAGGAGAATTCTCTTTATCTAAGATTTCAAAATAGAATGTAGAAGGATCTGCTCTAGTAGGATCTGAATCAAGAGGTTCAATGAAATAATCGATATACCCTTTATCCGCGTAGATTTCAAATTCAAATTCATAAATAGAAATGTCTTCTCTTCTACCAAATTGGCCTCTATATGAGTCATAAGTAAAGGAAGCATAAGTACAAACCGCTAAGTGAGCTGTCTTACACATCTTGGTGCTTGATTCAACAGCCCAATAACCAGAGTTTTTGAATTCTTTACCAGCAACTTTAAATTTAGATTCTCTAATTAAGAAATCATTGCTTCTTGCAAAGGAAACGCCAGAATAACCAACGTCAATTGTTTGTCCACCGATATCTTCAGGGATAATTCCACCTTTAATATAAACTTTAAGAGCGTTACTAGCGGTGTCGCCACAATCAAGTTCAATCGCTCTAATAAGAGAACAAACTGATTTATCTGCTGGAGTGCCTTCTGGTCCATCAACTCTAATTTGGAAATAGAATTTTGAGAAGATGTTTTGATGAGCGAGTTCATGAGTTGGATCATCGATATAATCCATAATAACTTGTCCAATATCAATTGGATCTTTTCCACTTACATCTAAAGCACTACCAGTGTTATGGATTGCTTTCTTTTCAGTAAGAGGAATAGTTACTTCTAAACCAGTATCATCACTAACATAAACGAACTCTAAAGACGCTAAGCCTATAGTAAAGTTTTGAGGCATGACATCACTTGGTAAAGCAGGTAAATATGGATCATCTGCTTTAGCGATATCGTAATATGCTTTAATTTTGTCAGCGTCAACAGTTTCAAAAGTTTTAAGAGTAAGCGAAGTAGTTGCTAAATTTAAAACTGCACGATGTTCAAGAACATAGCTGCTCATAGAGGACATTGTGGCAGTTGTTAAACCGCTTCCACCGTAATAGCCAATTTTCGCATATCCACCACGCGCATATTCATTAATATCACTTGTAAATCTTGTGCCATCGATATGGTAATTAGAAATACCATCAATCTTATAAGTACTAAGATTTGGCCACCAATCTTTTTGGTCATGGCTTGAAGTGTCTACTGGAACATTGGTTTTCTTAACAGTACCATCCCAGAAACCATTCGTATTATCAAATAGTTTTGGTTCCAAATAGAAATAAGCACTATCAGGAGCGGTATTAGAAACATCGTTCTTATCAAAAATAGGAACGAAAATAGATAATAAAATTAAGATGCCTAAAATATAAGCAGCGACAACGGAACTCTTATTCTTAGAGAAACGTTTAAGCGAGTCTTTTAGGAATGTGGTTGGTTTAGTTTGGAATTTCTGTTCGTGAATTTCTTTATCCGCTTGTTGGAGGGTAAAGTCTTCTTGAGAAATTTCCGGATCTCTTGCTTCTATAGGAAGATTTTCAAAATCGAAATCATTATTCTTTTTCATAATTATTTCTTCTCTCCCATTCTGATACGAGGATCAATAAAACCATAAGATAAGTCTAAGATGATACCGGCAAGCAAACCAACCGTAGTAAAGATTGCCATATCCACCATTAAGACGTTGTAATCTTTTTCGTTAATCGAACGGATGTAAAGATCTCCAATTCCTGGAATACTATATAGTTTTTCTAGGATCATGGATCCACCAAAGATACCAATAAATTCCGCTAAGATAGAAGGAAGAATTGGAACAAAGGCGTTCTTTAAAGCGTGACGAGTAATCGCTTGATTCTTTGTTAAGCCTTTAGTTCTAGCGAGCAAGAGATATTCACTAGACATAACTTCACAAAGTTCAGCACGAACGAAACGTGTATAGCCACAAATAGAGCCAAAGGAAAGAGAAAGGACAGGAATGATAAACGCGCTCACTTTAACAGCCATCGGTTCAGATGGAGTTGGCCAAAGTGAAGGGAGTAAATGAGTTTGATAGGCGAGAATATAAATTAAAAAGCTGATAACAACGAAACTTGGAATAGAAATAAAGACCATAACTAAAGTACTAATTAAGTGGTCAATCCAAGTGTTTTTCTTTAAACCAGCTAAGATACCTAACCCAATACCAATTGGTACTGAGAAAAATACGCTAACGATATTTAAATACATTGATGTTGGTAATCTTTCAGCAATGATATAAATCGCAGAGGTATTTGGTTGAATAGAGGTACTGGTGCCCCAGTCCCATTTTGTAACAATGTTTCTCAGCCAGTTTCCATATTGAATAACTAAAGGTTTTTCATAGAAGAAATATTCTTCGCCATCAATTGTTAAATGAGCAAGTAATTTACCCAGATCAGGTCTTTCATAAGCGTAATACTCGACATAACCTAAGTTATATTGCTTCATAAAGAATCCGTAACGAACATTCTCTTTGGCACCGAATGTCGTATCTGCAATTCCTAAGGACTTAACTAAGAAAAATGTTAACGTAATAATTATGAAGGCAGTAATGAGAGCCAAGATAATTCTTTTGATTGAATATTTTAACATTCTTCTTTCCTTTCTATTTGTTTTATAAACAAATTAAGTTTTGATATTCTACTCCAATATAAATATCAAATCAAGACTTGCATTATATATGCAAAAAATAGAACGGAAGTATTTTAATTAAAACCATAATGAATATTTTTAAATTACAATATAAGAAGCCCACTATTTTTGATTTTAGGAGCAAGAAAAAAACTAGAGAGATAGCCCTCTAGCTTTTTTTGAATTTTTTTATAAATCGAAGATATCTTCAACTGGAATATAGTCAGCGTTAACTGGACGAGGAACTACTACTTCATCATTAATTTGATAAGCAGTATATTCATCACGAAGTTTAGTATAATCAACGCCATCGAGTTTATAAGTAATTGGGTTAATGGTATGATCAACTCTTAAATATCCGTTAACAAATGTCAAATCCATGGTGAATGACCCACGATAAGATGTTCCGCTAGGAATTCCATCTAAATCTTCATCTTCAGGAGCTTCTGTTCCATTATCACCTTCAGTTAATGTGAATCTACACATTGTTAATCCAGTTTCGCTATCAGTATAAACTCCATAATTAGAAGTTTCTGCAGCGATTTGACTAGATGCCTGTGGATCATTGAAATATCCTAATAAAGTTTCTTGCTTAATGATTTTCAAATGTTGAGTAAGGATAACTTTACCATTTGTGAACATACCATTAAGGAATTCTAAGCATGGTTCAAGCTTATCTTTACCGATGAACTCAGAAGTATCATAGTTACAATAATTTTTGGTGAATCCTGTGTCGTGATAAATATATGTTTTATAGTCATTATCACAATAGGTTTGCCATGCGTAATTAGTTTCTTCCATCGTTCCACCAGTAGTGTTAATTTCCTTTTGGTAGCCAATGAAACCTGCGCGGCCTTCATTATTATTACTGTAATGTAGATAATCACAGTCATCATAATAAGCATAATAGAGTTCACCAGCTTTGGTTTTTTCTCTAATCGCATAATTTTGCGCTTTAAAGTTTTTAAGCTCATTGCCGGTTTCTTGTTGTTTAAGGAGTTGTCCTAAAACATTGGTTTGAACTTCATTAAATGAAGCAGGTCTAGTAACGTAAACTTTTACGACGGTTTCAATAACATTGTTATCTTTACCAGTAGTATAGCAACGGATGCCACAGATTCCTCCACCTACCGCAGTGACGGTACCGTCTGGTGAGACGGTAGCGACACTAGGGTTATCACTCTCATAACGAATAACAGCGTCATGAGCAGCACGAGGAGCTAAGTAGACATTAAGTTTCTCACTTTCACCTGTTCTCAAAGAAACGTGTTGGTGAGTAACTCTAATTTCAGTAGGAAGAGCTGTTATTACTCTTTTTGTAGGAACAGTAACAGTTTGACTACCACAACTAGTAATTGTAAGAGCAAACGCCGCAGAGCCTAATAATGTTAATAATTTTTTATTCATAATTAGTGCCTCCTTTAGTTACGATCTCTATCTTGATCACCTTTAGTAGCGTAAGCTATGAATGTATTAGAAGACTCAAATGAACTTCCAGCAATTCTAATTGTGTATCTGATTTCGATTTCCCAATATCTACCATATTTTGCTTTGGTGAATGGGTGTTTAATCTCTTCTTTTTCAGCAGGAGTGTATTTATCTTTAGCGGCTTCTTTATCAAGTTCATAAGCTGCCACTAATTTGTCATTAATAGACTTGCCTTCTGCTGCAGTAAAGGTAATGGTGTATTGTTTCTTTGTCTTACTATATTCAAAGTTGAGTTCAACACTTTGACCTGGGATATATAAGAGAACTTTTTCAACGTCAAGAACAGCGTTTTCGACATCAACAAAGTTAAACATAATGTCAAATTGACCACCATTATATAATTCGTTAACAGATGCGTTAGCAAGATAGCCGTTTTCAATTGGAGAAATATCTCTACCTTGAGTAATAACTGCACCATGATCAACAGCGGCCCAAAGACCATCAAATGACCAAGCCTTATCTTCAGAAGGATCATAATCCGCATCTTTAGGATCTCTTGGATTGAAGATGATTGGGTTAAGTTCATCAACCTTACCAGTATCAACACCCCAGTTAAGAGTAAATCCACTAGAGTTATCTGTCTTTAAAACTTCTAAGAAGTTGAGTGGGTTATAGGTGTTACCACTAATAGCACCAAAACCAAGGTCAAATTGACCCTTCATTAAGTAGTCAGTATAAACTTGATCCCATTTCTTAACATCTTCTTGAGTGATGTCTAATACAACTTTACCGTTAGCACCATCAAATGCTTTTTTGAAATAGTTACCAATTGTGGAACCATATTCTTTAATATCAGAGTTATACATCCATCTGATATGAATATTAATGTGTGTTGGTCTTTTTATAGTACCTTCACTAATATCGCCACTATCAACTAATTCCTTAATAGCGGTTTTAAAGTATTTTTGAGCAGTTTGTAAGGAATAACCAAAGTCATCTTCACCTGTATTAGGATTGATGTTATGGAAATTACTAACCGCGTCAGCGTGTTCAGTTGTTGCGTTATAAGATTTCTTATTCTCTGGGTCACCAGGATTAACTAAATAAGCGTTAGAGAAATAGTTAAATGAAGGTTGAACGCCACGATCTTTAGCAAAATCCTTACGGTTAATTGACCAATATAATCCTTTTAAGAAGTTTTTATTACTCATCCATGGTTTACATTGATATGCTTCACCAGCAGGTTGAGGATTAACGCTTCCTTGAGGGCCAAATAATTTGTCCCATTGCTCTTGTGTACAAGAATTAACGTTGAGCTTAAAGGTAGAGTCTCCACCGTTTTGTTTAGCTCCTTCAGGTGCGCCGTGATCACGGATGATTTGAGAAGGAACGCCTGCTGAATCAAGTTTGTGCTCTTCAGTAAATTCACTCCAAATAGCTAATGGGTTTTCAGTCGCACCAGCAATATTTCTAATACGAACACCAGCGATTTTATATCTCTTTCTTGGAATACCAGTTTCTGGATCTTTATCACATTCAAACCAATCTGCATCTCTAGCAAAAGAAATATATGAGTTTTTGGACCATTCTTTTAAGTAGTAAGGTCCGACAGAAATAACATTATTTTTAATATCAGTACTGACACCGTCTGGGAATCTGCCGAATCTTTGAGCACCAATCGCATAATCTCCTCCACCAATTGCATCTAAGAAGGATCTAGGAATTGGAGAATATAAATTACTAGAAAGCATATACATTGCAGTGAAATCATCAATAGGATTGACGAGTTCAATATTAATGAATGTATTGTCAGCGGTTCTAGCGTCTTTATCTTTAGGTTCGATTGATAAGCCTAAATCACCACTTTCAATCATATCATTCCAAAGTTTATCTTCTTGAGTGACACTACCAGTACCTTCTAAGTCTTTATATGATTTAGATTGACGGTAATATTCACCAGCGCCTTTGATACCATAAGTTGTATCTCCAGCGAGTTCACTACCACGATAAACTTGGCTCTTATATGTTAATAAGGCTTGGAAGACGGTTAAATAGTCTTCAAGTTCAACGCCTCTATTATCAAAATCTTTGCCATCAGAACCGGTGTAATTATAGTAGAGACCATTCAATTTAGTCTTCACTGGGATTTTCCATTTAGTGTATAGATTAGTTGGGTTTTCTGGTTCATTACGAACAGGGCGATCATAGCCTTCACGAGCTAAGACTGGGTACCATTCATAATCATTCCCAGAACTCTTTAATCTAGTTCCCCAATAAGAAGAGGAAATATAACCATGTAAATCGCTAACTTGGCTACCAGTAGCATCCCAAGCATTGATATCAAGTGGGTCACTGCTGCTCGCGCTTTGATAATAATAATCCTCCTCAGTACCAGTATTTACACCAGGTAATTTAGAAGTAAATGGTGCTTTACCATCAGCGAGAAGTCCCCAACCATAACCAGTAATATATTCTGTAGCAGGAATTACCGCGTCTGCACGATCACTATATTTAACATATCCACCATTTTCAAATAAGGAGATACCTGTTAAGAAGTTTTCCATCGCGTATTCTTCGAGCTTACCGAGAGCTTTAGTTCTAGCTTTATCATCAGCAGCCCAGTTATAACCGTCTTGAGCGCGGTCAACATATTCTTTGATTTGAATATGTATTGGAAGCGATTTTTTCTTCCGGATAACACGAATAATGATTTCTTGATCTTTAATAGTTACCTCGCCAGTTTCAGGATCAGTTTCTGAATAAGTGCCTGTAACCTTTTTAGGAGTGATATTGAAGTATTTTTTACCATCTTTATCTTCCTTCATTTCACTAACTTCGATGTAGTCTTTAATATCTGCAGCGGCAATACCATTTGCTGAGACTTTTTGAGTGTAGCTATATTCAACGCCTTCCTCTTTGTTAAATTCAGAGATGAGTAGTCTATTGTCATCTTCTGGTAAAGGAGAACCAGCTTTTAAATATAAAACTGAGGAACGTCCAGTAGCAAGAGAGATTGAATATGAGAACGGTAATTTAACTGGAGCTGGATCGCTAGAAGCGCCACAACCAACTAAGCCGCCACTCACCATTGCAAGTAATGCGCAGGATAAGAATAATTTTTTGCCTTTCATATTAGTTACCTCCTAATATTTTTTTCTTTTTACGGAGAGCGAGGCTAATTGCTACTCCGATTAGCGATGCAAACGCTAACGAGGAGAGGATAATGCTATTTGATACAACATTTCCTCCACATCCTCCAACAGTAACAGTGGTTACATAAGACACTGGACCTCTACTAATGAGAATTGGACTTTCAGGTAAAGCAATCTCAGTTTGAACATCAGCAGTGCTATTAAGTTTATATAAAGTAATTCCACTTTCTTGGAGGACAAAATCGTTATTAAGTTCTAAGGTTGGATTTTGTACGAGAGTGTAGGAGTTATATAAGACATCTCCATCATCGTTCTCATCAAATTTGATAATACAACTATTATGTCCAAATGCCTTATCATCCATTGAGATATATAAACGTCCATTACCTTGTGCGTAGTTATAACGGATGTTATAGATGATATCTTCAGCTTCTGCTTTAGACATTTGATAATAGTAATTATTGTCATCAACCTTGACTAAGTTTTCATCACTCATTTCGACAATGCCACTATCAACTTTTAAACCGGTGAGGTTCTTTTCTTTAATGTTGATGCGGATATCATCACCCATGTCTGTAATTGAAGACACTTCTGGTGAATCACTATCGATATGAAGCGAATAGGATTCTTTCTTCCACTCTTTTGTTCCGGCGAGTAAGAAATTAAATTCAATATTATATTCACCACTTTCAAATGGTTGTCCATATTGGTCATATAAAGGAATAATCGTGTACGTCTTGTGCGCGACGTATCCCGCTCCTACATAGTTGACATCAACATGGGATTTATAAAGTGGCCAGTTTTCCCATAAGTCTTGTCCACGAAGCATATCTTGGAAGACATTACGGTATATTTCTTTACCGGTTTGTTTATTTGTAATTGTTATGTAGTTATCGTAAACCGATCTCAACATGAATAACTGAATAACCATGACATTTGAATAATATGGATTACCAACATAAATGTTCTCTGCTGGATTATCTAAATAATTGCCTTCGTTATCAGAAGCGACATGACGGAAACCATTAAGTCTATCA
Source organism: uncultured Erysipelotrichaceae bacterium (assembly GCA_902800645.1). GTDB lineage: Bacteria > Bacillota_I > Bacilli_A > RFN20 > CAG-826 > UBA2450. The sequence continues at coordinate 77,529 of CADCFC010000002.1, forward strand.
AATGACATATCATTGGAATTGATCTTACTGGTATCGATTTTATCTCCGTCAGCGAGATAACCGGTTAACCACATACTTTCAAAATTGACTTTATCTTTTGCAAGTAAAGAAGAAGTTAAGTCATTAACTAAATCACTTGGATAAATGGTATATGGATCTTTATCGAAGGAGAATGGTTCGTGAACTGGCGCATCACCATAGCTCTTTTCACTGTCGCCAGTGTAGAAGCCCATATATGGCATACTTAATTCTGTTTCACCATTTCTGCCCTTTAAGGTGATATATCCTTCTAAGTAAGTTCCGTAATCAAATTTCTTTGCGATATGTTGTCTAATTTCATCATGTAAATTATATTCATCTAACTTAACGCTAGTTTTACCTGGAGTAACTGTTTTATTACCATCTTTATCAGTTGTTTCAGTTGCCTTTTTAACGGTAACAGTACCAGCGTTACTAACAGTATCCACTAATTGATCTTGAACTGATAAATATTCATAAGGTTGAAGTGGTTGCCAATCAGGTTCATCGTTAATAATATTAGCACAGTAGTAATGACCTTTAGTAATTGTGGTCTTTGCTTCTTCAGTAGCAAGCATTGCTGCTTCTCTAGTCGCGTAATAAGAAATATCTCTAGTTACGTTATAGACATCACCAACTGCAAAGTTAGTGTCATAAGTGCCTTGATTTGGTTCTTTACCAGCTCCATTTGAATACCAGAACTCATGTCCTGGGTAACGAGCGATTGAATCAGCTTCTTTTGGAGAAGAATACGCAACTTGTTCAACATTTCCTGTTTTAGGATTTGTCCAGTCAAACACTTTAGGAGCAATTTCATTATCTTCTCTAGTAGCAGGAATCATAACGGTGAAGCTAACGTCATAGACGTGATCTGCTTCTGTATCATCGTTATACGCTAAGAAGTTAAAGTTAAGTTTTCCTTCATTAACATCCTTACCGTTTCTTAAAGCGATCTTACTCTTGCCAGTGGCGTTACCATTGATATCTAATCCTTCAAGATAGACATGAGTGGATAATGCTCCAGATAAGTCAACCATACCAGCACCTTGTTTTCTTGGTGAGGCAATTGGCATTGTCGCTGCTTCTTCTGGATTAAGAGTGACCTCTTTCATTGGATCAGCAGTAGACATGAGTCTCATATTAACAGAGGCTCTATATTTGGTGAGATTTGTATTTAAGACTGATTTTTCAGTTGTAATTTTTGTTTTCTCAGCAGTTAATGTTTTTCTTTCTTCCGCGGTTGGAGGATTATCCTTATCGTTAAGTTTAGCGTTGATTTCATCAATTCTTGTATTTATTGCATTAATACGAGCATAAGATGTTTTAGCTTCTTTAGATAAAACAACGGATTGCGCTCCAGCAAAGTTAGGAGCAGACATTGATGTACCTGATAAGAATTCATAGACTTGATATCTTCTCGCATCGATCTTATCTTCGGTCTTTTGAGGAGGAACAGCACCTTTAATTAAATCACCAGGAGCGGTAATCTCTGGTTTTAAATCGAGGTCATAAGTCGCTCCATCAGAAGTAAATGTAGATAAGGTTCTCTTTTTTCCTTCAGGAACGTCGACTAAAATCTTGCCAACGATATCAAGAGTTCCAGATACTTTTCCGTGGAATGTATCATAATCTCTTCTAAGAACGAATACACAAGGCATAGATGGTTTAAATCCATCACCGAAGCTCATGTGCATATTGAATTCTGTTGCAGTTGGGTCGTTATTAATAATGACAAGAGCACAGGCTCCAGCAGTCTTAGCGGCTGCGTATTTTTCAGCGAAGCTAGTAACACCACGCATAACAACAGCAATATTTCCACGATGGAAATCTTTATAATCATCTAATATTCCATTTCCAGGAATCATTTGCCAGCCAACGTTGGTGGTGACCGGGAGCTCATTTAATGGATACTGATGTTCATATTCAGTATCAAACGCTTCGTTATTAACGATTTGATCTTCATAAGCAACGTATTGAATAACACCATTTTTATCTTCAACTTTTAAAGCGTTTTCATAGAAGACTTTATCTGGATAAGCACTAGCAACTCCCATAGTACTCACAACGTTAGAGTTACCAGAGAGAATACCGGTTTCAACCATATCAGTGGTCCAGTTACGGTAAGCGCCGATTTCTTCATATGTAGATTTACCAGCGTTACCAGCACTAATAGCAGTGAGGATTCCACTATTTCCAAGTTTTTCTAAGGTCTTGTAACAAATTGTGTCTTTATCAAAGTCGTTAAGGTTACTACCTAATGACATGTTAATGCCGTCGACTTTAAGAATCATACAGTCATTGAGAGCGTTCATGATTGGGATATCATAAGCACCACTACTAATGCCGTGACCAATTTGCTTATCAACGCCAACCGCTTTGTAGTTAGTAAAGACTTTCATACAAATGAGTTGAGCACCAGGAGCAATGCCTTTATAACCGGTAGTTGGTAAACCATTACCTCTATCACCAGTATCATTACCAGCAGCAATAGATGCGACGTGACTTCCGTGATAGGAAAGTTCACTAGAGACATCTAAGTCTTCGTGATAAGTATCGGTGGAGAATTCTTGTTCTCCACCATAATCGAAATAGAATGGAACTTTATTGTTGAAATATAAAGAGCCTTCTTTTCCTTTGTTATCTTCGTTTTTCATCCAAGTGTCAGCAGTCACTCCTTTAACGAATGTGCTAACCATTGTTTTAGCAGATGTATAAGCGTGGGTTCTTGTCCAGCCATCTGGATGAGATGTGTGTTTTAAAACAGCGCTTGATGATAATTCGCTATAGGTAACATGATTCCAACTGTTAGCAACAACAGTTTCAACAGGATCAGCATCTGCAGCTTTAGTGACACTTACCTGCTTACCTCTAAAGAAGAATTCGTTATCTAAAATAGCGATAGTTGTACCTGAACCTTCATTATTGTCAGTAGGCATTTGCATAGTTAATGCAGAAATGTTTTGACTTCCACCGTATTCATCATCAGTAGGAGCAGCTCTTCCACCCGAATAAGCTACTTCTTCTTTGATTTCGTGGAACTTGTTAACAGTAACACTCTTAACGCCAGGTACTTTCTTAATGTTTTCAATATCTTTTGAACTGACAGATAAGGCAATCGCGTTAGCAACAGCTTGGTATTTAGTAATGACCTTGAAATTGTTAGTTGCATAACTACGGATGTTATTCAATGTAATGTTTTGAACGTTTTCAATTCCTTCTTCTGTTAGTGATTCGACTTCGCGTTCGCATTCAACAATGATTTGAGCGTCTCTATCTGCAAGTGGTTTAACAAGTGTAGAACTTGCAACATTAGTGCCCATAAATAGTGAAGCAATAACGCTAGCGAGTAATGAAACTTTTAACATAAGAACACCTTCCTTTCTCGTGCACATATTAGGCACGTAATTTAGTATTTGTGTAGTAGTATATACGAATACGCGCATTGAGTGCAAACTTTTTTTCGAAAAAAGAGACCTACAAAAATGTAAGTCTCTAATAATTTTTCAAAACTTATATAAATTTTATTTATATACACTATAACGGTAAATGGTTAAAGCAATGAAAACGATGAAAAAGATAATAGAAACTAACATAATCGCCAAATAATATTTGGAAGAAGATTCTCTCACTTTATTCTTTTCTTCCTTGTATTCAACCATATCGTTATATTTATTCGCTTCACGATTAACTAAAGACGCAAAGAGTTGTTTAAAGCCATAACTCATCGTATCAAAAGCGCCGTATCTAGCAACCATACATAGTAAACCAACACCGATAAGAACCGCTCCCGCTACTCCACTTCCATTCATTGCTCCGTATAGAGTTTGATTTTGAATAAAGTAATAAGCTAAAAAGATTCCAACACCAACTAATAGAGAAACAACTGTGGTGATGATATATGACTTTTTAAATTTGATGAGATGGGCAATTAAGCGATTCATAGTAGTCAAATTATACGTTTAAAATATTCTAAATCAATGTCTTTAGTAATTTTGAAATTGAGTGGATCACCATCAACATATTTAACTTTGTAATCATTTTCAATTAAAGAAATGTCATCAGTCACAGCCTTATATTTATGTAACTCATGAGCGGATTTAATAAGACCATACCTAAAGCATTGAGGTGTTTGAATATCAAATCTTTTTTCCTCTATTTCAATATATCTACCAGAGTTAGAAATATCTTTAATCGCTTCATCATGATTAATGATAGGAGCAACTCCATCTGCTTCTTTTAATTCGTTAATACATTTAGTGATTATTTTTTCACTTACAAGTGGTCTATCTCCATCATGAATTAAGACAATATCACTATCTTTATAATTAGATAAATCAAGTCCATTTTTTACAGACTTTTGCCTTGAGAATCCACCTGGGAAAATAGCCTTAACTTTTTTATATTTTTCTTTAGAAACTAATTCACCAACATAGCAT
>CADCFC010000003.1 GCA_902800645.1 uncultured Erysipelotrichaceae bacterium
AAAAATCAAAAGTGATGTACCACATGGATACACCACTCTAGATTTTATAGTTTTTGGGAGTTTGGCTCAGGGGACCCCGTTAAACCCCGTTAGATTTTAGAGAGCCTAAACAAAAAGGAACCCTTTTGTGGTCATTCATTAGGGTTCCTTAATTCCTTTAATTAGAATTTAGACAATTATTGTACTTTTTTCTTTCTTAAGAAGAAATATCCACCGATAGCGAGTACACTAAATGCGGAGATGACAACAATTGCGATTGTTACTGTTGAATCAGCAACATTTGTCAATGGATTAATATGTGATCCTTGAGCCAATTCATTACTTGAATTAAGCACATCACCATTGGCGGCAGCCCAAGCAAGAAGTCTTTGATAATATGGGTAGAATTCAAATGTTGTTTTTGCGAATTCTTGTCTAACACTTAATGGCAAGGCATTAAATGCTGGTTTAGCTACATCATAATAGCCGGTGCCTTTACATGTTTGATAATTACTACTTGAACCAGTATCTGTTGTTTCGATTTCTGGGTGCATATACGCATCTACGAAATTACCAATTTTACAATATTCGTAAGTGTAAAGCATAACTCCGCCATATGAATCAGTTTCATAGGTTTTATCTCCATCATAAGCAGCAAATCTTGGACTACTTACGTTCCACCATATTTTTCTATCGCTGCTATTGACGTTTGAAATAATTGCATATTCGATACCAGTTAATTCTGATGTTTCATAAGTAATTGTCCATGAAGAGTGTCCATCAGCATCTTTTTCATCAGATACATTTAAGCTCTTTCCGCTTAACCAAGTTAAATATTTATTATTACTTGTCTTAAATGCGACAGAATTGTCTACAACACCTTGTTCGGCCGTTAAAACCATATCGTTTGCTAACGGATAATTGGTCTTACCTTCGGTGTTATATTCTGTTCCAACTCCGTATTTAGTAGATGTTGTCGAAATGCTTGTTAACTCATAATAATCATCATTCTTTTTGTCGTAAGCCGCTAAAACATATTGTTTACCAACGGTTAATGGACAAATAGCTTGTCTAACAGTAACCTCAAACGATGTTGATTTTCCACCAAATGATACTGAAACGGTTTTTACTCCAGCAGAAGATAAATCAACTTCCCCAACTGATACACTATTAGTTACATCAGCAGTATCACCTAATACATATGTAGCAGTAACAACCAAACCTGATAAATCTAACGATGAAGTATCATCAATTCCAATTACATATTCATCTTTTGCAGGTGCTGTTGTAACAGCGATACTCGAAACTGTTCTTTCTACAACTCTTACTTCAACAGTATCAGTGACTGTTACTCCCTCTAAAGTGTAGGATCCTGTAACTTCTATTGCTTCACCAGCTGTATTTAAAATAGATGGTGACCATGTGACAGAGCCGGTAACAACAACATCAGCAGATTTTGCCATTTTTAATGTGGCAACAAGTCCACTTGGATTAAAAGCTTCGCCAACATAATATGCGGATTTTGTTAATTCACCAGACAAAACTAAATCGGTTGGTATATCTGTCGGATCTTTAACTAAAACACTAACAGAGGCAGTTTTATTATTGTTACTTGTCGCAGTAATTGTTGCAGAACCAGCAGCTACGCCAGTAACAACACCAGTTGACGAATCAACCGATGCTACATCAGCATTGCTACTACTCCATGTTAATGTCTTATTATTTGCATCAGCTGGCAAAGCTTCTGCAGTTAAAGTAATTGTTTCATTAACATTTACAGTAGAAACACTGCTAGTAATGTTAACACTTGTAACTTGTTGAACAACATCTGAAACAGTAACGTTGCAACTTGCACTTTTTTCTATTCCAGTATGAGCATGATCTTCTGAATAACTTATAGTTAAATTATTGCTTCCTTTAGTTAATGGTACACCTGCAGTAATTACTGCTTCTGATGTAACATCTGCGGTTGTTCCATCATCATATGTAACCGTCAAAGTAATTCCTAAATCAGAAATTGAAGGATTGTCTCCAGCATTAAATGAACCGCTAACCGCAGTTGAAGCCAATGAAGAAGGACTTTTTGAATAAGCATATCCTTCAGATATTTCTGCTTTAGTGCCGTTATACATGAATGGTGATCCAAATACTGTAATTTGATTTCCATTAGCAATAATTGAATTAGCAAGTGTATCATTAAACCCAGTTTTATTAGCATCACCATATGTTTTATAACAATTCAATTTATCTGTAGCGTTTGCAGTATCACCCAAATCAAAATTGGCTGTATGTGACGTTGAGTAATATGTTTTGTTGATGATGTAACCGTGAACATAATAGTTAACCGAAGGATCATCGCTTCCAGCTCTATTAGCTATCAATAAAGCATCAGCAACAGAAAGTGGGTCTGCGCGTGTTCCAGCATGTTCAACATCGACGACATGAATTGTAGAATAAGCAGGCTCATCGCAATCAGAGCAAACAGCTTTAATAACAGCATCTCCTACTGCTGTACCTGTAACAACAATACTGTCTCCAGTATTTTGTGCTGGTAAAGAAACGTATTGCGATCCACTTTCAATTGTCCAAGTAACAGTTCCACTAGCGCCGTTGTTTTTGGTGGCACTTAAAGAAGCTGTCTTTGTGTTTGAACCGTAATCAATTGTCGCAGAAGTGGTAACAGAAATTGATTTCGGAGCTACTTCACTATCGTCATAATAAAATGTGGCACTAGAAAAAGTAATATACTTGTTTGTGTTAGTCGTGTTGGCAGGCATAACAAAACCAATTTCAAAATACTTATTTGACCAATCTTTCCCAGCTGGACGATTAAATGTAACTGACGACTGCCAAGAGCCATTGCTTAAATTGCCATCAGTTGAATCTCCTGCAGAAGAACCAACTTTTAGAGTGATATCAGTCACATTAATATAATCAGAAGCGGGCTTTGCAGTTGAAATAACAACTTTAGTAATATTGCGAGTCGATACTGCGGTTGTAGATTGAATTTTTCGTACCACACCAGCTTCTGACAAATCTGTCTTTTTTCCACCAATTTTCCATGGGGTGGCATATGAATTAGCCGTGACATTCCAAGAAACAGTTCCTTGCGTAGTGGATGCGGTTTGGTAATATGAATTATGCGGACCAGTATTTGTTCCGGTTGCCGTCATGCCACTTAAAGTATACGCAGTTTGTTCGTCAGCTTTAACTTCGATAGGTTCGCTAGCGCTGTTTATAGCCACACCCACTCCGACTGCCATAGCCATTCCAACGAAAGCTGTGGCGATCTTTGTAAATAATTTGTTCATACTTAAAATTTCTCCTTTCTTTTATTCCTCCGAATGCGTTTTCAATAAATTTACATTCGTGAGGTATATGAACAACATGAACTCACTAATGGATTTTTAGTTATTCGATTAATAACCAAAAGATATATATTCCATCAGTGTGTTGTTTTGTCACTTATGCCTAAAAGTTTTGATTGTTAAGAATAATCAAATAGTTAAGATAAGTGACTCTAAGGAGAGATATCTTTTATATTAAAGAGCAATGTGCACTCATGTTCTTTTATATTTATGATATATCTTCCTTATATAAGGATATTGATATTCTCTATGTCTAACCACATCGACCACATGTGGTTATCCATATACATTATTTCTATATCCTTATACTAAAAGTATATTTATATATAATTGCTTTTTCAAAGACTATCTATAAGGGGTGCTATTTATAAATACATTGTATTTATAGATAAATAATTATTATTTAATAGTCTACTCACTACCAGATGTCTTTAAAGAACTGTAATTCCTATTTTTTATTTACTACAAATTATTCCGACTATATCAATCTCAATTAGAGGTGTGTTGAGCTATATACTATATTATAATTAATATAGTGTGTTATTTGATGATACACTTATAATAATGCAAAATTGAAAACTAAAGCAAAACTGATACGATTATATCAAAACTGCCTATATTCCAAATCATGAATGAGAACAGACCCACTATGATCGCTAATTTAAAATTTCTTCTTGCTGTGTTCCAAAAGTACTCCAATGCTATTGTTGTTTGAAATTTTATCAATAAAGTACTTCTTTTTATTTTCAATTAAACTATCATAATTTTCAATGCAATACCTACGAGCTATTAACCTTACACAATTTTTGTTAAATTCGGTATTATTTTTATTGTCTATATAATTAATTACGCTATCAATAAATTGGTTTTCCCTAGCAGAAAAAGACATTATCATGAATCTTTGAATATCCTTTACTGGATTAGCGTCGTCTCTTAATCTCTCACACAATCTTTCGTTTAACATAGGATTATCTAGCGGCCTAGAACCAACATCATATATACTCAAAACGGTTGCTGTAACATACGATAAGAGCAAATCAAAAAAGCGGCTTATAAATTTTGTAGAGTATTTCTTATTATTGCTCTGTTCTCTTTGCATTTGAACATACATTTTTTCTAAATCGTCATTTGTAATTGTTATATATTTATCTACAACAATATTTGGTAGAGTCAGCGCAATTGATGTTAATTTATCTTTGATGCCTTTTGTCAATTTTGATGGAGCTGAATTCAATAAATTTGATACCACTTGCGACTTATTTAGTAAGTCGATCATTTCTTTCATTGTTTCACTTGCATCCTTTTCATAGAAGAAATCATCAGAATGTTCTAAATAATTTTCGCGTTGAATTTGTTCTGCTTTACTGATGTCTTGCTTTATTTCGCTTATTCTATTCTCATCCAGTAGTTCAATTCTTTTTCTTTCGCTTTCAAAATATTTACTGATGGAACTAAAATCTTTAAGTTCTAATTTAGCTCCACTAATTTTGTTGTAAAGATCGTTTGTAAAAAAATCAAGAATATCATCATAATTATAGTTATTAGAAATATTTAGCAAAATATATGAATTTAATGACGAATAGAGTCCTCTTGAAAGAACTACTTCGATTTCTATTTTGCTGTGCTTATTGTGCAAACAATTTACTATGTATTCACTTATAAAATAAGCAAAAATCTTTCTATTGATAAAAGAATAGCTAAAATCTTCGTTTTTCTTTAAAATATCTAAATCAATTAATTTTGAAAGATAAAGCTCAATCTTTTTTTGATCAAACGGAGGATCGTAAAGAGCAATTTCTCGATCGTAGACATCACAAAAGTCATCCTTGCTAAATGAATTATGTTTTTTCATGTAGCAATCATATGCCATGTCACCAAGCATTCTTATGGAGTTAAATCTTCCACAATTAGCAAAACTTTTATCTTTTTCAATCAAATCTAGTTTACTATCATATTTTGTTTTTTGATGAGACCAATTTTTATCTACGTTATGAACATCAACATCGAACAACATGCTTGTTGATAGGTCTAAAATACTTTTTGGATCAATACTATTCATCTTGTCCATTTTTTCGATGACTTTATCAAAAGTAGTAATAAAAGTATCTTTTTTAAAATTTTCCAAAATATCCGGTTTAATTTTTGCTGCAGTATTATAAATCAGTTGTAAAAATTCGTCCCTTTTTGCTTTATAAAGAACGTCAATCGCTAGAACTAAAACATTATCGTTTAAAGCTTCATCATTAGAGAAAAAATCACAAACGTGAGAATTGGACATTAAAATTATATTCCCAAATAACGTCGTTGAATCCATTATTCTTTTGAAATCAGCAACATCAGAATCGTCAATAATAAGGATTCTGGATTTTTCCTCTGTGTTCCAGTACAATTGTTCGGCTGACTGATTGTTATAATTATCTTTTATAATTGAAGACATTAATAATTTAGCGCTTTTGTTGGTTGACACTTTTGTAAAATTATTCCCAGAAGTAATTAAAGGATTAAAGCCTCTACTGACGAACAAATGAAAAAGTCGATTTGCAAGCACACTTTTGCCAGACTCATCATCACCTTTGATGATTACTATTTTCTTTTTCTTGATGGCTTCTACGAATTTGTCAAAAGTTGTTATTTTTTTCTTTTCAAAATTCAGGTATTTCTTTTCTGTTAAGTTTGGAAACACAAAAATATTAGATATATCGGTAGAGGTGTGACCAAACTTCACAAAGTTATTCTGATCTACTTGTTTCAAATTAACTCTTAGTTTATCTTTTGTTGCTTCTTTTCTTTTAAAATCTATGGCGTTAATGCCATTATCATTTATTTCTTCGTATACATAATCATTTTCATTAAAAAGATATAGTTGATAATACATTTTATTATTATCTATATGAAACAGTGTAAAGCCGGATTGCCCATCGGAATATAATGCCGGCGCAGTAAGTTCAATATACCCAGCACTATTTGCGACAATAGAATCCTCATGAGTGTGTCCAGTAAAAACAACATCAATATTATTTGAAACAATTTGAGACAATTTTCCTTTTGTTTCTTTTCTTAAATAGGAAAATGGTATGTGCATAATCAAAAAGCTTAACGTTTCGTTTTCTCTCTCAATTTTCAAATGGTCAGGAGCTATATAAATATTTCCAATATTTGCGGCGTCGTCGCCTTCAGGGCTTGAATATGCTGACAATAATGAATTATTCAATGAATAGACGCTTACCTTATTATTGTCATAGGTAAAATTGAATTTTAACAAAACGTTATTTATCTGGCTTTTAGATTCGAAATTAGTATTTACGAAATCGTTATAATTATCATTTAAATACATTAATTCATTTATTTTTTCATCAAAATTGCTATCTTTGATGCTTTTAACGTATTCCGAATCAATTGTCTCTTCATTAAATTTTCTGTCATGGTTTCCTGGACAAATAGCTATTCTAATTTTCTTTTTTATTTTTGCCTTAATTTCATTAATAAAATTTGAAAAAACTTCGTAATCTTCTTTTAAGCCACTTTGAACAGCATCTCCAGTGAATAAAATTAAAACATTATTAGAAAAGTCATCATTATTAACAATATTTTTTATGCTATCGATTTTTTCATCAAGAAAAGTTAGCCTACGATATAAGTGTAAATCAGTAATATGTAAAACTATTAATTTCATAAAAATCACCGCTTATTTAAAAATCTTTCATTAACATAATCAACCATTTATACATCTTTTGTCAATTCTATTGAGATGGAATATGTATTTTTCAAAAACATAACTTTTATATGCCTGACTATCGTTTTTTTAACTGATAGTCTTAAATCTAACAATTCACTATTTTTTGACAATGATATGGATATATAAAAAGCTTTATTTTTCAGTTTTCGACACAAAATAGTGACGATGAATAATAAATATAACAATATTTTTATTCTCAATAATTAGTGTTATGGAAGGTCGAACATTGAATAAAATCTGGCTAAGGAAACTATATAATCTCCCACTTATAGATATCTCGGCAAGTGTTTGTCTCCGCCAACTACTAACCACATACAATCTCTAAGACAAACACGAGGCATGTGTCGTTTTTTGCAAACGAAATATATGAATTGTCATTGTAAGTAATAATCAATTATTTTATGATTGATTTATGGCAGATAAATTATTCTTAACAATCGATGAACAATTGAACCATTTATCATTAGATAAAGAGATTTCTTGTGGTGAAGCGCATAAAGAATCATTACTGAGAATTGGTTATTTTAATTTGGTTAATGGTTATAAAACACCATTTACATCTAGTAAGGATGCTCAGGGTAATCATATATACGCTAAAGGGACAACATTAGATGAGCTGATTAATCTTAAAAACTTTGATGATGACTTGAGATATATTTTGATTAGAACATTAACCAAATGTGAAGAAGAAATAAAAACAATCGCTAGTTATATATTAGAAAAATATAAGCCAGCTAAAATAACTTGGAGAAGTACAAACGCATATAATAAGGCGCTAGATAAATCTAATATTGATAGAATTAATAAGCTTATAAGCAGAATGCAAAAGCAATTAAACGAAAGAGAAGATTTGGAATATGTAAAGTTTTATAAATCGTCTCATAAAGGAAAAATCCCTATGTGGGTAATTACAAAAGCAATATATTTTGGAACATTCATTGATTTAATAGAATTATCTAAACCAATAGTCGCAGAATCGCTTTGTGAATTATATAATATTAAAGACATAAACAATGATAACGATATTAAATTATTAATTGGTTCACTACACTGGATAAGAATTTTTAGAAACGCCTGTGCACATAATGAAAGAATATATTGCTTAAAAGGTGCAGGTAGAATTTTTGATATAGAAATAAGAAAATTTGGAAACAGATATATGAGAATCAAAGAAAGAAAACTATTTGATCTTCTTGTCTATCTCCGTTACTACATGCAGAAGAAAGAATATCAACAATTAATTAAAAACATCAAAGATAAATTAATAAAACTCCAGTCATCTATATCAGTGTACGCTTTTGATAACATAAGAGGTGGGATGGGTATTAAAAATTTAGAAGACTTAGATATATTATCTAAAGATGGATTTGATAACGGTTACATGAAATTATATTAATTGTACGATTGTAGTTGACAATAGGTATTAAATATTGATAGATTATTGATACAAGAGATATCCTTTATAGGATGAAAAGGTGCCGAGTAATCGACGCCTTTTTAATTTTAAATATTTAAATTAATGAGATGAACAACGCTATTTAAAAAGTTTTGGAGTTATATAAACAAAGAACGTAAAAAATAGTAATTGGTTATAATTCTTACTATTAGAGTGAATAACATAAGTTGCTAATACTTTATGATTACCTTTAGTCAATATTCCTCTTTTTAATATTGTTAACCAGAAGATGTAGTCCTCATGACGGTTATATGTTTCATCAAAATATAAATCACCTTTAACACTTCTAACATACATAGTGGATAGGCAAGATAAAGGGTTACTCTTAATGAATGTTTATAGTTCGTTACCCATGGCATTATAAAATACATGCACGAATTTCAGCTCGTCTTCTATAGCTTATGGAAATTAAAACTTCGTGTTCTATACTAAAAAACTAAGTCGAAAATCAAAATGGTATTTTATTAATCGTATTATCGAGATCTTAAAATTTAATTTTTTTAAGAAGATTACATAAATCCTGGGTTTCTTGGGTTAGTGGTGCTATACTCACCGAACGATTGTTCCTTCGTCAATCCTAAAAGAATAAATGCTTTTAAAATGAAAATGGATTTTTGATTGCACCCTTAGTAACAAACAACAATTCAAATTGTACAATATTGCCAGTCACCTCGAAGATATCATTAACAAAAAATAAACTTAGAAATATGCGATTGTTTTTCTCGTTTGTATAAATCAATTCCTTAACAGCAATGTTCAAGGTTTCTTTTTTAGTGTTTTCTATAACATAAAATGATAAGGTTGGGTCGTCGTTCATTTGTTCAATTCTTTTTATGGAGTTAATATCAATAATTATTTCGTTGTTCTTCAATATAGGCCTATTTCTAACAATGCTCATGAGGAATTGGTTGATTGAATTGTGGTTTCTAACAATATATTCTGGCTTTCTCAAAAGCCTACCCAGCGCGCGTCTGATTCTTCTTTTATCGTACCAGTAGTTTAAATTTTTTCCATTAATCAAATTTAGTGACTCTTTAATTAAATCCTCACACACTTCTATTCCAATCCTATCGTTCATTTCGAATTTAATAGATTTTTCAATCATCTCATAGACTGGTTCCAATTCAATATTGTCACTTGTATAAGATTTAATCTCAAAATCATAATCAATCCTTTCAATGCCGTCGTTGAATGAATAGTAACTTTTTTTCAATAAGGCATATACTGTTTTTGCAAAAGAATATACATCACTTGCATAATATTTGTCGGTGTCTATGATTGTTCTGTCCATGAGTTCTGGTGGAGTAAAAGTATATGAACCCATCCTTGAATGGTTTGTTTCTCCACCCTCTTCACTAATCAGTCCAAAATCACACAAAATCAAAACGTACCCATCACCATTATCTTTCTTCTCAAATAAAATATTTGTTGGTTTAATATCGCGATGAGCAAATCCTTGCGAGTGTATATATTTGATTGCGTCAATTAAGTCTAAACAGTATTGAAGAATAGTCTTATTCGTTGGATTTGAAGCATAAAAATCATTGATCGTTAAATATTTTTTCATAACAAAAAATTCAGGACCATTCTTATAAGAGTCAATAAGTTTAGGAATATGAATGTCTTTATTTTGATGTTTCTTTAAAAAATCTATTTCTTTGTTAAATCTCTCTAATCTGATTGCTCTATCGGTTCTAATTTCGGCTACATTAAAAACCTTCGCGACAATCTCGTTGTTACATGCAACAGATCTAATAACGCCATTCCCGCCTTTGGGGTCGTTTTCATTTTTTACAATTTTATATGATTGAATGTATCCGTTTAATATTTCTGAATTATTCATTTTCTGCAAAACGTCTTTCTGATTCTGCATCATGATAAAAACAATCCGCGACATCATTTAAAATCAAGGCGCTTTTTGGAAAGCCTGTTTGTTTTAGCAAGCGTGACTCGCTCTTATAATAATTGGCTTTAACAATAAGATCCGACCCATCGCCAATAGTCCTGACTCCAACACCATTCATTATCGAGGTACAATAACTCGATTTTAAATAATTATAAGCCTTGTCATTTTGAATGTTTTCAATGAAATCGGCAACCTCTTTAGGAATTAGTAACCCCTCTTCTTTTTTTGAGTAAGCAAAAAGTTTCCCAAGGGATGAATAAAATAGATAATCTTTTTCATCGAAGTCTGTTTTATAAATCAATTCACGATACTGATTAACCCATTGTTTAAATAAATTGCCATCAAAAACACCATGATAATATCCAGGACAAAATTTTAAATCAAAATATAATAATCCAAACAGTGTTGCTTTTCTTTTAGAATCCTCTTCCTTCTTGATATAAACACTTTCAATAAATTCAAAGTATGTCTCAGGGTGTTTACCTAAATGATTGTATAAACAAATCGGTTCGCACTCATGCGTTTTAATAGCCATGATTTCCAGAGAAGCAATTTGAAGTTCAATTGTCTCGTTGTTTGTAGAGGAAAATCTTTCATGAAGGATGTCTAACAAAAGTGGAAGATACATTAAGTGACTAGATGAAATTGCACCTGGCTCTGCTTTTGTCAAGCATTCAAGTACAACATCGCCCAAATCGCTCCCTTTATAATTGTGAGCAAAAAAGTAAAGTGCTTCCAAAATTGGGCTTTTTAAAGAATTATCTCTTTTAAAAGCATCGTTTAAGCTTTCAATAGCAAATGTAATCGATTTAGGGTTGGAGCAATCAATATTCACATAACTTTTAAAATTTGACCAATACAAATCTTGAACGCATCGCGGGAGGACCTGATACATACTAGCAAATTCATCATCATTAAGATTAAAAGGAACAACATACAAATACTCTAAAAGAGCTGATTCATTATTGGTGGCTTGTACTTGTTTTAAAATTGAATAGTAATTTTTCTTATCGTTGTAAAACAAATCTCTACCTAGATAAGAGAACAAAGCGCTAACATTAGGTGTCTTAGCTAATAAAACTTCAACAAATTGATTAAGACTTCTATTATTAACAGTCATTTCGAAATCTTTTGCAAAATAATAAAATCTGTCAAAAACATTCACTTTACCAGCATTTTCGTTAAAATGTTGATACAAATAATCTATCGAGAGTCTGTCTTTTTTAAATTTGGCATACACCGTTTCTAAGAATTGTTCATTATTTTTTTCTTGAAGCGCATATGAATAATTATTGCTATCATAAACGACAGGATTCGGGTTTTTAATTTCAAAGGATGTAAAATAATCTATATATTCGATTTCAGGATTATCCAATTTAATTTTTGGAATTAACAACTCAAAGTCCTTGATAACTTCTTCAGGCGCAGCCCACCCTGCATTAGCAAATTCTCTATTCTTATGTATAAATGATTTAATTCTATTTATAACAATCATTTTATCGTAATCATTAGCTTCCTTACATACAGACATTATCTTTTTAATAACCATTTCTCTTGCTTTATTGCCGAAATATACAAAAGAGTGTTTGTCTATAATCTCAGCAATCTGAGTGCAATTATTTGCATGCTCCAAAACAATATCATTGTAGAAACTATACCTTTCAGAAATAACTTTGTTTGTTAGTTGTTGCTCTGGCATTTTAAATGTCAAATAGACTGGATGATTAAACGGCATCGCCGTATCTCCACCACCCGAATATAAAAGATCTATGAACAAATTAAACGCCGCATTTGAATCAATTTTAAAAAGATGCCTGCAAAGTTCAGTTCTTTCTTCTTCTGTAGCAGGGGTTGCTTGAAACCACGCCAAGAAAAAAACATGTAAAGTAGACTTAGGCGAATTTGAAATCTGGTAGGAGAGATTAAGTTGATATAAAGAAAAGAGTGCTTCAACGGCTTTTTTTCTTTCGCTATCGAAAAAGAGGATCTTTTCCAAACACCACAGAACATTTGTGTACCAATTTTTTCCAAATATAAAATCAGGTTTGGAAGATTTGTTTAAAAATAGTTTGCATAGCCCTGACTTGTTTTTTATATCAGATGATATTTTGTCTATAGTTAAAGAAGCATTAATTTCAACAATCTTATCTAAATAATCAGAAAGATACCTATAATGTTGATCTGTTTGATTCTCATCGATCCATTTAAAAAAAGTGTCAACAAGATTGGCTGTTTGATTTTTAAACTTTCCTTTTTCGTTCAAAAAGATTAACGAAATAAAAATGCTCTCGATAAGAGAAGGAGAATAAGAACTTTCGCTGTTTTTAAAGACTAAAGGACTATCTCCGTATTTATCCGGAAGTGTACATAAAACATTTTTTGCCAATTCAAAAAACTTATCTGCAATAGAAGATGAAATATCAGAATAAAATGATTCGAATGAGCCTTCATAATCAAGAACGATGAGATTTGTTTGGTGAAAGTCTACTATTTCCTTTGCGTATGGAGTTTCCGATAAAGATGGCGGTTGTATCTCCTCAATATAATCACTAATTCCAAGGCCACTTATCTTTTCGATAAAATCCGCATCAAGAGGATTATTAACTTGGAACTTTCTTATTAGTAAAGAAGTTGATAAAACACGGGACTTAATTGACGACTTAATTCTCGCTTCAAATGTATCGGTTTCTTTGCATAGTATTCTGTAGAGATTTGGAAAAGTATTTTTTGATCTCCTCATCAAAGATGAAATATCATCACTCTTAAAATCACTCTTCTTCAATGCTTCTCTTGTTGATTTTGCAAGTCTAGGCCTCAAAGTGATTTGAACACCAGATACTTTCCATTTAGAGACAATATGAATGTTCATATATTGTCTAAATGCAGGGATAGATTCATCGGTAAAAAATTCATTAATCAGAATAGAATTATTAGGCAAAGAATAATGCTGAACATTTAAATAATCTGCTCGGCTATTAAAAATGAAAACTCTTGAATTATAATCATCAGGAAAAATCTTTTTAAGCTCGCATAACGTTGCATAAAGGGTTTCTAATTGATAAGTCCCTTTGATAAGCAGTGGATTATTAGGACCTCTAAGCGATTCACTTAATTCACCGGAAAAATGTGCATCCTGAAAATCAAATAAATCTAGAGTAAGTGGCTTATTTTTGTTGTCCCTTGAAGAACAAGAAAGATAGTTATTTAATTCATCAATGGTAAAGTAATTTAGATTATAATAATAGGACGATTTTAATTCTTCTAGTTCCTTATCAAGTTTTTGCTTATCTAGTTTTAGTTCTTCAATGCTGGAATGCATTAAATCCTGTTGAATCAAAACATATAATAATGGTTGACTAGCTTTAATTTTATCAAGCAATGAGGATAAAAAGGAATTAATATCACTGTCCAAATATCCCTTATTGATAAGTAATTCCTTTATTGCCTTCACCACTTTAACAAGGCTTTGTCTATAAGTATATTTAGCGACATCTAAGACGGCATCATAATCTATGTTCTGATTTTCTTTTTGTGCAAGAATATAATAGCCTTCCCAAGACGCCTTGCTAGCAAACAATTCAATAGCTTTGTATAAAACTTTTATAATAGAGGGCGCCGCATCAATAAATTTCATGTTAATTACCTAGTTTGATTATATCAAAATATCGTGGATGTATAAATATATCAAAATTAGGGAAAACTATATATAGAAATGATAATTGGAATTTTAAAGACTACTTTTAACCTTAAAAAACATAAAAGATTCATTTTATTGTATAAGTCATTATTATCACTTTACTTATTTTTTTATATAGCAAAAATCCATCTTACTTTTATCACAGATATACATTCATCATATTTATTTATAGGTAAATTGACATCAACTTTGAAAGAATATCAAACTTAAAACGATATTTGTCCCCTTAAAGAAATAAAATCGAAAGACAAATGTATTATGAATCCTAAGTCTAGCGCGTCTGCAAGTTCCGCCACGCAAGCAAGATATTAAACGCGCAAACCTAATACCTTTCTAATTTATATCTTGAAAGATAAAATTAGCAAATGTTTTCTATAATTATATATAAAATATTGTTATAAAAAAACTCGGGTATCTAATCCCAAGTCGTTTATTCAACAATAAAATACAAGGATATAAATAAGCACTAAAAATTAACAAACTTGCTCAACTCATCAATTGTGATTTGTTCTTCTTTATTATTGGTCGCACTTAAAACAACTGTGCCACTTTTTGTATATGTTAATTTAACGTACTTAGCGTTATTAGTTTTTTCTTCTTCTGCAGCACTTGGATTACTCAAAAGTTTGTCGATCTCGGACATTTTTTTACTCCTAGAAATATAATATCATTTCTTGTAATGTTCGCATAGCATTAATAGGCTTGGATAAGAAACATTACCTTCTTTTTTATAAATATCATAATAGAACAACTTAACAACTTCTATAATGATATCTTTGAATTGAGCGTCCACCAATTCTCTGTCTAATAAATTGTTCATATATTGAATGGCCAAGCTCTCAAAGAAATTCAAAACCTTTATTCTTCTTTCATGATAAATCCTTAACACTTGGGAACAACCAATCGTGTTTTTGTCTAATTTATATCCTTTTTCACCATTATAAACTTTGCTGATGTGTTCAGAAAAACTATTACTCACAACATTAGGTTCAATAGTTAAAAACAAAATAGTCTTTTTAATTAAAAGGTTTTGATATTCATCTTCGTTTTCAAATTCAGATTCAAACTTTTTAATTGCTTCTTCTTGAATCTCTAATGATGGCTCAACTTTTAATCTCGCCTTTTTAAGCGAACCCCTAACTTCAACTTGAACATTTTTTGTGAAGCGATAAAGAGGGGTTGTACTGTAGTTAAATTCTTTGATTGCTTCAATAACTGCACCAAGCTTAGTTTCTTTCTCCTTCGCTCTTCGAGAACGTTCATTAAATAAATACGTTCCAACCGCATTTAATAAAATACCGGCAGAAAATAGAGATCCAGCAATACCAATTGCAATCGTATGTAGTTCCTTTGTGTTAAAGTTCTTATTTTCTAGGAAAAAGAAAATCAATAAAACAACAATTGCAATAACACCAATAACGAGAAATGCTCCAACAAACACATAGAAAACAATTGTTGGAATCTTAATCTCGCGTTTATTTGTATCATAATTCTTTTTGTTATCTTTCATATACATTATTATCTTATAACTTTATTCTACTGTCTATGTTAAATGGGGATTAAATTTTTCTAATTTGTAGCCTGTTTTCCAATTGTAATCTGCTGATAATTGTAGTGACTTTTTCTTCACTTCCTGATTTTTTAGCGTAGTCGGTCAGTAATTTATAGACAGAAGAAACAAAAGCTGCTCTAATATTGGCGTTTTCTTCTTCGGTTTCTTTGTATTCTGTATAGCAAAATATAAGCGATATACCACTATTGTAAATGTCATAATAATCAAACAACGAATGAAAATAAGAATAGTCCTGTGGGCCAAGAGAATGACCATAAATTTTGATTTTATTAATATTTTCTTTTTTAGGCAATTCATACGGCTTGTCGGATAGATTCATTTTTTGCCATGCTTTGCTCATTTTAATGCTCAAAGTTTCGTTGTCAGAAACATCACCTGAATCAAACCCAATAATAATTTCATTTTCTAAACTTCCGTGTATATTGTAATAATTTCTTTTGAATTCATGACTTTCCGAATCAACAAACCATTTCAATGGATTTGTGTAATTGAATGAAATAATTGAAGTTGGCTCAGAATAAAAGTTAATTAATTTGCTTAGCAGTTTTTTACAATTGTTGGTGTATTCAGTATCACTGACAACACAATTACTAATATACTCCTTAAAATCGGCTTCAAACTTTAATAGTTCTAAATACAAATATGAGTATATATTAAAACCAGATACTTCTATTTTTATTTTACGGAAATGTTTTTTGATTGAAACTAATTGACTACGTTCCCCAACAATGTATCCTGACATTCTTGTAGAAAACAAGGAATTCAAATAATCTAAGTAATTTGAGCAATTGATAGGGAGGTTTATATTCATCCATTTATCATCTTTTTTATTAAATGTAACAATCTTTTTAACGAAACTTTCAATATCCATCCAACGCGGATTACTAATAGGAATTTTTTCAACAATTTGATTAAACTCGCTATCATAATAAGTTTCGTCGTAAAAAGCAAAATAAAACAACAAATACCAAATATTATCGCACACAACGTTTAAATAAGTGTCAGCAGCGGATTTAATAGTTGAAATTTTTGTTTTAAAAAAATCATTAAAACTACTTTTAAGGCCACAGTTTAAATCAAAACCATTGCCGATAACCAATAATGTTCCAATTATTTCATTTTCGCTTGGGCTAATTCTATTTTTTGTATTCATTTCGTCATCATTATATATTACATGGCACTAGAATCATATTAATCTTAGTCATAAGATGGGCAAATTTATCAGTCCTCTAAAGTTTTTCATTACACAAAACAAAACTTAATAGTGCTAAATTATTTTTGATTTAGTGGCATTCTTTTTCTTTGATTCTATCAGGCATAAGTATTTTATCTTTCTTGTATTTCTCTTATAAAAATTAAAGCATAACGAGTCACCCATTAATAAATATTTAGGGACGACATTAATGTTATTTTTTAGAACTACGTAAAATAAGTCTTTCGTTTTCTTTTGCCATAAAACGCCCATCCAATTACATAGAATCAACTTCTAATCCAATTTGTTCCTTGGGTTTTATGATAAATGTAATGCATATATCTAATTAGTTTTAATTTGTTTCTAGACTTACTGTTTTCTAATATACAATTGATGTCATATCCGTATCTTTAAAGCAATTCCGACCGAAACAAATATTATTATTTTTTTCTTCAATTGATTTATAAATATATAGGAAAAAATAGATTCATAATTGATAAGAATCAGCCATATAAATATAACATCGCCATCATCATTCTTGGTGAACTATTTAATGAAGGAATAATAGATATTTTTGATATAGCGGAATCTCTTATTAAATTAACAAAACTATATAATCTCCCAGTAATAGATATTTATAAAAAAGAAAGTAATTCCACTACTTCAAAGCGGTTGCCATGGAAGGAACTTCCTGGGTAATTGCGCCTCCAAAAACGTTTAGCAAAATTTCTCATACATTAAAATAAAAAACAATAATTCTTTCATGGCAATCTAGTCATCTCCTTTCCTCTACTACCATCAAAAAATCCAACATAAAAATGTAGGTATTACCAAAAGCATTAATTTTTGATTTTTTATTCAGTAACGAAAAATAGTTTCCGACTGTAATAATACAAAGCTAATCCTTTGACAAAATAAATGATTTGTTTGTTTTCTTTACTATAAAATTATTTGTCTTCTCACAGCAAACAAATCCGTCACTCCCAAAAGAAATTAGTTGAAATTTCATTTCTAGTTTTGGCTGTACCATGAAAAAATTTTGAAATGCAATAATTATATTAGGAATATTATCAACAAGAAATTTTTCCCATTTAGCTGCCTCCTGACGATAAATGATTGATTTCAATGTTGAATCAATAGGGTTGCCGTTTGACATTGAACCACCACCAGCGTTAGTTAAAACCAAGCCATTATCAAGAACGGCAAAACCATTGATATTACATTCTCTCAGGGCCTTTATGTCATTATTAGAAAGTTCTTTAGAAGCAACGCCATTAACAATAAATGGGCTTAATAAGTTTGGCCAATTCCGATATATTATTTCCAAATAATCCTTGTCCGTAAAGCAATGAATATCATTATGATCTTTTACGGTAATGAAATATACAAAATAATCTGTAACCCATGCGATAATCAAATGGTTGCTTCTTTGAACTCTGCCATCAGTCCTATATCTCCTGGACAAATGAAAATGGAATAAATTCCAATCATTCAGGATACCATCGTTGTAAGTAACGTCATCATACTTTTCAGTTAAAAAGGGTTTTAAATTGTCTCCGTTAATTATTTTTATTTCAAGTTCACTCAATGCCAGCTCATATCCAGACGGACAGACAAATGAATCAGACTTTTTAACTTGTCTAGGCATTGGTTTTATTGTTTTCTTCATCATCTTAAACATTTCAATAGGTGCATTTCGATTTACTGTTGGTGAAAACCCATTATTAACAATATTGCTTTTAGCAATTTTTTCACAATCTTTTTCGAAATCAATTTCAGCAATCCATAAATATTTTTCAGGAATTTTGGCTTTGTAAATCATGAGTTAATTATAGGATAAATAAACTTGCAATATATCTTTTTTGATAAACTTATAGATATATGAGAAAGCAAAGAGAGATGAATAGATTCATAATTGATAAAAATCAGCCATATGGATATAACATCGCCATCATTATTTTTGGTAAACTACGTAATGAAGTAATGATAGATATTTTTGATATAGTAAAAGCTCTTATTAAATTTAGGATACTATAAAATCTCCAAGTTATAGATATTCCGGCAAGTGTTTGTCTACGCCAACTACTAGCCATGAACAACCTCTAGGACAAACACGAGCCATATATCATTTTAGAATCCAACTGACATCCTAACGAATTCTAATGAATCCAAAGAATAAAATGCTTAACATTAATCTCTTGATAACAAATAAATTATTATGGAGAGCATTACTCGACAATGTTTTAAAGACTATCTACTCTATCTTTGAATGATTTAATATCTCTCAACGAAATAGAAAGATATGGGGAAATCATCATTGTTGTAGCATGATCGATTGCGTTATACATGACTGAAAAATCATTATGAATTTGTTGGCATCTCTCAACAAATGCATTTAATCCATGAACAGGTGTAGATTTATTTAACGAAGAAATAGAACTAATAATCGATTGGAGTCCACACGCTTTTTTCATTTTTACATCCATTATGCTTGAGGAAAAACAAGAATAACCTTTATCCACCACTTTTTTCTCAAACTCAAATTTGATAGTTTCAATCATTAATGCCTTTAAGAAGATATAGTTTATAACATCAGAATATTTGTTGCTTCTAAACGAATTAAAAGGTCTTTTTGCAACATTCTCCCTAAATGTTACCATTAATCTAGAATCTCCATTGTAAGCTGATGGCACATTTTTATTACTATCGTGTGTCCTTACATAAAGCTGAGCCAAAGATGCTATTGTCAAAGTGCTTGTTCTATCCATATTTTTTCCCGCAAAATAATTATTTGAACGATAATGTTCAAAACACGAAACAATCTTATCTTTAACATCATTACTCCAACCTACATCAATTTTTCCTGTTTTCGTTACAATTTCTAGATATTTCAACTTCTTAATTGTTTCTGTGTTTATGTTTCTTAGCGGAAGCGACATCGCGCAAAACATTAAATCAGGATCATAAGGGTACGTTGTCTTTTTGGTGGTAATAAAATCAACAAGAAAATACAAATCGTTTTTTCCAATCTTTTTTACCTCTTTGCTTGTGCATTTTTGATGCCAGTAATTATATGAGGAATCATTATAAACATAATCTGGATCGTCTAAATAAAAGATGGCATCACATTTTTGAATCTCTGAGAGGTTATAAACGCATTCAAAATCATTAGTAAGCATATACCAATTATGCAAACGCCTAAGTTTTAAAATCTTTTTTATATATTTAATGGCTAATAACTTAGTGTAATCATCATAGCTATCTATCGGATCATCAAGAATTAAAACGTCTGTGTCAGAAAAATATATTTCTGCGTAAAGCGTAACTAAAACCAATCTCTTAAATTCGCTTGTAGACAAGAATTCTTTGGCAGATTGTTTTTTGTTGTTGATTTTAAAAACAAAGCCTTTCTTTCCATCAAGAGGTAAAATTTTAATATCATCATCAAGATGAATAATAGATCTAATCTCATTTATTACAAACAAATTAAAATTATTAATTTTTTTCAAATCTTTATTAGTTGTTCCATCTATTTCACCGATTTTGCTTTCAAGTTTATTTATTTTATCTAAACAACCAAAAATAGTGTCATCTTCTTCTGGAATATTAATTTCTCCAATTTTATTAGACATCAAATATACATTGTCCATACATAATTGTATGTATAGCTTAAGAGCGATAAATAATTTTCTTTTATTGTTATTTGATTCTATACTATCAAATATTTTCTTAATTATTGGATTATCAGTTTTTTCCTTGAATAGAATCAGCCTTTTAACAAGGCTGTTCATTTCTCTAACAGCGTTTTCATTTTTTATTATTTTTAATTGAGAATAGTGATTTTCAATATGTCTTATCAAAGAATTATAGTTTCTATACCTTTTTCCACATAAAAGACATGTCTTAAAATGATTTAACTTTGAATAAAGTAGTATTGAAAAAACACTATCTTTAATCTCTTGATCTACATATAAATCATCTAGTTCGTCTTTCTCGATTTTGTCATAAGCATCATATCTATCAATAAACGATTTAATATCTAAATAAAGAGGATAATCTAAAGAAACATCCATATTTTCAATCGCACTATCATCATAGTCTGCATATTTTTCCCTGATCCGACTTACATTCTTTTTAATGAGTTTAGGTTTATCACTTGCTTTGGTAACGTGATAAAACATTAAAACAAAACTATTTTTAACAGCGGCCGTTAATGATTTTACCCCTAGCCCATTAACAAATGGTTTTGCTTTTTCGATTGACTCTTCGATGTGCTTCTTTTTTGTTTGCATCTTCGCTGTTGAGCCAAGAAAAAATTCATCATCAAATTCATCAATTAAATCTTCAAGACTTTTGTTAGTAAATAATTTTACTTTTTTCCCATCTTTTCTTAGTTCATCTGCCATTTTAACGGAATTTGTAGTTTTTCCAAATCCATTAGGGGCATATATGATTGTTTTATTCCATTCTGTGAGAAAAGAGTTGCTATATGGGTACATAATATTGTTGTCTCCACTTCTTATATGATTATATCTTTAATTTGTTTGCTTAAGAAAGAGATATCTAAGGATGATTTTGGAAATTAATTCCTTATACCATTCAAAAAGAAAAAAGATTTGTCGAACCTCTTGAAACTAGAAAGAACGGGCAAATCAATAATTATAGATAGTCGGTTATTATAAATAAGTAAATTCTATTTCTTCATTGACTCCAATGTGGAAATTAATTTATTCATAAAAATAGACTTACTATATTTGTTGAAGTAAACATTTTTAGAATGTTCACCAATCAATTGTAATTCTTTTGGGTTAAGATTCTTTATAAGATTCGCAAGCGATTCACTATCGCCAGATGGGCAAACAAATCCAACGTTATTATTCTTTATAAAATTAGCACAACTCCCGTTGATAGCACCAATAATCGGCTTTCCAACCGCCATATAAGATTGAACTTTTCCTGGTATGGTCATGTTAGCATAAGGTTTATCTTCTAATGTAACAAGCATTGCATCAGCAATCTTATATAATCCTGGCATATCTTCTAATGGTCTTTGACCATAGAAAACAGCATTGTCTGTTTTTAATTCAGAAGCAAGTTTCTTAACATTATCTAATTCACTACCACTACCGACTATATGGAATTTAAAGTTTGGATCATCTTTTAATAACGCTGCTGCTCTTATAATAGTATCTACTGATTGGGCTTTGCCAATATTCCCAGCAAACATTAGATCGATAACACCATTATCTTCGTTTTCAAAATCTGACTCTTCAAAAACAGTGTCAGCATACTGAGGTAAATATCCAATATCTAATTCATTACAATTAGGTAATAATTTTATATAATCAATATGTTCTTTAGTACTAACCAAAATTTTGTCACACTTAGAATATATATTAGATGATACTTTCTTATAGTGATTATAAATAAGCGAATCTTTTTTAATGCCACCCGCTAATAAGGACTCTGGCCATAAATCCATTTCATACATCACTACTTTTTTATTATATTTCTTAGCATATTTAAGACCAGGATTAGCGCTCATAATAGGCGATAATTCATTAATTAAAACAACATCAAAATCTTTATCTAATTTATTAATTAACTTATTAGCATAGTGAGGAAAAGACCAATAGTTAAGAAATCTAAACAATATTCCATGTCTTCTCCCTATTTCTTTAGCGCGAATTATCTTCACACCATTATGCTCTTGTACTCTATTTTTTCCGTGTTTGTAGTCATCAAAAATATATCCTTTTGGATAATTTGGGAGGCCACATAAAACAGTTACTTGATGTCCTAAAGAAACTAAAGATTCCGCTATATCAGTAATACGGAAGTTTTCGGGCCAAAAGCGTTGCGAAATAATTAATATTTTCATTTTTTTATGCACAATAATTCTTTTATTAGATTCAAATAGTTTGTAAGCATTACCTGCTTTGAAAATAAAATATCATCCTGAAATGAATAATTTAATTCACCATTTGCCATTTTTTGCATCATTTCAAATGCGCCAATATAATCACCTTTTTCAACAGCAAACCTTTGGTCAATCATTTCACACGAACCGCCGGTTTTGTAAGAAATAACTGGGCATCCACAACAAAGCGCTTCTAAATTAACAGTTGGATAATTATCGTCGTAAGTTGGATTGAAAAACACGAAAGCAGACGAATATAACATCGCTAATTCTTCTGGGCTATTCAGTCGATCAATGTGGTATATAGAATCAATTAACGGAATGTTGGGATTAATTTTCCCAACAATAATGATTTGAAAGTCATCTGAAATTAGTTTTCCTAATGAAAGAATATCATTTAATCCTTTTTTTTCATTAAAAACACTGGCAACACATAAAATAATTTTCTTATCACTAAATTGTTTATTATCTTCAAAGTAGATATTTGTCTTATGGAATATTTTTGTATCAATCCCGTTGTTAATAACACGAATATCGTTTTTCTTAAAAAAGGATTCCTTTACAAGATTTGACATCCAAATAGAAGGAGTAACAATTACACCATCTTTGATCTTTGAAAATAAACTTTTTTTCAATAAATAATTGCGTTTTGAATTATCAAATAAAACCGAAGACGGATATTCATTTTTGCAAGGGCAACGATAGCATTGAGTTTTCCATTTTTCACATTTTTTATTGGCAAAATGCGCACAATGGCCTGTAAAATTCCAACAATCATGAAAAACAAAAATGCTCTTTGTTTCACTATTAGCAATCCATTTTAAAAGAATCTTAATGTCTAAATAATATCCGTGCAAATTATGAGAGATAATTAAATCGGGTTTAAATTTTGAAAGCATTTTAACTAATTTTTTTGTCGAAAAAAAAGAGCAAAAACCAGAATTGTCAAGTATTCTAGAGCTTAATGCGTGAATAGGCACCGAGAAGGGGAGCGAAAAGTTAGTTACATTTTTTTCTGTTTGTTTTACCTTCATTTTTCTTCCAAAAAAAACACGTGTTTCAAAACCACTCTTTTGAAGAAATTCATTAAGTTCAAAACATATTCTACCCGTTGACCCATATCGATAAACAGAGTTAATAATGGCAATTTTAAATTTCTTATTCATCATATTCTTTGATTTCTTTTTGAAACGAACTGCCTACTAATGAATTAGGCTTAATATTTTTGTTTACAAAGCAACACGCCGCTACAACAGAAGAGTGTCCAATGACTATATCTCCCAGCAATGTTGCTCTTGAACAAATCCAACAGCCATCTTCAATTACAATTGTAAGTTGATGACCAGCACCAGCCCTACGACTAGAATTTCCTATTTCGTGAGTTCCAGTTAATAAAACAACATGCGGGGCAACATCAACATTATTACCAATTTCAACGATACCATTTCCTTCGATTGAAAAGTCTCTTCCTATCCATGTTCCAGTCTTAACATAAAAGGAATTGATTTTTCCAAAAAAAATAGGTCCAACTATTTTAACATTCTTTTCTATTTTTACGTTTCTAATTGAATTGAGCAAAAATCTTTTAAGTCTAAAGAATCTTGTTTTCGATAAAAAGTGATTTATAACAAATAAAACAAAGTTTCTCCACATATATTGAATTATACAATAACCTTCTTTTTTTTAAAACAAATTATCTTTAAGATAAATGATATTTGAAATAATAATTAATGTATGATTAAATCAAATGTAGAATGAAATCAAATGTCTTGTTAATAACTAATCTTCCATCATCATATTTTGTCGAATATGCAAATGAATTAGGCCGATATCTCGATTTAACAGTTGTTTTTGAGCGTGATTACGATTTGCACAAGAAGAAGGCGTCTGGTTACAATTTTGATAGCATGACTTTTAAGACTCTTTTTTTAACTAAAAGTAAAAGTAAAAAGGAAGATATCTTAACATTTAAATTAAGATTTTTCTTAAAGAAACAATATAGAAAATATAATAGAATTGTTTTTTGCAACCCTTGCTCTCCTACATCAATTCTTGCAGAACTATATTGTATCAAAAAAAATATTCCCTATTGTGTCCAAAGCGAAGGAGGTTTCCCAAAAAACGGAAACGGTATCAAAGAAAAGATTAAAAAAATCATATATAAAAATGCATCTTTATACCTAACAGGGATGCTTAATGAAAATAACTATTTTCTTCATTATGGTGCAAAAGAAAACAAACTTCGAAAGTACAATTTTTCTTCATTGCATGAAAGCGATATACAAACCAGAGTTATCGCCGAAGAAGAAAAACAACAATTAAGGAAAAAACTCGGAATAAATGGAAAACGACTCGTACTGTGTGTAAGTCAAGTTATCCAAAGGAAAGGTATTGATACACTAATAAGGGCGGCTGCAGAGTTTAATGATGATGTTGCTTTTTATGTTATTGGAGGGAAACCAGATTATTACTATTCTTCTCTAATTAAAGACTTAAAAATACGTAATTTTTATTTTGTTAAAAGAATATCTAAAGACTTGTTAAGCCTTTACTATAAGGCTGCTGATTTATTTATATTGTTAACAAGGGAAGATGTGTGGGGTTTGGTTATAAACGAAGCAATGGCGTATGGGCTACCTGTTATAACAACAAACAAATGCCTTGCTGGTGTACAATTGATTAAGGATCTCGAAAATGGTTTTATAATTGATAGTGATGATTATAAATTGGCACGAGACAAAATTATTTTTTTACTCAACGATGAAAAGCTGAGAAAAAGGATTGCTATTGCAAATTTAAAAAAAATTAAAAATTACACGATTGAAAGAATGGCGGAAACAATTGCCAATTATCTCAAATAATATGAAAAAGATCGCTTTTTTTATGTCATCATTGAAAATTGCTGGTGTTGAGCAAGCGCTGGTCAACTACATTAATTTTCTCAACGATAGTTTTCCTTCACACCAAATACATTTATATCTATTAAAAAAAGAAGGTGAACTTCTCAATGAGCTTAATTCCAATTGCCTTGTACACGAAATAATTATGGATAATCACGATAAAAAACTACTTTTTTTGGGTGGATTTAAAGAATCGATCAAATATTATTTAAAGAGGTTAAAAATACTTTCTGCTCTTCGAATTGCTTTTAGAAGAATCGTTTTACACCGCATAGATTATGATTTAATAAACTTCGAAAAGATAGAAAGCATTACAAATCAATTTGATGTAGCAATTTGTTATATGGCTCACATGCCATTTTTGATAAAATACGTTATTTCCAAAGTAACAGCTAAACAAAAATCTTTATTTATTCACAGTGACTTTGTTAAAACTGGTTATCGAATTGATTATTTTAAAAAATATATTACTCTTTATGAAAACTTCTGCTGTGTTTCAAAAGACCTTGAGAAACAATTTTTAAATATTTATCCAGAATTAAAATCTAAGACTTGTGTAATTCATAATTTTTTTCCTTACAAAAAAATAATTTTAAACTCCAATAAAGAAACAATACAAAAGGACGCTAATAAATTAAATCTTTTGACCGTAGGTAATTTTACCAAAGAAAAAGGGTATGACATTGCGATTAAAACGGCCAACATTCTCAAGTCTCGCAACATTAATTTTTGCTGGACAATGATAGGCGACGGGAAAGAACTTAAAAAAATGCTATCTCTAACAAAGAAATGGGGCTTATCTGATTATTTAGTTTTTAAAGGCAAATTGAGCAATCCATATCCATATTACAAAGCTTGCGATTTATATGTTCAAACTTCAAAAACAGAAGGTTATTGCACCACGGTCGTAGAATCAAAACTATTCAACAACAAAATTATTACAACTAATGCTCCAGGAATGAAAGAAATATTGACTAACTATAAACAAGCAATCATATGCGACTCTTTTAATCCAACAACAATCGCTGATCAAATTGTTCTTTTATCAAATTATTCTGGTAGCAAATCAATATTTGATCCAAAAGAGTACAACAACACTATTCTAAAAATTTCAAAAACCGTCTTCAACCTTTAGATGCGTTTTAAAATAAGTTTTAATTTAAGATATTTAATAAAGTATTTAATGCCTAGAGGCGCGTTTTTCTTAATTAGTAAAGTGGGATATGCATTTAGTGTCTTTCTCAGCTTTGCTTTTTCACTATCTGAGAGTAACGAAATCTTAATATGCCAGACAGTGTCAAGCAAAGTTTTTGAATAATTTTTCAATAAAAAAGAGAACAATTCATTATAATTATTAAGCGATAATTGCATATTATTAATGTCCGAAATTCTTAACAAACAAGCTTGCTGCATGCCTATAGCTGTTTTGTTAGTAATTCTTTTTCTCAAAATAGAATCAGGGTTGTCCCTATAGAAATACAAACTGCAGTCTAATACAGCAACCTTATTTGCATTTAAAAAGGTTTTATAAATTGTCGCAACATCTTCGTATAAGGAAATGTCTTCTGGATAACGAACGGATTCCCAAAGATAAGCTTTGTACATCTTCACACAAGAAAAAGAAAAAATTTCATTTTTAAAAAGTTTAAGTAACGCTTCTTCTCTTTCACAAACGCACATTAAACCGTTGTCCTCAAAACAATTTTCTATACACGTCACATTTCCTGTTGCAATATCGGAATTTGTGTTAATTATAATTTTCAAATAACTATTAATAAAATGAGGAGATAAAACATCGTCCGAATCTAGAAAAACAAAATACGAATCTCGTATAATGTTGGCATATTTTTCAAAAATATAATTTAGAGCAAAATTTCTTGCTGAAGAACTGCCGCCGTTATTTTTATTAAGTATTACATAATTATCAAATTTTAAATAATTCTCCAAAATATAGTGTGAAGAATCAGTTGAACCGTCGTTAACACAAACAACAAAAATATTCTTATACGTTTGCGCAAATACGGAGTCCAAGCACTCTTTCAAATACTTCTCGCTGTTAAATACAGGAATAATAACAAAAACCATTAAATTGAAATCTCCAAATAAATATCGATAGTTTGTGGTTTTTTGGCAGAGCTAAATTCACACTGAAACAAGTTGAAACTATCTTTTTTAATTACATAAAGTAAAAGCCATATTAATGAAACAATAATTAATGGAATTGAAGAGAACAAAACAGGATAAAGAGCCTTTAAGATTAGAGATATCACAATATTAATTATAACGACAGCCCCAACAAAAATAGCAGATAAATAAAGTTTTCTTTTTGCGGTTAATTCAAGGAATAGAACATAGCATATGACAGACATAAAATTAAAGAGAAAGGAACTGACAATTCGTATTTTTAGCAAGTAGTCATTATAAGAATAGTTTCGGCATATTATTCTATAATTTAAAGAAATAGATGGGTCTTTTTTGGAAACCAGTTCTACAGGAATACTGCCATAGGAGATAGCGGCTCTTGTTAAATAATTATCTACTATTCCATTTTTGTTGAAATAAGCTCTTCCTTCTGTTTGTCTAGCATCAAATCTCAAATCTTCCAATTCAACTGGATATATCTTCCCATTATCATATTCTATATAAACGTCGATTTTTTTAATCGTTCCAATAGTCCACCAATAATCGTGGTTTATAAATTTGAGAGGTTTAATGGATTTAATATGAAAATTATATGTTTTAATAATATCGTTGTTAGACAATGATGCTATTTTCAAAAATGCTTCACCACCGCCATTACATTTTATTTCCTTTGACAAAGGAAAGTAACTCAAGTTATTTGAATGCTCTACTTTTATGCCTTGATCAACTTTACTACTTCCAAAAATGTCTGTTAGAGAAATAATATCCTTCTCGTATAAAGTATCTGGAATTACAAGATTGATTGATTCTGGAGGTATTAAAACGGTATCAGAAACCGATAGGTGAATTTGGTTTGTGCTGTATACCGTATTATGTGGACCAACAATAGAAGCAGTAATAAAACAACTACCATTATTTTTGGTTCTTAAATAAGAATTATTAATTATTTCGCAGACATTGTTATCTGAAGAAGAAAAAGTAATATTGGCATTATAACCACAGTACTTTTCGTTATAAAATAAAGCCCGTGTCTCATTTATATCCATATCTATATGTTCGTCTAAAGAGAAAGATGTTGGATCTGTAGAAATGAGAAGATTATTCAATGAGTATTGTTCATAATCTACTATTCTAACTACAATTTCCTTATATATTTTTTTTCTAAGTAAGGTTGCAGAAATTGTTACGCTTCCTGTTCTCTTTGCTTTCGCATTACCTGTCAATGGATCAATTTCCAATATTGATGAATTGTAGCTTAGCCAAGACACCTCCTTATCTGTTGCTTCAGCAGGTGCTACAGAAGAAGTAAACAAGACTTCCTGACCAACAAACATTTCTGATACAGAATTAATATCGATGGTTTTTGGCTCGATATATGTCGCGGGAGTTTTATCGGCTGGCAAAAAATCGACAACTTGCTTTGAAAGAGAGTTGTATTGAGGTGGAAGAAGCATAAAAGAAAAGGAGACAACACTTAAAATTCCCAACATTGTTGAAATAAATACTTTTTTAGAAGTAATCCGTTCAACAATTCGATCATGATAAACCTTTTTGAATAGCACAGAATCAAAGCAATTTGATGAATATGAGATTCCTAACAACAACCAAAAAATAAAGATTTTAGCACCAGGACCATAAAAGCCATATCCTTCAAACAGTGAATTAAAAATAAAAAAGACGACAAGATTTTTTAATAAATAGCTTTCGTACGTATTTAGAGACGTATTTTTTTTCAGGAGGAAAAAGGGGGAGATTAAAATAGGGAGAAACATCAATGTTCCAATAATTCCGTAGCAACAAACAATCAAAATTGGCATGCAATCAACATATGTTGTGCCAGAACCAAGAAATGGTTGAAATTTAGAAAATTGATAGATAATTTCTTCGATTCTTCCAGATGATAAAGCGCTAATTACATCTGTTGTTTTGTTGTTTAACAAAATTTTAATAATAATCAAATTATTCAGATAAGGCACTGAAACAATTAAAGCAACTGCCGCAATCGCCAAAAAGCAAAACATCAGGCGATAAAAAATTGACTTTACATAATCAAAATAAAATACAAACACATAAATGAATATGAAAAATATGACTGCGCGACATTTTAAAAGAAATATTATAGTAGAAAAAAACAATAGAACACCAACATCTAAAACAATGTTAAACCAAGATTTTGTTTTATATTTCAAAGTATAGAAGTGAAACAGAATAACGGCGATAAACAAAATTGGCCCGGCTGAATTTTTTGATGAATAAGCGTAAATTTGTTTTGAAAGATCATAGCCAAATAGGCTACTCAAATAAATATAAATTGCTAATAACAAAGTTGAAACAACATAAATGATTATAATGTATTTGAGGTGAATGTCTTTATTTATAACATAACCAGCACAGCATCCGATAAGAAATAAAACCAATGAAACGAATACAGTTCTAGTAAAACCGTTTGAATAAGATGGGACACCAGCAACGCCAGAAATTAATAAATACACCAAAAACGGAATCGCTATTGTAAAAACCAATAATAAAGATTTAAAAAATTTCTTATAGTTCAACAGTATAAGCGGAATTAAAGTAACTACCCAAATGACAATTGCCATAGAATTAAGATTTCGACTAACGAACACTGGCGCTTGTAGTGAGATAGTGGCAAAAGCAGAAATATAGATTAATAAAATAGAAGCAAAATAAAGACATTTTTGGTATTTGTTCCCTGTTGTACACAAAAATGATTTAAAAAAATCAGTGAATCCTTTTTTAATTGAATTATTTAATAATTTCATTTTTGTGATTCCTCGGCAAGATTACGTTTAATAAAAGATATTGAAGGATTATTATTGACTTTTGCGTAAGTTTCTTTCAAATCAATAATCTTTTCATATTCTAAATCAACACATATTTCACTAAACAAAGAAATAATTCTAGAATCCATACCTTCCCTTTTAATAATATAAACCTTCTTTCCATATATGATAGAGAAGACAATTGCGTGAAATGAATCAGTAATAATAAGCGACGATTCTTTTATTAATTTAACAAAATCAAAATGATTAACTGAATTATACTTTGAGGATTTGTCTCGTAAATCAATGACGCTACTAGTTGAAATATTATCGATAATTTGTTTGTTTTCATCACCTAGTATATAAATAAGAGTGAAGTCGGACGGCAAATCAATTTTTGAATATTTTGTCAAAGCAACATCCCAATCAAACCGTTTCAATAATAATGTAGGATCTAAAGTAAGCTGGCAAGGTACTTTTAATTTGTTTAAAATTGTCACACCGGCGCATTCTCTTACACCAATCGATTTAAAAGATGAAAAACCCTCAAGATAAAAACGTTTAATCTCTTCAGGCAAATACGAAACACCAAAAGAGGCTCCATAAGCTATTTTTTTGTTGTTATCCAAACCATCAACAATCCCCAATGTAAATAGTAAGTCAGTTGTATGATACGACCAATTCCAAATTTGGTCGCTACCATATATTAAATATTCAAACGAATTTAGCTGCTTTATTGAAGAAACGGAGTTATTAAAATATGAGTTTTTTTCACCACTTTTGATTGAGGCTTTATAAATATGTTTATATTTCTTTGATTTAACAAAGCATTTCAAAAACCTTATATAATTCAATAGAGGAAAACACCATCTATCTGCCAATTCGTCATACTTAAGATTGTATGCAGAAAAACCCATCCGATTCAAAATAGTTCTCAAGGCATAGTTTTGCAATCTATTACCAAAATTCGAATAGCCAAAATCTGTTATAATTCCTATTTTTTTCTTATATTTATTTATTCGAATTGGTCTAGGAAACAAGCGAATAATCGATGACAAAAATGATCTCATCACTCGCTTGCCATTATTAGTATTACCCCCTATAAACAGTTGAATCGTTTTAGCAAAACCATTTTTGTTTAATGAATCATCAAAGTCGTTCTTATTACTTGGTCTAACAGCAGAAGAATAATACGAGATGTTAGGTTTTAAAGAAATTGAATAAGAAACTTCTCTCACCTTGCATTTAAATTTCAAAGCATCTAATAAACCAAATTTATCGTTTCTAATAACAACTAAAGACACACCATGTTTATCATATAAAGATGGATAGGATTGTTTTATGCCCCAAAAATCTCCTAAAGTGATGTCTGAAAATCTATGTTCGCCTTTAAATTTGCAAGAATAACAAGATTCCATGAGAATATAGTCATGCAAAAAAGCTCTCATGTATGCATTACGGTTATGCCTTTGGCAAATACCATTTATTTCTACAAAATAGTTTTCCCAAGAATGTCTTTTTTTTCTAAAATTAGTACTATTTATGCAATTAATAGAACCAAACTTTTCTTTTATATACATATCCCAATATTTTTTTAGTGGAACTCCGTGGCAAATGGTATCACAAGTAACTAGATTATCCAGCGAAACATTTTTTAATTCTAGATATTTTTTTAGAGCATATATTTGGCAAGGTGTCCCCGCAAATAAAACTTTTTGATTGTTCTCTAAATCATGTAAGCATTCGTTAAACGTATGTTTTAGATCGCTTGCAACATACTTGGTTGACATAACTGAATATAAATCATCAATTGAAGAGACTCTTTTGTGAAAAACATTGCCATGTTCTATTGTGACACCATAAACAAAGCCTCCAGAAGTTAGTATTTTGCTTGCGAGATAATAAAAAGCTCCACCACTTGATGATTGGCTAAGTATCTTCTTATTCTTCGATATTACAGCAAAGCATCTTGGAAGTTCGTTCATATTTTTAAAACCTTCTTCATATATTCTTTTTCCTGTTTGTTAAGGCCAACCAGCCCAACCGAAATAAGATAAATAGAGGAAAAAGATAAAATGCTCTTTATAAATGTAAGCCAGTTAGAGTATCCGTTAATCATAAGCAAAACACCAATTGCAATTGGAAGGATAGTGGACGGCAAAGTTTTTAAAATATTCTTCCAAAAGAAAGCCATATCTATTTTTATATTTTTTTCATAATAAATATTCATAATAATGATGTTTGCTACAATAATTGAAATTGTTGTGCCAAACGCAACACCAACCACGCCAAAATAGTAGCAACATAAAATACTAATGCCAACATTAATAAAAGCCATTATCAAATAAATAATGCTTCTAAATTGGTGTTTATTTTTGGCTCTTTGTATTTCTATTCCAGTATTCTGAATTAAAGGGACTATCTCGGGGACCATTAGCAACAAAGCAACATAATAGCTCTGTTCATAACCTGGTCCAGCCCAATGGTTAATAAAAAACTGACCAAAAAAAATAAAACCAGAAAGAATAAAAAACAAAACAAAAAATTGAATGCGACCAACCTTGGTCATTAAATTTGTTAATTCTAAATCACAAGTCGCTTTGCCTTCACTAACAATTCTATTGATTCTAGGTGAGAACAATGAAGATATGGCAGTACTAAATTGAATAAAATATGTATTAAAAATTGCTCCAATAGCATAAATAGACACTGCAGAACTAGAAATCATACGCCCAAGTATTACTTTGTCTGTTTGCCAATTGATCTGATCAATTATTTGATTAATAGCAATAAAAATAGAAAATACAAAAATGTCCTTAAATAAACCTTTTTCAAATCCTTTTATAGCAATTTTCATCTTAAGTTTTTTAAAGCAAAACAAAACGTTGATGATATCAACCGTAATTGAAACAAAAATAGTGATAGCAACCAAGCCTACTGAACCATAACCAAAATATAAGGCAACAATAGAAAGAATGGGAGACAAAATCGTTTTCCCCATATTCAATAATTTTTCAAAAACGAATTGCTCTTGGCTGATAACGTATCCTGAAAAAAGGCTCATCGGAAATGATATAGCTAAATTAATCGATAATAATATCATTAAATATTTAGCGGTATTTAGATTACTCTGGGTGTATGTTTCATTAAAAAAAATTTTTACATTAAAAGAGAGGATTAATCCGGCGATAAGAGCCACTATTCCGATTCCACAAAAAACAACAAAATATAATCCGTTTAAACTCGCTATTTTATCAGGCTTGTTTTTTTTATATATCGAATAGAACCTTATATAACTAGCTCCAAGCCCAAGCGAAAATAAAGAAAGATAAGAAACTATTGATATTGCAAGGTTATAAAGCCCATATTCAGACTGTCCTAAAATTTTAAGCATGAAAGGCGTATATACCAAACTAATTATTATGCTTAAAGCCATCTGAACGTACTGAAGAATGCTTCCTAAACTTATTTGTCTATTCATGCTTACCTTCCACTTCATCTTTGCCTTTAAATGCTTGAAAAAAAGTTTTAAATACTATCAAACTGTCAAACCAAATATTGAATTTTTTAACGTATTCGCCATCAAGCTTGGCTTTTTCTGTTATTGGCAATGTATCTCTTCCGTTACATTGAGCCCAGCCAGACAATCCTGGTTTGATATCATTTGCGCGATATTTATCCCTCTCCGCAATTAAGTCATCTTGATTCCAAAGAGCAGGTCTTGGTCCAACAACAGACATTTGTCCAACAAAAATATTAAAAGCTTGTGGAATTTCGTCGAGAGAAGTTTTTCTTAAAAATCTACCAATACCTGTTATATGTGATTCAGGGTTTTCAAGCATATGGGTAGGAATATCTTTTGGTGTATCGATTCTCATTGTTCTGAATTTCAAAATATTAAATGTCTTCTTGCTTTTTCCGATTCTTTTTTGCTTAAAAAATATAGGTCCTCTAGACGTCAGCTTTACAAGAATGGCTATTATCAAATAAAGAGGAGAAAAGACAACAATAGCTAGAAATGAACAAAGAATGTCAAAAAATCTTTTGAAAGGTAAATATATTTTCTGCCTGGTTGTTAGAAATGAATAATCGCTCATATTCTATTTTCTCTTCTTGCCTATTTTTTGATTATCGTTTTCAGTAATTGTATAAGTAGTGATAAGAGATGCGAGTAATTCTTTGACACTTCTCTTATCATTCATGTTGAATGCATTTTTAACAACTTCAAGATCATTCATAACGTTTTCGTTAGTGACTTCTCTAGGTTCAATAAAGATCTTTCTATTTTCAGTTTTGATTTGGTTTTCTTTGTCTAAGAGAAGTTCTTCATAAAGTTTCTCACCAGGTCTTAGACCAATCTCAATAATCTTGATATCTTTATCAGGGACTTTACCGGCTTGACGAATAAGACGTTCCGCTAAATGGTAGATCATCACAGGTTGGCCCATATCAAGAATAAAGATCTCTCCCCCTTTAGCGAATAGTCCACATTGTAAGATTAAAGATACCGCTTCAGGAATAGTCATGAAGTATCTCACAATACGTTTATCTGTAATAGTGACTGGTCCGCCTTCTTCAATTTGTTTTTTAAATAGAGGAACAACACTACCGTTACTACCTAAAACATTACCGAATCTAACAGCAGCATATTTAGTAGTTTTGCTCTTCTCAGCGTAATATTGGATAATCATCTCAGCAAAGCGTTTAGTAGCACCCATTACATTAGTGGGTCTAACAGCTTTATCAGTAGAGACTAATACCATCTTCTTAACTCCATATTTATCAGCGAGTCTAGCAACGTTATAAGTACCAATAACATTAGTCCTAATCGCTTCAGCAGGACTATCTTCCATTAGAGGAACATGTTTATATGCTGCCGCATGAAATATATAATCAGGACGATAAGTAGAGATAATTTGTTCCACTCTAAATTCGTTATATGTAGAACCGATTAATGTAACGAGATCAATATCATCAATATTCTCTTCTCTCATCTTTCTAGTGAGTTCCATTTGAATATCGTAAGTAGAGTTTTCATAGATATCAAAAAGAATAAGAGTTTTAGGATGAGTCTTAAATATTTGTCTAGTGAGTTCACTACCAATAGAGCCACCCGCTCCAGTAATCATCACCACTTTATTACCGAGCATATCATTAACTTCGTGGTTATCTAATATAACTGGATCACGGGATAATAAATCATTTAAATCAACATCAATGATTCTTGTATCGTTAGGACCTTCCATTTCTGAAATCATTGGAAGTCTTCTAACTCTAACAGGACATTCATTAAGGATAGAAATAATCTCATGTAATCTTTCTTGAGAGATATCACTAATAGCGATAATCACTTCTTCAATATCATAAAAATCAATAATAGTAGAAATCTTACTAATAGGTCCTTTTACTGGTAAACCACAGAAGTTGCCACCAATCTTATTAACGTCATCATCAACAAAAGCGATAACTTGGTTATGGTTAGATGCGTTTCTTCTTGATTCATCAACAACGATCTTTCCACTTACACCCGCGCCAATGACAAGAGTTCTAACTTTATCTTTCTTATGCAACATATGAAGTAAAAGATAGAACGCTCTAACAACAATTCTTAATCCTGGAAGAGTAAATGATAAAGTAGCCGCGTATATAAACCAAGTCCAAACAAAATCAGTGAATCTTGGTAATTGAGGAACAAAAGCGATAACAAAGATAGATAGTAATAAACATCCTAAGGTAACCACCATCATCTTTACGGTTTCATATAAACCGATATCGATAACTTGCATCCTATAAAATCTGAGTAATGCAAATATACCGCTAATAAAGAAAGACATACCGCCAGCAAAAGATAAAACAGCAATATAGTTTTTAACAAATCCGTTTAAGCCATAAAACGAAAGAAAAGCGATAAGAGTTATCGCAAAAATAACTATGATATCAACTGGGACAAATAATAGTTTTCTTTTCAGTTTTAAGAAATTATATCTCTCACTCATAACATTAC
This sequence comes from uncultured Erysipelotrichaceae bacterium, assembly GCA_902800645.1. Classification (GTDB taxonomy): domain Bacteria; phylum Bacillota_I; class Bacilli_A; order RFN20; family CAG-826; genus UBA2450. The sequence continues at coordinate 36,657 of CADCFC010000003.1, forward strand.
ACTTTTATAAAGTGTTCATTTAATATAACTAGATTATAAGACAAAAGTCAATAAAACGTTACATATATGCGCACATAACTAATTGGAATTATTAATCTTAAAATTATTAGATTATATCAATATTTGATACAAAAATAACAACTATAAAAGACTCCATATCTATCTAACGGTCAATTAGAAGATTAATTAGGAGTCTTATTATTTCCGATACTAAGTATCGGCATTAGGTATCCTAATATAGTTCAACTATTAGGAATAGACAAATAAGTCACAACCACTATTGAATCAATAACCACTAGGGTAAGAAAGGAGATCAATAAGCGATTGCCCAAACATATATAATGGATCCCACATTTAAATATATAGATATAGAAATGGATGCAATAGGATAACCATTATATTAGAGGAAACGTATATGTTCCTCCCTTACAGGTTTTAAAAATAAATATATCTAAAGCCCATAAAGGAAGAAGGAACTCCCTAGTGGTCAAACCTAATAGAGTTCCTAATTTCTATTAATTAAAAATTATTATTGTACTTTACGTCTACGTAAGAAGAAGTAACCACCGATAGCGGATACTGAAATCATAGAAACGATGACAATGATTGTTGTAGCACTTGAATCGTTGACGGTATTCAATAATGAATTAATTTTAGCTGAGCTAAATGCGCCGCTTTGTTCATTTAAAGTATCACCATTAATTCTTGCCCATTCGGACAACCTATTTTTAATTTCGTTGTAAGTGTACTTGTGTTCTCCAACAATTCCATATACAGATTTACTCTTTAAGATAATTTCTTTTTGAGCATCAGTAAGTTGGGTGAAATGGTATTTAGCACCACTAGTTCCATTTTTATCATAATAATTAACGCAAGATCCATTACCACTGGTAGAACCAATAGTTCCACCGTTGTCATAGTCTAAGTGCATATAACCAGCAACAAAGGCATCAACAGCATTAACATCGGATTCATCATGAACATAACTCCATGTGATAACAATTTCGTCAAGCCAAAGTGCTCCAGATTTAGAACGTAAACCGATGTATTGATATTCACTATTAATATCAATTGTTTGGTCAGCTCCATCACTTAAAACTGCGCTACCAATTATTGTTCCTTGAAGAGAACTATTATATAAATTTGTAGCTGCAGAATATGCAGTGTTTTTACCATAAATATCAACTTCTCTAGAAGTGTCAGTTGTGTGTTCGTTAAAAACAATTCTTACAGATTTAACATACCCGTGTTGGCTAGTTGTAACAATTCCAGAATTTGAGTTGTTAGATCTTAATTGAATGGTGCTATATTGACTTGCTGTTTGAGCGACATAAGTTATACCAGATTCATCACCATCATTTGTCCAATCTGCATAAGTTGTTCCAGCAGATTCAATTCCTGTAAATGCAAAATCAAGAGTATCAATTCTTTCTGTAATCACTTCTCTTGGTTTAGAAACACTTACTAAAACATCAACTGAATCAGACGCTCCGCCAGCAGTTGCTGTAATAGTTAATACTCCAGCTTCATCTACTCCCATTGCAGCAGGCGTTTCTGGACTATATGTCCAAGCAATTTCACCAGAATAAGAGGTACCACTTTCCCATGATGCAGAGGCGGTAATACCATTGTGATTCCAAGAATCAGTTGTCAGGAAATCTGGGTTTGTTAATTCATCTCCAGAAATTGTTACTGATAAAACATCATCTTTAACTGTAATGGTGTCAATAGTAACTAAGATTGAATTATCTTCTTTGTAAGTGCCAACGACATTTTGGCCAGCCACTAAAGTGCTCCATTCAAAATCAGAAGCAATAATTGTGGCAGGATCTGGGTTTGTTTTGTTGTAAATAGGTGTGAATGTTAAGCCTTCTGGATTAAATGCATTCCCAACATATTGTGTTTTGTGAGTTAATCCGGTCTGGTCAACTGTAATGCTTACTAAAACAGGTGTGCTTGCGTCAACTGCAGTTAGAACAAGTGTTGCAGAAACACTACTTCCATCAGTAGCTGAGACAGTAATGGTTTGTGACCCAGAAGTTAAACCTTTACCTGTAACAGTAAAAGTGCCGTCCCCGGTCATAGAAGATTTACTGACTGTGGCAACATTTTCTCCGCCTTTATCAATTGTAAGAGCTAAAACATCTGCATCATTTGGTTCAACATTTACTTCAATTGTTTGTGCAGATAAATTATCTGATAAAACATTCAATGCAGAAGGCGTTAAAGTAATAGACTCGACTGGTTGAGTGCCTAAAGTAATCTCTACAGATTTTAAACGCCAATGGCCACTACCACTTGGACGAGTAAATGTAATAGCGTTAGACAATCCACTCCATTCGCCAGAACTTACAACGTAAGTACCAACACTAACATCAGTTGTATTGGCCGGTTTGTTACTTCCGTCCCATGTTGTTAAAATAGTGGCTATTTTTTTACTATCCTTAGCAGTAATGGTAAAAGATCCGCCACCATAAGTCCTAATGCCAGAACCGGTCGTATAATACATGCCATCGTTATTGCCACCAGCAAACTCGATTGTAAAGTTTAAATAAGAACGGTCGCTGCCATCACTATCATCATCAGTTCCGAACAATGCGTATTGGACTCCATTTTCCAAGCCTTCTTCTGCAAAAATAATTTTGTTTGGAGTGACGACCTTATTCCAGTGAGCGTATAAAGTTAAAGAGTTGTTTGTGCTAATTTCAGTAAGATCAACTTGTTCACCAAAATCATACACTTTCGCACCATTTTCGCTTGTTGCCCAACCATCAGTTGTATAACCAGAACGTGACATAGAACCAGCAACTGCTAATGTATAAGCTTCAGCATCTTCTTCAGAGATATTGATGTCATTTTCAGGAGCACCCTCACCGCTATTTGCGTTGTAATACACAGAATAGGTTGTGGTCTCGCCACCTTGTCCATCATCATATGTAACTATAATAGATGTAATTCTTGCCTGTCCGGAAGTGGTAGTAGTCCAAGTTGTTTGATTTAATCCGCTAACATCCGACAATCCGCCTCCATACGAACCGCTAGTTGTAAAGTCAATTGCCGAAATATTACCTGCGCTTGAACTAATAGTTAATGTACCACCAGAATAAACCCTAAACTGAGTTGTTCCATATCCTTTATCTGTTGATACGGTAATTGAATCAATTGTTGCGCTACAAGATGAACCACTACCAGATGTACCTTGACCAGAGAAATTTGAAGGCGCAAAAGTAGCGGTCTGTGTTTCAGCGCGTACAGGTAGCGCTTCCTTATTACTTCCAACACTAACCCCAACTCCGATTGCCATAGTGAGACCAATCGCTACACCGGCAATCTTCGTAAATAATTTATTCATTTTCTTTTCTCTCCTTTCAATAAGTCTCCTAAGCCGTTTTGGTTATTTAGCCTAGTGAGCATGAATAAATTTTTTTGTTTGTTTATTTCGTTTAAACCTTTGAACATCCAATTTCAGTTCAAATAAAACGAAAAACAAACTTGTGTCATTCAAATTGGAATGACGTTTACTCTTAGGAGAGTTTATTAAGAGTCATGTGCACCGTGATTCTTGTTTTCTCTACCAAAAGTAAACAAAGAGAAATAACGATTATCTAAACTCTATTGACCACTCGAGTCTATCTAACGAAATCCTCTTACGCTTTATATTCTATAAAGAAGAAGAAGAAGAAGCAAGCACTCACCAGTGTTGAGTGCTAATTATTAATACATAAGTATTAATAAGGTTTCATTCTCATTCATATTTTTTTGTTGTTTTCATTATTTTTAGGTCTCTAACGTTCCAATATCTGTCAAATGTTTTTTTCTAGATTTTTGCTATAAGGAAAAATCCCTATGTGACATAAGGGTAATGTGCTTAGGCGACAGGGTTATATTGCCTATATATGGGAAGATACACCTCAAAATTTAAAGTAGTCGCCTATCACCTAGATGGGAGAATATTTCGTATATATGATTCCGCTAGAAGAGCAGCAGTAAATAGACACGCTCATCCTCGAAGTATTGATAAATGTATCCGAGGAGAAAGTTTAACCGCATTTAATCTAATGTGGAGAAGATATCCGGTTGAATCAATACCAGAAAGAATTGATCCACTAGAAAAAACCATCACTAATCATTCACCTATCCCAATTGTAGAAATTGATAAAAAAGGAAACGTCATCCGTTATTTCAAATCCATAAAAAAAGCGAGTAAAGAATTGGGTATAGATTCTCACTCAATTAGAGACAACTTAAAAGGTAAAATTAAAAAGACTAATGGTCATATGTTTAGATATCTAAACAGTGAAGAATTAAATGATCAAAATATACCAAAATAAAAGTGATATATTAACCATCATTCAATTGACTCTTGACAGGAAGTACATAAAACAATTTTCAAGCGTCAAAAAAACCGCTGAATCTTTAGGCAAACAAAAAAAGCGACAATTTCATTCTATAATACTAAGTATTATGGTATTGTCGCAGTTTGCGCTTTTTGGTGCGGATAACAAGAATCGAACTTGCACGAGTTTCCTCACAAGATTCTAAGTCTTGCGTGTCTACCAATTCCACCATATCCGCATAAAAATAAAATAGTGACAATTAAGCCACTATTATTTTTTTTAAATGGTGCCGTCTATCGGAATCGAACCAACAACCTACTGATTACAAATCAGTTGCTCTGCCAATTGAGCTAAGACGGCAACTACTTGGTGGACACTACAGGGATCGAACCTGTGACCTCTTCCGTGTGAAGGAAGCGTTCTCCCGCTGAACTAAGTGTCCCTATAGTGTGCTTAATTTAATTAAAGCCCTAACTAAAGGGCTTCTATACGCGAATTTGGTGGGCCTTAATGGACTTGAACCATCGACCTCACCCTTATCAGGGGTGCGCTCTAACCAACTGAGCTAAAGGCCCGAATACGCGCTTAAATAATATACAATAATGAAATATATAAATCAACAAGAAATCTTAAAAACAAAAAGGAAGCAAAATTTTGCTTCCTTAATTGTCTTTTTCTTGTTTCTGATATCAAAGATATCAAATAAAGATTAACGCTTAGAGAATTGTGGAGCTTTTCTAGCAGCTTTGAGACCGTATTTCTTTCTTTCCTTCTTACGGGAATCTCTAGAAACAAGTCCTGCTACTTTTAAGACCTTACGGTCGCATCCAGCTTCGAGTAAAGCGCGTGTAATGCCAAGTCTAATCGCACCAGCTTGACCGGTGAATCCACCACCCTTAACTTCACATTTGACATCATATTTGTCTTCAGTACCTGTTAAGACGAGTGGCTGTTTAAGATCCATGACTAAGGTAGCGTATGGCATATATTCACTCACATCTCTACCATTAACAACGATCTTGCCACTTCCTTGAAGGACATAAACACGAGCAATAGATGATTTTCTTCTACCAGTACCGTAGTATTGGAGAGTTGACTTCTTAGTTGCCATTATTAATTTCCTCCTTAGAATTTGAGCTCAAGAACTTCTGGTTTTTGAGCTTCGTGCTTGTGATCTGGTCCAGCGTAGACAAATAATTTCTTTTCAATTTGTCTTCCTAAACGGCCTTTTGGCACCATACCGTGAACACTTCTCTCAATCATTTCACAAGGGAATTCTTTGAGCATTGTGCCCGCAGTTCTTGTTCTAAGACCGCCATCATAACCAGAAACGTTATAATATTTCTTGTTGTGGATTTTATCTCCAGATAAGCTCACTTTTTCAGCGTTGATAATGATGACATAATCACCACAGTCAACATTTGGTGTCCATGTTGGTTTCACCTTTCCTGTTAAAACTTGAGCAACTTGGGAGACTAATCTACCTAATGGTTTGTCAGTGGCATCAACGACATACCATTTTCTTTGGATTTCATTTGCTTTTGCAATAGTAGTTTGACGTTGCATACAATTAATCCTCCTTTACCAAACTAACTTATTCCTTACCGGGGACTTCATTATTTTTGGCTTGTGCCGTGTTAAATCATACTATCATTTAATAAAATAAATCAATTTATTTTTCATAAATATATCAAAATGTAGGTTTTGAATATCTCTTTTTAAGAGTTGCTTGTAACAAAAAATATTTTAACGCTTAGGAAAAACAACTAATTATATACTATGTATATAAAAAAGAGATTAGCATTTTCTAATCCCTATTTTCACTTAGTATCTTCTTGCAATATTCATTTAATGGCGGAATATCTAACAAGGCTGTGTTCCACACTCTATCTAAATCAATAGTGCCATATCCGTGTCCTATTTTGTCTCTCATTCCTTTAATATGCTTCCAAGGAACTCCACCATATCTATTAATGAATTCTTGATCGAAGTTTTTTGCAAGTTCACCAATTTGAAAGATATTAAAACAAATAATTTCTCTTATATCTTCATCTTCATCGAATGATTTTCGATCCAAAGTTGCTATTTTAGCGCTTATCTTCTCGCAATGTTTAACTATATTGATTAGAAGACCTTTTTCTTTAACTGTTAACATAGTTTTATCATATCACTTTCTAATTGTGCTTTAAAATAATCATCCATCAGTGAGCCAATAAAGACTATATCTACTTTCTTATTAAGGGCGTTTTCTAATTCGTCTTCGAAAAGTCCTTGTTCAATAAGTGTTTGAATGTCCCCACTTTCACAATATATATCTATATCACTATGACTATTAGCTTCTCCCCTAGCGTAACTACCAAATAGATATATCTCACTAATATTATGTTTGGCCATAATAGGTTTAATCCTATCCTTGATTTCTTTAATTGATAAAACCGATGAATTGATATCATTTTCAATCAAACCAACAATATACTTGTTCTTATTAGAAACACTATTAAGTTTATTAATTACACTCATATTATCTTTTCTAACCCTAAAAGGAAACATCTTATATGTTTCTTTGTTAAACTCATCTATATATTTTATTTGATTAAACGCCATAAGATATCCTCAAACATATGCTATCATATGTAAAACAATTGTTCAACAAAATACCTCCTAACGTTTTATTTTCGTTAAGAGGATTTTTAAATCAAACAATAATTTCTATGCATATTACGATCTTTTTTAGCTGTATTTTTTCATTCTTAATATGGTCTCAATCTTAATCCTCATTTCTTATAAATATCTTATAAAAAAATAAAGAGGTCATTTCCTACCTCTACTTTTTTCGGTCCCCGCTTAGTGGTGGGGGCTCACCGCTTTTTTAGGTTCTCTGTTATGGTCGAGACTCGCCGCTTTTTTAGGGCCCCGCTTAGTGGTGGAGGCGCACCGCTTTTTTATAGATAGATTTCTATCTACATATTTAATATATAAATATTTATTTATTGAGTCAAATAGAATTTAGTTTTACGTTCATTTTAAAAGCGGATCAAGTTTGACCCGCTTCTATATATTTAATTTTGATTACGATTTTTGTCTTTTAGCTAAGATGCGTTCAACAATAATCGCGGTACTCATAAGAATGACAAACACTAAAGTCACTACCGCTGAAGGACCAGCACCAAAACCAGAAAGAGTTACTCCACCATATTGTTTAGAGAACATATCTTGGAAGAAGCTAGCTGATAAGATACCACTAGCAAGAGTAAGTCCACCACTAATGATCATTAATGGAATGGCAAATACTCCTTTTTTAAAGGCAACTGCTAAATAGGTTGAAACAAATAAGAATCCCCATGAAACCATACCGAAGACATAAGAGACAATAGCGGCCCCACCATTAAGATTGCTACCAGTAGAGGATGAATAGTAATTAATTGCACCGTTAGAACACATTGTGCCATTATAGAAAACTCCATAAGTGTATCCATTAGCGCTAGCAACACTAGCTAAAGCAGTGACAGCGATAATAGGTAAAGCAATTGTGACAAATCCTCTTAATAAAGTTGAAGCAATATTCTTTCTTTCAAATATCGCGACAAATAATTCATATAAGAACATGAGCGATAGACCAGCGATCATTGCCCCAAATAGCATACCAACTCCCCAGCCAGGTTGAGTACTTATAAATGTGGTTCCAATACTCATCTTGAGATTATATCTCATGTAGATAAGACACATATAAGGAACATAAGAAGTAATTGCTAGAGCAAAAAACTTAAAGTCAGGTTTTTTATTTGCACCAGCTATAGCTGATTTGATGTTTTTAAAGACTGAAAAACCAAGGAAAGTAAACATTCCAATTAATCCTAAGTAATAGAAGACATATTCAATAATCGTCTCTGCTATTATCATTCCGTTACTATTAGAGGAACTAATATTTCTAAACGCTCCACCAAACATGTAATCAATGGTTTCACTATTAAGAGTTCTACCCATAGCATCTTTAGCGCAAGCAACATCGCCAAATGAACCAACGATTAATAAAATTAAAACGATGAACGAAGTAAAGATAAAACTAAGATTTAGAATCTTGTTTACGTTACTTACATTTGTAACTGGTTCAGCAACATTTTTGTTTTCAACTTTAGCTTCGCTCTTAATAAATCCACCCTCATCAATTTTTGCTCCACACTTAGAGCAAAATTTCGCATCACCTTCTAAGTGAGCACCACATTGAGGACATACTTTTTCTCTAACAAGTTTGTGCCCACAAGATGGACAAAATTTAGCGTTAGCGTCAACTGGCGCACCACATTCTGGGCAAACATCCTTGCTTAATAATTTGTTTCCACATTCAGGACAAAACTTAACACTATCATCAAAAGTCTTGTTGCATTTATCGCAATATTTCATTATCTGATTCTCCTATTTACGATTATAGAAATTATAAAAAGAATATGTGTTTATATCAATAAGGAAAAGATAGATTGTAACACCGTGAATTTGTGTATATTCGCTATTTAGGCAAAAAGAAAAGAGGCATAGCCTCTTATAGAAATATATTTTTTTACTATTTAACGTTATGATAAACGTTTTGGACGTCTTGAAGCTCATCAAGCATGTCACATAGCTCATCAAATTTTCTTTGATCTTCAGGATCAGTGATCTCAATTGGATCATTTGCTAAGAAGGTAATTTCAGCGGTTTCAAATTCTGTAATACCCATTCCATTAAGAACTTCTCTAGCTTGTCCAAATGCGGTTGGTTCAACAAGAACTTCAATCATTCCATCTTCTTCAGTTACTTCTCTAACGTCAACATCACTTAAGATAAGAGTTTCTTCGACTTCATCACGGTTAGTGCCATTGAAATCAAAGACACCAGTTTCAGTGAAGTTAAAGATAGTAGAACCTAAGTGACCACCTTTTTTAGTAACAGCAGTACGAACTTCCACTAAAGCACGATTAGTGTTATCGGTTAAGGTATCAATAATAAATAAACTTCCACCTGGACCAAACGCTTCATATCTACCAGTTTCATAACTTTCAGCAGATCCACCTTTAGCCTTTTGGATTGCTCTTTCAATAACATCTTTAGTGACGTGTTGAGATTTCCATTTTTCAATCGCAGAGCGTAACGCTAAGTTACTATCTGGATCAGGAACTCCACTTTTCGCAGCCATATAAATTTCTTTACTGGCTCTCATAAATAATGCACTTCTAGCAGCTGCAGTAGCCGCCATTGCTTTAGCTCTTACTTCGTGTGCTCTTCCCATAATATAAAACCTTCTTTTATATAAATTTCCTTAAAATAATATCACAATGTCTTTTTTCTGTTAATAAATAAGTAAGAAACACGCGCGTGCGAAGATTTGTTAACGATCATATCTTTTTATTAGTTTGTCAATCTCTTTTATCTCTTTAAGATACATTCTTTTTCTTTTTTCTAAAGCTTTTCTATTTTGAATATCAAGTTTAATTCTATCAATTTTTTCCTTGCTTAAATCTTTTCCTAAATACAAAGAAACAGTCTTACCGTGGTCATAGTATTTTAAGTAAAAATAATTATTAATAACAAACAACGAACCTTTTCTATATTTGGGTATACGTTCATCAATTCGCTCAATAAGTGAAACCAAATTCTCTTTAACTAGTTTAAGTTCGAAAGCAATATCTTTTCTATACATAAATTTATTGTACAAGGTTTATTAAGATTAGCAACATTTCTTGTACAAAGATTTTAGTATTCAACATCCACTAAAGTTAAACCTTGTGGAGGAGCTTTAAAAGCAACAACATTTCTAGGCGCATTATCATCTAATAATTCATCAATAATTAAAGGTGAAAGATCTTTGTCAACAATTCTAATAGACATACCGACAATAAGGCGAACCATATATCTCATAAATCCATTACCTTTTAAGATGATATAGATTAATCCATTATTTTCATTAACTTCTATTGAATATATTTCTCTAATAAAATTGTCTTTATCTTCTTCTTTCGAAGTGAAGTTTTTAAAGTTATGAACACCAACAAAGTGGGTTAGTGTTTCTCTTAATTTATCAATATTAATTTTATTAGGATGAAGGAACGTTGTTTCATATAAAAAAGGATCTTTACTATCTTCCAAAATGCAATATGAATAAGTTTTACTTTTAGCGGAAAATCTCGCGTGAAATGATTCGTCAACTTCTTCAATATCATCTATTTTAATATCGTTTGGTAACATTTGATTTATTGAATAAATTAAACGATCTAAATCAACTTCATCAACATCAATATCAAAATGGAATTTTTGACCAAAAGCGTGCACTCCAGCGTCAGTTCTTCCCGCTCCATAAATCGTAATTTCACGATTAAAATATTGAGATAATTTATCTTCGATTACTTCTTGAACAGTGATGACATTTGGCTGTCTTTGCCAGCCGAAGTAATTTGTTCCTTTATAGTACACACTTGCAAATAATCTCATAAAATTCTCCACTAAAATAAAGGTTTTGCACCAAAAATCCAGTAGATGAAGTCAATTTTAATAATATAACCATCATAAATTCGTAAAGTTAAGAAGCCTGCAAAAATCGCTCCAACAATAATAAAAGCGAATAAATCAGAAAGGTGGAACTTTAATACACGATATCTGCTTCGCTTCGCATATGGATCATATCCTCTAGCTTCCATCGCGTTAGAAAGCTCTTCACTACGAGAGATCGCACTTACAAATAAAGGAATAATTAAAGAGATAATCGCTCCCACTCTTTTAAATAAGCCTCCGCGATTAAAATCAACGCCTCTACTCGCTTGAGCTTTCATAATACGTTGTGTCTCATCAAGTAAAGTAGGAATAAATCTTAAAGCAATGCTTAAAGTCATTGCTACGATATGAGCGGGGAATTTAACTAGTTTTAATGGCGTCATATACCACTCTAAAGCATAGGTTAAATCCATAGGTGAAGTAGTACTAGTTAAAATCATGGTAATCATCACCATTAAAATAAGTCGGAAAATGATATAACCGCTCTGATAAAAAGCGTCATAATTAACTCCATACGTTCCTATATAAAAAGCAATATGATTTGGATTATAACTTGGATTAGGAATAAAAACATAAATCACCATTAAGATGATAATTAAAAACCACATTGTGGAAAGTGATTTAAATAAATCTAAAAATCTAATCTTACTGATAATCATGACGATTACTAAAAATAAGAAAATGAATCCAGTTAATATTAAAGTTGTTGACCAGCTATCTACTTTTAAAAAGATAGAAACCATAAGTAAAAGCATCATAAAGATCTTGTTTCTTGGATCTAAACGATGGACACAAGTATTAAAAGGAGAATATCGACCAAATGTTAAATTATTCATTTGATCTCCTTTAGTTGATTAATTAAATCATCAACATTTTTAATCTTCTCAATATCGATATTTAATTGATGCTCTTTAAGTAATAAAGCAAATTTAAATAATTCTGGTATTTCAATTGAATAGTTAGAAACATCTCTAGTAAATAGTTCACTAGGAGTGCCTTTAAAAGACAAAGTACTATCATTTAAAACAATTACGTAATCACTATGGTTTAAAACAATATTCATATCATGGGTAACTAGAATTATTGTTTTGCCATTACGATTAAGTTCTTTAATTAAATTTAAAATTAACTCACTCCCTTTAGGGTCAAGTCCCGCGGTAGGTTCGTCTAATATTAATATTTCTGGATCGATCGCTAATATGCCTGCGATTGCTACTCTTCTCTTTTCTCCTCCAGATAGTTCAAATGGAGAACGTTTATAAAATGATTTATCAAGTCCTACTTCTTTTAAAGCAAGATGAGCTTTTTCTATCGATTCATTTTCTTTAAGTCCATAGTTTTTAAGTCCAAAGGCTACATCTTTTTCTACTGTCTCTTCAAAAAGTTGATATTCAGGGAATTGGAAAACAATAGAAACATGTTTTCTAAGGTCTTTGATTCTTTTATTCTTTCTTTTTTCACTCGTAACTTTAAAGTCATCAATTTCTAAAAAGCCACTATCAGGGAGAAGCAAGCCATTTAACATTTGAATTAAAGTAGATTTTCCGCTACCGGTGTGACCAATAATAGAAGTAATCTTACCTTTAGGTATTTCAAAAGAAACATGGTCGAGTGCCTTCACTTCATTAGGAGTCTTTTTTAAATAAGAGAAAGATACGTCATTTATTTTGATTGCCATATCTTTTCTCCAATCTCATTTAATGAAGAAGAATCATCAATATCATATCCGAGATCTTTTAATCTCATCTTTAGCTCAACAATAAAAGGAACAGAGAGATTATATTTTTTAATTATCTCTCTATTTTTAAATAATTCATTAGGTAAACAAGAAAGCACTATTTCACCTTCATTAAGTAAAATAATACGGTCGCTTAAATAAGCTTCTTCAATATCGTGAGTAATAGAAATAATAGTTAAAGAAGGATTCTCTTTTCGCATTTCTCTAACTAAAGAAAGAATCTCAGCTTTACCATTAGGATCAAGCATAGAAGTAGCTTCATCTAAAATTAAGATATCAGGTCTTCTAATTAAAGCGTCAGCGATCGCCACTCTTTGTTTTTGTCCACCAGAAAGATAAGAAGGTTCTTTATTTAAGAATTCAAGCATCCCCACCTTTTTAGCGTATTCCCTTACTAGAGGAATCATTTCATTTCTAGGAACATTATCATTTTCTAAAGAGAAGGCGATATCATCTTCAACAGTAACACCAATAAATTGATTATCAGGGTTTTGGAAAACAATCGCCACTTTATGACGAATATCATTTAACGTGTCTTTATTTAGTTCCACTCCATCAATAATGATTGAGCCACTATTTTTTTCTAATAAACCAATCATGAGTTTGCATAATGTCGATTTTCCTGAGCCATTATGCCCCACGATTGATACATATTCACCTTTATCAATAGTTAAAGATAAATCTTTAATAACAGGTGTATTAACGTTATATGAATAGTTTAAGTTTTTAATTTCGACGCTTTTCACGTCGCTTATTATACACGATATTTTGATTATTCTTTAGAATTATACAAAATATTTATCACTTTCGCTTTAACGCTATTGATTCTTCTTCTAATAGTAGCTTCTTTAAGATGAAACAGATTCACTAATTGAGCGATTGAATATCCTTCAAAATAAAATAGTTCAAATTGAACTACATATTCTTTTCTTAAATCACTTTTAGGATCATGAAGAATCTTCTTAATAAAGTCTAATTCGATTTTCGCGTTAACTTCTCTTTTAACATCATCCTCACTAGCGAGCACTCCTTCAATTTCATCAACGCTCCCTAGATAATAGAACGCTCTCTTATTTTCATAAAAGAGGAGATTATTTTTAACCATAGCAATAATCTCATTTTTAGCAATCACATTAAAATAAGATTTAAAGTGATTACCGTTTAAATCAAATTTCTTTGCTGCGTTAAATAAGGTGAAATAAAGAGTTGAAACAACTTCATCAAAATCTAAATCGCAAATATACCCATATTCGCATTTTGAAGAATTAGCGATTTTGAAAATAATGCCTTTATATCTTTCTAAAAGCAAATTAAAAGCGGAGTTATCTCCACTTTGAAAAGATTTAACTAATTCTTCATCAGTCTTTTTTGGTTCCATAAAAAAACCTCCTAGTTTCTTAGGAGAAATCTTTTAGGAGGTTTCTTACGCTTTAATTGGAACGAATTCTAGCAAGGAGTATACCGCACGCCACAGAAGCATTGAGTGAATTGACATGTCCATATTGAGGGATCTTCACTACGTAATCAGAATTCTTGATTACGAGAGGAGAAACACCATTACCTTCACTACCAACCACCAAGGCAACAGGAAAATCGTACTTAATTTTTGAATAATCAAGTGTGGCGCTCCCATCAGTAGAAACAATCCAGAATCCATTATCTTTTAATTTCTGAATAGTTTGATTGACACTACCGATTTGAGCAACTGGAACATAATTAATTGCACCAGCGCTAGATTTCGCTACAGTCGCATTCAAAGGAACTTGATTATGTTTTGAAATAAGAACTCCGGTAACATTAAAGACATCACAGCATCTTAATATTGCACCAAGATTATGGGTGTCGTTAATTCCATCTAAAATGACGATAACAGGGACTTCTACTTTTCTAGATCGACGAATAATTTCATCTAAATCAAGGTACTCATAAGGCTTTATTTCTGCCGCGATTCCTTGATGAACTCCGCCTTTAGACATAGAAGATAATTCGCCCTCTTTAACTACTTTAATAAGAGGTTTATATTCTTTGAAAAGTTGGTTAATTTCTTTATCGGAAAAATTCGGTAGAATAAAGACCTTAGTAACGCGATTAGAGCGTAAAGCCTCCTTTACTGGATTTCTCCCAAAAATAAGACCATTATGTTCGTTAGAATTCTTCATATTTCCTCCTACATAATGCCTAAATCTATAAGTTCTTGACGGAGAATATCTGATTGTTCAAAGTTTTTATTTTCTCGAGATTCGAGGTATTTTTGATATAATTTTTTATCGTTTTCAGTCATTTTCACGTATTTAATATCTAAGCCTAAAATGGAGAACATATCTTCTAAAGTCTTTAAAATATTATTTAAGTCAACAAGGTCTACTTCTTTAGATCTAACAAGTTGATTGCCCTTCTTAATTACTTCATACATCTCGCTTAACGCGTTTGCAGTATTTAAGTCGTCCGCTAAAGAGGATAAGAAACATTCAATGTAGGTTGGCTTACCTTCGCTTAAATTAACATCATTGCTTTGAAGTTTTAAAGCTATTTGTTTTATTGCCATACTCATTTTATTTACTTCTTGAATCGCCGCGTTAACAGTCTCTTCAGTAAAGTTAACTGGTTGACGATAGTGAGCGCTTAAAATAACAAGACGAGTAACGGGTCCGCCATATTTTTCAATCATGTCTTTCGCGTAGACGACATTACCTAAGCTCTTAGACATCTTTTCATTTCCAAAATTAATGAAAGCGTTATGAATCCAATATTTCGCAATTTTATTTCCATGAGTGGCTTCACTTTGTGCAATTTCATTTTCATGATGTGGGAATTTTAAATCGTATCCACCACCATGAATATCGATATAGTGTTCTGGGAATATTGTGTCGATCATGACGCAGCATTCAGTGTGCCAACCAGGCCTACCATTTCCCCACGGAGAAGGCCAGTTAATGCCTTCACTAGTTTTCTTCCATAAAGCAAAATCTAAAGGAGATTCTTTTTGAGAATTCTCTTCGATTCTCGCTCCAACAATTAAGTCATCAATATTAATGCCGCTTAAAGAACCATAATCTTTAATTTTGTTTACTCTAAAATAGACATCTCCATCAATAACGTACGCTGCACCTATTTTTACTAAATTATCAACATAAGAAATGATCTTATTAATATATTCAGTTACTTTAGGGGTAATTGAAGGAATATCACTTCCGATAGCCCTAGTGGCCTTTTTAAATTCTTGAATATAGAATTCAGTTAATTCTTTTTCAGTTTTGTTTTCTTTCTTTGCTTCTTTAATGATTTTGTCATCAACATCAGTAAAGTTAGAAACATATGTAACTTTATAGCCAACATAAGTTAAAAACTTTCTAAGAACATCAAAAACCACAACAGGACGCATATTTCCTATATGAGGATAGTTATAGACTGTTGGTCCACAAACATACATTGAAACTTCCCCTTTTTTAAGAGGAATAAATGGTTCAATTTTATTTGATAATGAGTTATATATTTTAATTTCCATAATTCAACAATGTGATTATAACACGATAATTAAATATTATTTAATATATTAATAATAATTTAAAAGGCCTATCAATTAAGATAGACCATTTTAAGATATAAAGTTAATTACTTAACATCAGGGAACTTTTCGCGATTTGCATTATAAGTTGTGTGTAATAACTCTTCTGCAATTTCACTACCAGGTTCACCGAGGAATTCTTTATAAAGCTTTTGAATGTCTTTATTGTTGTGAGATTGTCTAACAACTTGTCGCTCATCTTCACTATATAAGACACTCGCTCTTTTAGCCTTGTAAGTCTCTAAGATATTATCATCTTCATTTGGCAAGAAGAGAGGTTTAACAAATGGTTGACCACCACCGTTAATACATCCACCAGGACAGCCCATGATCTCAATAAAGGCATAATCACTCTTACCCGCTTTGACATCATCAAGTAACTTCTTAGCATTGCTCATACCAGAAGTAACAGCGACTTTAATAACTGTTCCGTTAATATCAAGCGAAGCTTCTTTAACGCCTTCTAAGCCACGAACAGATTCAAAAGCAATCTTTTCATGCTCTTTACCAGTGAGCCAATAATAAGCAGTTCTTAAGGCCGCTTCCATAACTCCACCAGTAACACCGAAGATAACACCCGCACCACTATATTCGCCGAGTAAATCATCATCAAATTCTTCTTCAGGGAGTCTAGCCCAATTAATACCATTACGTTTAATGAGTTTAGCGAGTTCTCTAGTAGTAAGAACTGCGTCGACGTCATTAGGCATCTCTTCTCTTTGTCTTTCATATTTTTTCGCAATACAAGGCATAATGGAAACGACAAAGATATCGTTAGGATCAATCTCATGAGTTTTTGCGAAATATGACTTAATAATCGCACCCATCATCATATGTGGGGATTTGCAGCTAGAAACATGAGGAATGACTTCTGGATAATAATATTCAAGATAATTAATCCATCCTGGAGAACAGGAAGTAATTTGAGGAAGAACACCTTTATTTTTGATTCTCATCATCAATTCATGAGCTTCTTCCATAATGGTTAAGTCGGCGGCAAAGTTTGTATCAAAGACACGGTAGAAACCAAGTCTATGAAGCGCGGCAACCATTTTACCAGTACCAGGAGTACCAATTCTTTCACCGAACTCTTCAGCGATAGCCGCTCTAACAGCAGGAGCGGTTTGAACAATGACTTTCTTACCCGCTTTCATCGCCGCGTCAACTTTATCAATTTCAGAGTGCTCCATTAAAGCACCAGTAGGACAGACGTTAACACATTGACCACATTGAATACATGGAGAAGTAGCAAAGCTACGATTTCCAACAGGAGAGACAATCGTCTTAAATCCTCTATTTTCAAAACCTAAGATAGAAATACCTTGGGCTTCTTTACATCTTTCAATACATCTACCACAAAGAATACATTTAGAAGTGTCTCTAATTAAGCCTGGAGCAAGAGTGTCCAATGTTGAAGGAGTTTGTTCACCTTCATACATATGATCTCTAGCACCGACGAGTTTAGAAACTTCAAGTAATTCACAGTGACCGTTTTTCTCACATTGTAAACAGTTTTTGTGATGGTTAGAAAGAATGAGTTCAACACTTGCTCTTCTCGCTTCAGTTGCTTTTTGAGAAGAGATAGTAATTTCCATTCCTTCCGCTACTGGATAAACACAGCTAGCGACAAGTCCACGTGCACCTTTAACTTCAACTAAACAAACTCTACAGCTTGCTCTAGAACATTTTCCGTTATTAAACGCACATAAAGAAGGAATGTTATATCCGCATTTTCTTGCGGCTTCTAAGATCGTAAGACCACTTTCAACTTGGTAAGCTTGGCCTTCAATTTTAATATTAACTAACGCCATAATAGTTGTCTCCTCTCTTAGTCCTTAATAACTGCACCGAAGCGGCAGTTAGATTGACATAATCCACACTTAACACAGTTAGATGGATCAATTCTATGAACACGAAGTGGTAAGCTTGGATTTTTACCAACTGGAACGATATCTGTCTTAACGATTGTGTTAGCAGGACAATTACGAGCGCACATACCACAACCGACACATTTCTCTTCAATAATCTTATATTGCATTAAAGTCTTACAAACGTGAGCAGGACACTTCTTATCAACGATATGCGCAACATATTCATCATAGAAGGCATTCATCGTAGAAAGAATTGGGTTAGGAGCAGTTTGACCTAAGCCACAAAGTGAATTGCTCTTAATGACATTAGCGAGATTCTTGAGTTCTTCAAGATCTTCCATAGTGCCTTTACCGTCAGTAATCTTTGTTAAGATTTCTAAACAACGTTTAGTACCGATACGACATGGAGAACATTTACCACAGCTTTCATCGCAAATAAATGTCATATAGAATTTCGCGACGTCAACCATACAGTTGTCTTCATCCATAACGATCGCGCCACCACTACCCATCATTGAGCCAGCAGCGACAAGGTTATCATAATCAATAGGAGTGTCTAAATCTTTTTCAGTTAAACATCCTCCAGATGGTCCACCGGTTTGAATGGCTTTAAATTTCTTACCGTTAGGAATTCCTCCACCAATATCAAAGATGAGTTGTCTTAATGTAATTCCCATAGGAACTTCAACTAGACCAACATTATTAACTTTTCCACCTAAAGCGAAAACCTTAGTTCCTTTACTTCTTTCAGTACCAATTGCAGCGTATTCTTTCGCACCATGGAGAAGAATAAATGGAACGTTAGCGAGTGTTTCAACGTTATTGATAACAGATGGTTTTCCCCATAAACCTTTAACAGCAGGGAAAGGTGGACGAGGACGAGGCATACCTCTTTGACCTTCGATAGAATTAAGAAGAGCGGTCTCTTCACCACAAACGAAGGCACCAGCGCCAAGTCTAATATGACATCTAAAGGAGAAATCAGTTCCTAAAATGTTATCACCAAGTAAACCGAGTTCTTCACATTGTTTAATTGCGTTTTTAAGTCTATTAACAGCGATAGGATATTCAGCACGAATATAGAAGTAACCATTTTTAGCACCGATCGCGTATGCTTCAATCATCATACCTTCGATAACGTTAATTGGGTTACCTTCGATAATGGAACGATCCATGAATGCACCTGGATCACCTTCATCACCATTACAGACGACATATTTTTCATCGCTTTGAACGTCATAAGCAAATTGCCACTTTCTTCCAGTTGGGAAGCCAGCGCCACCTCTACCACGAAGTCCACTATTAAGAACTTCAGTGATGACTTCTTGTCTACTCATATGGAGTGCTTTATTTAAAGCGAGGAATGCACCTTGACCAATTGCTTCATTAATATCTTCAGGGTTAATTTCAGCGTTACCCTTTAAAGCGATATCACGTTTTTGTAATTTGTAGAAATTAATTTCGTGTTGTTTCGCCACTCTTTGTTTACTTTGAGGATCAATAAAGAGTAATCTTTCAACAACTTCTCCACCAATAATATCTTTTTGAATAATTTCTTCAGCGTCTTCAACTTTAACTTTTGTGTATAAAGTTTCTTCAGGGAAGATTTTAACGAATGGACCTTGGCTACAGAATCCAAAGCAACCAACAATATTCGCGGTTACTCTATCTTCAAGTCCGTTTTCTTTAATAAGTTCTTGTAATCTTAATAGGAGATCATGACTATTTGAGGATAAACATCCTGTACCACCACAAACAACGATTGCGCGTTTGCCTTCTTCGCAGTGGAATTTCATATCGAGTTCACTAGCAAACTTCTTATGAGATTTAATTAATTCTTCAGAGGTTTTAATTTTAACCATAACTAGTTAGCCTCCTTATTTCTATATTCATTAATAATGTTTTCAACTTGTCCAACTTGCACCATTGGGAAAACTTTACCGTTAATAGAAACCGCTGGAGCAATCGCGCACGCTCCAACACATCTAAGTGCATCAAGTGTAAATAAACCATCTTCACTAGTTTCACCTGGTTTAATTTTTAAGAGCTCTTCAAATTTGTCTAAAACGAGTTGAGAACCTTTAACGTAACAAGCAGTACCTAAACAGACACCGATGACGTATTTTCCTTTTGGGGTAAGAGAGAAGAATGAATAAAAAGTGACAACACCATAAATCTCACTCACTGGAATACCAGTAAGAGAGGAGACGAGTTCTTGAACTTCAAGAGGAATATAACCGTATTCCTTTTGAATATCAGAAAGAATCATCATAAGAGGTGTGCCTTCGTCTTTATAACGATTAACAATCTCTGTAATTTGCTTCCTAGCAGCGTCTTGTAAACGAGCCATAGAGTTCCTCCTATTTATTACAAACGTAATAATTAATCGATATTATTTTATGTTATAGATATTATCTATTCAATATAAAAAAACTAGAAGGATAATGTGGATACACTACAATCTAGTTTTAATAATATTTTGAATTGTTTCAATCTGCTTAGAAATCTCATTGTATTGAGATTTGTAATTATCTAGTTCTTTTAAAATAATATCGGCCTCTTTTTTAAGCAAGTCATTCGCTTCTATTTTTGTATATGAGAAATATTCTGCTATCTCAATTATTCCTTCCTTATTATCTTTTAGACCAAATGAAAGAGCAAAATCACCTTCAAATAATGATGGATTAACATCAAACATTGGAGAAAGCTTATATCCTTTCTCTTCCATAATAAATGCATGGTTTCTTAAGTGATTATCAGTATTATTAATCAAATAGGTAAATATGATCCTACGATATAATTCTTTTAAATCTTCCTTAACATTAACACCGTTAGACCTAATAAAATTCACTAAATCTAAATATGAATATAAGTCGCTTCTACCGTCATTAGTTGCTAGAGCAGTCACGCCACTGAGATAGTGAATTCGATTATTACCATCACGATCAAATCTTTTAACAAGAAGTGTGTAACCATTTTTAGAAAGCTTTTGAGCGTTACAATCAGGAACATTTATCCCACATAATTTTGCGATTCTTAAAGTAATATATTCCAAAAGCTCAACATCGTAATCATCGCCTTTTGAAGGAAACTTAGCAATATATACTTCATCATTAAAATAGATATTACTTTTAGGCCTAGCCCCACCAAGAGAAGAGCCAGGAAGAAGTAGCTTCCTAAATAATTCATCTTTTATAGTTTCCTCTTTTTCGAGTTCATAAGAAGCTTGCTCGATATCTCTTAAATAGATATATGGAGGAATTGCGTCTTTCTTTTCATTTATAAACGGGCCATCTATCGCTTCTTTTACTCTTAAAGCACCCATTCTCGATAAATCATTAACTCTAACTAGATAGTCAAAAGAGTTTAACTTTCGATTACTTTTTTCTTCTATATCAATTAATCTTTTTCCAAATCTATCAGGGATCATATCCTCAATGAAGCCAAAACTAAGTTCATCTGGATATTGCCTTCCAAAATACTTTTTAATAAGCGGATCAATAATGGGAAGATTAGGATTTTCTATATATTCACTTGAACACTCAAAAGAAAAGATTCCACTAGTGTAATAAATATCACCAATGTAATAATCTTTACCTTTGAAATTTAAAAATAGTTTTAATGAATTCATTTTCTTGCTCTTCTTGGTGTTTTAATATTCAAATCTTGTAAGGTTCTACCAAGTTTATCTTCCTTCATGATATTACAAAACTCGATATCGTTATTACCTATTGCATTTAACACAGCAGCATAAATCCCAATAGAGACATCAGGAGAACCTTTTTCAACACGCATTAAAGTAGGACGAGAAATACCCGCTCTATCACAAATTAAAGTAGTAGATAAATTTCTTCTTAATCTAGCAATGCGGATATTATTTCCCATGATTTCTAAATTTTTTAAAATATTGGGTAGTAATGGATTTTTAACGGTTCTCATTTTAATCTCCTAATGATAAATATATTTTACACTTAGACGGTTAAATATTAAATATATTTTACATTACGTTTTTATTTTTAATTATAAAAAAGGGATGAAAACAAATTCATCCCAATTTCAATTTAATTAATATTATAGTCTAATATCTTTTATCTTTCTTCCGGGTTTCGCTGTCTTTTTAAAGACAATCTCACCTTGAGAAATCGCACCTACTGGGCAGACGTGTCCACAGAGTAAACAGCCAACACATTTATCGTGATTACATGTAGGTCTACGACTATCTTCATCCCATTCCATGGCTTGATGCGCGCCATCGTAACATGAGATATAGCATCTACCACAGCCAACACATTTATCCTTATCGATTTCTGGATAAACGATATAGTCTCTATCGAGATCTTCAGCAGGAATAATATTTTTATTAGCTAAACCTACTAGTTGCTCTAAATGATCAACTTTTTGTTCTTCCATATAATGCATTAAACCGTTTTTCATATCTTCAACGATACGATAACCATATTGCATAATACCGGTAGTAACTTGAATAGTTCTTGAACCAACTAAAATAAATTCCGCTGCATCTTCCCAAGTTTCACAGCCTCCAATACCAGAGATCTCCACTCCTGGAATACCCATTCTTAATTGTTGAATAAATCTTAAGGCAACTGGTTTAACAGCTTTACCACTATATCCAGAAATAGAAGATTTACCGTTAACAATTGGCATACCAATCTTCTTATTTAAATCAACATTACAAATAGATTTAATCGTGTTAATCGCAGCAATACCATCCGCTCCACCTTCTAAACACGCTTTAGCGACTTCTACCATATCAGTGATATTTGGAGTCATCTTCGCCATCATTGGAAGCTTACTTCCGCGTTTAACAGCTTGACAATATCTCTTACAGAGTTCTGGATTACTACCAACATCGCTACCCATCGCATGAGAAGTCATTTGAGGACATGATAAGTTCATTTCAATCATATCCGCGCCAGCTTCAGTAACTTTACGAGCGAGATCTTCCCAAGTTGCTTCGTCGTTTCCCATAATAGAAGCGATAAGAACTTGATTTGGATATTCTTTCTTTAATCTTGCTAAATCAGCAAGATTTTCTTCTAATGAGTGCTCAGCGATTTGTTCCATATTCTTAAAGCCAACGAATGGTTCGGCTTCTTTTGATAAGGTATCAAATCTAGGAGAGACTTCGTTAATTACATATGATTTAGGACCGATGGTCTTAAAGACAATTCCACCCCATCCGACATCATATGCTTTTTTACACATGTCATAATCATTTCCTACTGGAGAAGATGATAGACAGAAAGGATTAGGGAACTTAACACCTAAGAAGGTAATAGATAAATCTTTCTTAACCATAATTATTTACCTCCTAAATATTTCTTCACTGCATACGCAGTTTCTTTAGCGCTTCTAACCGCATATACCACTGTCTTTTCTCCGCTTGGAGAGACATCGCCACATACGAATAAATTACCTTTCGCATTGGTAACTTGTTGTAACTTATCAACTTCTAAACCAAGTAGACCCGCTTCAGTATATTGACCAACAGCGAGAATAATTAAATCTGCTTTAACTTCAAGCTTTGCAGGGATGAAACGATGATTAAAGACAACTTTCTTTCCTTTTAAAGCAACTGGAACATAGCCGTCAATAATAGAGACATGCTCGTCTTGAGCGCCTTGAAGTTCTTTCTTACTCGCTTTAAATTCATCAAATGTTTCATAAACCACATCAGTGACTTGTTTAACACCGAGTAATCTTAAAGTGGTAACGGTATCCATAGCGACATCTCCGCCACCAATAACTAAAACATTTTCAGGAACTTTCACATTTCCTTTCTTGCGTTTAACATCGTGTAAGAAATCAACTGCGGTCTTTACAAAATGTTTGCCCGCAAACATTGGAAGCATCTTACCTTTAGAGTGACCAACCGCGACAACTACCGCATCATTTTCTTTCTTTAAAGATTCTAAGTCTTCAACTGGAGTATTGAGTAAAATCTCAACACCAATTTTTTGAATTCTCTTAATTTCTTTATCAACGACAGTAGAAGGTAGACGATATTCAGGAATGCCATATCTTAGATATCCACCTGCTTTAGCTTCTTTTTCATATACTTTAACTATGTAGCCTTCACTAGCAAGAAGTCCCGCAACTGATAAACCAGCAGGACCACTACCAACGACTGTAACCTTTTTACCGTTAAGTGGTTTCTTTTCTAAGATATCCATCTTCATCGCGTCTTCAAAATCAGTGACATATCTTTGGATTCTTCCAATATCAATTGGTTTATCAATACCACTTCTAGAACAACCTTGTTGACAATATCTTTCGGTAGGACACACTCTCGCGCATATCGCTCCTAAGATGTTATTAATACGAACCGTTTCTGCCGCTCCTTTAAAGTTTCTAAAACGGACAGAACGAATAAATTTAGCTGGATCTGTTCCAGCTGGACAAGCTTTAGAACATGGGGCGTCATGACAAAGAAGACAACGGCTTGCCTCTTCCATCACGAGTTTAGGAGTGTATCCCGCCTCATATTCTTTCATGTACTTTTCGGACATTAAAAATCCTCCTATGAAAGTATAAAAGTATTTAGATGTAATAATTTTAATACAAAATTAAGGTTTTATTCAATATAGCGATTACCTGATAGGATGAAGAAAAATGCAAATTTTTTATAGTTATCTATAACTATTTTAATTTTTTTTGAAACTTTTTCTTAATTCGACCCTATTTAATATATGAGGGGGAAAAATTACCTCCAAATATAGTCGGCTAGTCGAAATATCGATTCGTCGAAACTTCTTTCTGTGATTTCTTATATCGGCGTAACCACTAGTCGACAAATAGAAAGGAGATGATGCTTATGAGTGAATTCTTAATCTTTTTATTCATCATTTATTTGATAATAATAGAAAAAAAGAACCGCTAAGTAAGCGATTCGAAACTCTATTTATAGTAAATCACAAGGAAGGAGGTTAGTCAACTCCCCCTCAATGATTTGTTCATTTGTTAATTTCGATATAAATGTCGCTGATCTTTTTCGCCCATTTATCTGGTGCGAATTGTTTCATGGTGTCTTTAGCTTTATCGATAATCTTTTTGTTATTAGTAAATAAGGCTTTCTCAATTCTTTCAACCCATTGATAGAAGTCTTTATAGATATAAGCGTTTTCTCCGTCTATAAAGATGCCTTCTAACGCTTTATCTTCTTTAGCGAGGATTGGGGTCCCACAAGTCGCGGCTTCAAAATAAGTTAAACCTTGGGTTTCAAAATTTGATGCAGTCACAAAAACGTCAAGCATACCGTAATAATATTTAAGTTTTGCATTTTCCACTTCACCAACAAAAATAACATCATCTTCTAATTTAAGTTTCTTAGTTAATTTTTTAAGTGGCTTAACTGCGTCTCCATCTCCAACAATGACAAAGGCAATATTAGGAATCTCATTTTTAACATTAGCAACATATTCAAGAGTTTCCGCGATATTCTTTTCACTACTAACTCTACCGATATAACCAATTACTTTCTTCTTTTCTAAATGATATTGTTCTTTAAGCGACTTAATGATTTTTTGATCGTCTTTTGTAATAGTAAAGCGATCAAAGGCAATTGAAGAAGGAATGACTCTAATATCTTTAACTCCACTATCAGCGTCGAGTATTTCATAAGTCTTTTGACTTGGAACAATAACTACAGGACATTCTTTATAGATACGAGAAAATAAGAGGTCTCTTGCGGTGTTATAGGTAAAATCGCCAGCGAATTTACCAAACTTCTTCTCGTAATACATCTTCCATAAAGTGTGATAGCTATAAACCATTTTAATGCCAGTAAATTTAGCGAGGAATAAAGCGATTTGACCGATTGAATATTCAGTGTGTAAATGTAAATAATCAAAGCCAAACATCGAAAGCATCTTCGCATTCTTTTGGAAGACAAAGCTTCTTAATAGATGAAGTTCCCTATGTCCTTTAATTAAAGAAGCACTACGGCCGCTAACTGGAATATAATCAGCGGGTAATTTCTCTAGAGGAACTTTCTTATCCCATAAGGCGATAATATAAGTTTCATAACCCATCTTATCGAGTTCTTCTTTCAATAGATTAACTACTGTAATCACTCCATTAATAAATAATGGGAAAACATCAGTGAGTAAAGCCACTCTCTTTTTAAATGGTTTATCTTCAAGTACTAAAAATAAATGTTCAAAGAAACGAATGTTATATTTAGCTTCACTTACCATAGGAATTTCTTTAATTCGATAATCGCTACCAGTAACTAAATCAATTCCTTTATAACGATATTCATCTTCTAATGAAATCGATAAAGCGGCTTCATAATATAAGAAATATCCGACATTAGGATAAGAAGAGAAAAACACCTTCTTATTCGTATGACCATTTTCAAAAATAGAATAACGGCTATCGATATTATTTACCGAATCATTCTGTCCATAAAAGATATAAGTTGGAATAGAGAAAGTCTTAATATCTCTAGCGATAAAATAATCATCTTTATAGTGATTAAGAGGGCTAAGTAAAATGAACTTAGAAATACGTTTAATCTTAGTCTTTTCTAAATAAGACGCAATCGTTGCTCCAGCGCCAAAGCCCATAACAATTAATTCTTCTTTTTTAATGTAATTATGTTTGATGCATTCGTTAATTAAAAATTCAAAAGCCTTCGCGTAATAATTTAAAAATAACGCTCGATCACCTTTAGATAATAAATTAAAGGTAAAGACTTTATATCCCTTTTCTATAATCGGATTAAGTAAATCTAAAAATTGATTATCTCCGTTATAGTGAAAAATCGGGAAAAGAATTATTTTTCCATTACTTTTATTTGGGCTATAAACCGAAACTTCATATGGATTATGATCGATATCAAATTTATAAGTCACAGGAGCTTTTTTAACGTTAATAGAAACTTTCACCATCTTTATATAATAAAAATAATATAGTAGAGAAGCAAAAACAACAAAAAACCTACCGGAAATAACCGATAGGTAATTGTTTTTAATAAATACTTTATTAATCAACCCAAGTGACTAAGACCACTGGAGCGTCATCACCACGACGATTTTCAAGTTTTAATCTACGGGTGTAACCACCATTTCTAGCCTTCATCTTTGGACCGATGGTGTTGAAGAGTTTATCAAGCGCGGAGACTCCTTCACTAGCGTCGATATTTCTAACGAATCTACTAGCTTGTCTTTTCGCATTCATAACATCTTCTTTTTTGGTTAAAGAGACTAAACGATCAGCTTCTTTAACAACATCACGCGCAACGGCTTCGGTAACCTTCACGGATTCGTGAATGATTAAATCGGTAACGACATTGCGGAGCATGTTTTCATATTTACTCTTGGTATAAGCGGCTTTAAATCTAACACCGGTTTTACCATGAACATTTTTACGACCTTGTGCTGGCATTTTGTTTTCCTCCTAAATTATTCGAAATCCCTGAATGATAAACCAATCGCAGCAAGTTTCTCTTTAATTTCTTTAAGAGATTTCTTACCGAGATTTTTGACTTTCATCATATCATCTTCACTTCTCTCAGTTAATTCGAGAACTGTGGAGATTTGCGCTCTCTTTAAGCAGTTATAGCTTCTAACAGATAAGTCGAGATCTTCAATCGCGATATTTTCGTATTTATTTTCTTCGACTTTTTCTTCTTCTTTCTCGATATTGATATCTTGAGTGATTTCACCGAGATTGAGGAATTTTTCTAAGTGTTTAATTAATAATTCCGCAGCCCAAGTAACGGCTTCTTGAGGAAGGATAGAACCATCTGTCCAGACTTCAAGAGTGAGCTTATCAAATTTAGAATCGTGACCAACACGGGTGTTATCAACGACGTAATTTGCTTTTCTAACTGGGGAATAATTGCTATCAGTAGCGATAACTCCAACGGCGAAGTTTGGATGGAGAACTTTATTTTGTTCACCAGTGACATAACCTCTACCATTACGAGCGTGAAGAACAGCGTGGAGTTTTCCACCTTCAGCGATATGGGCGAGTTCAACGTCTTTATTAACAACAGTGACACCAGTTGGGCAAACGATATCTGCACCAGTGACCACTTTTGGTCCTTCGACATTGATTTCAAGTCTCTTATTCGCGTTTTCTTCGTCTTCAATTTTTAAGACTAAGTCTTTTAAATTTAAAATGATGTTTGTAACGTCTTCTTCAACTCCTGGAAGAGCAGAGAATTCGTGTTGAGCACCTTCAACTTCAATAGCGTAAACGCTTGCTCCAGGAAGAGCAGAGAGAAGGACTCTTCTAAGGGCGTTACCAAGAGTTAAACCAAAACCTCTTTCGAGTGGTTCGATGATGAATCTGCCATAGTTTTCATTTCCATCATAGTCTGCTTGGGTAATGCCAAATCTTTCAAAAGGATTAGCGATATTCATTTTTTGATCCTCCTAATATATTATCCACGTGGGCGTTTTGGTGGACGGCAACCATTATGTGGAATTGGGGTTGTATCAACGATACTTAAGACTTGTAAGCCACTGACAGCGAGAGAACGGATTGCGCCTTCTCTACCTGGGCCTGGGCCTTTGACATCAACATCAACTTGTCTAATACCTTGATCATAAGCGCTCTTAGCAGCAGCTTCAGCAGCTTGTTGAGCAGCAAATGGAGTAGATTTCTTCGCACCTTTGAATCCTAATGCACCAGCGCTAGACCAGGCAATTGCGTTACCTTGGCTATCGGTGATAGTGACAATGGTGTTATTGAAAGTTGAATGAATGTGAGCAACGCCTTTAGTAAAGGAACGTTTGACTTTCTTTTTACGAGTAGTTGTTTTACTTGCCATGATTCTATTCTCCTTTCATTAACCTTGTGGAGCGCTCTTCTTATTGGCGATTGTCTTACGAGGACCTTTTCTAGTACGGGCGTTAGTCTTGGTTCTTTGACCACGGACTGGTAAGCCTTTCTTATGTCTTTGTCCACGATAGCAGCCAATTTCAGTGAGTCTCTTGATATTTAAAGCGACTTCTCTACGGAGATCGCCTTCGACCTTAATTTTGCTAACTTCGGTTCTGATCGCGTTCATTTGATCATCGGAAAGATCTTTAACGCGGATAGCTGGATCAACTTTCGCAGCTTCACAGATCTTTCTCGCAGTGGTTCTTCCAATACCGTAAATATAGGTAAGAGAGAACGCTACTTGCTTGTCGTTTGGAATATCAACACCAACAATACGTGCCATATTCTTTTTCCTCCTTAATTAACCTTGTCTTTGCTTGTGCTTTGGATCGCTACAAATGACCATGACTTTGCCATGACGTTTGATGACTCTGCACTTTGAGCAAATTGGTTTGACTGAAGGTCTGACTTTCATAAATTTTTACCTCCTAAAATAGTTTTGTCTTAGGACTATTTAAACCTAAATGTTATACGGCCCCGTGTTAAATCATAAGGCGAGATTTCAACGGTAACTTTATCACCTGGAAGAATGCGAATGTAATTCATTCGGATTTTACCAGAAACGGTAGCCAAGATTACCATGTCGTTTTCAAGTTTTACACGGAACATCGCGTTTGGTAATGTTTCCGTAACGACCGCCTGTACTTCGATGACATCAGCTTTAGACATGTCTATTGTTCTCCTTCATACATTGTAATGATTTCATAACCACTTTCAGTGACGATTACAGTGTTTTCATAATGTGCGGTAAGTTTTCCGTCCCTACTTTTAACGGTCCAACCATCAGGAAGGACTCTTACGTCTTTCCTTCCTTCAAGAACCATAGGTTCGATACATAAAGCGGTATTAGCCTCAATCACACTACCAGTACCGGCTTTTCCAAAATTAGGAATTGCAGGATCTTCATGCATATGGGAGCCAATTCCGTGCCCTGTATATTCTCTTACGACATTATAGCCGTGCTTTTCGACGTAAGATTGAATCGCATTAGAGATATCTCCAATTCGATTACCAACCTTAACGACTTTGAGGGCTTCAAAGAATGCCTCTTTGGTGGTTTTGACGAGTTGCTCGGCTCTACTGGAGATGGTGCCGATAGAAAATGTTCGGCACGCATCCGCCATATAGCCCTTGTAACTTGCAACTATATCTACGGAAACGATATCGCCTTCTTTAAGAATAATTTTAGAAGAAGGAATACCGTGAATTAATGTATCGTTAACTGAGACACATGCGGAAGCGGGATAATCGTAATATCCTTTTTCAGCAGGAATACAGTCATTATCAAGCATGGTCTTTTCAACGATGCTATCGATATCAAGCGTAGACATACCTGGTTTAAGAGTCTCTTCAAGAGTCTTGAAGACGAGTCCCACCACGCGTCCAGCTTCTTTCATTAATTCAATTTCACGCTTAGATTTAATAGTTACCATAATTACTTTTTAAGAAATGAACAAACTTCATCGAATAATGTTTCTTTACCCACTAAAGAGTTAAAGGAAGCGAGTAAACCGAGATCCTTATAATAATCTAAGAGTGGTTTAGTGTCAGAAACATAATGTTCTAAACGAACTTTAAGAGCTTCTACATTATCGTCTTTTCTTTGATAGAGTGGTCCTCCACAAAGGTCACAAACACCTTCCACTTTTGGTTTCATGGTGATGACGTGATATGGAGCGCCACAATTTTTACAAACGCGACGACCAGAAATTCTTCTTACAAGTTCGTCATTGTCGCAATCTAGATTAACGACAACATCGATTTCACGAGAGATTTCTTTAGACAATTTATTGAGCGCTTCCGCTTGAACTAAAGTTCTTGGGAATCCGTCTAATAAGAACCCAGCGTCACAGTCGCTTTGACTGAGTCTCTCTTTAACAAGTCCAATAGTTACATCATCAGGGACTAAGTCACCACGATTGATATAGCTTTGAGCGAGTTTACCGAGTTCTGTTTGCGCTTTTATTGCATCTCTGAACATATCTCCAGTGGAAATATGAACGAGGTGTAATTCTTCTTTGAGTTGCTTAGCAAGTGTTCCCTTGCCAGCCCCTGGTGGGCCCATAAGAATGATGTTCTTTTTCATAGTTATTAATGTCCTCCTGAAGCGACAACTTCATCGAATGATTTACCAGCGAGTAAACCATCGATTTGATTATTAAGTTCAAGACACACACCGACGACGATGATCATACCAGTACCACCGAGGACTAAGCTATTATCTCCACCAAATACTCCACTTAAAGTGAGAATAGATGGTAAAGAAGCAATAATCACAAGAGCAATAGCACCGATACAAGTCACGCGGTTAAGAACACGACGGATGTATCTTTCGGTTTCAATACCCGGTTTAACACCAGGAATATAGGAACCATTCTTTTGGAAATTCTCCGCCATTTGTTGCGGATCAATTTGTAAGTTTGCATAGAAGAAAGTAAATACAACGGTGAGGACGATATAAATTAATAATCCCCATGGCATTGACCAACTTCCCATGTTGTACATTTCGCTAGTTGAGAAGATCTTTAACCAAGGTGCTTCCATTGCGTTAGCGTCGACAAATGCGGCGATAACCGATGGAGCCATCATAAGCGAAGAGGCGAAGATTACAGGAATAACGCCTGCGCTATTGATTTTAATTGGTAAGAAACTTGCTCTAGCCATACTTTGAGTTTGACCACCACTTTTTCCACTATGTTGAATAGGGATTTTTCTTTGGCTAAGCTCAATGAATGTAACGAATGCGATAATGACGATATACGCTAAGACATATAGTATGAATTTGAATACACCAGCGACGACGAGGTTTTCTGGAGAACCATTAGTCATTGAGATGTAAGTTGTAAAGGCGTGGGTGAATTGATTTGGTAAAGAACAAACAATACCCGCGAAAATGATCATAGAAATACCATTTCCGATACCTTTAACAGAGATTTGGTCACCGAGCCACATCACGACCATGGTGCCAGCAAGCATGACAATAATGACATATAAATAGCTATACCACTGTTTATCGAGTAAGAATGTGACATCAGCAGATGAATTCTCGATTGTTTTGATAATACCATATGCTTGAACCGCACCGAGTAAAAGGGTGAGGTATCTAGTAGCATATTCCATTTTCTTTCTTCCGTATTGACCTTGACGTCTAAGCTCACTAAGAGCGGGAAGTACATCAGTAGATAATAATTGCACGATAATTTGTGCAGTGATGTATGGAGAGACGCCTAAGGCGAAGATGGAGAAAGTTTGTAACGTTCCTCCACCTAACATATTCATAAGTGATAAGGCAGAACCAGAGTTGAGGATGTTTTCCATTCCAGAAGCATCAACTCCTGGGACTGTTATCTGTGCTCCGATACGGAAGATAAAGAGAATGAGAACCGTGAACAAAATACGGTTCATTATTTCTTTATTTTTAAGAATCGAAGCAATCTTTTTCATATTAGATTACCTCAGCTTTGCCACCGACGCTTTCAATAGCCTCTTTAGCACTAGAAGAGAATTTAGCAGCTTGAACTGTTAATTTCTTTTCGAGTTTTCCAGCACCTAAGACTTTGACACCGTGATATTCTTTACCGACGAGGCCAACTTCTTTAAGAAGAGCTGGAGTGACGACTGTGCCTTCATCAAATTTGTTTAAATCGCTAACATTAACGACAGCGAATTCGACACGGTTGACATTTTTGAAGCCTCTTTTTGGGAGTCT
Source organism: uncultured Erysipelotrichaceae bacterium (assembly GCA_902800645.1). GTDB lineage: Bacteria > Bacillota_I > Bacilli_A > RFN20 > CAG-826 > UBA2450. The sequence goes on from CADCFC010000003.1 coordinate 69,313, forward strand.
TCTCCATAATGGCATTTGACCACCTTCAAAGCCTAAAGCGACTCCACCGCCACTACGAGCGTTTTGTCCTTTATGACCCTTACCAGCAGTTTTGCCATTGCCAGAACCGATACCTCTACCCTTACGGTAGTGTTCGCTTCTACTGCCACTTGTAGCTTGAAGTTCATGTAATTTCATTTGTACACCTCCTTAAACTTTTTAGTGTTTTATTCTTTACCACGGAGTTCTTTCATGGCCTTATAGGATTTGAGGTTATCTAATCCTTGGTTGGTCGCTCTAATAATGTTAATTGGAGCGCGGCTACCATAGACCTTAGAACAGACGTTTTGAACACCTGCGAGTTCAAGAATAGCTCTTACAGGACCACCGGCAATAATACCAGTACCTTCAGGAGCAGGTTTTAAGTAGACATTACAAGCACCATATTTTCCGACGACTTCGTGAGAAATGGTGTTTCCTTTCACTAAGTGAATGGAATAAAGTTTCTTTCTTGCAGCTTCACTAGCTTTCTTAATCGCATCTGGGACTTCAGCGGCCTTACTTAAGGCAAAGCCGTAATGACCTTTATGATCACCCACAACGACAAGAGCAGTGAATTTCATTCTACGTCCACCTTTAACGGTTTTAGAAACACGGTTAATAAAGACTACTCTTTCTTCCATGTCATCAGTTTTTTCCGCTCTTGGACCTTTGTGGTCTCTTCTATCTGGTCTACCTTTACGGTCACCATGTGGACGGCGATCTCCGCGAGGAGCTCTTTCTTCTTTTGGAGCTTCAGCTGGTGCTTCAGCTTTTACTTCTTCAGTAACAACTTTTTCTTCAACCATAACTATCTCCTTAGAATTCTAAGCCTGCGCTTCTAGCGGCTTCTGCAAGGGCCTTAACACGTCCGTGATAAATATATCCGGAACGGTCGAAGACCACTTTCTTGATTTTCTTTGCTTTTGCTTTTTTAGCGATATCTTCGCCAACTTTACTAGCAGCGTCAATATTGCTACCATTTTCAAGCTTTAAGCTCATTGAGGAAGAACTAACTAAAGTTACTTTCTTTTCATCATCAATGAGTTGAGCTTCAATGTTTTTGTTAGAACGATAGACACATAATCTTGGGCAAGCGGCAGTGCCAGAAACTTTCGCTCTAACACGGGCATGTCTTCTAACTCTAGAAATATTTTTACTTTCTTTAGAAATCATTTTATATACCTACCTTTCTAATTATTTCTTACCGCCAGCACGTTTACCTTCTTTAGTAGCAACGTATTCATCTTTATAACGGATACCTTTTCCTAAATATGGTTCTGGTGGACGGACTTCTCTAATACGAGCAGCGGTTTGACCAACAGCTTGCTTATCAATACCTTCGACTGTAATTTCAGTTGGGGAAGGTAATGTAACCTTAACACCTTCGTTTGGTTTGATGGTGACGGTGTGGCTATAGCCAGCCCATAAGACAACATTAGTGCCTTGGAGTTGAGCTTTATAACCAATACCTCTCATCTCGAGTTCTTTCTTATAACCAGAATTAACTCCGACGATTGCGTTATGGATATTAGCACGGGTTGTACCGTGATTTTGTTTGACTTGTTTTACTTCGCTATTTCTCTTACAGACAACTGTAGTACCTTCAACAGTAACGGTGATACCATGATTGACTGGGACGACGAGTGTGCCTTTAGGACCAGCGACTTTAACACCATTATCTTCAACAGTAACGGTGACTCCAGCAGGAATATCAATGTGTTTATTACCAATACGTGACATAAACGATCCTCCTACCAGACGTAAGCGATAACTTCTCCGCCGATACCGAGGGTTCTCGCCTTAGCATCAGTCATTACTCCTTGAGAAGTGGAGATGATCGCAATACCTAAACCTTTTAAAACGCGTGGGAGATGGTCGCAACCAGCAGTCACACGAAGACCTGGTTTAGAAATTTTCTTTAAGCCAGAGATGACTCTAGTGCCATCACTTGCGTATTTTAAGGAAATTGTTAATTCCTTTTTGGTTGCACCTTTGACTTTGTAATCAACGATGAAGCCTTCTTCTTTTAAAATCTTTGCGATTTCAACTTTCATCTTGCTAGAAGGCATTTTCACTGATTCGTATTTTAATGCATTTGCATTTCTAATGCGGGTAAGCATATCCGCGATTGGATCTGACATCATAATGTTTTTTACCTCCTTATTACCAAGATGATTTCTTTAAGCCTGGGATTTCACCCTTGTATGCGAGTTCACGAATACAAATACGGCATAAATGGAATTTTGAATAGACAGCGTGAGGACGTCCGCAACGTTCACAACGAGTATATTCTCTAACTTTGTACTTCTTTGGTCTCGCACAGCGGACTTTAGCACTTGTTTTAGCCATGACTATTTTGGACTCCTTTCTTATCTATGGAATGGCATACCGAGTAAATCGAGTAATGTGTATGCCTCTTCGTCAGTTTTAGCGGTAGTAACGATAACGACGTCCATACCTCTAACTTTAGCGACTTTATCGTAGTCGATTTCTGGGAAGATTAATTGTTCTCTAACACCTAAGGTGTAGTTACCACGGCCATCGAAGGCGTTTTTACTGACACCACGGAAGTCACGAACACGTGGGAGAGCGATAGAGACGAGCTTATCGTAGAAATCCCACATTCTGACGCCTCTAAGAGTGACCTTACAACCAATGGCTTGGCCTTCTCTAAGTTTGAAGCTAGCGATAGATTTCTTCGCACGAGTAATGACTGGTTTTTGTCCAGTGATTTGAGCGAGTTCAGCGACCGCTTCTTCAAGTCTTTTAGCGTCTTGAGTTGCGTCACCAACACCGATGTTGACAACGATTTTTTCTAAGCCTGGAATTTCCATAACTGAAGAATAGTGATATTTTTCATTTAAGGCTTTTTTGATTTCGCTTTCATATTGCGCTTTTAAGCGTGGAGTGATCGTGGCAACTTTATTACCAGTCTTAGCTTTCTTTGCTTTAGGAGCAGCTTTTGGGGCTTCTTCTTTGACTTCGACTTCAGCTTTTGGAGCAGCCGCTTTAGTCGCAGTACTCTTTTTAGCAGTTGAAGTTGTTTTCTTTGCTTCTGCCATTATTTGCTTCCTCCTTATAATTCAGTGCCGCTAGCTTTAGCGACTCTGACTTTCTTTCCTTTAGCAACCTTATGGCCAACACGGGTTGGTTTTTTGGTTTTTGGATCAACAAGCATCACGTTAGAAGCGTGGATTGGAGCATAAATCTCAACGACGCTTCCTTCTGGATTTTGTTGAGTTGGTTTTTTGTGTTTCTTGCGGAGATTGACACCTTCAACAACAACACGGTTAGTTTTTGGATCAACTTTTTGGATTGTTCCAGTCTTTCCCTTGTCTTTACCAGCAATGACAATAACCTTATCACCTTTAAGTAAGTTCATGACGGTCTCCTCCTTATAACACTTCTGGAGCTAAGGATACAATTTTCATGAATCCATCGACTCCGAGATCTCTGAGCTCTCTAGCAACTGGTCCGAAGACACGAGTTCCTACTGGGGCATTATCATCATTAATGATAACGACAGCGTTATCATCAAAGGCGATTGTGCTACCATCTGCTCTTTGAGTTGGTTTTTTACATCTAACGATGACGCATCTTACGATGTCACCTTTTTTCACTTTTCCATTAGGAATAGCTTCTTTAACGGAACATTGAATGATGTCACCAATGTAAGATGTTTTTCTTTTACTTCCTCCGTAGAGGGTGAAAGCGCGAACTTTACGAGCGCCACTATTATCAGCGACGACAAGGTTTGTTTCCTTTTGGATCATAATTATTCGGCCTCCTTTTCTTCTTTAACTTCTTCAGTCTCTTTCTCTGCCGCAGGTTTCTTTTCGACTTCTTCGACAGCAACTTCACCAGTTAAGATTTCTTCTTTTAATTCTTTTTCTGCCTCTTTAACAGATAATTCGGCAGTCTTATCGATGCTCACGAGTCTAAATCTCTTAGTAGCGCTTAATTTACGAGTTCCCATGATGGTCACTGTATCGCCGACTTTAGCTTCGTTATTTTCATCGTGCGCGTAATACTTCTTTCTATATTTAACGCGCTTTCCATATTTCGCGTGTCTTTTGTGAGTTTCAACAAGGACAACAATGGTCTTGTCATTCTTATCACTTACAACTACACCTTGAATGGAACGTCTTAAATTTCTTTCCATCTATTTGTTCTCCTTATTTACTTTCGAGTTCTCTCTCACGTAACACCATGTTAACGCGAGCGATGTCTTTTCTCACAGTAATGACATCTTCTCCTCTTTCAAGAGTGCCGACGCTTTTCTTACGTCTTAACTCAAAGAGTTGTTCTTTAAGCGAGTAGAGCTTTTCTTTAAGTTCACTCGTAGACATTTCACGGACTTCACTAATTTTCATAGCTCTTACTCTCCTTTTCCGACAACTTTACATTTGATTGGGAGTTTGTAGGCTGCTAAACGAAGCGCTTCACGAGCGACTTCAGGAGCAACGCCTCCGATTTCAAACATAACTCTGCCTCTTTGTACAACTGCTACCCAATCCTCTGGTGAACCTTTTCCGGAACCCATACGAACTTCAGCAGGTTTCTTTGTTTTTGCTAAGTGAGGGAAAATTCTGATCCAAATTTGTCCTCCACGTTTTGTGTATCTACTTAAGACAACACGAGCAGCTTCAATTTGTCTGGTTGTAATCCAAGCACCTTCAAGAGCTTGTAAGCCAAATTCACCAAAGCTAACTTCTGTTCCGCCTTTAGAATGACCTTCATATCTTAAGATATGTGGACGACGGTATTTAACACGTTTTGGTTGTAACATGGCTTATTCTCCTTTCTTGTCCTTAGAAAGTTCTGGGCGGATTTCTCCACGGCAGATCCAAACTTTAACGCCTAAGCGACCATATTGAGTTGCAGCTTCCGCGACAGCGTAATCGATATCACTTCTTAAGGTATGAAGAGGAATAATTCCTTCTTTATATCCTTCACTTCTAGCGATATCCGCGCCACCTAAACGGCCACTGACAACAGTACGGCATCCTTTAGCGCCAGCTTTTCTAACTTTTTGAATCGCTTTCTTTTGAACAGTTCTAAAGCTTGCTCTTTCTTCTAATTGTTTAGCGATTGATTGAGCGACGATGTTCGCGTCTAAGTCTGGGTTTTTAACTTCCACGACTTCAACTCTAACGTTGTCGTTTCTTAATAATTTAGCAACAGCTTCTTTAACAGCGAGAATGTTCTTGCCGTCAACACCGATGACAACTCCTGGTCTAGCGACGAAGAGTTTAACAACGACGACTGTGCCTTTATCGCTTTTGGTTCTTTCAATTTCGATGTGAGATAATAAAGCTTCTTTAAGAGACTTTTCGAGATATTTACGAAGTTTGATGTCTTCGTTTAAGTAAGAAGCGTAATCTTTGTCTTCAGCGAACCAACGAGAGTTCCAATCTTTATTGACACCGACACGCATGCCTACTGGATTAACTTTTTGACCCATTTTTATATCTCCTTTCTTATCTCATTTTGACCACAACAGTAATGTGGCAATTTCTTTTAACTAAACCACTAGCGGAACCTTTCGCTCTTGGTAAGTATCTTCTCATTTTAAGACCATCGTTCGCGTAGATTTCAGCGATATATAATCTATTTTCATCAAAACCGAAGTTATTGATGGCGTTTGCGGCAGCGGACTTAATTACTTTAGTAACTGGCTCGCTCGCAGCGCGATTAATATTTCTTAATAATCCGAGCGCGACTTTGACGTCTTTACCTCTCACTTGATCAATGACGAGTCTTGCTTTACGTGGAGTGACTCTCACGTTAGTAGCGACCGCTCTTGCTTCAGTTGGAGCAGGTTTCTTTGGAGCTTCTACTTTCTTTTCTTCCTTAACGGCTTTCTTAGCAGGAGCTTTCTTTTCTTTCTTAGGAGCTTCAGCTTTTGGGGCTTCTTCAACTTTAGCTTCTTCAACTACTTCAGCCTTCTTAGTGGCTTTCTTTGTTTCTGCCATCGTCTATTCCTCCTAATTATTTACCAGCCGCTGCTGCTTTATCTTCAGCAGTATGGCCTGTATGTCCGGTGTATTTTCTTGTTGGAGAGAATTCACCGAGCTTGTGTCCAACCATATCATCAGTGACATAGACTGAGATATGTTCTCTTCCGTTATAAACAGCGAATGTATGACCGACGAAAGATGGATAAATTGTTGAACGGCGGGACCAAGTCTTAACGACTTCTTTTTTGCCAGAAGCATTTAAAGCTTCAACTTTTTTCATTAAAGAAGCATCAACGAATGCGCCTTTTTTCAAACTTCTTGCCATTGCTCTTTCCTCCTATTTTCCACTGCGTCTACGGATGATTAACTTAGTAGACTTTTTCTTGCTATTTCTGGTCTTAACACTCATTGCGCGTTTACCCCAAGGAGTTCTTGGTGCATCACGTCCAACAGGACATTTACCTTCACCACCACCATGTGGGTGATCGTTAGGGTTCATAACAGAACCACGGACTGTTGGTCTAACACCAAACCAGCGGTTCTTACCAGCTTTACCATAATTGATTAAGTTCCAGTCTTCATTACCGACGGTACCAATGGTCGCGCGGCATTCACCGAGAACTTTTCTCATTTCACCACTTGCTAAACGAAGCATAACGTATTTGCCTTCGCTACCAAGCACTTGTGCGGCAGCGCCTGCTGCTCTACACATTTGTCCACCTTTTCCTGGAACGAGTTCCACGTTGTGGACGAATGTACCTTCAGGAATACTCTTGAGGCACATAGCATTACCTACTTTAATATCGCAGATAACTCCAGAGACGATTTTATCCCCGACTTTTAAGTCTTTTGGTGCGAGAATGTATCTCTTTTCACCATCCAAGTAGCTCACTAAGCAAATGTTAGCGTTTCTATTTGGGTCATACTCAACAGTCTTTACAACAGCAGGAATATCATCCTTATTACGTTTGAAGTCGATCACACGATATTTACGTTTATGACCTCCACCAATGTGACGGCAGGTAATAACACCTTGGTTATTTCTTCCGCCAGATTTTGGTAAACTGACTAATAAACTTTTTTCAGGAGTGCTAGTTGTAATTTCTTCGAATGTCGAGTTTGTCATGTTACGTCTACTTGCAGAAGTAGGCTTGTAAGTTCTAATTGACATTACTTTTTCCTCCTATAATTTGAGAATATGAACTTAATTATTCTCTGAATAAGTCGATTGCTTCGCCTTGAGCGACAGTGACAATCGCTTTCTTATAACCTTGGATATGTCCGCTATAACGGGTTCCACGGGTTGTTGCTTTTGGATGAACGTTAACGATTCTGACGTCTTCAACTTTCACTTGGAAGATTCTTTCAAATGCAATTTTGACTTCGGTCTTGTTAGTGTCATCACTCACTCTAAGAGTTACTTTGTTTTCGTTTTGTAACTTCGCCATGCTCTTTTCAGTGATAACTGGTTTAGCGATGACTGCAAAGTCTCTTTCAGTGGCTTTTGGGAAGCTATTTTTCTTTGGTGCTTCAGTTTTCTTTTTGGCTGCCATATTACTTCAATGCCTCCTCAACTTTTTTAGCAGCGGCTTCACTCATAACGAGTTTTTCAGCGTTTAATAAGTCATAAACGGAAACGTTATCAGTGGTGACCACTTTTGCGTAAGCGACGTTACGCACACTTGCGAATAAGTTTTCATCAATTTCAGTGACGACTACGAGAGTCTTAACTTCTGACTTGAGGGCTGCAAGCATGTTGACGAAGTTCTTAGTTTTCTTTTCAGCAAACTTAATTTCATCAACGACCACTAAGTCTTTTGGAGTCTTAAGAGATAAAGCACTTCTTAAGGCTAATTGATGTTCTTTCTTGTTTTGGGAAAGGGTGAAGTTTTGATTACCAACTGGACCAAAGACTGTTCCACCACCAACCCAGATTGGGCTTCTGGAGCTACCCGCACGGGCTCTACCAGTACCTTTTTGTCTCCATGGTTTTTTACCGCCACCAGAGACTTCGTGTCTAACTTTAGTTTTCGCTGTAGCTTGACGCGAATTTGCTTGTTCTACTTGGACAGCGTTGAACATTGCTTGTTTATGAGGTTCAACGGCGAAGACAGAACCGGCAAGATTGATCTTTTTGACTTCTTCGCCAGCCATGTTAACAACTTTAACACTGACGGTTTTCTTTTCTGCCATTATTTTCTATCTCCTTTCGTCCTATTCAGCTTTTGCTTCTTCGGCAACTGCTGGTGTTTCTTCAACTTTTTGAGCAGGAGCTCTATTAATTAAAGATTTAACACTCTCTTTGTTTTTTACAGTCTTAACCGCGGAACGGATTGTAACAATGCTCTTCTTGGAGCCTGGTAATCCACCTTTAATTAAGATGTAACCTTTTTCTGCATCGACCTTAACCACTAATAAGTTGAGTAAAGTAGCAGATTTGTTACCGTGATGTCCAGACATGTGTTTGCCTGGCATAACACCATGATTGTAACGACCGTTGTTAGCGAAGGAACCTTGTCCTCTATGGTAACCTGAACCATGTCCCTTTGGACCAATGGTCATGTGCCATCTTTTAATGGTACCGGTATAACCGTGACCTTTGCTTGTTCCGATAACGTCAACGATGTCGCCATCTTTGAACATATCAGCCTTGAGGGTATCCCCGAGACTATAACCAGTCATTTCATCACCACGTAATTCTTTTGAAACGTAATGTGGAACGGTGTTTGCTTTCTTAGCAATTCCCTTTTCAGCTTTGTTAGCACGAGATTCTTTCTTTTCTTCGTAGCCAACTTGAACCGCAACGTAACCATCTTTTTCTAAGGTTTTAACTTGGGTAACAACGTTTGGTAAGACTTCAACGACTGTCACTGGGTATAAAGTGCCATCTTCAGCGAAGACAGAAGTCATGCCCATTTTACGACCTAAAATTGCTTTCATTTTGTCTTACCTCCTTAAAGTTTGATTTCGATATCAACTCCTGATGGAAGATCGAGGTTCTTAAGAGCATCGAGTGTTTCCTTCTTAGGATTACTAATATCGATAATACGTTTGTGTGTTCTGATTTCGAATTGTTCACGAGAATCTTTGTACTTGTGAACCGCTCTCAAAATCGTGAATACTTGTTTTTCTGTTGGTAGTGGAATTGGGCCCACAACAGTAGCCCCAGAGTTCTTCGCAACTTGGACGATTCTCTCAGCGCTTTGATCAAGGTTCACATGATCGTAAGCTTTGAGGCGAACTCTAATCTTAGTTGTTTTTGCCATGAAATTTCCTCCTATATCACTTTCAGGCTTTGACTCAATCTCTCTCGATGCGAATTACCGAACATACCTTCATGACAACGCCTGTGGGTGTGTCCGCAACCTCGCACGTCATCGCGAGCAGTCAACGTTCAAATCCTACCCTTATACGTATGTGTGTGTCAATAATTTATTTAAATATTTTTTATATGAAAGAAAAACAGAGCAAAAAATATGCGAAAAAAATGTCCAAAATTCGGTTTGAGAGTGAAAAAAATACGTTAATTTTTGCATTTTTTCGGCTATAAAAAAGCACAAAAAAAGCGAGTGGTTAGCTCGCTATAATTTTGATGAAATTTTAAATATACGCAATGAATAATTGAAGTGAAATTATGAAGCCAACTAGGCTTATAATTAAGCCTACAAGTTTTAAACCGAGCGATACCCACTCTTTTGCTCCTAGTGGTTTAACAATCTTAAAAAGTTTAATAACATTTGGGATATCAACTAAGAATAAAATGAGGCCAAAAAATCCAGCGGCAAACCCGATAACGGCTGGTAATATATCTTTTTTAAGCGCAGCAGGATTACTTTTTGCAACTAGAGCGAAAACTAAGGATAAAATTCCGCCTACTAATGAGACGATAGCAATAACAAGTACAGCTTTACTAATTTGTTGAGGACTGCCTGTAACAGCGTTACTCGCATTAGCAGCGCCAGTTAATGGAGCGCTTGCTTTTTGAGAGAATGCGCCATTAAAACTAGCTGGTTCACGAATTGGATCAGACCCTGGGATAGTAAAACCACAAAAAGGACAATATCTACTTCCATCAGGTATTTCTGAATTACATTTTGGACATTTCATAATTGTTACCTACTTTAATTAAACCAATAATATCATTTTATTTAAGTAATAAAAAGGTGATTAATTTTTAATTCGATAAGCCTATCTCGTATATCCCCACACAACTTGACAATTAGAACTATTCCAATTGCTTTGCCAAGTTGAAGGAAGAGAATCAGCGACGCAATTAATCACACATGAAGTGCTACAATTTTGGAAAGCA
>CADCFC010000004.1 GCA_902800645.1 uncultured Erysipelotrichaceae bacterium
AATTATAAGAGGTCTTTTCTTATCGATAATCCAAAATCTATCAAATTTAACGGGGTATTGTATTTTTTTCACCCCACGTTAGATTTTAGAGAACCTTAAGCGCACCTTAGAAAATATGGTGCGTTTTAAATTTTTAAAAATATATATCGCATTATCGTTAATGATAATTACAATATGTCTTATGAATAAAGCATTAGCGAAGATTAAGCAATTCTTTGGATATCAAGATCTCACTAGAGACACTAGACCAATAGTGACAATGATTCTTTTCGCTATTCCTTTAGTGATTACTGCTTTTGCAAATAACGGAATGTCTTTATTAAACTCAATTGTTTTAAAACATACTGTTGGCGGTGATAGTGTTACTGCAATTAATCAAACCTCATCATTATCATCTTTAATTCTTCAATTTGGATTTGGATGTACATCTGGGTTTGGTATTGTGATCGCTAATCTACATGGAGCGAAGAACTATGAAGGTGTGAAGAAGGCTATTGTTTCTTCTATGCTTGCTTGTGTTGTTATTTGGTTAGTGTTAGGTGCTATTGGGATTGCCTCTTTAAGATCACTATTAAATGCACTTCACGTTAATGAATTATATTACGAGAAAGCTTATTTATATTTCGCTGTTGTTTTATCTTGTTATATCTTCAATTTACTCTCTAACTTATCAGGACATATCTTAAGAGCATTAGGTAACTCTTTTGTGGTATTGTTTACCACAATCTTTACTTTATCTTGCCAAGTTGGTGTTTGTTTCTTATTAACTTCTAAATCAATTGGTAATTTAGACACTGTTGGAGCAGGACTAGCGATTATGGTAGCCTCTTTACTTAATGTGATTATTTCTTTTGCGATTATATTTAAAAAATATAAACCAAACAAAGAATCATTTAAGTTTGACAAGACTATATATAAAGACTTATTTAGATTAGGTGTTCCTATTGGATTCCAGTGGTCAATATTATTCATTGGCTCATTTGTGGTCGCTAGCCAAGTTAATCTATATGGCGTTTATGCTTCTAAAGGTATGGCGGTATATACATCTTGGGAAGGTATCGCTGTTAACTCAGTAATGGGTGCATTAGGCACGATGATGGTGAACTTTGTTGGCCAAAACTATGGGGCTAAAAAGTATGACCGAGTTAAACGAGGGATACGAGATGGATATATCATTGTCTTGTGTGTTTATGCACTTATCTTAGCGATTACTTTACCCACTACAAAACTAGTACCTTACATCTATCTTCCATATGATGAAGTTAATGAAAGAGTGTCATTTTACGCGACTACCTACTTGTATATCACTTTAACTGCCTCTTTATTCCAAGGGATATTAACTGTATCTAGAGGAGCGCTTCAAGGGATTAAGAAACCATTATTCCCATTTATTAGTGGTATAGGGGAACTAATAGCCCGCATTAGTGTTTCTCTTCTCATTCCCTATTTAGTGGATCAAAACTACAAAGTTACTTTATCTGATCAAAGTTATATTGGATTATCATTCTCTAACGCTTCTGCATGGCTTGTTTCTATGCTTGTTATGGGTGGAGCGGTATTCTTTATGATTTTGAACAATAAATCATTTGGGAAAGAAACTGATATAATTAAGGAGTAAATTATATGAACAGGACTAAAAAACTATTTCTTATTGTCCCATGTGCATTCATGGTGTTTTCTTGTTCATGTAATCAACAACCAACTGGACATGTTCACGTTTTTGAAGACACCATAGTGGACGCAACATGTGAAGATAGAGGATACACAAGTCATATATGTAAAGATTGTGGTTATGAATATCACGATTCCTTTACTGAACCTTTAGGACATGATTTCTCTACATTTATTGAAGAAACAGGTAACTTAGAGGCTGATGAAGGTGAGATTATTCATGAATGTGTTAATTGTCATCAAAGACAAGCAACATCGACGTCACAAATCAACAACAAAGAAAAAGGTCTTCCTGCTTATCAATTAGGAAACCACAAAGTATCCACGACTGGCTATGGCAGCTCAAGTGTTACTGTTTCTATTTCTAACTTTAATTCTTTAGACCAATTGGTGATCTATTACTCATTTAATCCAGACTATGGTCTATTCTATAACCAATCATTTAAGCTCACTTTATATAGTGACAAAACATATAGTATCTTTGGCTATAACAGTGGTGAATACACGATTGTAGCCTCAGATAAGATGCATTATTCAGTTGATGTGAGCACTGATACAGCGAATATTCTCTTCATGTATTCTGATTACAATGTCAGCCAACAAGAAGCAGTTGAAAACTTCGCTACATATGTCGCCTTATATGAAAAGAATGGTAATGTTTTTGAATATAGACAATTAAATCCATATGTTATTCCAACCTTTAGTGAGACCTGGTTAAAAGTTAATGGACATAACAAATTCTATTATTCCACCAAATATCAAAATCATCATGTTGATAATTGGCAAAGACCAGACATCACTCAAGCAGATACAAACTGGACATATTGCTGTCGTTGTGAAACCCCTGAAGAAGCTATTGTTGGTATGCTTATTTATCAAGAAAATGGGGCCACAAATGTCGACGTTAACCTTTTGTATTTAAAACCTATTTATCGTAATCTAACTGACTTAGAAAGAATTTTTAAATCAGTGAAAGATATTGGCACTATTGCTGTTTATTACAATAGCGATGTCTCTCAAGAAGAAAGGATGGATATGCTAAGACTTGCTGTCCAAGCAGGAGCGGGTGGTGTCGATTTCCAAGGCTTTATGTTTCATACAGGTTCAACATTAGACACTCATACTGATGAGAATGTTCAATATTGGAAAAACCTTGGATATGACATGTCATTTATTAACGCATCTCCAAAAGAAACCACAATTGATCCTGATGAAGATGCTTTACAAATGCAATTCATTCAAGAAATTCATCAAATGGGTGGCAAAGTACTTGGCTCGCAGCATACAAGTGCACAATTTACACGTAGACAAGCAGTAGCGTATGGTGAGTTCCTTAACCATAGAGGTTTAGACATCATCAAGATTGTTTCTCACGCTTATAATAGAGCAGCCTTACAAGATACCTTAATGGCTAATGTTGATGCCTATAATAGCGATAAGATTACCGCTAAATATTCAATTCATACGAATAACTCTTCTATCTCCGATATTTCTAGAGTTATTGGTCCTCTTTTCTATCACACCTATATGGCGTTCCATTATACAAACTTATGCCACTTAAAATTAGTGATGGATCTATTACACAATCCAGATATCGTTTTTGAAGATTCAATCACTCCTGATGAAGCGATTAATCGTATTGTTCATAAGTCCAAGGATCCTGAACTTCAATATTTAATAGATCAATACGCTTATCTTACTAGTGACTCCTTCTATGCTTATGGAAGCGGAAGCAACATGTCTGATAGATGGTCTGTTAATGGCAATAACACTACCTTGAGAATGAGAGATAGTGAAGGCACTAATAGTTTCTCAATTAGAGGTGGAGCGTTTAAATCGGGATGGACTTCAAATAATTTTGAATTTGAAACTTCATTATCTGGTTTCTTTAAACCATATTCTTCAAGCGCCAGACTTCCTAAGTTTGGAATCTTCATTGGTGATCAAGACCACATGCTTGCATTTACATATAATTTTGTTGCTTCTAGTGGAGTGGGAACTTCTTACTCCGTCGGAGTGAAAACAAACTCATATTATTTTGGTTATGACAAAAAGACCAAAGACGCTTTAGATACAACGGTTGTTGAAAATACATCGGTGTCTAGTAATGTCGCTAATGGTGATTCTATGCGATTAAAGGTTAGATACGTTGAAGGTGTTATCTCCTTCTACTATTCATCTGCAGCAAGTGGTGATTATACATTGTTGACCACTCTTCAATATGATGATTGCAAAGAGTTTTTCACCCATGATTCTGATAAAAACGTATATTCTGGCAATGTGGTCGAAGTTTATTTAGGCAGTGCATCTGTTGGTGTCGAGAATACTGTTGCCTTTGCAAACAAGATAACTCTCCTATAAAAAATATTTTTCATTATCATTAATGTAGTTTATTATAAAACTAATAATACTTTTACTTAAAACAAAATCCCTCTTTTCTCAGTGATGATAAGTAGGAATTGAGACAAGAGTTATAATTTAAATTATAATAGTCTTCTATGACTAGGGCTTGTCAAAGTTTAGGAGGTTTTTATGCATAATAAAAAACTATTATTAGGAATCATATGTTCTGGTTTTTTGTGTATGGGCGCAGTTATGGCTGGCCAGCAACAAAAAGAATATCAGCCTGTTTATGCGACCACTCCGGATCGTATTATTGCGTCTGATCAAGACATGATTGATTTTGTTGATGCATGTAACGCTGGCACAAATTTTGAAGGACAACTGGTTAGATTGGATGCTGATGTATCAATTACCCTTACTAAGCAACCAACTAATGACACGACTAACAAGATTTATTCTGTTTTTGCGGGTGAGTTTGATGGCAACAATCACACAATCACTTTGGATATAAATACATCAAATACTGCTACAGGTATTTGGAGAAATATCAATGGTAATGTTCATGATTTAAATCTTGAAGGAACAATTACAAATAGTGGGACATATGCTTCTCCATTATGCTTATATAACAATGGAACAATTAGAAATGTTAGTTCATCCATTACTGCCAGTTTACCTACAGTTGATTATGTTTCGGGTATTTTATTTAGAAACAATTCTGGCGGTAAAATCTATGATTGCGAGTTTTCTGGTAATATTACTGGAAAGAATTATGTTGGTGGTATTGTTTCCGACAATCAAAGATATATGACTAGCTGTGTAAATAATGGAACAGTATCTGGAACCTCATATGTTGGTGGAATTGCTGCAACTACAGATAAACCTGAGACATTAAACAATACAAGTTATCTCCATATTACCAATTGTGTAAACAATGGATCTGTTTCAAGCACAACTGGTGGTTATGCTGCCGGAATAGTTGGGTACTATTCACGCGGAAGAGTTGATAACTGTATTAATAACGGAACTATCTCTAGTTCAGGGCAATTTGTTGGTGGCATTACCGCTGCAATGGGTACAACTAGTAGCGCAAAGGTACCGTATGATGATTTATCATTGCTTAATTGCAAAAACTATGGCGATGTTTCAACAACTAATAAGAGCATTGGTGGCATTTCAGGATTTGCTTATCCAAACACAAAAATTAAATATTGTGATAATTATGGTAGTGTTAGCGCTTCGTCTAGTTCTGGCGTAGGTGGTATTGTTGGTTATATTAATCAATCATGCACTGCCGAAGGTGCCGAAACACTAATCGAAGCTTGCTATAATGGTGGACATATTACTGGTAAAACATATTCTGGTGGAATTTTAGGATATGTTGGAAATGGTGTTACCCCTATTGTTCAAATCAATAATTGTTTTTCAACAGGAGACGTAGAATCTCCTGCGGCCAGTGGTGCAATAAATTGTGGAACACTAGTTGGCAAAGGCAATACTGGTGAATTAGGCGTAAATGCAAATTCATTTGCAGTTGGAGAATTAATTGCAAATGCATCAACATCTAATAAGGGATATGGCGTTGGTTCAGGAACTGCTGCTTCATCTGCATCATCACTTGCTAATGGCGTTTCTAACAACTTTAAAGCAGTAATTAAATTCATTAGAGAATATACATGTTCTGAAGATAAGACAGCCTTTAGAACTGCATTTGAGAGCTTATCAAGCGCGGAGCTTGGCTATTTAGCGCAAGTAACTTACTACGATGAGCTAACTCAATATGAACAAACTTATTTAAGCGCTGCTAACTATATTAATGGTTATACAAACTCTCAATCATTTATGGTGTTATTTAACAGCAACAATCAAAGCGGATTGGTAATCATCATCTTAGCGATTGCATCAATCTCTATTATTGCTGGTATCATCATTATTAGAAAAAAGAAAGCAAGTTAAATATATATGAGACGAAATAGTGGATTTAAAGCTTTAACTATCGTTATTTCCACTATTTTTCTTTATTCTTGTTCATGCTCGTGTTCATATAATCAATTGAATCAAGCATCTCTTTCATTTACTCAAGAATCATTAGTAATTAGTGTTAATCAAGAGTTAGATTTATTAAATATCATTGATTATAAGAATGTTGTTAATGGTGTGATATTTACTCTTGAAGACAATGATAATGTTTTGTCTTTAACTGACACCACTATTAAGGGATTAAAAGTAGGTGAATGCACTGTTAAGGCTATATATCAAAGCTTAGTGGATACTTTAGAGGTATCTGTTGTTACTAACAAACCTCAAGTATCATATTTAGAAACTAACTATGAGTTTGATATCAGCAAAGGTGTCTTCCCAATCAAAGATAAAATCACTGTTAGTCCATTAACCGCTACTCTTGAATTAAGTTCAACTAGAACTGATTTCTCATTTAGTAATGGAAATATTACTTTTGGTGGCACTGGAAATTATTCATTCACTTTAAAAGCAAAGTATCAAGAAGCTTATAGTGCGAATTATAACTTCACAGTTTACGCTTATGATTACTTAAAGCTTGATGGAAGAGGAACGGTAGAAAATCCATTTATTATCGCTACCGCTAGCGATTTAAAAGAATTAAGTGATGAAGTTCTTAACTATAAAGATTTAAAAGATAGATATTTCCTTCAAGCAGAAGATATCGATATTAGTGAATATGACAATTGGACTCCAATTGGAACTTTTGGTGTTCCATTTGAAGGCATCTATAACGGAAACAATAAAAAGGTCACTGGATTAAACATTAACACTCATGATTCATGGCAAGGTTTATTTGGATTCTCTAGTGGCACAATTAAGAATTTAACAGTTTATGGTGAGGTGAATGTCACTTGCCATCCTGATTATGTTTATTCCCACTCATTCTGTGCAGGCATTTGTGGTGGATTATATAACAATGCGTTAGTGGATAACTGCACTAATTACGCTAATGTCCATGGCGACTCATATGTTGGCGGTATTGTTGGCGGTATTGCCCGTAGTGATGAGATGATTGTGGGAAGAGAACAATCCCAAATCGTCAACTGTAAAAACTATGGTGTAATTTCTGGTGACGATACCTTTGCGATCAATGAAAGCGCGATGTATTTTGGTGGTATCGTTGGTGAGTCTCTTGGCATCTTAACCGGCAATGAAAATTATGGTGAAGTGAATGTCACTGGCACTAAGACAAAATACGTTGGTGGAGTGTGTGGACTTGGCTACATCATTTACAAATATGGAATGTATTTTGATGAGCCGATGGAGAACTACGCAAACAACGATAACATCAATCACGGAAAGGTCACAGGATACCATTCTGTAGGTGGTGTTTTTGGTGCAAATGTTCTTCCTTCTCACGGCTGTATTAACTATGGTGAAGTCAATGGTGATATCTGTGTTGGTGGTGTTTCTGGATTAAACGGAACCTCATCTGTTTTAGAGAACAATTATTCGATATCTTTACTCGAAAATTGCGAAAATTATGGAAAAATACGTGCAAATCTACGTTATTCTGGCGGAATTACCTCATGTTCATACTTTGATGTTAATAGCTGTGTTAACTATGGAGAAGTAACTGGTGGACCATCAGTTTATTACGTTGGTGGCGTTGTCGGATATCAAAGTAACGGAAACATTTTTAACTGTGAAAGTGATGAACTTGGAACTGTCACTGGCTATCATTCTGTAGGCGGTATTGTTGGTCATTCAAACACCAATTCTTTGTCCATTACTAGCTGTGTGAATCACTCCAAAGTTAGTTCATTTAATGACGCTGATGATGAGTCAGTTCATATCGGTGGTATCGCTGGAATTTTAGGAACAAATAACACGATTAATGACTGCAATAACTATGGTGAAGTGACTGGAAAAGGAACAAGAAACAGTCCATCTCGTTGGGGCGGTATCGGCGGTATTGCTGGTTCCATTTATAACAGTTCAAAAATCTTTAACTCAAAGAATTATGGTGATGTAACTGGTAAGCAACAAGTCGGTGGAATTTTTGGTTATTCAAATGGCAATATTTTGACCGCTGTTCAAGATTGCCAAAACCAAGGAGATATTAAGTCTACTCATTCAGATCCACATCTAGGTGGTATCGCTGGAAGAATTAATGGAACAGCATTATTTAATTGTTTGAATAGTGGAAACTTAGTGGTTGAAAGTGGTGCTACTAATGTTGGTGATATATATGGTAGTGCGGCAAGCGCTACAAATAACGGAAATAAAGTAAGTGGAGATGGCTATAGTCCATATTTCTACCTCTTTAGTGGTGGAAAAGGATATGAAGACGATCCATTTATTATTAGGACCACAAAAGATTTTGAATTATTAAGAGAAAGAGTGTCCTCAACTGATGAGAACGCTTCTCAAGAATATATCTATTACAAACTAGACGCTGATATTACTGTTACTGGTGGTTTATTGTCCACCAAAGAGTTTAAAGGTGTCTTTGATGGTAACAATCACTGCATTACATTTAATTACAGTAACACCAGTAAAGATGAGGTTGCCTTGTTTGGTATTAATAGAGGCTTTATTAAAGATCTTGTGGTTGCTGGATCAATCACTGGTAGAAACTATTTAGCGTCTGTTGCAGTTACTAACTATGGCACAATTGAAAATTGTAAGAACCACGCAATAATTAGTGGTAACTCCCGTATTGGTGGCGTTGTTGTTACTAATAAAGGCGTTATCAATAACTGCCTTAATGAAGCAACTATTACTGGTTCATCGCAATACCTAGGTGGTATAGCTGGTGTTAATGGTTCTGATTCAGAAGGTGGAACAATTATTAATTCAGTTAATGAAGGACCGGTTGAATGCACCGCTAGTACCTCTCAATATTCCTTTAATGGTAACTGTGTTGGTGGCGTTGTTGGATTTGTTTATGGAAATAGTCAAACCGTTATTACTAATTGTTATAACTCTGCAAATGTTCAAGGTAGAGCGTCTTTGGGTGGTATTACAGGCTTTATTAAGTCAGGTACAGGTGCAACCATTAGTAATTTAATTAACACAGGTAATATTACAGGTGTTGGTGGTAGTGATGGTGCCACATATTGTGGTCATATTGGCGGTATCGTTGGTATGCTTGGTTCTAATGTAGACATTAGTAATTGTTATAGCACTGGAGATGTTTCTGGTAATGGTGGAAAAGAAAACAGCAACTGGAGAGGTGTTGGTGGAATCGTAGGTAGTTTCTACGCGGGCACAATTAGTGAATGTTTCTCTACTGGTAGCGTAATCGCTAATATGCTTGGTGGAGGAATTGTTGGATATTCTCAAGGAACAGCTTCTAAAACAGTTTCTAACTGCATTAGTGGTGGATCCTATTCAAATAGTAGTGATAATGGTGGAATTCTTGGTAGAGGTAATAACACCACAATCAAAGATAGTATTTCATTTGCTTCTGGTGTTGAATCCAGAATGATTTATGGTTATGGATCGACTGTTAATTCTACTAATAACTCCACATTTACTGGTTCATCAAAGATGAACTTATTACTTGGCAATTTGATTTTTGGATTAGCAACTACTGATCATGATGTTGCAGTGGAACGTTTAGAGTTAATTGCAATTGCTTTAAGTCAACTTAATAGTGTTGATACCACTATTTTAAATAGTTACTACAGTAGCACTAAGACAATTCAAGATTTCTATAATGAGGTTGTCGCTTATCTTGAGAATATCATTAACGGAGGTACATTATGAAAAAGACCCCGTTAACATTATTAATGTTAAGTGCCTTAACCATTTCCTCTTTTGTTATTGGAATTTCTGCTAAAGAAAAACAAGTTAACGCCGCAATTTTAACATATACTGATTTGATCAAAGCTAAACCTGGAATGGTTAGTAATTCATATTTATATGAATCTGTGATGAATTATTCATTTGAACCAGGTTCGATTGGGTATTTTGATATCGCTGATTCAACAACAAAATCTATTACCTATGAATTTGGTTATGAAAATAACGGTATTGGTTCAGCATTATATTTAGACACTCCTGGTGGTGGATTTAACACCCGCATGAGATGTAGAACGTATTCCAACACTGATATTTCTTCTTCAGAAGGTGTGATGTTTTATATCGACTTCTCTTCTATTAAAGCTGAAGGAAGCAGTTACGTAGGTGTTGGATTAGGTCTTATGTTTATGGACTCATCAGTTGAACCTCCAAGTGGAAACAACATGTTTGATGAATCTCATAGATCTGGTCACTTTAGACATTACTATCCAGTTGAAACTAGAACTGCCTATTATTATGACTTATTTGAAGGTAGGTTCATGCCTACCACAATTATTAATAATTGTGCAGTTGTTAAGGAAGGATACCAAGGATGGATTTATATTCCGTTTACTTCTTATGGATGGAACGGAAATTCTGATAGCAAATACGCAGTTAACACTGACGCATTTGATGAAGGATATAAGTGGCTTAACTATTCTCATTTCTTAACAAGCAACTTCAAGAGTGATGACACTCAATCAAGAATCTATTTTGATGAATTAACATTTATTAAGAGAACAACTCAAAACGTTGTTAACTATGAATATCAATCTGATCTAGCAGCGACATGTTTTGATGTTGGTGGAAAGATTTATAAAGATAGTAGTTCTAACAATTACAAACTCACTGATATTACGAATAAACTCACTCATGACTATCAATATCTGAAGTTTAAAGATGGCGCGATTGGAGTGTGCTCTCACTGTAACGATTTAGTGTTTACAAGAGATGCAGAACATGTAGGAAGTGCCTTAAATGGTGATGTTTCTAACTATATTGACGTTCATTTCCACTATGGCAAGAGTTTAGAAAACGAAGAAGTTGTTATCGTTAATCTTGCTGAGTTTGTTTCTAAAGATAAAGAACCAAGAGTGAATCGAGTCACTATGGATGATTCTTGGGACTATGATTTCTCAGCGTGGTCTAGTGACACGAATGTTTACACTCCTAAAGATCCAAAAGTCACTTTACATATGAGCGAGACACATTACTTTGCAAAATATTTAATCTCATCATATGACAACGTTAAGTATTCACATGTTCCTAACTTGTTAGCATTACATGGTGGTAGATATAAATGCAATACTGGCAAGATTGTTATGAACGGTAACTCTAACTTCGCTTTAGCGTATAACACTACTAGTGACTATGCGAATCGTGGTTTACCACTTATTAATAACGCTGTAGCAGGTGGATCTTCATATGATTACTATTATTACGCTGATCAATTAGTGGTGGGCTATGCTCCTAAGATTTTGTTATTTAACTTAACCACTAACGATCAAGCATATTGGAGTATGTCAGAAAAAGATATCATAGATATCACTAAGCAATATGTTGCTAGAGTACATGAAGCTTTACCTGATTGTATCTTTGCAGTTGTTAATGGTTCACCTCTTCCTGGAAGAAGTGAGATGTTCGCTACTGTTGAAAGAGTGAATAACCAAATGAAGAAATATGCTGAGACTGTAGATTATATCTACTTTATCGATACTTATGATTTCGTCTATGAAAGAATGATGGAATATCCGGATGGATGGGAATTCTGGACTCATATGGAAACTGATACCTTATCCACATGGATGAATTTAATCGCTGATGGAATAGATGAAATCGTTGCAGAAAGGGGGATTGTTTTCTAATGAAAAAGAAATTAGGACTATCATTATTCTCCCTTGTCTTATTAATAGGCTCTTTATCTTCTTGTGGACCAGAACCAAATTATATTTCAAATGTTGGTAAGAATTATTATCGTGTTGAATTTAACACTAATGGTGGATCACCAGTTGAACCATTATTCACTAACATGATTGAAACTGAACCAGTTTCTTCTAAAGAAGGATATTCATTACTTGGTTGGTACGTCACTAACGAGTTAGCGTTAATTGCTTTCCCATATACAGTTACTAGTAACGTAACTTTAAAAGCCTTATGGAATCAAAATAGATACACAGTTCATTTTGAGGCCAATGGTGGTTCTCCAGTAGAAGATCTTATAAATGTTACTTCTATTGATTCTTGTAAAGAAACAATTAGAGATGGCTATACGTTTACTGGATGGCATGTCTCTCAATCTTTAGATGATGACACAATTACATATCCATATGTTATTAAAAATAACATTACACTTTATGCTTCTTGGAGTAGAAACGAGATTGTTCCTAGCGGAGTAAATCTTGCTAACTCTAAAATTGATGCGATGGAAGCTAAATCATATTGGAGTTTTGAATATAAAGAGAACTCAATTCAATTTGATATTAACGTTACTGATCCATTCTTATATGGATTCAATGTGAATCCAGGATTAAATGATAATGTTGAAGTGGTTATTGGCACTAAACAAGCATCTAATCCATCAGGACTTAATCTAAGCAATACTTATCACTTCTTAGTGGATATCAATGGATATGGTTACTATAACACTCCTATTAATGCCTATACTTGGAGTAGTGCGATGAATATCCCTGAGGGCGTCACTATTAGTACAGTTAAGGCAAATATTGAAGAACGTGGATTTAATGGCTATATGAGCTCGTTTGATATCCCATATTCGATGTTTGGATTATCAAGAGCACAGGCTATTAATAACTTAGTGATGACTGCAGGAATTAGAAACACTAATTCATATACCGCTAGTAACTGGGAAACTGCTACCGGAAATAACTATTTGTCAAGTTGGACATATTACACCTTAAGTGAAGATGGACAATTTATCTTTAGTGATATTGATTCTGATACTGTCCTCATTGGTGGAAGTAACTACTCAATTGAAAACTTCTCTTCAATCAATAGTGTTCTTGCTCCACATAATGCATATTCATTCTCTGAAGAGATTACTTTAGAGAAATGGGATAAAAAGATTGATGCGATTTTGAACTTCAACACTGATAAGCTCATCCTCAATTTAGGAAGATATGATTACTATGCGAATAAATTAAGTAGTGATGAAATCATTGAAGGTATTGCGGGTATTGTAGAGAAGTGTTTAGCGAAATATTCTACAAATGCTATTTACGTTACCTCTATTGAGCCTCTTAAGAACTTCTCCACAAATATTAATAGCTTTAAAAACATCAACGATTCATTAAAAGATAAGTGCAGTGAACTAGGTGTCAATTATATTGATACGCATTCACTCTTTATTAAAGATAACAAGATTGACACTACTATGTTTAAGAACAATTTTGTGTTCTCAACTACAGGTATGGAAAAGTATTGGAATGTCATAGAGACATATTTATAAACATAAGGTACAATAAAGGTACAGAAACGGAGAATAGTAATGAAATTTTACAGATGTAAACATTGTGGCAAGATTATTGCTGTTGTTAATGGCGTCAAAGTTCCAACAATTTGTTGTGGTGAAGTAATGGAAGAATTAGTTCCAGGCACAAGTGATGGTGCAGTGGAAAAACACGTTCCAGTTGTGGAAGTTAACGGAAACGTCGCTCGTGTTAAGGTTGGAGAAGTTGAACACCCAATGATGGACGCTCACTACATTGAGTGGATCATGATTGAAACCAATTTTGGCAATCAAAGAAAAGTATTAAAGCCAGGACAAAAACCAGAAGCAGAATTTGCTCTACTTCCAGGCGAAGAAGTTGTTAGAGCGCTTGAATACTGCAACTTACACGGATTATTTGCATCCAAGTAAATATTTAGAATAAAGAAAAATGACTCTGCATTAAAAGCAGAGCTTTTCTTTTAGAAAATATATTACTATTTATTGTTTATGTTGTTATATACTTTGCCTTCTCCGACAGTGTCGTAACCAACTATATATCCATACATCTCTATAGAGATATCATCATCAATAATATATTGACCATTGTTAACACATCCAATAATTGTGGCTTGATTGTAACCAACAATTCCACCTAATGAAACAGTGCCAAAAGTTGCAATGGATTCAAAGTCTCCATTATTTACACAATTCAATACGTATCCACCTGTTGCTTGTGCGAATCCAACAATTCCGCCTATACGATATTTACCTTTAACAAGGTTGCTATTATCACAATCCTTAATAGTGGAGTTATAGTTACTTCCTGCAATACCACCAACACCGCCATTAGTTGATCCTAATCCATGGACATACCCTTCATTAGAACAACTCTGGACAGTTAGGTTACTACCAAGCATTCCAACAATTCCACCAACCCAATATGAAATATTGGAAGTGTTACCATTAATTTCACCATTATTAACACAGTTAGTGATATTAGATCTACAGTATCCAACAATACCTGCTACTCCAACTCCACCTGAAATTTTGCCTTGGTTTCTAGAGTTATTAACAGTAGTGGAGTTTCTAGCATTGCCAACAATACCACCGATGTTTTCACTACCAGTGATATCACCAGTATTAACACAATCAGTGATATATGTGTTGAAGTTATTACCAATGATACCTCCGGTACCACCTAATGCTTTTCCTGATCCAATTACATCTCCATGGTTCTCACAATGTGAGATAGTAGCACCACTACCACAGACACCGATAATTCCACCTAAGCCAGAATAGTTTTCAACTAAATAATCTTTAGCGGATAT
This sequence comes from uncultured Erysipelotrichaceae bacterium, assembly GCA_902800645.1. Classification (GTDB taxonomy): domain Bacteria; phylum Bacillota_I; class Bacilli_A; order RFN20; family CAG-826; genus UBA2450. The sequence goes on from CADCFC010000004.1 coordinate 14,602, forward strand.
TGTTCCAAAGTTTTTACAGTTAGTAAGAGATCCAATTTTATTGGATGAAACCATGTTATATCCGATGATACCACCAATACAGTTGGTGCCAGTAACTGTACCACCTAAATATGAACATAATTCAAGATTTCCACCAGCGTTACATCCAATAAATCCACCGACGTATTTGCCAACTACGTTTACATTACCTGATGAGGTACAGCTAGATATGTTTCCGTAATTGATTCCAACGAATAGACCAAAGGCTATTCCGTTAGTGATGCCTCCAGAAAGGAAGACATTATTAATGTTCAATCCTCTGATTGTGCCAGAATTGGAGTTGAAGAATCCTTTTCTTTCAGCGGTAACGTTCATTGAGATGTTTTTGATCGTGCGGTTATTACCATTAAACGTTCCTTTAAATGAACCACCGGAAGTTCCAGTGCCGATTCCTAGCCAATCAATGTTATTCAAATCGATGTTTACATTTAGTGTTACGAACTTATTGAGATAATAGCTTTTTGCACTAAGAGAACTACGGAAATAAGCGAGTTCTTTCGCGTTATTAATTTGATATGGGTTATTTTGAGTGCCATCACCATACTCAAAAGTAGAAGCGACAGTGCCATCCCAAACATCATATTCTTCTGGTTCTTTATAAACCTCATGTTTTGAGGTGCTTTGAGGCATATCAAAGGATGCACAACTAGTGAGAAGCAACGCTAATAATGATGCAACAATAAATCTATGTTTCATACCTTACTCCATTACGTAATCCTTTGCGGTAATAGCCACGTTAAATGTGTTTAGTCCAAAGTAGGCTTTGGATAAACCAAAGTTGGTGACGTTTTGTAATGTTCTTACTTCTGATTCACCAAAAGAAAATGTGTATAGATCTTCATTTCTATCAATACCTAACTTGATATAGTTACCATATTGGTAAGCGACGGGGGAACCCACACTATAATTGAATGAAACGTAGTCGGAGAATACTCCTCCAGTTACTAAGCAATATCCTAAATCAACACCTTCCATTGAAGATCCGTTTCCGGCAGCGTCTACATAGTAGAAGATTCCATTAAACTCATCATCAACTAGTATGATTCCAAACTTTGGATATAAATCAAAATTAATTACGCTATTAGCGGTGATACTAGCGGAGAACGATAGCTTGTTGCTGTTATTTTTATATGCATACAAAGTATTTAATGCATTGCCACTAGTAATAGTGACGTTTGGATTATCTCCTGTATCATTTGATAAATCCCAGCCTTCAGTCATTCTTAAGTTAGAAACATTTCCAAAGAAGTTACTATTCATAACATAGTTATTTTCATCGAGATTGTTATTTGCAATAGATGGATATGTTTTAATGTTTGATGTTTCAGTGTTCAATTCTCTACTATATGTAGGTTTGTCATTGATGATGTTGCCAAATGAAACATATATCTTTCCTGTTTCTTTAGGAAGCTTAAGTGACATTTGATATCGATTGTCTTTAACTAGTTCCACACTTTGTTCAAAGTTTGGATGTTGAGTGGTTTCCACTAGCTTTTGTTGCGATGATGAATATACATAATACGAGACTGAATTATCAACGTATAGATTAACCATCTTAAGATTGTTAATATCAACGCTTTCATCATCACTTGCTTCAACATATTTGATGGATATTCCATCATTAATGGAGATATTGCTATTAGTGGATTTAACTGTGACGTTTTGATTATCAAAAGCGAATTCTGATTTATTGGTTTCACCATCTTTTATAGATTCAACAGCAAAACTGTTAGTTAATGTCTTTTCTTGTCCTTTGTCTTTGATTTCAAAGGCTACTTTTTCATTAACTTCATTAAATGAAAGATACGCTTTTCCAAATAGATTGCCTAATTTGATTTCCCCTTTTGCGTCGAAGTGTTTACGGTCCATATTATCGTCATTACGAGATATATCCGCATTAATTGTATCGATATAGTAATTCCTAGAATCGCTATCCATGATTTCTTTCTTAGCGGAGTTGATATCTCTATAAGAGAGGTGATAGTAAGAAGAAACACCTGAATCTAAGAACATCATTCCATTTTTAGGAGCATATTCTTGGTATCTAACTTTGATATCGTTAACGAAGTTTTCTAAATACTCTTTGTAGTTATACTCTCCGTTTTTAGCATCGCTTTCACCTTGGACAAACATAAAGACAGAAACATCAAAATCAATATTGCTATTTTTAAGTTTTAGGAGCTGCTCTTCAAAGAAGGTGTTCATTTTTTGATAATAGACACCATGATCGATATTCCATTGATATTTGAAGTTAGATTCTCCACCTCCTGCAAACTTGATGATGTAGAAGGTTTCATCTTGTTTGAAGTTTGATAATACTTCTGCTATACCTACTTCAGGACCTAAACATCCATATTTAATACCTTCATTAGGAGCTTTACCTTGTCCTAATCTAGTCTTAATGAATGATGTTTGTTCTTTATGAACAAGCTTAGTGGTTAACATGTTACGGTATGAGATTTTTACGTTATCGTATCCGTTTGTGTATTCTTTGAATTTTTGATCGCTCACACCTTCAAATTCGGTTAAGTGATATGAGTATGAAAAACCTAAGCAGTCTTCATCTCCTGCTAAAAGAATTACATGACTCTTGTTGTCCTTTACCGGTTCATCATAAATAACTCTTGGTGAAGGAGGTTCATTACAAGAGACTAATAATGGTAGAACAAGTAAAAGTAATGGTTTTTTCATTAGTTGTTACCTGATAACTCCGGTGAATTTAAGATTGCAACCATAGTTGCTAGATCAATTTGAATGTTAGTTTCATCATTAGTGTATTCATCAACACAGAAAGCGATATAACTTCCAAACATTGGGCACATTAACCTTGATAGGGTTGATTGTCCATGGACTGAGAATTTAATACCTAATTCTTGTTCAAGGATGATACAAGATTTTAAGTGATCAATAACGGTGTCTTTAGAAGAGCCTGATAAAACGAGTTTTGCTACATCAGCACCTATGTATTCAATAAATTTAGCAGCTGCAACTGTTTGTTCGGTTGTTAAAGCAACACCAACGTGAGCAGAATATAATACTTCCGCTCCTAATTGATGAATATCTTCTATAAACGCTCTTTGAGAAGCGATAACTGTTTTATTAAGTGAGATTTCTTTTGCGTTAGCGTCAACGAATGAAACATCAATTCCATCAGCGACGTATTCTGCTTTTAATTCTTTATTTTCGGTCGGGATGCTGTTGTAGTTGTTATACAAATACCCAGGCATGTCAACTGCACATGCGCCTGCTTGAACTGAAAGTTTTAATAGATTTGCTGTTTCTTCAGGACTTAGTTGAGTGGTAGTTCCGGCGAATGTTCCATTATATGCAATTGCAAGAACTGGTAAATTAGTGCAGTACATGATTCTTTCTAAATCATCAACGTTTCTATAGATTGGATCAAGAGCACTAATATAGACCATAAATCCGGTAGCGCCATGAGCTTCTGATTTTCTGATTTTGATAATCGCATCATCAGGATTATTCTCAATAATCATTGAGACCGCCATAACTTTGTGATCAGTAAATACTGGCTTTTCTCTCATGTGGTCAATGACGACTTCTGTACTAATTTCTTGTTCTACGAAATCGTAGCCAAGTTTTCCACAGACATCACAAATGTGATATACAACTCCGTCATCTCCACCAATCGTGAAGTCGCTATAGTGGTGGTCGGTTTTAGGTGTGAAATTGTCTCGATAAATATAACCATCGTTTCTGATGTGTTCGGTGTATCCTTCACTAATGCATGTTGCAGCGACAATTTTCACTTCAACATCAAAAGTTTTCACTTGAGAACAAGAAAACAATGAAATAGCTACCAAAGGTAACGAAAGCATTTTATTCTTCATAAGACACACCTCACGATAAAATAATTATAAATAATATATATTTTATGTTGTACATAAATTTGTCTTTTGTTGTTTTTGAATGAATAAATAATTAATGGATATAACGACAAATATTTTTGTTAAAATGAAATGCGATGGATAAAGAATTTGATGTAATTGTTGTTGGTGGTGGGGTTGCAGGTGTTTCTGCTGCATTATCCTCAGCAAGAGAAGGATTAAAAGTTGCTTTGATAGAACAGACTTCTCTTTTAGGTGGCCTTGCCACTTCTGGACTAATCAATTGGTTTGAACCTTTATGTGATGGAAAAGGTAGACAACTAATATTTTCACAGACAGAAGAATTTTTTAATCTCGCTCTTGAATGCGGATATAACACATTTGATAAAAATTGGAATAAGAGCGGTAAAAGAATGTCAAGCTGGTTCAACCATAACGTTTTTGCGTTGTCTTTAATTTCTCTATTAATCAAAAACAATGTTCAAATATTCTTTGAATCAAAAGTATGTGATGTTGAAAAATGTGGGAACGAGATTAAATCAATTGAGGCTGTAAACGTTGAAGGAAAAACAAAAATGTATGGCAAAGCGTTTATTGACGCAAGTGGGAACGCCATCTTATTTAGGAATTCGGGTGTTGAAGTTAGACATGGATCTAATTATTTAGTGTATGCAACCACAACGTACAAAAACGGATTAGGGAAACCTGTTTTCCAAATATCTGGAGCTTGTGCAAACGGAAGCGGACACCCAAAGGGAATGAAATATTTTGATGGATTAAATCAAGATGATGTCGATGATTTCTTAATTAAAGGCCAAGAGTTAGCTTTATCAGAATATAAAAATAGTGTTTTAAAGGATATTTCTTCGGTTCCTTCAATTCCACAATTTAGAAAAATTGCATCAATTATTGGTGAATATACATTAGATGATAATGATTTAGGTATTCATCATAATGACTCCATAGGAGTCTTTGCATCATTTTATAAGAGCGGGGATGTATATGAAATTCCATTTGGATGCTTATATTCAAATAAAGTAAGTAATCTATTTGCTGCTGGAAGAATTATCTCAAGTGATAACGAAGCCTGGGAAGTAATTAGAGTTATACCGGTTGGAATTCTCACTGGCGAAGTTGCTGGAATTGCTTCAAATCTTTTTTTAAAGAAAGAGCTTGATATTAATCGTCTACAAAGCCGTTTATTAAAAAAGGGATTCAAACTTCATTTCTAAATGTAAAATAAAACCGGAACTTATTTCCGGATTTTTTTCATTTGGTAGCTGAGGACGGATTTGAACCGCCGACCTTGAAGGTATGAACTTCCTGCTCTAGCCAACTGAGCTACTCAGCCATATTTGGTGGATCTAAAGAGACTCGAACTCTCGACCCCCTGAATGCAAATCAGGTGCTCTCCCAACTGAGCTATAGACCCATGTGAGTTTCAAACTCGCAAGAAAGATTATATATGTTATTTAAATTGAACTCAACAATAAATTATTTATTGAGTTTGCGGTTTGTATTATAATTACTTTGCCGTCGCGATGGTTAACTATGAACCAGGTCAGGACAGGAATGTAGCAGCCTTAAATATCTTGGCCATGTGCGGCGGTTTTCTATTATTTATGACTCGTGAAGAAAAATATATGTTATTAGCAATTAAGGAAGCAGAGAAAGCTTCTTTTAAAGATGAAGTTCCAATTGGATGTGTCATTGTTAAGGAAGATAAAGTAATTGCTAGAGGTTATAATCAACGCGAAATCAAAAACGATGTTACTAGTCACGCTGAAATTGAAGCGATTAGAAAAGCAAATAAAAAGTTGAATAGTTGGAGACTAGTTGACTGTGAGATATATGTCACTATTGAACCTTGCTTAATGTGTATGGGCGCTATATATCAGGCTCACTTTAAGAAAGTGATATATGGAGCGAGTGATCCAAAAGGTGGAGCGATTTCTTCATCAATTAGTTTTAAAGACATTAAGAATTTAAATCATTACCCAGAGATTCAAGGCGGTGTCTTAGAAGATAAATGTTCTTCTATTATCAAAGAATATTTCGCTAATAAAAGAAAAAAGAAACTATAAACTTGGTTTATAATTTATTTCTTTATATCATAGATATACAGGAGTTTATATTTTATGAAAATCAATCCAGAAGTTTTATTGGCCCTAAAAGAGAATAGACCAGTTGTTGCTCTAGAGAGCACTATTATTTCTCACGGGATGCCTTATCCTAAAAACGTTCAAACAGCGTTAGAAGTTGAAAAAGTGATTAGAAGTCATGGCGCGGTTCCTGCTACTATTGGAATTATTGATGGTGAACCAATTGTTGGTATGACACCTGATGAAATTGAAGAGTTTGGTAAAAGAAAAGGCGTTCTTAAAGTTTCTAGAAGAGATCTTCCTGTTGTCTACGCTAAAAAATTATGGGGTGCTACAACTGTTGCTACCACGATGATCATTGCTAATCAAGCTGGTATTGAAGTATTTGTTACTGGTGGTATCGGTGGAGTTCATAGAGGGGCAACTGAAACTATGGATATTTCTGCTGATTTACAAGAATTAGCAAAAACAAATGTTACTGTTGTTTGTGCTGGTGCTAAAGCAATCTTAGATTTACCTCTCACATTAGAGTATTTAGAAACAATGGGTGTTCCAGTTCTTGGTTATCAAACTGAAGAACTACCAGCGTTTTATAATTCTCATTCTGGACTCAAAGTTGATTATAGAGTTGATGATGCTTTTGAAATGGCAAGAATCATTAAGGCAAAAAGAGATAATAAACTCACTGGTGGTATCCTTTTAACTAATCCAATTCCAGAACAATATGAAATGAAAAAGGAAGTAATCGATAATGCGATTGAAACAGCATTAAAGAAGATGGATGAAGAAGGTATTAAAGGAAAAGAATGTACGCCATTCCTATTAAAGACTATTGTTGAATTAACAGGCGGAGATTCCTTAGAAAGCAATATTAAATTAGTGCTTAATAACGCTGCGGTTGGAAGTGAAGTCGCTAAGGAATATTGCAAGATTAAGTAAATATGAAAACTCAACACGCTCTAGCAGTTGCATTAAAAGACATGATGGCGCATCAACCAATTGATTCCATCTCTGTTTTGCAGTTGTCTAAGAAGTGTGGAGTAAGTAGAAAAACGTTTTATTACCACTATCACGACATATATGATTTACTGACTCAAGTCTTTCTTGAAGAAAAGATAGATGACGCTAATAATGCTAGTGATTATCGTAAATTATTAGAATGTATTTTTAACTACTATTTAAAAAATGAAGCGTTTATTAATGCCACCTTAAATAGTGCTGGGAAAAGTCTATTTAATGAGTTTGTTTATAACGCTTTTTATACTAACGGATTACGTTTCATCAATAAGATCGATGTTGATAAGAAATTACCTATGGCGATGAAGAAAAATATCGCAAGATTTTATGCTTATGGTTATGGGGACTCAACAGTCTATTATTTGAGTAATTATAGACATAAGACACTTGCGGGACTACTTAATAGCTTTAACTTCATCGATAGTGAAAATTTTGAGAAAAACGTTAGAAAAGCCATAAAATTGCAAGGAAATTAATGAAAAATTTCGAGTTTTATTCACCGACAAAAATATATTTTGGAAAAGATAGAGAAAATGAAATTGGAGAAATTTTATCTTCTTTTAATGTCAAAAAAGTCTTAATTGTTATCGGTAAAAATTCAGTTATTAAAAGCGGATTATTACAAAGAGTTGAGGAAGCTTTAAAGAAGAGTAATATTGAATATAATATTCTTTCTGGAGTTAGAGCTAACCCCACTTTTGATTTGGTTGAAGAAGGATTAAAAATTGTTAAAGATAACAATATAAAATTTATCCTTCCAATTGGTGGAGGCAGTGTCATTGATACTGCTAAATGTATAGCGGTTAATTATTATCATGATGGGGATATAAAAGACTTTAATTTCCATCGTCTTAATCCAACTAAAGCACTTCCTATTGGAGTTATCTTAACAATCTCTGCTGCTGGTAGTGAACTTTCAAATTCTTGTGTTATTCAAGATGATGAAAGCGGGATGAAAATGGGATTCAATAGTGATTTAGTTAGGCCATTATTCGTTATTGAAAATCCCGAATTAACAATAAGCGTTAATAAAGAACAAACTGCTTATGGAGTGGTTGATATTTTGATGCATACGTTAGAGAGATATTTCTCTTATTCTGAGGAATATGAACTCGCTGATGAATTTGCGTTAGGCTTAATTAAAAATGTAGTTGATGTTGGATTACTCGCTTATAACAATCCTACTAATTACGAATATCGCGCTAGACTCATGCTCGCTAGCTCTTTATCACATAATGGTATTACTAGTATAGGAAAAGCTTATTCTATGCCTGTTCATCAATTAGAACATCCAGTAAGCGGAAGATTTACTAATATCGCTCATGGCTGTGGCTTGGCCGTCCTTTTCCCTGCTTGGGCAAAATACTATTACAAATATGATTTAGTTAAATTCGCAAAACTTGGTGAAAGAGTCTTTAACATTAAAGAAGCTGATAAAGAAAAGGCTGCTATTTTAACAATTGACGCTATTAGCGATTATTTCAAAAAACTTGATATGCCTTCCTCTTTAAGTGAATTAGGTATTAAAGAAGAAGACATTATAATTCTGACTAATAATGTAACTAGAAAGGGAACAAGAGTGGTAAAACATCATTTAAAAGATATGAATGATGAAGTTGTTATGACAATTTATAAATCTTGTTTATAATTAATCACATGAAAAAAGAAAATCTCATTGGCATTTTAATGTATCTACTAGTGTTTGCAGTAGCCCTTATTTATGGTTTTACTGTTTTGCAAACACATTTTACTTCCTCTAGTTTTGTTGATAAACCAAACCCAGTCCTTTTATATGCTTTATATATTTTAGGATCTGTCGCTGCTGGAGTGATCGCTACTGGATTATTAGAAGGTATTGGTCATCTTCTTGGTGCTAAAGTTGGAGGATATAATATTGTCTCCGCTTGCTTATTCTATTTCACATTTTATAAAGACAAGGGAAAACTTAAATTTAAGTTTGCGTCTTATGATGGATTAACTGGTGAAACTAAAATAACCCCTAATTATGAAAAAAGAGTAAAACCAAATCCTTTCCCATTTTTGATTTATGGCACTGTCTTTAATGTTGCATGGGTTGTCGCGTGTGTCGTTACTTTCTTTACATTCTATAAGAATAAAGGCTTTTATGGAGATTTAGCCTATTTGTTCTTAACAATGGGAATCATTGCCTCTCTTTGTACAATTTATAATATTGTTCCAGTGAAGATGGATTCTGAAAATGATGGATTTAGATTAGTTAAGGCAAAAAGAGATGTTGAAGGATTTAATCAATTACTCGCTAGTGAAAGCGGTGTTGAAGTAAGTAAAGATAATAATGATAATCCTGAATTAGACATAAAGAAACCCGCTAAATTTATTCCAGAAGTCGCAGTTTCTGAATTAAGTGAATTGCTTGAAAACGAACAATACGAAGAAGTGTTTGAATTAATTAATAAGATTAAAGAACACGAAAACGATTTGTCTAAAAGACTGCAACTTGAAACTAGCGCTCAATATATTTATGCGACATATATGAGCAAGGAAAAACAAGAGTTCGATATCTTTTATGATAAAGATGTTAGTTTCCAATTAAGAAGAGATTTATCAAACGAATACACTCTTCCAGCAATTAGAACATATCTCTTGCTTGCAGGAATTATGGATGGTTCACATAGTGAATGCCTTATTGCTTTAAAGAAAGTCTTAAAAGCATATAAATCATTACCTGCAAATCGAAAACATTCAGAGCTAATACTCTTTAATAAAACACTCGATTTAGTGATTGACGCTCATCCTAAATGGGAAGAACTTCCAAATTATAAACTTTATGAATAAAAAAAGAGCATTTGCTCTTTTTTAAAACCCTAACGCTGGTCCGATAATATTGGTCCAGAGTAAGAAGTAAGTTACTAACGAAATGATATCAACTAGAGTGGTTGTAATTGGTCCACACATAACTGCTGGATCAAGTTTTACTAACTTCGCTAAGAACGGAAGAGAACAGCCAACAAGTCTAGAAATAATCATAGTGACGAATAATGTACCTGCAACAAGCGCTGCGACAAGTGCCATATAGGCTGTGAAGTTTCCTCCAGTAGCGGTAACTCTTTCTGCTATGGAAGAGGTATTAACAATTCCAACACTCATCTCAAACATTAACCAGCCAAAGGCAAATGCTGAGACTATACCACCAATGATAGAAGCAACTCTTAATTCTTTAAGAATTACTTTAGGATAATCTTTGCCACCAAACTCATCAAGTGATAAGGAACGAACAATCATTGTGGTTGTTTGTCCACCAGAGTTTCCTCCTGCGTCCATAATTAGAGGAGTGAAGACAGCAAGAATTGCGAACTGTGCAATACGATCTTCAAATCCAGAAAGAATCATTGTGGTGAATACTTGGAGCACCATTAAGGCTAAAATCCAAGGCACACACTTAAGTACTAATTTTAAGACCGGTGTTTTAAGATATGGGTCTTCCATGTCGGTAATAGCCGCCATGTGAGCGATATCTTCACTAGTTTCTTGTTCGATAATATCAACAACGTCATCAATGGTAATGATACCGACGATTTTGTTTTCACTATTTACAACCGCCATAGCCGTTAAGTCATAACGTTTGAATTTTTTAGCAACGTCTTCTTGGTCGTCATTAACATTACAAGAGACGAAGTCTTTATCCATGATGTCAGATAAAACATCAGTTTCTTTAGAAAAGATTAAGTCAGATAATTCAACTGTACCTACTAATGTACGTTTACTATCTCTAACAAAGACTGTATAAATTGTTTCCGCATCTTTACCTTTATCACGAATGATTTGAATCGCATCCTTAACTGTGGTCGAATCCTTCATTTCGATATATTCGGTAGTCATCACACTACCAGCGGTATTCTCTTTATAGTTTAAGAGTCGATTAACATCACCTCTTAAATCTTTTGGACAAGCTTTTAACACTCTACTAACGATGTTAGCAGGCATTTCTTCAATGGTATCAACAATGTCATCAGCGAAGGAGTCGCTAATGAGTTCCATAAGTTCTTTATCAGAGAAGGCACTAATAACAATTTCTTGTTGTTCTGAAGAAAGCTCAGCAAAAAATTCTGCAGAATATTCACTACCAACAACTCTAAAAATATAGAGTAGTTGTTTTGGATCTTTTACATCACTAATTGCTTCGGCGATATCAATATTAGGAATGGTCTCAAAGATTTCTTTTAGTTCTTTGCCACTTCTATTATTGATAGCGGACAGAACCCATTGTTTTAAAATGTTCTTATTTTCTTCCATGCCTTGAGTATATAACATATTTTGTTATATTGGCAAAACAAAATTAACAATAAATATACGAACATATAAAAAGACTCGGTTAACCGAGCCTTAGTATATATTTATCTATTTGCCTGAGACGTTGATTTTCTTAACAATAACTGAAGGGCATCTCATTCCAGATATGAAATCTTTAGAATCAGAACCAACTTCAGTAATGTTAGTGAATAGATCAACTAAGTTACCAGAAACTGTAATTATGTCTAATGGATGAGTGACCTTACCATTTTCCACCATGAATCCAGTTGATTGAAGTGAGAAATTACCGCTTCTAGAATTAAGTCCGGCGTGTAAACCTTGAACGCTGGTGATATAAACACCATTACCAATTTCTTCAAATAGTTGTTCTTGGGATTTCTTGCCAGGTTTCATTTCTAAGAACCATGTAGTAGTTCCAACTTTTGATCCTCCACCAACAGCACCATGCCCTGTTGATTCAACACCTTCTTTAGCTGCGGTTGTTAAGTTATAGAGGTAATGTTCAAGAACGCCATTTTTGATAATTGAGAGATTCTTTGTTGCAACACCTTCATCATCAAATGATTTTGCAAATAATGTTTTAGCGTGTGGCTTGTCATCAATTGTTACTTTTCTACTAGCAACTTTTTGATTTAATTTGCCAACGAATAATGATGAATTCTTTTGAACATCTTCTGCAACCGCGGAAGAGACATATGCATTCATAAATGATTTAACAACATCTGGAGATAGCACAGCTTTGTAGGTTGATGATTCACATTGATATCCACCGAGTTGTCCCACTGTTTCTTTAACGATTGATTTCGCTAATTCATCAGCATTAAAGTGCGAGAAATCATTATCGAAGAAGAGATCAAATCCAGTCTTAACTTGTTCGCCTTCTTTAGCAACCGCTCCACCATAATAGACGAAGTTATTGTTCTTTTGGTTTAACTTAAGTCCGTGGCTATTTAATACTGTTAATGTGCTTTCGCTTTCTTCATATCCAGTTGATTCAATTTCGATGATTCTAGAGTCGCCTTCTTTAACTTTCTTTTCTAATTCATAAAGTTTGTTAAGCTTATCTTCTACGGAAATTTTTGATAATTCTTTGTTGAAAGTATTAATTTTGCGATATTTTTCGCTACCTTTGAAGATAAATACAGGGTCGTCGTTCTCAATAACTTTTGCGTTATTAACAATTTGTTTAACAAAGAATTCAGCAGAGTCTTTATTATAGACATCACTGACGACAGAACCCATTTTTCCTTTGTAAATTCCTCTAGCTAAAAACGCCATAGATTTAGAGGTTGAATATGAATCAATTTCTCCATGGAATAAGGAAATAGAAAGTGAATAACTTGTAGAAATTGATAATTCGCAATCTTCTATACCCGCAGCTTTTGCGAGTTCAAAAAACTTATCGTATTTCATTATTTCAATTCTCCTCCTCTACCACCAACAGTGATTTCACTAATTCTTAATGTAGGTTGACCAACATTAGTTCTAATCGATCCACTAGCGGCACCACACATTCCTTGTCCAAAGGCTAAGTCGTTTCCAACCATATCAATCTTTTTAAGGATTTCTTCGCCTTTACCAATTAAGGTTGCACCTTTAACTGGTTCACAAATCTTTCCATCACGAATGATGTAAGCTTCTGAACAACCAAAGTTAAACTCACCAGTTGTTGGGTCAACACTACCACCAGCAAATCCAACTGCGTATAAGCCGAGTTTAGTGGCTTTAATAATTTCTTCTGGAGTGGATTTACCATTATCAATATAAGTGTTACTCATACGACTAGTTGGGCAGTATCTATAATTTTGTCTACGGCAAGAGCCATTTCCTTCTCTTCCCATACGACGACCATTGAAATCATCAATCATGAAGTCTTTAAGAACACCGTCTTTAATAAGAACTCTTTTTGTTCCTGGATTTCCTTCATCATCAATATCTATTGAACCCCATTCATTTGGAATGGTTGAATCATCAATTGCGGTAACAAGTGGAGAAGCAATTAATTGTCCTTCTTTACCTGTTGCGTAACTCAGTCCTCTAGAAACTGCACTAGCTTCTAGTGGGTGTCCACAAGCTTCATGGAAAAGAACTCCACCCCAACCATTACCAATAACGACTGGCATTTTTCCTGATGGACATTCTTTTGCAGTGAGCATTAATAAAGCGGTCTCTGCTGCTTTTCTAGCAACTTTTCTAGGTTTGGCTTTGTCTTTAAAGAAGCTCATGTCCATTTGACATCCTGGTCCCTCAAAGGCTGTTTCCATACCATTTTCATCAGCAGCGATGATTGAATAAGCAATTCTTGCAAACTCTGTTTCTCTAGAGAACCACTTTCCTTTAGAGTTAAAAATAGTTACTCCTCTATGGTTGTTTCCAAAGCTTCCAATATATCTAACGATTCTTGGATCTTTCATGGATTCTATTTCTTTAATTCCTTCACGGACTAATTCAATTTTCTCTTCAATTGGAATATTTTCGTAAGAATGAACGATTGGGTTTCTATTCTTTCCACGAATCATTTCAAGCTTTGTCACTGTTAAGATACGCTTTGAATTGAATGATTTATTTAAAGATCTAGCAAGTTCTAGTAAACCTTTTTTAGTTAAATCATTTGTGTAACCGTATACAGAACGATTCTCTTTTAAAATTCTTAATCCTACGCCTGAAGTGACACTTGAAGATGAAGAACTAACTTTACCGTTTTCAATACTTACTCCACTGGCTCTACTATCTTCATAGAAGATTTCAGCATAATCACCACCAGTAGCGAGCATTTCATTTAATACTTCAATAGCTAATTTTTTGCTAATCACTACTTTTACCTCCTTTACGTAAAAAAAGTATCTAAATTATAAGATACTTCTTCGAGTAAATTAAATAGTTTCTTTTTAAGAACTCTTCTTCTACAATTGAGTTATGAAGATTCGTATTAATATGCTTTCCGCTGCTGAATCTGTTCCAGGACAGGGTGTAGGTAGTGCTTTTAGAGAGCAATATGAACTAGTTAAAGAACTTAATGATTTTGAAATCGAATTAAATTCCAAGAAATCAAATTTTGATATTTATCACATTCATTCGCCTAATCCGACATTTAGATTAAGAATGAATAAAAAGCATTTAAATATTATGTATGTTCATTTCATTCCTGCTAAAAACCATGAGAGTATTTATCTTCCAAAATTAGCTGAGAAAATATTCGACTGGTATGCGAATTCATTTTATCGAAAAGCTGATGAATTAGTAGTGGTTAATCCTTGTTTTATAGGCGACTTAGAGCAGTTAAAAATACCAAGAGATAAAATAACCTATATTCCAAATTATGTTGATCATGAGTTATTTAAACCATTGCCCAATGATGAAATAAAGAAAATAAGAGAAAAGTATGAGATTCCACAAGATAAATTTGTTGTGCTTGGATGTGGTCAAATTCAAACAAGAAAAGGGATTGATGATTTTATTTCTACTGCAATCTCAAATCCTGAAATGCAATTCGTGTGGGTTGGTGGATTTTCTTTTGGTAGACTAATGCATGGATATCGAAAATATAAGAAATTATTCAAAAATTTGCCTCAAAACGTCAAACATATCCCTATTGTTGAAAGAAAATACATGAATGAGATATTTAATATGTGTGATGTCTTATTTATGCCTTCTTATATGGAATTATTTCCAATGACAATTTTAGAAGTGGCTAATGTTCATAAACCATTTTTAGTGAGAGACCTTGAATTATATAGACCAATTTTATTTTCTAAATATGCGAAGGCAAATGATGTCAGCGGGTTTAGTAGTGAACTGAGAAAAATGAAAATTGATGTAACCTACTATAATAGTTTAGTGGAATGCTCAAAATTCATCTCAGATTTCTATAATAAAGACGTTATTCAAAAGACTTGGAAAGAGTATTATCAAAGAGTCTATTTAAAGTGGAAAATGAAAAAAGATAATAAATAATGTAATATTAAAAAGAAAGCAGGAAATTGATATGAACAAATACATGAGGATGGCTATTAATGAAGCTCGTAAAGGTATTAGAAATCAACACGGTGGACCTTTTGGGGCGGTTATCGTTAAAGATGGAGTTGTTGTTGGAAAAGGACATAACCAAGTTCTTAAAAATAATGATCCAACTTGTCACGGTGAGATGATGGCGATTCATAAAGCGTGTAAGACACTTGGAACATTTGATTTAAGCGGTTGTGAACTTTACACGACTGGCGAACCTTGCCCAATGTGTATGTCTGCTATCTTATGGGCTAACATTGAAAAGGTATATTATGGATGTAACATCTTTGATACTGAACAAATTGGTTTTAGAGATGCGAAGTTCTATCAAATGCAACAACCAGGTGAAAGAGAAAAGCTTGTTATTGAATTAGATAGAAAAGCTTGCTTAAAACTATATGAAGAATATGAGAGCTTAACTCATAAATTATATTAAGATGAAATAAGGGTCAGTAACGTGACTCTTTTTTCATGCTCTTAAATACATTTATCTTTTTAAAGTTAAATGTGCTATTCTATAAGTGCAAATGAACTTAGTTTAATACCCAATTAATCAACGCGCTTTTTTGTGCTTGGTTTTTTGTGTCACTAAAAAAGGAGTTAACTATATGTATAAAAGCGAATACTTAAACAATCTTCTTGAAGACGTCAAAAGAAGATATGGTAATGAAAAAGAATTTGTCAGTGCAGTTGAAGAATTTTTTGATTCGATGGATTTCTTAGTGGATAAAGATCCAAGAATTGAACAATACTCAATCTTAGAAAGATTAATCGTTCCAGAAAGAGTTATTGAAATGAGAGTCCCATGGGTTGATGACTCTGGCAAGATTAGAGTGAATACTGGTTATCGTGTTCAATTCAATTCTGCAATTGGCCCATATAAAGGTGGAATGAGATTCCACCCATCAGTCAATTTATCGATTCTTAAGTTTTTAGGATTTGAACAAACATTTAAGAATTCATTAACTGGTCTCCCTATGGGAGGAGGCAAAGGTGGAGCGGACTTTGATCCACGTGGAAAAAGTGATGGAGAAGTGATGAGATTCTGCCAATCATTCATGAGTGAATTATATAGACATATTGGGCCAGACACTGATGTTCCTGCTGGTGACCTTGGTTTTGGCGCTAGAGAAGTCGGATACATGTTTGGCTATTATAAGAAATTAAAAGATGAATGGTCTGGTGTATTTACCGGAAAAGGAATCTCTTATGGTGGTTCTTTAGCTAGACCAGAAGCTACTGGATATGGCTTACTTTATTACGCTAGAGAAATGCTTAAGACTTATTTTGATACTGATTTTAAAGGCAAAAAAATCATTATTTCTGGATGTGGAAAAGTTGGTGGCATGGCCGCTGAAAAAGCGCATCAATTAGGAGCAATCCTTGTCGGTATGTCTGATATTGATGGATATGTATATGATCCTAAAGGATTGGATGTTCCATATATCGTTGAATTATCAAAACAAAAAGGTATGTTCTCTAAAGAATACGCTAAAGCGAAAGGTGTTGATTTCCATGAAGGACCAAGAGGATTATGGTCAGTGCCATGCGACATTGCTCTACCATGCGCTACTCAAGGAGAAATTGCTGTTAAAGAAGCAGAACAATTAAAGAAAAATGGCTGTTACATGGTTGTTGAAGGTGCAAATATGCCTACTGATGTTGAGGCGATTAGATATTTCAACACTCATGATGTCTTATTTGCTCCAGGAAAAGCGAGTAACGCTGGTGGAGTTGCAGTATCGGGTCTAGAGATGAGTCAAAACTCTATGCATCTTAATTGGACATTTGAAGAAGTTGACCAAAAACTCGAAGAGATTATGAAGAAAATCTTTAAAGCGTGTCATGATACCGCTGTTAAATATGGGCAACCAAGAAATCTTGCTTTAGGTGCTAATATAGCGGGCTTCTTGAAGGTTTATGATGCGATGCTTGCTCAAGGTGTTTGTTAATGATTAAAACAATTTATTCACCACATATATATCTTCCAAGAAGCGGAGTGGATATGACTCGCTATGCGGTTATCGCTTGCGATCAATATACTTCTAATCTTGAATATTGGGATTCTTTAAAAAAAGATATAGGAGATCGTGTATCAACTTTTCACATGATTTATCCAGAAGCTTATTTAGAGAACACTGATGGTGATAAATATGTTGCTTCTATTAATAAAAATATTAATAAATATTTAACTAATAAAGATATAGTCGATATTGGTGAATGCTTTATTTTAGTAGAAAGAGTTACTAGTTATGGAGTTAGAAGGCTAGGTTTAGTTCTTGCGATTGATTTAGAAGACTATTCCTATTTAAGAGGAAGCAACGCCAAAATTAGAGCGAGCGAAGCTACTATTGTAGAAAGAATTCCTCCTCGCTTAAAAATTAGAAAAGACGCTCCTATTGAACTTCCTCATGTTCTCCTTCTTTTTGATGATAAAGAAAAGAAAATAGTGGAGGACCTATATCGTAATCGAGATAAACTTGAGAAGTTATATGACTTCGAACTCAATAAAGATGGAGGTCATATTAGAGGATATAAAGTAAGTGATGTAGACTCTATTAAAAAGAAGTTTGATGACTTATATAACAAGAACAATAACGGTTTGTTATTTATTGTTGGAGATGGTAATCATTCATTAGCAACTGCTAAGGCACATTGGGATAATGTTAAAGAGACTCTAACAGAAAAAGAAAGAGAAAATCATCCTGCTAGATTCGCTTTAGTGGAGGCCAATAACTTATATGATGAAGGTATCATCTTTGAACCAATCCATAGAGTGTTATTTAATGTGAATGATTCATTTATAAATGAAATAAAAAAGATAAGTGAAGGAAACTTCCATTCTTATATTTATTCTAAGAATAAAGGCAAGATTCCTTTTGATATGGATAGTAACGCTCCTAAAGCGTATAAAAAGATACAATCTTTCCTAGATGAATACTTAAAAGAGCATAAAGAAGTTAGAATAGATTTTATTCATGATGAAGATGAATTAATTAATGTCGCTAATAGTGGGGAGAACAATGTCGCTATTAAAATGCCAGCGTTAACAAAAGATGATTTATTTGATTACATCGCTGGTGATTTAGTGCTTCCAAGAAAATCATTCTCAATGGGGCACGCAAATGAAAAACGTTATTACTTAGAAGCCAAAAAGATTATTTATTAAAGGAGAAAATTTATGGCTAGAATTTATAATTTCTCAGCAGGTCCTGCAATGCTTCCTGAAGAAGTTTTAAAAGAAGCAGCGGAAGAAATGCTTGATTATCGCGGATGTGGAATGTCCGTCATGGAGATGAGTCACCGCTCAAAAGTTTATCAACAAATTATTGATGAAGCGGAAGCTGATTTAAGAAAACTCGTTGGCATTCCAGATAATTACAAAGTGTTATTCCTTCAAGGTGGAGCAACGCTTCAATTTGGAATGATTCCAATGAACTTAATGACTGTTAATAAGAAAGCAGATTATATCCACACTGGTGTATGGACTAAAAAGGCGATGGCGGATGCTAAACTATTTGGTGAAGTAAGAGTAATCGCTAGTAGTGAAGATCGTAAATTTGCTTATATTCCTTCTATGAAGGACTTAAAGATTAATAAAGACGCTGATTACGTATATATGTGTGACAATAACACTATTTACGGAACCAAGTTTAAAGAATACCCAGACACAGGCGATATCCCATTAATTTGTGATATGTCTTCTTGCTTCTTAAGCGAACCAATCGATGTAAAGAAATTTGGAATGATTTACGCCGGGGCACAAAAAAATGTTGGACCAGCAGGAGTTACAATCATCATTATTAGAGATGATTTAGTTGCGAGAAGTGCAGAACTTCCTCTACCAGTATATTTAAGATACGCTCCACATGTTGAAAATGGGTCTATGTATAATACTCCACCAACCTATGGCATTTATATCTGCGGTAAAGTGTTTAAATGGCTGCTAAAGACTGGTGGACTTGAAAAACGTAAAGAACTTAATGAAAAGAAAGCAAAAATAATCTATGATTATCTCGATAAGTCTTCATTCTACAAAGCGAGTGTTGATAAAGAAGCGCGTTCCTTAATGAATGTCACATTTAGAACTCCAAGTGATGAACTAGATGCAGAATTCTTAGAAGGAGCCAAGAAATATAAGTTCACTAATCTTAAAGGACATCGTTCCACAGGTGGACTTAGAGCTTCTATTTATAACGCGATGCCAATTGAAGGAGTCGAAGCACTTGTTAAATACATGAAAGAATTTGAGGAGGAACATAGATAATGAACCAGAGAAGAATTCATTGTTTAAATAAGATTTCAAAAGTTGGCTTAAACGTCATGCCAAAACACTATCACATTAGTGAAGACTTAGAAGAAGGTGTTGATGGTATTTTAGTGAGAAGTGCTGTAATGCATGATATGGATTTACCAAAATCACTATTATGTATTGCAAGAGCCGGAGCGGGAGTTAATAACATCCCACTAGATAAATGCGCTGAAAAAGGTATTGTTGTCTTTAACACTCCTGGCGCTAACGCTAATGCTGTTAAGGAATTAACAATTGCGATGATGCTATTAGCGGCTAGAGATATCCGTGGAAGCATGGAATGGGTCAAAGAAAATAGACATGATCCAGAAATCAATAAGTCCATGGAAAAAGCTAAATCACAATTCGCAGGAACTGAGATTTTAGGAAAGACTTTAGGCGTTATTGGTTGTGGCGCAATTGGTGCTTTAGTAGCAGATGCAGCGTCTCACTTAGGAATGAAAGTTATCGCTGTTGAGCCAAGCGAAGCAAATATTGAAAGATATTCTCATTTATTAACTCAAGTTGAATTAGTTGATTATGATGAATTATACGAAAGAGCGGATTATATCACTCTTCACGTCCCATTACTTGACGCAACTAGAGGAATGCTAAATGAAAAAGCATTTAACAAGATGAAAGATGGAGTAATCATTATTAACGCTGCAAGAGATGCATTAGTTAATGACGATGATCTTGAAGTCGCAATTAGAAATGGAAAAGTAAGAAGATACGTTACTGATTTCCCAAATAGTAATACCGCTAAGATGAATGGCGTTGTCGCTATTTCTCACTTAGGTGCTTCTACAGAAGAAGCTGAAGATAACTGTGCAGTTATGGCAGTTAATGAAATTAGTGATTATCTCGATAATGGCAATATCGTTAATTCAGTTAATTTCCCAAATCTACACTTAGGTGTTAGAAGAGGTGTTAGAGCGGTTGTTCTTCATGACGCGAATAAAAAGACCTCAGAAAAAGTTTTATCCGCTCTTAGACCTTATGGAGTTGGCAATTCCGTTACTGGAGTTAAAGGTAACTTTGGAACAACCTTAGTAGATTTACAAAAAGCACCTGCTAAGGAATTAGAAAGTGTTCCAGGCGTTATTAGAGTAATGCTCGTTAAATAATAAATTATTTAAAGTAAAAGTTCTCCCAAATAGATGAGAGAACTTTTTTATTACTTTCTATCCGTAATTATTGAATAATCGTACCGCTTTTTTCTTCAAAGGCGAGCGCGGCATTTTCAAGAGCAGCAATGATTGCTTTTTTACCTTTAGCGCGTGATAAGAATTTCACACATGCATTAACTTTTGGATACATGCTTCCTTTAGCGAAATAGTCACCTTTAAGATATTCTTGCATTTCACTTAATGAAACATTTGTGAGTTTCTTTTCATTTGGCTGTTTGTAATTAATACACACGTTATCAATAGCAGTAAGAATGACTAAATAGTCAGCGTTAACGAGCTCCGCAACTAATGCAGAAGCATAGTCTTTATCAATAACCGCGGCGACACCTACAAGTTTTTGCCCTTCTTTAATAACTGGTATACCTCCACCTCCAGCGCAGATAACGACATCACCATTACTAACTAAAGTAGTGATGATTTCTTTTTCTTCAATATCAATTGGAAGTGGTGAAGGAACAACGCGGCGATATCCTCTTCCAGCGTCCTCTTTCATTGTGTAACCTTTTTCTTTAGCGATTACTTCAGCTTCTTCTTTTGAATAGAATGTTCCTACTGGTTTAGTTGGATTTTGGAAGAGTGGATCGTTTTTATCCACAACTACTTGAGTAACTACAGTTGCAACATTTCTTTTAACGCTTTGCGCTTTTAGTTCATTTTGTAATGCGTTTTGTAGATGGAAACCGATATATCCTTGTGACATTGCTCCACACTCTGGGAAAGGCATATCTGGGACACCTTTTGCTTCAGAGAATGCATTATTAATCATTCCTACTTGTGGACCATTACCGTGAACAATAACAACTTCGTGTCCATCTTTCATTAACTTAACGATATATTTAGCGACATTACTCACTAAAACTTTTTGTTCTTCAGCATTATTGCCTAAAGCATTGCCGCCTAAACTTACAACAAATCTCATTGCTATAACCTCAATTCATTATTATTTTACTATTTTGAATAATTGCTTCAACTTATTATGGTTTTAATTTTTCATTTAGAAAAATAATAGTAAAATAAAGGCATGTACCCCGATTTATTTGGAATTCATGACTTCTCATATATCTTTATGATCATTCTTGGAGTGGTCGCTCTATCAGTTCTTTTAGTTATCTATTTGAAACACAAAGGATTAAAAAAAGAATCATATTTAGACTTGCTCATTGTTGTGATGGTCACAATCTTTGTAGGAGTCTTATTTGCGATGCTATTTGAGAATGTTTATGAAGCGATAAAACACGCGATATATAATGAGCCTCAAAAGTTCACGTTTGCGATGACTTTCTATGGTGGACTTATCACTGGAATACCGACATTTATCTTGATGTATAACTTATACTACTTAAAACATAATCCACCAGTGATGAAAGACATCTTAGTTATCGCTCCAGCATGTATCTCTTTGGGCCACGCATTTGGAAGAATTGGCTGCTTTATGGCAGGGTGCTGTTATGGAATAGAAGTCCATTCTGGTTGGGGCATGCACTTCCCAACTCATAATAATCAATATCTTCTTCCAACTCAATTAATCGAGGCGATATTCTTATTTGGACTTTCTGCTATTTTGATCTTCTTGGCGTTCAAATTTGATTTTGCATATAATTTTGTAATTTATTGCGGTTTTTATGGAATTTTCCGCTTTATTATTGAATTTTTTCGGGGTGATGAAAGAGGGCAACTTGCAGGACTATCCCCATCACAATATTGGTGTATCGTGCTCGTATTGATCACTGTTCCTTTATTTTTCTATCTCAGAAATAGAAGCTTAAAAGAAGGGAAGGAATTAAAAAATGAAATTTAGATTTTTAGATGTGTTACTTTATTCATTGCTATTTATTTTTGTTGTTTCTTTCCCGATTAATATGCTCGGGTTAGATCTAATTTGGCAATATGTTATTTCTATTGGATTAAAAGCTATATTATTAACCTATTATATTTCTGTTTTATGGACTAGAAAGATTAACATTTTTAAGTTTGCAAATTACCGTGTTGCGCTTCTCTTCATTCCATTTTTATTAGCGTGTTTTTCTAATTTAATTGCTACTCAAATTATTGGAGTTTCTATTGTTACTTATTACGATCCTTCTTTACTTGCTGTAGTGATTGTTAGCACTGTTTTAACTGCAATTAATGAAGAGTTTTTATTTAGATTCTTTATCCAAAGTTCTCTTGTTTACGCTTCAACAATCAAACGTGTTGTGGTAAGCGCTCTCATCTTCTCGCTTTTCCATTTATTAACTTTAGTGGAAGTAAGAAGCGTTGCTAGCTTAACTCAAGTATTAGTTCAAGCGGTTTACACCTTTGGATTAGGTTTAATTCTTGGACTTATGTATGAATATACGTATTCGTTACCTTTATGTATGTGGTTCCATTTCACATTTAATTTTATGAACTCAGTGCTTATTAGTAATATGCTTGTAGATGCTTCTAACACTAGTTTCACTTTAGCGTTTTATCTTACTGCGATTGTTATCGGTGTTGTATTAGCGATTTACGGCACACTTATTTACATTTTTGTTCTCTCTAAACACAACAAATATTTCAGAGAGTAATATTACTACTCTGTTGATATATCAACATTTCTAAAATATAATTTTTGTATGGCCGAAGGTATTATTCTTGCTGGTGGAAAATCCACCAGGATGGGACAAAACAAAATGCTTTTGATGTACCAAAATCATCCATTAATTTGGTACACCATACAAAGCATGAAACCTTTTGTTAGTAAAATAATTATCGTTACCGGAAGATATGATAAAGAAATAAAAGAAACATTAAAAAATGAAGATGTTACTTTTGTTTTTAATGAGAACTATGAAAAAGGAATGTTTTCTAGTGTTTTGAAAGGTGTTAAAGAGACTAAAGAAGACTTTTTTATCATTCCTGGAGACTGCCCTTTTGTTAAAGAAGATACATATAGAAAGTTATTAAAAGGAAATGGAGATATAAGAGTGCCTTCATATCAAAATGAAGATGGCCACCCTATTTTTATTTCTAATAAATATAGAGGCGAATTACTCTCTATGCCATTAGATTTTAATCTAAAATTATTTCGTGATAGTAAAAATTATGAGATAATAAAAGTCGAAGACAAAAACATAGTTTTAAATGTTAATAAAATGACAGATTTTGAAAATCTTTTACGTTAACTGAGAAAGGAAGATAGTATGAAAGTTAATGAATACTACCGTGCATCTTCTTTAGAAGATGCCTATCGTAAGTTACAAGAAGATCCTAAGAACGTAATTCTCGCAGGCGGTCTTTGGATTAAGAAAATTGGTCAAAGTGTTAACGCTTTGATTGATTTGTCTACCCTTGGCTTAAACAAAATTAGTGAGAACGAAAAAGAAGTAGTGGTGGGAAGCTTAGTCACTCAAAGAGAATTTGAAAACTCTAAAGTTATCAATTCTTTATATGGTGGAGCGATTGCTTTCGCTACTAGAGAAGTTATGGGAGTTAATTTCCGTAATATTGCCACTATCGGGGGATCAATCATGGGGAGATATCCATTCTCAGATGTGATATCTGGTTTACTGCCTTATGATGTAGAACTTGAATTCTATCCTAATCAAGTTATGTCTCTTGAAGATTATTTAGGTTATAAAGGAAAACTAAATTCTATTTTAGTTGCTATCCATATTAAAAAAGAAAAAGGGAATGGTTTCTTTAAGAAAGTGAAGACCACCGCATTAGATTTTCCTATCATCAATTTTGGTGTCAGTAAAGTTAACGGAAAATATACAGTTGTAGTGGGAAATAGACCTGCAGGAAGTATTAGGGCAACTAAGGCTATGGAATATATCAATAATGTCGCTAATCCAAGCGAATTAGACTATAAGAAAGCCGCTGAAATTGCCGCTAGCGAATTAGCGTTTATGGATAATAAAGACGCAAGTGCGGAGTACCGTAAAGAATTAACAAAAGTCTATGTTAAACGTGGCTTAATGGAGGTAAACAAATAATGTTAGTAAGTTTTTATCTCAATGATGTCAAAGTGACATATGAAGTTAAGCCTGGTGAATATCTCGCGAATACTTTAAGAAGTCACGGAGTTAAATCTGTTCGTATAGGCTGTAATGAATCAACTTGTGGTTCATGTACACTTCTAGTTGAAGGCAAACCAGTGATGAGTTGCTCTATTTTAACTGCTTCTATTGAAGGCAAGCACATTACTACAGTTGAAGGCATTCAAGAAGAAGCTGCTAAAATCAGTCGTCATTTTTCAAATGAAGGCGCTGATCAATGCGGATTCTGTAATGTCGGACTTGCCTTAGTGATTTACGCTCTTAAAAAAGAATATAAAAATCCTACTGATGAAGAGATTAAAAACTACATAGTAGGTAACCTTTGCCGTTGTTCGGGTCTTCAATCCCAAGTTAATGCGATTAAGGCCTATTTAAAGGAGGAATAAACAATGATTGTTGATAAGAAAAAAATGCGCGTTGTTAATAACAAAACTCCTTCTGTTGATGGAAAAGGTTTAATGCAAGGAAGAAGTTTTTACACTGATGACCTTGCCGAACAAAATAGTTTAGTTATTAAAATCTTACGTTCACCACACGCTTTTGCTCGTATTAAGAACATTGATGTTAGCGAAGCACAAAAGATTAATGGTGTTGCTCTTGTTTTAACATATAAAGATGTCCCACATGTATCATTTTCTAGAGCAGGACAAGGTTATCCAGAGCCATCTCCACATGATAAGTTCATCTTAGATGAATATGTGCGTTATGTTGGTGATGAAGTTGCTATGGTCGCGGCAAATGATGAAGATACCGCTATTGAAGCACTTAAAGCCATTAAAGTTGATTATGAAGTATTAGATCCTGTTTTGAATTTTGAAGAGGCATTTGAGAATAAATCAGTAATTCACCCAGAAGACGGAATTAATGAAATGTTCCCAATAGGTTTCGATCCAAAAAAGAACGTTGCTGCATCATACGAAATGCAAGTTGGCGATGTTGAAAAAGAGTTAAAGAAATCAGATGTTGTAGTTGATGAAACTTTCTACACACAAGCGCAAGCACATGCAATGTTAGAAACTCATAGCAGTAATGCTAGACTTGATGAACATAACCGTTTAGTTATTTATTCTTCCACTCAAACACCTTTCCATATGCGTCGTATCTTAGCGACAACTTTAGGAATGCCAGTTAGTCAAATTAGAGTTATTAAACCACGCGTTGGTGGTGGCTTTGGTGGTAAACAAGCATTCCACGGAGAATTCTTCTGCGCTCTTACTACTTTAAGAACTGGAAGACCATCAAGACTTGTATATACAAGAGAAGAGGTGTTTGGCTCTTCATACACACGTCACCCAATGCGCATTGAGATGAAAATTGGTGCGATGAAAGATGGAAGAATCAACGCTATCGATTGTCGTGCGTTAAGTGATACAGGTGCGTATGGGGAACACTCCTTAACAGTCTTTATGATTGTCGGTAGTAAAGTGTTGCCTTTATATAACAAAGTTGATGCGGTTAGATTCGGTGGTAGAGTTGTTTACACTAATCACGTACCAGCAGGTGCGTATCGTGGATATGGTGCGATTCAAGGTAACTACGCTCTTGAAGCAACAATCGATATGCTCGCTGAAAAACTCGGTATGGATCCTAAAAAGGTTCGTGAGATTAACTCGATGAAAGAAAAAGAGACATCTCCAATCTTTGAAATTATGGGTGAAGGTACTAAAGGTACTGCGATGATTATGGAATCTTGTAAACTTCCATATTGTATTAAGCGTGGTGCTGAACTCATTGATTGGGAACATAATTTCCCATCTAAGAAAGTTAGCGACACTAAAGTTAGAGGATATGGAATGGCTATCGCAATGCAAGGTAGTGGTATTCCATTTATGGATATGGGAAGCGCCACGATTAAGCTAAATGATGGCGGTTCTTATATGGTTACAGTAGGTGCAACCGATATTGGGCAAGGCTCTGATACAATCATTTCTCAAATCGTTGCAGAAGAACTAGGCACTACCGTTGATAAGATTATTATTTATTCTTCGGATACTGACTTAACTCCATTTGATTGTGGTGCTTATGCTTCTAGTACTACCTATATTTCTGGTAACGCTGCATGGAATGCTGCTCAAAAGATGAGAAAACGTTTAATTAAAGAAGCAGCGACTTTCTTAGAAGAAAAAGAAGATAATATCGAATTTGATGGAACAACATTCACAAGTGGTGACAAATCAATCACCTTAAATGAAATGTCCATTAAGATGCTATATAACAAGAATCTTCAACAAGTAGCGGTAACTGAAAGTTATTATGGTCATGTTTCACCTCCTCCATTTATGGCAGCATACGCTGAAGTGGAAGTCGATTTAGAAACAGGTGAATATGATGTCCTCAACTATGTTACTGTCACTGATTGTGGTACAACAATTAACCCAATGCTCGCAAGAGGGCAAGTTGAAGGTGGAATTGTACAAGGTTTAGGTATGGCGTGTTTTGAAGCTGTTAAATACGATAAGAAAGGTAACTTACTTAGTAACAACTTCTTGAACTATCATATTCCTACCAATAAAGAGATTCATAAATTAACAACTGAATTTGCTGATTCATACGAACCAACAGGTCCTTTTGGTGCGAAATCAGTTGGTGAAATTGGTATTGATACTCCTCCAGCAGTTATATGTAACGCGATATATAATGCGACTGGTGTTAGAATTCATTCTTTACCAATCACTCCTGAAAAGATTTTGATGGGGTTAAAAGAACTTAAGAAATAATATGTTTGATCTATTAATTAAAGACGGTTTTGTGTGGCTCGGTGACCACTTTGCTAAGGCAAATATCGGTGTTGAAGGAGAAAGAATTACTTATATTGGTAAAGATATTTTTCCTAGTAAAGATATTTACGATGCGAGTGGAAGAAAAGTTCTACCAGGATTAATTGATCCACATGTCCACTTTGATTTATTCTGTGGAACAATTCCTAGTAGAGATGACTTTTATTACGGCTCTAAAAGCGCTGCTTATGGAGGAGTTACAACCGTAATTGATTTTTTAGATCCATCAAGAAATGCAAAAGAATTAAAACAAACTTTCTATGAAAGATTAGAGAAGGCTAAAAGATGTAATGTTGATTATCATTTTCATGCATGTATTAAAGAACCAGATGGTGATTTAGAAGAATATGTCTTAACGATGAAAAAACTAGGTATTAACACCATCAAGTTATTCACTACATATTCAGAAACACATCGTAGAACATATGATAAAGACATTAAGAAACTCTTAAGGCTTTCTAAGAAATATGACTTCTTGGTGTGCGCTCATATCGAAAATGATGAGATGATTAATCATAACCCAGAATTGACTTATCAAGACTTATGGAAAGCAAGAAGTAGTGACGCTGAATTAACCGAAGCACTTAAGCTATGTAAATACGCTAAACAAACAGGCGGAAATTTATATATGGTCCACTGTTCTAGCGGCCGTACTTTAAGAAGAATTATTAATCAATTCCCAGACGAATTAAATGACAATATTTTCATTGAAAGCTGCCCTCAGTATTTCTACTTCAATAAAGATGTATTGAAGGGTAATCAAGGTTATCTATTTACCTTTGCTCCTCCTTTAAGAAAAGAAAGTGAAAGAAAACTACTTGTGAAAAACTTCTCTAAGCTTGCAACTATTGGAACTGATCACTGTGCTTTTACTATTCAAGACAAAAAAGAACACACTCTTCTAAATGGCATGCCTCTAGGCGTTGGAGGTATTGAAAACTCATTCAATGTTATGTATGAAGCCTTTGGTGATGAGGTGATTAATAAGATGAGTAAAAATGTTGCAAAAATAGAGAGATTTGCCGAGAAAGGACAAATAAAAGTCGGAAATTTCGCAGATTTTGCAATCATTTCTGGAGAGAATCAAATCATTGGAAAGCCTCATGGTAATGTCGATTACACAATCTATGAAGGCATTACAGTTCATAATAAAGTTGAAAGCACAATTGTTAGAGGAAAGTTTGTTTTAAAAAGAGGCGAATTCTTTGAAAACGAAGGCCAATTAATTAATTGTGACAAAGGGGCATAAGATGAAAGCAATTATTAATGTTAGAATCTACGACTATCAAAATTATATTGAAAATGGCTATGTTATTTTTGATAAAAATATAATCAAAGTAGGTCAAATGAAAGACTTCAAAAATGAAGGCTATTCTTTAATTGATGGAAAGGGCCAATTACTCCTTCCAAATTTCGTTTGTGCCCATTCTCATATCTATTCAATTTTTGCTAGAGGTTTAGTACTTCCATTTAACCCTAAAAACTTCCAAGAAATACTTGACCAAATGTGGTGGAAAATCGATTCTCAAATTGATAATCCAATCACTTATTATTCTGGTATCGCTGCGGGTAGCGAATTCTTACTTAATGGTGTCACAACAATAATTGATCATCACG
This sequence comes from uncultured Erysipelotrichaceae bacterium, assembly GCA_902800645.1. GTDB lineage: Bacteria > Bacillota_I > Bacilli_A > RFN20 > CAG-826 > UBA2450. The sequence goes on from CADCFC010000004.1 coordinate 43,800, forward strand.
CTTCAGGCAGTGAAATCATTGGTTCATTGTCTTCTCTTAAAAAAGCTTTGGTGAATAAACTTCATCTTAGAGCGATTCTTTGCTTTGAAACTAGTGACCGTTATCCTCTTAAGGACTGTATTAAAGAAAATATTTCGTTTGCTAAAAAATATCATAATGACCACATTAGTGGACTATTTGGAATGCACGCTTCAATGTCTTTAAGTGATGAATCATATAAAGCAATTTCAAAGAGAATTAATGGACTTCCTATTCATATTCATGTTGCAGAAAGCGAAATGGATGAAGAAGAATCATTTAATAAATACGGAACTGATATTGTGACTAGATTAAATAAATATCACCTCATTAATAAAAATTCTTTAATTGTTCATGGCGTTCACATTAAAGATAATGAACTTCAAATTGTTAAAGATAGTGGTGCGTATATGGTTGTTAACACTACAAGCAACTGCAATAATGCGGTTGGTGTTCCAGATATTAAAAAATATCTTTCATATAATATTCCTGTCATGGTGGGTAATGATGGTTTATCTTCTTCGATGGCAACTGAATATTTAAATGCTTATTACTTAACTCATTTAAAAAATTTAAATCCAACCGCTATGAATTTAGGGGACATTGTTGATATAATCAATAATGCATATAGATATGTCGGTGATAGATTGGGAATCAAAATAGGAAAGATTCAAGAGTCTTTTGTTGCGGACTTTATGCTTCTTCCATATGCCCCATTTACCGAGATGAATTCTTCTAATGCTTTCGGACATGTTTTCTTTGGGTTATATCCAAACTTCAAACCGAATGATGTCTATGTTTCTGGAATGAGACTCGTAAAAAACGGTGAAATCGTTAGTAAGAGAAATAAAGAAGAATTATTAGAAGCGAGAAAATATAGTCAAATACTTTGGAACAAAGTAAAGGAGATAAAATAATGGATTTATCTACAAAATTTGATGGCTTAGTTCTTAAAAACCCACTCATGCCTGCTGCAGGTCCACTTGTCGGAGATGCAGAGAAAATGCTTTGGTTAAAAGACCAAGGTTTAGGTGCTTTAGTTGCGAAGACCATATCCACTAAAGATGCTCATATTCCTCATCCATGTATCATTGGAGAAGGAATGGACAAGATTTTTAACTGTGAACTCTGGACAGAATATCCAAAAGAAAAATGGATTAATGAATTCCTTCCAGAACTCAAAGCTAAAAAAGGAGACACTCCATTAATTATCTCTGTTGGTTATACCAAAGAAGATATGGAAGTTCTAATTCCTCTATTAGATGAATTCGCAGACGCTTTTGAAGTGAGTTGCCACTATGTCGGAACAGATCACGAGAAAGTTGCGGAGACTGTAAGAACTATTAGAAAGCACACAACTAAACCTTTCTATATGAAGATTTCACCACATATTCCTGATCCTGCAGGATTTGCTCATGCCATTAAAGAAAATGGCGCTAATGGTGTAGTTGCTATTAACTCGCTCGGTCCTAGTATGGTTATTGATGTCGCTAATCGTAAGATGGCGTGCTCTAATGATAAGGGATTTGTGTGGATGAGTGGACCAGTAATTAAACCACTTGCTTTAGCAACTGTTTATACAATCAAACAAGCAGAGCCATCTCTTACCGTTATTGGTGTTGGTGGAGTTTCTTCCGCTAAAGACGTTATCGAATTCTTACTCGCAGGTGCTTCTGCAGTTGGAATGCTTTCTGCTCCAATGCTTAGAGGAAAAGAACTATACGCTAAAGTTATTGCGGATCTTCCAAAAGAACTTGAGAAATATGGCTTTAAATCAGTCCAAGACGTTATTGATATTCAATTAACTAATAATGTTACTTATGAACATGAATTGCCTAGTGTAGATGCATCTAAATGCTCTCACTGTGGATTATGTGAAAGAAACTGCCCATATTTCGCAATTAATATGGATGAAGCTAGAACTCCATCCTTTAATAAGGATAAATGCTTTAGATGCGGTTTATGTGCGTCTAAATGCCCAGTTAAAGCAATTAAGTTTTAAATATGTTACCAAACTATAAAACGTCAGTTAAAAAAGTAGATAATGAAGACAAGATGTCAGGTCTTGCTATTTTTACTGGTGACATCCAAATGGATGGGGCGTTATTTGCCTTACCAGTAAGAAGTACGATTTCCTATGGAAAGATAAAAGAGATTCATGTTCCAACTCTTCCAGAAGGATATTATTTCATTTCTGCAAAAGATATCGTCAAAGAAAACGTCTGTAATATTATCGTTAGTGATTGGCCTGTTTTCGCTGATAAAGAAACTCACTATAAAGGTGAGACAATGGGTTTAATCATTGGACCTGATAAAGATGTTTGTATTGATTTAGTTAATAAGACATACGCTGATTATGAAGAATATGAACCAGTGTATGAAATGAAGAACTCCTACGTTCATAAAGAATTTAAAAAAGGCGACCCTTCTTTATTTAATGGCGCCGCTAAAGTTTATTCAGAAGAATTTGAAACTGGTTATCAAGAACAAATCTATTTAGAGACACAAGCTATGCTTATGTATTTAGATGGGGACAAAATCACTGTTAAAGCATCAATGCAGTGTCCTTTCTATATTCATAAAGCAATTTGTAGAACTTTAGGATGTAAAGAAGACAAAGTCAGAGTAATTCAACCTGCAGTAGGTGGAGCTTTCGGTGGAAAAGAACATTATCCATCTTTGATGGCAGCTCAACTAGCAACTGCAATTGTGAAGATTAAAAAACCACTCTTCATGTGCTTTGATCGTCATGAAGATATCACCTTCACCACTAAAAGACATCCAAGTAAAACTAATATCAGTGCATATTTAGATAAGAACAACGAAATTATTGGATTAAAGATTCATGTTGGAATTGATGGAGGAGCGTATATCGGCTGTTCCATGGTCGTTCTTTCTAGAGCGTTAATCGCATGCACTAATACATATACATTCGCTAACCTTGAAGTTAGTGGAGATGCATATTGCACAAATAAGGTTCCTAGCGCTGCTTATCGTGGTTTTGGGTCTCCTCAATCAATATTTGCAATTGAGATGTTCATGAAGCATTTAGCGGGTTTCTTACGTGTGGATGCTCTTGAATTTAGAAATAAATACCTCGTTAAAACAGGTGATATAACTTGTACAAGCGGAGTGTTTAGAGATCCAATCATTTTAAAGCCACTCATGGATAAAGCGATGGAAATGAGTGACTATAAACGCAAAAGAGAAGAATATTCTAAACCTGGTTCACTTAGAGGAATTGGTATTTCTACTTTCCTACATGGTTGTGGCTTTACGGGAAGTGGAGAAAGCACAATTATTAACGCTCAACTAAAGATTAAGAAAGATAAAAACGGTATAGTTACTTTCTATACTTCTCAAGTTGATTTTGGTCAAGGCAATAGAACCACCTTAAAAAGAATTGTAGTTGATACTTTAGGTATTCCTGAAGATCACGTTATATATGACGCTCCTGATACTGATAAAACATTATCTACTGGTCCTACTGCTGCTAGTAGAACAATTATTATTGTTGGAGGCTTATGTGCCAAAGCAGCACAACATTTAAAAGAAATATGGGTTGATGGTGAAGAACAAGAAATTGTTGAGCCATATGTCGGCCCAAGTTATATCAAATGGGATGAAGACACAATGCAAGGGGATGCTTATCCTGGCTATGCATGGGGTGTCAACATAGTTGAAGTTGAAGTTGATCCAGTTACTTATGAATTATCTATTTTAGGTACATGGTCAACATATGATGTTGGTCACGCGATTGATGAAAGAATATTAGTTGGTCAAGCAGATGGGGGCTTAGCGCAAGCCTTAGGTTGGGCCTATTTAGAAAACGAAGTAGCAGAAAATGGTGTATTTAAACAAACTAAAATGTCTGATTACGTCATTCCTACTTCTTTAGATATGCCACATATGGAGACTGCATTTATTGATAATCCATTCCCATATGGCGCTTTCGGGGCTAAAGGTGCTGGTGAATTAACATTTGTTGGTGGTGCTCCTGCTTTAGCAGATGCATTAGAACAAGCAATTGGAAAGAAAGTTAATAAGATTCCAGCAACCCCAGAATTTATTATGGAGCTCATGAACGATGAAGATTAATTTTAAATTAAATGGTAGTAACGTAACTGTTGATGTAGTTCCGTCAAAACGCCTTTTAGATGTTTTAAGAGAAGATTTACATCTAACCGGAACAAAAGAAGGATGCGGAGAAGGAGAATGTGGCGCTTGTACTGTTTTAGTGGATAATCGCCCAATTAATTCTTGTATTGCTCCAATTGCAAATATTGCAAATAAAGAAGTAATTACTATTGAAGGATTTAGAGAAACTAAAGCGTATAGAGTTATCGCTGATGCTTTTGCAGATATGGGTGGAAGTCAATGTGGCTTCTGTACTCCTGGTATGATTTTAGCAACTTATGCAGTACTTAGAGATAACCCACATCCAACTGAAGAAGAAGCGAGAATTGCTCTTAGTGGGAACCTTTGTAGATGTACTGGATATCAAGCGATAGTTAACGCTGTACTTAAAGCTAGCGAGAAAGGAATTAAATTATGATAAATCATTACGTTCCTACTAGTTTAAATGACGCTCTTAAGTATTTATCTACTCATGATTGTTACATTATGAGTGGCGGCACTGATCTCATGGTGCAAAAACATGTTAGTTCGCTTGTTTTGCCAAGATTTGATAAGGATGTTTTGTATGTTGGAGAACTAAAAGAACTCCAATATATTAAAGAAGATAAAGATGGGAACATTTTAATTGGTGCAGAAACTAAATATGCTGATTTATTGCTCTCTCCTATTGTTCCTGAAATCTATAAAACAGTTATTAAAGAAATAGCCTCTCCAAATATTAGAAATATGGCCACAATGGTAGGCAATATTGGTAACGCTTCTCCCGCTGGAGATAGCTTAGTTCCACTCATCTTAAATGACGCTGAAGTTGTCTTAAAAAGTGTAAATGGAGAAAGAGTCTTAAAAGTATCTGAATATATTTTAGGCGTAAAGAAAACTGCGCGTAAAAATGATGAAATTATTGTGGAAATCAGACTTTTGAAGCAAAATTTACGCTATTTGTATAGAAAAGTTGGTGCGCGTAAAGCTGAATCAATTACTAAGGTTTCCTGTCTAGTTGGCTATCAAATAAAAGAAAAGAAGTTAATCGATTTTAGAGTGGCGTTTGGCTCTGTTGGTGTGACAATTATTAGAAATTTAGAAATTGAAAATAAATATAAAAATATAGAAGTTAAAGACCTTGATGTTGATCGCGTTATTAGTGATTATTATCAACTTGTAACTCCGATTGATGATCAAAGGAGTAATAAAGAATATCGTCATAAGGTGGCGATGAATTTATTGAGAAAATTCTTACTTGAATTGAAAGGAGGAATTGATGAGTAATTTCATTCGTGGATATCGATGTACTGTATGTGGGCAATTCTTTGAAACAAAAGAGGCAATGATGACTTGCCCTCACTGTGGAGAAAAAGGAATTCTTGATGTTGAATTCGATTATGAAGCACTCAAGAAAGTTCTCACAAAAGAGTATTTCCAAAATAATCGAAACTACTCGATGTGGAGATACGCTCCACTCATGGGAATTGAAGAAAATCACATCGATGAAATGCTTCGTATCGGATGGACTCCACTTGTTAAGTCATTTAACCTATCAAAGGAATTAGGACTTAAGGAACTCTATATCAAAGATGATGGTTTAAATCCTAGTGGAAGTAGTAAAGATAGAGCGAGCGGAGTTGCCGTTCTAAAAGCTATTGAAAGCGGCGCTAAAGTTATCGCGTGTTCTTCTACTGGTAACGCTGCGAGTAGCTGTGCATGTCACGCAGCACATATGGGTCTTCCTGCTGTTATCTTTGTTCCTAAAAGAGCGCCGATTGGAAAGTTGACTCAAATCTCTTTATATGGAGCAACATTAGTTGTTGTTGATGGAGACTATAAAGCTGCCTTCCGTTTATCAAAAGAAGCTATTAATAAATATGGTTGGTATAACCGTAATGCTGCAATTAATCCATTTATGGTTGAAGGAAAGAAAACTGTTTCCTTGGAAATTGCAGAACAACTTAATTTTAAGCCCACTGATTGGGTGGTCGTCTCAGTTGGAGATGGATGTACCGTCGGTGGAGTTTATAAAGGATTCTATGAATTACATAAGTTAGGGCTTATCGATAAAGTTCCTAAGATTCTTGGAGTTCAATCTGAAGGATGTGAACCATTCGTGAAAGCGAGTAGAGAAAACGCTCCGCTTGAAGAATGTGAAGAAAACACCTTAGCCGATAGTATCGCTGTTGGTATTCCTCGTAATCCTCTTAAAGCTCTTAGAGCGGTTGAAAACTCTAAAGGCAGTTGGATTAGTGTTCCTGATACTGAAATCATTAATGCGATGGCTTTATTAGGAAAAAAAGAAGGCATATTTGGAGAACCTGCCGCTGTTACCTCTCTAGCGGGACTTATTAAAGCCCTTAATGAAGGAATTATTAGTAAAGATGAAAGTGTAACAATCATCATTACTGGCAACGGTCTAAAAGATCCAAACAATGCCCAAAAGGCGATTAGTAAACCAGAACTAATGGAGCCAAATATTAATAAGTTAGACATTTACTTAAAAGAAAAAGGAGTAATTTAAATATGTCAAAAATCCCATTTGGTCCAACATATGACGAAATGTTGAACCCAAACCATCAAGATCCAGAAGTTAGAAAGGCTGCTTTGAAAGCAAAGAAAGAGAACGAACTCGATCCAATCAACCTCTTTAACATCACATGGAAAAACGAGAATAATGAAGTTAACAAGATTGTTCTTCCTAAGGAAATCACTGGAGTAGATGCGAACATCGTCGTTCTTCTTGGTAAATATTTCCCAAGTGGAAGCCATAAAGTTGGCCCAGCTTATTCAACATTAATCGAAGGATGTGTTGATAAAGAAATCATCCCAGGAAAACACACTATTTTAGGACCAAGTACAGGTAACTTTGGTATCGGAGTTAGTTATATTACTAACTTAATGAAATATGATGCGATTGTTATCATGCCAGATAATATGTCCAAAGAGAGATATGAAAGAATCCAAAAATATGGCGCTAAACTCGATTTAACACCAGGCAGTGAAAGCGATGTCATTCTTACTCTTGAAAGAACATACGAGCTTAAGAAAGATCCAAAGAATAGAACTTTAGCCCAATTTGAATTATTACCAAACTATCGTTTCCATCGTCACGTGACTGGAAATAGCTGTATTGAAGCAGTTAAAGGAATTGGTAATGGTAGAGTCGCTGCCTTCTGCTCCGCTCCAGGTAGTGCTGGAACTTTAGCGGCAGGCGACCAAATTAAAGTTGCATTCCCAGAATGTAAGATTGTCGCTTTAGAACCACATGAATGTTCAACCTTAACTAATGGTGGTCGTGGACAACATAGAATTGAGGGTATCGGAGATAAGATGTGTACCTTAATTCATAACGTCTTAACTACTGACTTCATCACTCAAATCGTTGATGATGACTGCGTTAGAGGTCTTGAAGTAATTCATGAAGGCACTGATATTTTAGTGGCACATGGAGTGGATAAGAAAGTCGCAGAAAGCATGACTAACTTATTCGGTGTTTCTGGTATTTGTAATATCTTAGGCGCTATTAAGATGGCAAAATACCTCAAACTCGGACCAGATGATAACGTTGTTACTATCGCTACTGATAGCTTTGATAGATATGATTCTGTTATCGCTAACTTAAAAGAAAGAGAACTCGAAGTTACTCCTAATGTTTTAGAGAGATGGTTTAATGATGTTTTCTTAGGCGCTGACACTAAAGGTATCCTAGATACTCGTGGAAAAGAAGCTAAAGAAAAACTCTTCTTACAAAAAGAGAAAGACTGGTTACCATTCGGTTATTCCAAGAAATATCTCGATAGCATGAAAGAGATGTCCTTCTGGGAAAATGAATATAACAAGATTCATGAATATGATGAAAAGATAAAAGCGCTTAGAGGAAAGGAAATTTAAGATAATGAAAGTACCTTTTGAGCAAGTATTGGCAAAGGCTGAGTCCTATAAAAAGGACATGGTCAAATTTCTTCGCGATATGGTAGCGATTCCTTCTGAATCATGTCAAGAAAGAGAAGTAGTCCTACGTATTAAAGAAGAAATGGAAAAAGTCGGCTTTGATAAAGTCGTCATCGACCAAATGGGTAACATCTTAGGATATGTTGGCCATGGAAGTCATTTAATTGGTATGGACGCCCATATCGATACAGTCGGAATTGGAGAAATCAAAAACTGGACATTTGATCCATATAAAGGTTTCGAAGATGATGTCTATATCGGTGGAAGAGGCACAAGTGACCAAGAAGGTGGTATGGCATCGATGGTCTACGCTGCAAAAATCATTAAAGATTTACATTTAGAAGATGATTACACTTTAGTGATTACCGGAACAGTTCAAGAAGAAGATTGTGATGGACTTTGTTGGCAATACATCATTGAAGAAGATAAGTTAAGACCAGAATTTGTTGTTTCAACTGAACCAACAAGCTGCCGTATCTATCGCGGACATAGAGGAAGAATGGAAATTAAAGTTTCTGTTAGAGGTATCTCTTGTCACGGTTCCGCTCCCGAAAGAGGAGATAACGCAATCTATAAGATGGCACCAATCATTGAGCAAGTTAAAGAACTTAATGAAAAAGGCTTAGCGTATGATCCATTTTTAGGAAAAGGAACAGTCACTATAAGTGAAATCTTCCATAAATCCCCATCTAGATGCGCAGTTGCAGATGGATGCTGGATCTCTTTAGATAGAAGATTAACAGTGGGTGAAAACGATAAGACCTCAATCGCGGAAATTGAAGCTCTTCCAGGAGTTAAAGCCGCTAACGCTAAAGTTGAGATGTATCGCTATGAAAGAGCGAGCTACACTGGTTTACTTTATCCAACCGAATGCTATTTCCCAACTTGGGTAATTCCAGAAGAAAGTATCTTTGTTCAATCGATGAAACAAGGCTATGAAGGTTTATTCAAGAAAGAACCTGTAATTGATAAATGGACATTCTCCACTAATGGAGTGTCGATTATGGGAAGATATGGTATTCCTTGTATCGGATTTGGACCTGGCGACGAAAAAGAAGCACACGCACCAAATGAAAAGACGAGAAAACAAGACCTCGTCATCTGTGCGGCTTTATATGCAGTTATGCCACTTCTCTATTTAGAGAATTTAAAGAAATAATTTAGGAGATAAATAATTAACTATGGAAAAAATTGCACCAAGATTTGCAGGTAGACACCTCATTACTCTTGAAGATTTCACAAAAGAAGAAATCGATTACATGCTCAAAGTATCTCGTGATTTAAAAGATGCTTTCTACAGAAACGAACCAACTGATTGGTTAACAAACAAAACTGGATTCTTAATGTTCTTTGAACAATCAACAAGAACCAGAAACTCATTTGAAAGTGGTATGGCTCAACTTGGAGGACATGCGACCTTCTTAGACACCTCAATGATGCAAATCGCTCACGGAGAAAGCGCGAAAGACACCGCGGTTATCCTTTCAAGTTTCGGCCATATGATCGCTTGTAGATATTGTAACTGGGGACTCGGAAATAAATATATTCGTGAAATGGCGAAATGGTCCACGGTCCCAATCATCAACTTACAATGTGACTTATATCACCCAATGCAAGCTCTTGCAGACTTAATGACCATCGAAGATGAATTCGGACACACTGAACATCTTAAGGTTTCTGTTATTTGGGCGATGGCGACTACTCATAAAAAACCAATTTCAGTACCAGTTTCTCAAGTCTTACTCTTCCCAAGATATGGAATCGATGTCACTCTTGCTTATCCTGAAGGATATGATTTACCAGATTGGGTTATTGAAAAAGCGAGAAAGAACGCTGCTGAACACGGTGGTAGCTTAACTATCACTCATGATATGGACGCTGCTTATAAAGACGCAGATGTTGTCTTCCCAAAGAACTGGGGTAGCTGGGTTACTAACCAATCTACAACTGTTGTTGATGACGCTTTACTTGCTCTTAAAGCATGGAAATGTACTCCAGACAAGATGGCGTTAGCAAAACCAACATGTAGATATATGCACGCTCTTCCTGCTGATAGAGTTAACGAAGTCGTTGATGAAGTTATCGACGGACCACAATCAGTTGTTTATCAAGAAGCGGAAAATAGAATCCACACTGCAAAAGCAGTTATGGCGTTATTCGTTCACGATAAACTTCCTAGCGATAGACGCTAATAGTTATTAAATACATAAATGGGCAGAATTAATTTCTGTCCTTTTTTGTTACATGTAAATATGTGAGCAATTGATTTTACTTACTATAGATTAATCTATACAATGTAGATAAGAATTTGGAGATGTAATCATGGATAATATTGAGACAATCTTAACTCGTAAATCAGTTAGAGACTTCGCTAGTAAAGAAGTAGAAAAAGAAAAGATTGATCTACTTTTAAAAGGAGCGATGGCTTCTCCTAGTGCGATGAATAGACAACCATGGAAATTTGTCGTAGTTACGAATAAAGATAAGATTGAAGAGATTAAGAAGGCTATGCCTTTTGGAAAACATAACGCTCCATTAATCATTGTTCCTTGCATTGATGAAATCGCTGCAAGTTTATTAAATAAAGGATTAGCGGCATGTGATTTAGCTGCTAGTAGCGAGAATATCCTTTTAATGGCACATTCTTTATCGTTAGGAGCGGTGTGGTGTGCGATATATCCAAATAAGATGCAAATTAAAAAGATGAGAAAAGTGTTAGGACTAAGTCTTACATTATCTCCATTCTCTTGTATTTATATCGGTTATCCTTCCGATAGCGATAAATCAAAAGTTAAGGATAAATTTAAGGAGAAAAATATCATTAGGATTTAAATTTATGAGAATAGCGGTTACGTACGATTTTGATAGTGGAAATGTATTTCAACATTTCGGACAAACAGAGTGTTTTCTACTAGTAGAAGTAGATGAAACAAAAAACATTAAAAGTGAGATGGTAGTGAACACTGGAAGAGCGTCACATTCTGCGCTTGTCCCATTTTTAAAAGACTTAGAAGTCGATGTCCTCCTTTGTGGCGGGCTTGGAAATCATGCGATTAACTTTTTAAAAGAAGCAGGAATAAGAGTCTATCCAGGAGTGATAGGAAAAGCTAGAGAAAAAGTAGTGGATTATCTTAATGATAATTTAGCATTTAATCCTGATGTAGTCCATGAATGTGACTGTCATCACCATTAATTTTTTAGTTTCTTAAAAACTAGAAAATAGATATAATTTTTAGCATGAGAAGAGACGACGAATTTAATTTCGTAAAAGTCAATAATGATTCTCAACTTAAGGGGAGTGAATTTTCGTTTACTCCAAAAAACGAATCAGCTTCTTATACTGATAATCAATCGACAGTTACTAGAGATGAAGTGAACGATCAATTCACCTCTAATAGTGAACATAAAGAACCAGAAGAACAAAGAAGACGTCGCGAAGAGAAAAAAGAAGACGCGAACAAAGAAAATAACGAATCACATGAATCTTCCGAAAGTGGAAGTAGTGGTTCAGAAGGATCTAGTAGTTCTTCAAGTAGTGCGTCTAGTGGAAGTAGCGCTTCTAGCGCAAGTGGTAGTACCGCTAGTGCGGTTACTGGTACAGTTGTTGGTGCCGCTACAGTCGCAGTTACAGCAATTGCGGCAGTTGCAGGACTTAATGTCATCACCGGTCAAAGCGCTCGCGTAAATATTGACATGTTTTCAGTTGAACAAACTGAAGTTATATATGGAGTTATCCTCTATACTGATAAAGAAGATTTCGGTAACTACATTATTACAGTAAGTAATCCTAGTTATAACGCTTCAAGACCACTTCAAAAAGGACCTGATGGACCAGAAAGTAGTGATTGGCCTGAATTTGACCCTGCCACTGAAGGATGGTATAACGAAGGATCTTTTACTAACTTAACTCCAGGCAATCGATATGACGTTACTATTAAAGATTCTGGTATTGGTGGTAAAGTCCTTTATGAATCAACTTTCTTAACACCTAGCGCTCCTAATAACGTCTTTAATGGAGTTAATTTTGGTGGCGCAGATTATATGACTGATGAATTCACAGTCACTTTAGATTACTATGAAGCAACAACTGGCTACTTTAGTGATTTCTCTATGGTTATTTCTAATGGTAGCGCATCGCCTTTAGAGCTTAGTTTAGAAGCCACTACTGAACCTCAAACAGTTAGTAGTGAAGACTTTAACTTAATGACTGATAGCTTTAGCTACACTCTCGAATATAAAGAAAACGGAACAAGTAAACAAGATCAAGGAAACTTCGATTTCAATAATGGTGGTAAGAGAAAGAGTCAGCTCAATAGCATCACTGTTCAAGAAGGTGCAAACTTTGCTTATAACACCTTTGTTGTTAACGCTGATTTCACTGATAACTTCCATGTTATTACTGATGTATCTATCACTTTCTTTGATGCGTATAGTGGAGCCCCAGGATATACATTCCCACTTGATATTGGCTATAACACTGTTTCTGCTGTTGTTGATGAAGAAGTGAAACTTGATCTCACTGCTGGACCATATAATTATCGACTTAATTACTATTTGAAAGGTGATTTAAATCAAACCCCTGACTCATTTGATGATCAAGATCCTGTCACCTTTGTTGATACATCTAGTAGTGCCTATTTCAATGGTATTACTATAAGTAATCCTGACTTCCAAACAAACTCGCTTGATGTAAAACTCGATTATTCTGAAGTTCTTGAGAATACATTAAAAGACTTCTCACTTAATATTAGTAATGGTACGACTTCAACTAATGTTGAACTTGATAACACAACTGAAGTTCAACCAATTAACTTATCTCACGTTCCTGAATTTAATTTTAATGAGGATGACTATACTTACACTCTTACATTTACTAACGGTCATAATGATCCTACTTCTGTCCCTGGTGAATTTAGCTTTAAAGGTCAGGCCAAATCAGAAGTTAATGGAGTAACGATTGACAAAGAGATTAATTTTGATACAGGTGAATTCTTAATTGAATTAGACATGCATAATGATTTAGGTTTACTCTCTAACTTCACCTTTACGCTTGTCGACGTTGACCTTGACCAAGAAGTATGTACTGAAAACTTGATGCCAGAAAGAACTGCTCAAACCGTTACCGCTCCAATTGAAACCAATTGTGATTATGCACGTGATAACTTTAGATACATCCTTAATTATCAAGATAATGGAGCTAGTATGACTTATAACCCAAGAGATACAGATCCAACTTATTCTTTTAGATTTGAAATTTCTCCAGATCAAGAACCGGAAATTGATGTGGTAGTTAATGAAAAAGCTGACTTTGTTGGCAATAAACTTCACGCTACTTTAACGTATAACGATCCACATAACTTCTTCCGTGACACTACTATGTGGCTACACATTATACTTGCGGGAGAGACATCATATCGTGAATTTGACTTAACTAAGACTAGTGGTGTTTCTCAAGATGTTGAAATTGACTCTACCAAAGATTTCGTTATTAGTGATCACCCATCATTTGAATATTACTTGGATTACACGCTTCCAGGCGCTTTATCGAGAAGGACAACTCGTAAATCAATTACAGTTAAAGATGAAACACTACCAGAAGTTACTGGTCTCAATACTGACTTTGTTGCTTATGATAGATATGTAGGATCACCTCTTACACAAGTTTATCAGATGGCGTTCCAAGTCGAATACACTGATGACTATTCAATGTATAGTGGCTTCACATTAGAGTGTACTTCTCTATATGGCACAATGACTAAGACATTAACAATGACTAAGGGATGGCAATATGTAACATTCTCTGATAGTGATAGAGATACAATGGGTGACATACTTACGAATAACGAAGGAGTTACATTTACTCTTAAAGCTAGTAAAACTGGAGAAACTACCTATGATGAGTTCTCTCTTGATGAAACTCAATTAACAAATGGAGGAAGCACTGCTATAGTCCACGGAGTGTGGTTTGATAGCTACATGGTTAGTGGTGATTCTATAGACTTAAGTTACTTAATTTACGATAATGCAAGCACATTCACTAATTACTCATTGAGGTTTGTAGGATCTAACAGCAGTACAGAAGAATATAGTGTTTCTGTAACTATTACATCAAGTGACACTGCCGCAACAGTTAGCGTGACACTAACAAGTGATATACTTTCTATTTTAGAAAGTCATAATGCTGATGTTGTGTTTGCTTATACGCAAGGCACAGTGGATAAAACAGAAGTGATTTGTACAAATCAACATTTCACAATTAGAAACTAAAAGGAGGCATTTATATGAGTGCAAAAACAAAAACAGCGAGCGATCTCAAAAGAAGGAACATTGTCCTTTGGGCACTTTATGGGGTCCTAGTCGTCATTACCGTTATCGGATTCGTTTTCTCTAGAGAAATATTTGGATGGAGCGAACTCGTTGATGATGGAATGGGTGGAACAATTACTATTTGGCACGGATTCTTTAGAAACCAAAATAGTAATGACCCAACAATGAAATGGATTTTATGTAACTTAACTCCAAATCTTGTAAAAACAGTTCAAATCATTACTATCGCTATTGCATTAGCAATCTTAATTCATTATGCAGCGAAACTTACCTTCCATTCTCAAAAAGGTATGACAATCTCTAAATTGATTGTTAACTTCTTAAAATGGATTATCGCTATTGCGACACTATTCTTCATCTTAGATGCATGGGGCGCTCCTGCAACTGCAATGCTCGCTAGTGCTGGTGTTGTTACTCTTATCATAGGTCTTGGTTCACAAGCTCTTGTCGCTGACATTTTAGCGGGTGTATTCATCGTCTTTGAAGGTGACTTCCAAGTTGGTGATATCATCATCGTTGATGGTTGGAGAGGTGAAGTTCAAGCAATCGGTATTAGAACCACTAAATTAATCGACGCTGGTGGAAACGTGAAGATTGTTAATAATAGTGAAATCAAAACTATCATTAACCAAACCAAAGAACTCTCTATTGCTAAATGCTATGTGAGTATTGGTTACGAAGCTCGTATTGAAAACGTTGAGGCTGTTATCGCTGATAACATTGAACGCTTAAAAGAAAAGATTCCTGATATCGTTGAAGGTCCTTACTATAAAGGTGTAGCGGAACTTGGAGAAAGTTCAGTCAACTTACTCTTTGTCGCTAAATGTAAGGAAAATGATATCTACCAAGTTCAAAGAGATATGAATAGAGAAATCAAGATTCTCTTTGATGACAACAATATCAATATTCCATTCAACCAAGTTGTTGTTCATATGGGTGAGGAAGACAAACCAAAAGAAATCGTTTCTAGAAAAACTCTTAAGAAAGCAGAAGAGTTCACCGAAGAACAAAAAGAGCTTTCTAAAGATGTTGATGTTAAGAAATAATTAACTCATATTTATATATAGCGAAGACGTCTAGATATAGGCGTTTTCTTTTATTTGTTGAGATATTATTTACAATAACGTATACTTTTATTGTTAATAACATGATAGGAAAATGTTTTGTTAATATCTTGATTTAACGGGATTTTTTCGACATTTTTTTACGTGTTTAGCCTATATAGTTAGGCGGAAAGGAAATTTTATGAACAAACTTTTCACAAAGATTGCCTCTCTAAGCGTTGGTCTAGCGATGGCAGTCGGTGTTGGTGTAGCTCTTGGCCATGATTCTTTGATCAAAGTTGAAGCTGTTGATCCAACAACGATTAGTTTTGATGGCACATATAGTGGAATCAAAGCTCAGGCAGATGTTACTGCAGATACTTTGTATCAATCTACAGATGATTTTAGTTCTACTATGCACATTAATTATATGAACTGTTACTATAATAAAGGCTACCTGATGATGTCCTCCAAAGGGTTTAAGAGCGTGGCTATGTTCTCTAATCATGATGCTATGGCTGATGACATCTCTTCTATTGTTGTCACAAAGTCATCTTCTTGCTCTGGCAGTGCGAACTTTTATGTTACTACAAGCGCTACTGAAGTAACAACAAATACTGGTGCAGGAACACCACAATCTACCGGTGCAGCTGCATACACTTATGAAGTTCCAAGTGGTACCTCACATAGATATTTTGCTATTTATAGTACTAATACAAAGTACAACGGGCAAATTGCGTCAATTGTTGTTAATTATACTTCTGGAACAGTTGTGAATGTTACTGGAGTGACTCTTGATACAAACGCTATTTCTCTTCAAGAAGGAGAAAGCCAAACTTTAGTTGCGACAGTAGCGCCTTCTGATGCATCAAATAAAGCGGTCACTTGGTCGACAAGCGATGATAAAGTGGCTAAGGTTACTAACGGTAAAGTTGATGCTCTCCTTGCTGGAAGTGCCACAATTACTGTTACTACTGCAGATGGAGGATTTACAGCAAACTGTGCTGTCACAGTCACTTCTGCATCAGTAGTTGATCCTGTTGTTACTGATAATACTGTCACTTGGGATTTAACCAAAAAGTCATATAGTGTTGCTTCAGAGGATGAAGTAACATGGAATTCAGATTATGCTTCAGTTACTGTCATTAGGACTGATTCTACTAAGACTGCAGCCAACAATTATCTCCCACCAGCCTATAATTCTTCTAGAATATACGGTGCAAGCACATTTACTATTGCACCTAAAACTAATTACAAGGTTGATTCTATTACAATAACTGCTGGTTCAGATAATTATGGAAAAATTTTAGCAGACAATGCTACTTGGACGAATGCTTCCGCTACAAGAGAAGCAAATGTTGTAACAATCGTTCCAGTTGATGGAACAGCTGCGGCATCTATGGTTGCTACTGGTACATGTGGAATGACTTCTATTTCTGTTCAATTTAGTGATGCTGGTACACCAGAAGTTTTGGATCATATTACCTTAAGTGGTGAGCCAACAAACAAAACTGTTGCTGTTGGTGATGCTGCCTCTACTGATGGTTTAGTTGTTACCGCGTATTATGAAGGCGGTACAGAAAAAAATGTCACTGCTAGTGCAACTTGGACAAGAAATCCTGCAACAATGGCGTTAACCGATACAAGTGTTACTTTCACTGCTCAATTTGGTGGCAAGACAAGTAATTCTTTAGTGGTTAATGGTTATACAGTTACTGATGGAACTACACCAATTAAATGGTTCTTTGATAACCCAACTGAAATCGTTTCCTCTACTTATTACCAAGTTAAAGGAACATGTATTGGTATTAATGGTAATTCTTATTACTTACAACAAGATGATCATGGCATTTTAATCTATGGCGGAGGATCTGTAACCCCACCAGAAGGTATTGCTATTGGAAAACTTGTTAAGGTCACAGCAAAAGTAACATTTTATTCAAAATCAGGATGGGCAGAAGGCATCTTTGAATCAAATGGCATTCAAAGTGCTGAAGTTATTGGTGATGGTGTTTTACCAGCCGCTGTTACTGTTTCTTCCTTAAGTGGATTTGAATCAGCAAATCAAAATACATATGTCACATTTAACGGTTTAAGAAACGTTACTGTTACTCAAGCCGCTTCATCTTCTCAAGAAGGTTTCGCTACTGCAGAAGACGCTGATGGAAACACCGTGAATATCTATATTCCAAAATTCATTAGTGATCCAAAGAGTGTTACTGATGCATTAAGCGCAATTGCTGCTACATCTACATTTGATGTTACTAGAGGTGTTGTCGCTATTGCTTCCGGTGGAACTAATGCTGGTAAGAGACAAGTATTAATGCTTAGAGCAGATCAAATCGTTGAACATACTGCAGAAGCCGATTTAGTCCAAGATTGGATTGATGAATATATGCATATGGACGATCCTGATTATGAAGGCGATGGCAAAGGTTATTGTAAGTCACAAAATACTTACGCAACCGCCAAGAGTGCATTACTTGCTTTAGGAGAAACTTTAGTTCAAAAATTTGCTACTGATGAAGACGGCAAATATACTGCTGCTCTAGCAAGATATAATGAATGGGCAAGAATTAACCATGACTCAAAACCATTCGAAGATGACTTTACATTCATGGTTTTATACAAGACTCCATTTAATATTAACAATGGTGGATTTGTAATTATTATTGCTTCATTATCCATTACCGCTATTGCTGTTGGATTATATTTCATTCTTCGTAAGAAAAAAGCAAAATAATTGATAAGTAAATTGCTTATTTAAAAACAAGGGTTAGAGGCAACTCTAACTCTTTTTATATATAATCAACATTCCTATTCATCACCTTGTTGATAATAGTTGAAATAAAATTAGATAAGCAAAATCAAGCAAAAACTCCATTCCACGACAAAAACAACTATCAAATTATG
>CADCFC010000005.1 GCA_902800645.1 uncultured Erysipelotrichaceae bacterium
GTTAAAAGAGGCTTAATGAAGTGTCATAACTATATCTTTAACTCAGATTCAGTTGGAGCTTATAACATTATGAGAGTCTATAGACAAATAAGTGGAAATGAATTTGAAACCCCAATTAAAGGTCTCTCAAATCCAACTAGAGAATATATTCCTGTAACAGACCAGTTTTTAAATGAAGATTGCATTAATTGGAATGGTAAAGCTGGGAATGTAGGGATATCGGGTAGGAACTACCCAACAGGATATGAGTTGGTTAATTTAATTAATCAATCTATAACCCAGATGCTTGGCAATTCAATTGCCGAGTAAGTTCACATAACGAAGGAGATAACTTGTTGTTATTTCACGGAGCTAAATATGAGATAAAAGGTGAAATTGATATTAATCACTTAAACGGAAAAAAAGATTTTGGAGCGGGGTTTTATTTAGGCGATAGTTTTGATTCCTCTGCTTCTTGGATTTGTGAATATCCAACAGGTTCTGTATACGGCTTCTATTTAAAAAACTATAAGGAGATGAAGTACATAGAATTTAAAGTAGATCGTAATTGGATGTATGCGATTTTATATTTCCGCGGAATGTTTGATGAATATATTCCAAATAAGGAAGTATTAGAACTTATTGATAGAATTAATAAAGCTGATTATATCATTGCCCCAATAGCGGATAATCAAATGTATGACACTTTAACTGCATTTGCTTTAAAAGAAATAACAGATGAACAGTGCTTGCACGCTTTAAGTGCGAATAATTTAGGGAAACAATATGTTTTAAAATCTAAAAAAGCGGTAGAGAACCTCGTCTTAATTGAAAGAATGCATATATGTGAAAAAGAAAAAGAGCATTTTATCAATAATAAAAATATCTTATCTAATGAGGGAAGAAACAAAGCTTCTTTATCAATAGAAGCATATCGAAGAAAAGGGAAATACATCGATGAAATTTTTAAGAAAAGTTGATGCACTTTCTCATTCTTTAGCGTCATCTCAAGGAAGGATATTTGAAAAAAGTATTTCTTTCGGCATACCTTCGAAAAAATTTATTAAATCATATATGCTTTCTAATGAAGCGAGTCTTATTGATGAATTAAAGCTAGATGTTGCTGGGTTAAGCGAAATCGAAATATTCGATAGTATCGCTAATAGAATAACGAATAAAAATGGAACTTTATATTCGTTTTCTGTTATGCACTATACTGGTTATTTTTATCGTATTGCGTCGTATTTAACTGGGCACTCTTCTAGATTTATATATCAACATATCAAACCGGATTTGATTAATAGAAATTATCAAACATTACATTCTTTGCCTATTGAAGAGGCTATAAAAGAAGTGTTTGAGATTATTAACTATAAAGAGGAAGACAAATACGAATTATTTAAAAAAATTTATAAATAGTTTTATGTGACACTTCTGTGGCAGTTAAAGTGATAAGATAATACTATAAAGAGGAACTTTTATATGAGACAAGAACTATTAAAAGGATTAACTGAAGAACAAATCGCTAAAGTTAAAGCGTGTAAGAGTAGTGAAGAAATACTAGAAGCTGCAAAAAAAGAAGGTATTGAACTCACTGACGAACAATTAGACGCTGTTAATGGTGGATGTGGCAAAAGCAAAGAATGGTATGAAATTGACAACATGCAATGTCCAGAGTGTTTAAATCGTCACTGTATGGAAAAAGTTTCAGAAGCCTGGTATAGATGCAAATGGTGCAACAAAATCACTGTTAATAAAAATCTTGAATAATATATAGAACATTAATAATTATTTAATGAAGAATTTGCCGAGTGAAGAACTCGGTTTTTCTTATTTACTATCTTAAAATAATGAAAAAAATAAAAATGTAAGATTAATTTACATAGTGATTTTTAAAAAGTAACATAGTTAAACATTAGTTTTATGTAAGATGTAAAGTAAAGTTTACATATGTTTTTGTTGACAATATATAGTCTATAGTTATAGATTTTAAACATGTTTTTTAAAAGGTAATTGTTATGAATGCTGAAGACATTAAAAAAATAATAAAGCAAGATGGCATCTCATATATTAGGATGCAGTTTACCGACATGTTAGGGGATATTAAAGCGGTAGAAATACCAGTCAATCGTATTGATGACGCTTTGAACAATAAAATCATGTTTGATGGTTCGTCTATTGAAGGTTTTGTTCGTATCAAAGAAGCTGATATGTATCTTCATCCAGATCTAGATACTTTTCTCGTTTTACCATTTGAAGATAGCTCAATAGGAGGAGTAGCGAGATTTATTTGTGACGTCTATATGCCCGATGGCAGTCCATTCATGGGAGATCCTCGTTATATTTTGAAAAAAGAAGTCAAAAAGATGAATGAACTAGGGATTGATAACCTCTTTGTTGGGTTTGAACCTGAGTTTTATTTATTCAAATTAAATAGTGACGGTGGAGTTTCTACTAACTGTAGCGATAGAGCGTCTTATTTTGATTTATCTCCATTTGATGGTGGAGAAGATATTCGAAGAGAAATTGCTTTAATGCTTGAAAAGATGGGATTTGAAGTCCAGGCAAGTCACCATGAAGTTGGACCTGGTCAAAATGAAATTACTTTTAAATACACTGATGTCGTTTCAGCGTGTGACCGCGTACAAACTTTTAAACAGGTCGTGAAAATAATTGCTAGAAAGAATGGATATTTAGCAAGTTTCATGCCAAAACCGCTTAATAAGCAAGCTGGAAACGGAATGCACACTAATTGCTCTTTATATTCAAAAGATAAAGGTGATTTGTTTTACGATTCAAATGCATCAATGGAATTATCGATTATGTGTAAAAAATGGATTACTGGAGTGCTTAATCACGCTAGAGAATTATCATTATTAACTAATCCAATCGTTAATTCTTATAAAAGATTAGTGAGTGGCTATGAAGCTCCTATATACGCTTGTTGGAGTGACGCTAATCGTAGTTCTTTAGTAAGAATTCCTGCTGCTAGAGGTTTAGCAACTAGAACTGAATTTAGAAATGTTGATCCATGCGCTAATCCATATCTCGCTTTAGCGGGTATACTTGCGTGCGGACTAGAAGGAATTAAAAATATAAAAGAAAAAGATATTATTCCTCCTGTTAAAGATAATCTATTTGATTTATCTACTGATGAAATTAAAAATAGAAACATTACTTGTTTACCTGAAACTCTTCATGAAGCGATTGAAGAGTTTAAAAAGAGTGAGATATTAAAAGAAGTATTAGGGGAGCATCTATTCCCTAAATATATCGAAGCCAAAGAAAAAGAATGGAAAGAATATCACACTACAGTTAGTGAATTTGAATTAAAGAAATATTTGAGTAGATAAATTTATGTGTGGAATTGTTGGTTCAGTTGGATTAAAGGATCCAAAAGAATATGTCACTAAAGGATTAAAGATGCTTGATTATCGCGGATATGATTCTGCTGGTATCGCATATTTTAATGATGAGATTAAAATCTTTAAGGATGTTGGTAGCGTTGAACATTTAATGTCAATTGTGCCGTCTAATATTAATACAAATATTATGATTGGCCACACTAGATGGGCCACTCATGGAGCGCCAACAAAACTTAATACTCATCCTCATATTTCATATAACAAACACATTTGTTTAGTACATAACGGAGTAATTGATAACTATAAAGAGTTAAAAAAGTTTTTAATAGAACAGAACTATAGTTTTTATGGAGAGACCGATTCTGAAGTGGTTGCAAATTTAATTGAATATTATTATTTGCTTAATCGTGACATTAAAGAAACCATTAAAACAGTTAAGTTATTAATTAAAGGAAGCTATGCGATTACTTTCTTTATTGACTCTGATGTCGACACTCTTTATATATTAAAAAAAGCTTCTCCATTAGTGGTAGGCAAGGGCAAAGGATTTAATCTAGTTGCTTCTGACGCTTCTCCGATGATTAATTACACAAATGAATTTATTGAATTAGAAGATGGTGAGTTCGGGTATTTAAACAAAAATGAAATTGTTATCTTTAATAAAGATGGTGAACCTATTAAAAAAGAAACAATTCATAAAGATATCGAATTAATATCTCATGATTTAAAAGGTTATCCTCATTATATGTTAAAAGAAATAGAGGAGATTCCTCAGACTGTTAATCGATTAATTAATACATATTTTCAAGATGATCAATATCAGTTTGATGAAGAATTAATCAAAGACCTTAAAGAATCAGACCATATCCTTTTTATTGGATGTGGTACTTCTTATCACGCGGGACTCGTGGGCGGAAGATATTTTGAAAAATATGATAAATCCACGAGTAGATTTATCGCTTCTGAATGGGCATTTCATCCAACTTATCCAGGGAATAAACCGTTCATCATTATGATTTCTCAATCAGGAGAAACCGCTGATCTAATACATTGCTTAAGAATCATCAAAGAACACAACTTAAAAAATTTAGTTATTACCAATACAGGTGGTTCTACTTTAGATAGAAATTGTGATTATTCTTTACTTCTTCATAGTGGTGTAGAAGTTTCAGTAGCGTCCACTAAAGCTTACGCTGCTCAAGTTGCTTTACTTGCGATGCTCTCCGCTTCTTTAGCAAATGATAAATCAGTTATTAATGATTTAAGACAAGCAATCAATGTCATTAATGACATTCAAGATAGCTATAAGCCAAAGATTATGAAAGTCGCTAATGAATTGATGTCAAAGAAGAATATTTTTTATCTCGGTCGTAGCTTTGATTACTTCCTTTCTTTAGAAGCGTCTTTAAAACTTAAAGAGATTAGTTATATTCATTCTGAAGCCATCCCTGGTGGTGAATTAAAACATGGCCCAATTGCTTTGGTGGAACAAGATTTACCAGTTATTGTTTTTATTACTGATCCAGATACCGCTCCATCAATGAGAGGCAATATTGAGGAAGTAAAAAGTAGAGGAGCAAAAGTTTATGTTGTTTCCACAAAATCATTAAGCGCTCCTGAAGATACAATAGTGGTGAAAGATTATGCCTATTATTTATCTAGCGTCGCTATTTCTTCTATTGCTTTCTATTTAGCGTATTATGTTTCTTTAGCAAAAGGATTAAACGTTGACAAACCAAGAAACCTCGCAAAAAGTGTGACTGTAGAATAACTTAGTGATACTTATGAGCTTATGACACATCTGTAGCAGAAAATGGATGTGCTAAAACAGTTTATATTTATATAAAAAGAGTTGCTTGATTAATGAGCAACTTTTTTTGTAATTAATTTGTATATAGAAGTTTCAACTAAATAAGTTAGATATGTTACTAAACCAACTAAGATTAAGAAAAGGATTAAATAGACAACGTATCCGGCTTTTTGTTGAACAATATTTCCAACAGGGAGATTAGTGATAAACATTGGATTAATAAAGAACATATTGATGAAGTGAGGATAAAAGCTCACATTAATTACTATAGCAATGACTGCAGTTATTAAAAATGCGATTAGAGTTCTATATGTTGTTTTAATATTTATGTTCTTTCTATTCCATATGAATATATAAACGCCTAATATCACTTGAGTGCCGTGATGAATAAGAGATTGAACATTAATGAATATCATTCGTGTCATTACCATATCGGTATATAAACAAACTAATATTCCCATAAATAGAGATATTAGACACATATATCCATTCGCGGTGTCCACTAAGAGTGGATGTTTTTCTTTGTTCACAAATAAAATAAGAGGAATGAAGTAATAAATCATTGAGCATATTGAAAATGGAAAATCTCTCACACTATATTCCCAATATGATGGAGATCCATAATGGAAGGATTTTAAGATTTGCTTAAATAGCTCTAATACCAATATTAGAATCCAAAATATAAAAAGAATTCTTTTATATGTTTTTTCTTTCGCGTCTTTAAAGAAACAAGAGATAAATATGGTCAATCCAATGATTGGAATTAACAATAGAAAATGGAACCAAGAGAACACTCCTGGAACATCCATTTCACCTTGTAACACATGAAGAAAGCATTCCATACAAGAATAATTATATTGTTATTGCGATAAAAAGATGAATTAAAATAAGGCTATAGCAATTATATTTATCTTTGTGACACATTTGTGGCAATCACTATGTTAGGATAAAGGCAATTAAAGGAGACTACTATATGAAAAAGGAACTCTTAAAAGGTTTAAATGAAGAACAAATTGCAAGAGTAAAAGCTTGCAAAAGTGCAGATGAACTCTTAGCGTACGCGAAAGAAGAAGGCGTTGAACTTAATGACGAACAACTCGCTGCAGTCAATGGTGGAATTTGCACCAGTACACCAGATTTCGTTTGTCCAAAATGTGGTTCAAAAAATATTAAAACCAGATATAACGAAAACTCTATTGCTGAATGGTGGAACAATACTTGCCAAGATTGTGGTCATGTCTGGATTGTTAATAAATAAGGACTAATTTATTTTTACTTCAATATAATCGGAGCAAAACACTATGAGAAAAGAATTATTGAGAGGATTAACAGAGGACCAAATCGCTAAGGTCAAAGCGTGTGACAACACTAGCGATTTACTTCAACTTGCTAAAGATGAAGGAGTTGAACTCAATGATGAACAACTTGCCGCTGTTAGTGGTGGAGCTTGCTCTTCAGAAAAAAAAGATAATCATAGAAAAATTGAATCTTAATTCGCTATTTGATTAGATAAGGGCCAGTAATGGTCCTTTTTTGTTGATCAATAACAATGATGATATAAAAAAAGATTTGCTTAAAAATCATTTTATTAAAAAAATAATATTGACTGTTTGACCAAAAAGAGAGCTCAATTCAGTTCAAAAAAATGATATTTTCTATAAAAAAGTAATAATTTGTCCATATGCATGTGAATATATCATTAAATTAGATTTAGTGAGGAGTTACTATATGAAAAAACTTTCGACTTTTTTTGGCGTAATCTCTAGTTTTGCAATGCTAATCGGTGGTATAGCAACTATTACGAAACATAGTAATAATCAATTTGTAGAGGTTAACGCCGCTAACGCTCAATCTGATATAGATGAATTTACTAACGACGGTCAATTTACTTATACGGCCGGAACAGGTACAACACTTAGTGTTTTATCGTTTAGTGAAGCAGCTGCAGTCGCCGCAGGTAACGACGGGGCGGTTTTGAGAGTTAATGGACAAAACACTAGTGTGACAATTGATTTTTCTGGTAGCGAGATAAAAGCAAAGAGAATTATTTCGATTGATTTTAGAGTATATGTTGCTGACTCTTCTTCTTCATTAACTCAAGCAGATTTTCGTATCAGAAAAAATGCGAGCAGCGTTGTTGTTAATGAAGGCGATGCTGGACACAGCTTTCTTTCGGTTAGAAATCAGTGGGAAGCGTATTCTCTTTCCAGTCAAACCTTTCGCTCTGGATATTCGTTTGATCAGTTTGCAGATGCAAATGGATATTTAGCATCGTTTGAGTTGTTTTTTAGAACTTCTGCTTGGATTAATGTCTATATCGATTATATCAACGTTACTCTTTGTGAGGATCCATCAGGAGATTATGGCATAGCTACTCTTTCAGATGTTGATAGTAATTTTGTTTCTCCAAAAGAAATTAATGCTGCTACCAGCACTATCGTTTTAAACAAAATGTCTCCGTTTGGAGCACACTCCATAGCTTTGAAATTTTATATAAACATTCCTGCATCTACTGGTGTTCAATTAAACTTTACTGCTTGTTCAGATTTTGGTAAGGCACACTATACTATAAGATTTGGTGTACATACAGGTTCTGATAATGCATACGTTTCTCTTTTATATAATAACGCTGCAGTTACGACAACCGCCAATTTCGCTTTTGCGAGAGGAACAACACAACTTATTGAATTTTATTCGGTTGTTATGAATTCTACTACGCTACATCACGAATTATTCTTAGATGACGCTCAACGTTTTTCATATGACACAAACTATATTGAAAGTGATATTGGAAGAGTTGTAGTTTTAGAAAGTTATCAAAACACAACTAGCACAACAGTTTTATCGGATGTTGATGTGGTCGACTCCGCTTTGAAGAGATTTGGTGCTAGAAAATTAGATTCAGAAACTATTCCTTTTGATGATAATAGAGACACTGGTGCATGCTTAACAAAATATGCACAAGCAAAAGCGTTCTTTAACACTTATTTAACTCAAGGTCAAAAAATGACATTTGCTACAAATGCAACTTATGCGAATCTAAAGGCAAGAATGGCTGCTTGGGCTAGCGCTAATGGAGAAATAATTCAATTTGATGCGAATGGCAATATGTCAGTTTCTTCATTACATTCTCCATTTATTGCGATGCAAAGTAGCCAATCAGTGGTTATTCTAGTTTTGATTATTTCATCACTTATTGTTGTTAGCATTATTGCTCTTAAAATTAGTAAAAATAAAAAGAGAGAATAATAGCAAACGAATTAGATAAGCGAGTGGCGTGCTGCTCGCTTTTTAAATTGAGCTTTTGGTAAGTCAAAAAAATGATATTTTGTAATAAAATAATCATTATTTTTAATAAATAATAGGCATAAACTTAAAATATACAAACAACAAATTATATAAGCTGAGGTCATTATATGGCTAAAAAAAGATTTTTTGGACTAGTTTTGTCTTTATTTGCCACATTAGGAATGATGGCTTTTCGACATACATCAAAAAACAATGATTCAGTTATAAGCACTCATGCTGAGTCATTGGTGGATGTCGAAAAAGTTGATTGGGATAATCAAGATTGGTCAGATGGAATTGGAAAAGACTGGGTTAAAAACAAAAATAAATCCTTAGTTCCATTAGATGGATATTGTCTATTGCCAAAATACAAATCTAATATTTCAAATAGTCGATATGTTGATCAAAATCTAATTACTTCAAATATTCCTGGATGTAATGTCGGTGATAAAATTTTAGTTAATGGTGTTCCAAGCAAAAACGTTGATGGAGTAACTATTTATTGCTATCCAGAAAATGGATTTTTCATTTATGTTCCTTATTCAAGTATTGTTTTTTCAGATAATTATGATTTCTTAACTATTGATGTTTTGGAAGGAATGTCTATTGATGGTAATTATCATACTGTTGCAACCACGTTTGAATTTAGGGGTGTCCTAGGAGAAACTGGAACAATAGATGATAAAAAATGGAAAATTAATCCAACTCCAATCGTTAAGGTCCAAGGCGAATATGATAGTATCGTTTGGAATAACACTGACTACTCTTTCTTAACTACCGATGACTGGTGGTCTGGTGAAAGAGAAGCTAATGGTGCTCCTAGTAATGGTTATTGTGTCCTATTAGGTTTTAAAGAACCAGGGAAATCATTAACTGATCAAGACAACATTATCGGACCAGATAACATGATTGGAAGAGGTGTTATTGGGATTGGCTATAATGCTGATTATAAGATTAAGATTAATGGAGTAAACATTATCGATGTGGAAGACTCCAAATGTTATATATACCAGGGACATTATGTTTTTATTTATGTAACGGATGCTTCACTTTCTAATAGAGATATTTATGAAATTCCTACAATTTCAATTAGTGAGGGATTACGTTTTTCTGAAGTCGTTCTTCCGAAATGTGAATTTGAATTTAGAGGTATTCTTGGTGAACCAAATTGTTGGATGCATATAAGAGATAAATCTTCATTAACTAGATACGCCTTTAATAGTATTGCTGGTGGTTGGAATAACAAATCTGCAGACACAAGTCATAATGAATCTGTTTTTCAATTTGGAAATGTAACAGATTCTTTGAGAGTTGGTGGAGTTGCTGATTCTTCAAACTTAGTTAACAGATATTCTGATCCTGGAAAGAAAATTACAATTAATGGAATGCCATTATGGCAATTTGATGATGCGGCGGTAACTTATACACATGGAAGATGCTATTTCCATATCAGTTTGCCTATTTCATGTTTATTTCCAAGCAATGGCTATAAAGTTGTAACTTTGCATATTGAAAATGACACCGAATTCTATGATTCGCTATTAGGAGAAGTTACTTTATATTTGCAAGACGGAGAATGGGTTGAGACTAAACCTGCATCAACAAGTGATGATGAATATGATAACGCTTTCGGATTTTCTGAAGTGTTTAATACACAAAGCGTAACCTTAACTAAAGAAAATAGTAGCATTTCAGGCAACAAAGAAGGGACTTTAGATACATTTGGTCTCTATATGAACTTTAGAATTGAAAAAGAAGAAAGCGTGTTTTCTATTTCGCTTTTAAGCGATATTAAAGTTACATTTAATGGAAATCATCTAAGTGTTAGTCAAAATAATTCATTGATCGAGTCAGAAGATGTTGAAAATTTCGTGTTTGATGATTGGTACACGCTCTTTATTTATACAAGAACAGTTAATGGTAAAGCTGTTTTCACTATTGCGCTTGATGACATTATCTATGTTTCTATAAACGACTTATCAATTAATTATGAAAATAGTTTCATTATCAATCTATCAAACGGGGTTGTTTCATTCAGAAACGCACTATTTAACGTTGATATTAAAAAGCCAATTTTATCTTATTCTGGAAAGGCTATTTATGGTGTTTTAGTTAATAGTGAAGCAATTGATTTTAAAAATAAATGTTCGTCAATTGACGCTGTCGATGGAGATCTTACAAAATTAATAACTGTTTTTTGGCCTGAAGGAGCGGTTACTGATGGCAGAATGAATAAAGGTATATGGACGGTCACAATGAAATCAATAGATCGTTCTGGCAATACCGCGGTCAAAGAAGCGATAGTAATTGCTACTGATAAATTAGATGTAACAGTGACATTTGATAACAAAAATCCTGTTACCTATCGAGTTGGAGATTTAATTACTCCAGATGTTGATCCTATTAAAGAAGGGTATCGATTCTTAGGATGGTATTTTAATGACCGTCTTTGGGATTTTGAGAAGGATTATATCACCTGTGATATGAATCTTGAGAGTAGATTCCAAGAAGTCGTAAGTGAACATATGGTTACTTTTGTAGTCCAAGGATTAGATAACGTTAGTTCTTATTCTTTATTCTTTGTTCATGGAGCAAAAGTTAATGTAGAACTATTCAATAAAGATGGATATTCTCTCAAGGCTTATGTTGGCGATGAAGAAGTTCAGTCATTTATAGTTTCATCTGATATGATTGTGAGACTAGTTTACACATCACTCAATCCTGCTCCTGCGCCTTTTAATAAGGGAGGTTGCGCTGGAGATATAACAACATCAGCAGCGATATTGTCAATTCTTTCTGGAGCAACTTTTGTCTTGCTTGTTTTTCTTAAAAAGAAAGGAGGACGTAAGCATGAATAATAAATTATTTGTTTCTGTTCTCTTAGGAGGAATGTTATTTACAAGCTTTGGTTTCAACAAATCATACAACACTTCTTATGCGGACGATGTAATCAATCTCGATGTCGATAGAATTGTTCCTCTATCTCATTTTAACGGCGAGAAAGTAAGTTTTATCAATGATGATATGGTCCAATATTGGAATAGTGACGCGACTGATTTTGATCGTCTTAAAGAATTATATGAAATGAATAACGAAATTAGTTCATATGCATCTAACTCAAGAAAATATGATTATTGTCGAGAGTTGTTCTCTAAATGGGATGAGTTTAAACCAGTTAATAATGTATTAAATTGGAAATCAAATATTCACGCTTCGTCATATGATGTAGTTGTCGCTCTTGATGCTGAATTAACAGAGGCAGTTTATGAGGCTAATGGCTTAAATGAACCATGTTACAAAATGGAAAATCCATTTACTAATACACATTACTATTGGCAAGTTACTGCAAATACAAAAAGTGGCCCAATAAAATCACAAATATTTGATTTTTATAGTGTTGAGCATAAACGAACAATTGAAATTCCAACCATTTCGAATACCAGAGATGTAGGAGGATTTGAAGGATTGTTTGGAAAAATGAAAGAAGGCCTTATTTATAGAAGCGCTAGTTTGGATTATTCTACAAGCGAATGTTTAAAGGCTGTACGTCAACTTGATCTTCAAACTGACTTAGATTTGAGGAATCCTAATGAAGGATTAGAAAATCCTATAGGATTATCAAATTATTATTTAAGAACATTACAAATGTACACTAATGATTTAGCTCCACAAAACCGTGCCGCTACAATTGAGGCGGTTAGAGTGTTTGCTAATCCAAGTAATTACCCTGTAATTTTCCACTGTGCGATTGGAAGAGATAGAACTGGCACTTTAGCAATTCTTCTTCAAGCACTATGTGGTGCATCAAAAGAATATATTATCCATGATTATTATTCTTCTATGTGGTCAGTTGTTGCCTCTTATCAAAAGTCGATGAGTGATTTGAACTTCAATATTGTTGATCAGACATTACAAACTCTAGAAGACTATAGCGGTGCTGAAAAGAGCATTAATATAGGTGCAGAAAACTTTTTAAAACAAAGTACAGGTCAACCAATTGGGTTAACTGATGTAGAGATTCAAACCATTAGGGATATTTGGTCTGGAAGAGTTGAAGTTGATCATGGGCAAAAGACATTTAAACCAATCAATAATTATGAAGGAAAAGCGTATGTGAACATTAAAGCAATTGGCCATAAGGACATTGCGATGATGGTTGATAAAGGAAGCAAGATTTCTGCTCCATACATTTTGAATAGTGAATTTGCCTGGTTCTCTAACAAGGAAGTATTTGATTTTGACACTGTTATTAATAAGACAACCTATATTTATGCAGATTTCACGACTCAATATGTTATTACTATTCATTTCGTAGGCACCAGTAGAGAAGATGAAATATTAAGAAAATTTACTGGTGAAATAATCTCTATAAGTAGATACGAGTTGGATGGATATGATTTGATTGCCATTTCTGATGAAGGAAAGGAAATCACGAGATTAGAAGTTTACCGTGATGCGTATATTAACATTATCTATTTCAAGAAATAGGGGTGATAAGATGAAAAAAATTACTAAATTTATTGCTGCGTCATTATTTCTTACTGCTTTATCAGTTACAGTAGGCTCTTTTAAAGATAAAGAACCAGCTATCACAAAAGCAGATGGAGAATGGCAAGTTACAAATACAAAAGCCTTAGCAACTCAGTGCTATGTTTATAAAGATGGAACTGATGCTTATTTATTTTTCTCATTAACCAATAACGATTACAACGGACTAGCTAGTGACCACATGGTCGTTTATAATACCACAAATTATAATGTTAATGATTATAATTTTCTAACCCATATCAAGATTTCTTTTGATAATGAAACATATGTATCTTTTAGCGAAATCTATAATAGTTCAGATAATAGAAATTACTTTTTCAAAGATGGCACATTTAGATTTAGCTTAAAGCATAGCAATACCGCAACTGAAGAAGAGAACCTTAAAGTTGGAGAATATATCTATATTAAGGTTTTAGAAGGCTGCGAATTCCCTTCTTATGATTACTGTGCTAATGGTGGGACGAAAAAGAAGTTCGTTCAAACATCCACCACAATTTCTAAAGGTGTATTAGACTTACATTCTTCTTACTTAATAACAAATTATTCCGAATATTTTGAAAAGCCTTTAGTTGATTTTAAACAAATCAATGTTTGGGGTTGGAATAATAAAGAATATGGCCCAGACACAAATTATCGCCAATTGCTTTTAGATTTTGATACAGATTATCTCGCAAATAATCATTTGGCGGATGTGACAAATCGTGCCACAAATGGCTATGATATTGGCAAATATTTAACAATTAACGAAATTCCTATCTACAAGATACGAGAATATTACGATAAAACTAAAGTTGGATATGACCACGGTGAGAATTACTTATATATTTTGTATCCAATTGATATTCTCCTGATGAATAAAAATGATATGGTGCCAACTCTCCATATAAATAATAAAACTGAATTTATGGATGTAAATTTAGGTGAAGTAACGCTTAAATTTGTTGGAGATCGATGGATTGCTAACGATTCAAGCGATTTTAAGGTTGATGATCCAATTGACTTAGGTGATTATTTATTTAAAGATGTAACAGATGTAACATTAGATGTAACATTGCCGCACAAAATTGGCACAACCGGACATCCAATTTTTAATCCAATGCCTGCTAGCGGGGCTAAAATTGCTTTTACACTTAATACTGGTAATATCGACCTAACTTCTGGTTCTAACGCATTTAATTTAGACAGCATATATAACTGTAAAATTGAGATTCAACCAAACATTGGATCAATAAAATTGATTGATAAAGACAAAGAGAACGCTCTTGTTCAAGAGTTTAAAGGATTTGCTTTCTGTGCTAATAGTGATTTCACATTTGAGTTTGAAATAGTATGTTTAGATTCATCAACAACATTTAAAGCTGCGATTAACCATTTGTTGGTTTTGAATTACACGTTTGATATTAAAAAAGCCCCAACATATATATATGCTATTGATTCCTCTGATGAATTTGTTATTGATGTTTATAAAGAATTAAAACAGTATAACTCTTCAATAAATAACGGAGGTTCTTCTATCTATGATTTCATAGAAGGTGATCCTGTTTATAATTTTGAGGGAGTGATAGATGCATTCAATATTTATGACGAGAATGTCGGCTTTGCAGATCTACAGTTTATCTATGAAAATGGAGCAGTAACTGATAATAAATATAATGCTGGAAATTGGATTCTTACTATTAGATTAGATGTCGATGGCTATGAAGTAATCGATAAGACTATTTCTATTAATGTACATGGTAGTGATTCCTTAGTAAAAGTATATTATGACGATGAACCAATTGATGCTTATGTTGGTTCTAAACTAACGCCTCCTTCAACGCCTTCAACATATACACAGGATGATATGGATTATATTTTTGATGGTTGGTATTTAGGAAATTATAAATGGGATTTTGAAAACGACGTTGTTGAATCTTCGATGCATTTAACTTCAAAATTTATTGCGACCCCACATCGATATGTAGTGACTGTTAACTACGAAGGCATTGACCGTAATAGTGAAACTTATCGCTTAACAAAAAATAGTTCACTTCCATTTGTCTTATTTGAATTAGATGGAGCGGAATACGAAGTCTATTTAGGCGAAGACAAGATTACTTCTTTACTAGTTACTGAAGATGTAACGATAACTGTTAAATATACTGTTATTTATTCTCATATGGAGGCAAAAGAAGCGACATGTACTGAAGATGGAAACGTTGAATATTGGTATTCACCAATTTATCCAGGATATTATTTTGCTGATTCAGAAGGACAAGAACTAATTGAAGATGCAATTATTCATCATACAGGACATCAAATAATTCATTTAGAGGCAAAAGACTCAACATGTACTGAAGTTGGCAATGTCGATTGCTATTATTGTGAAAAATGTGAAAAACATTTTAAGGATCCAGAAGGATTAGAGGAATTAGAAGATTGGTCAATTCCTAAAAAGCAACACGTTCTTACTCACTACGAAAGAGTGGAACCAACTTGTGAACAAGATGGAAATGTCGAATATTGGACATGTGCTAATGAACCTGGCGTTTATTATGGAGACGAAGAAGCAACAATCGTGTTAGATTCTGTCGTTATTCCTGCAACTGGTCACGATTATCAAAATCCAACTTATACTTGGAGACCAAATGGTGATAATTACGAATGCACAGCAACTTTAACTTGTTCACATTGCGGCCATCATTATAGCGAAACAAAAACAGCCACTAAGACAATGATTAAAGAATCAACTTGTACTGAAGAAGGAAAAATTTCGTATTCAGTAGAGTTTGATGATGAGAGGTTTTCTAAACAAACAAAGATTGTGAATACTCCAAAAGAGGAGCACACTTATGTCTTTGTTGAAAGGGTTGAACCAACTCCTGAAAAAGATGGAGTTAAAGAACACTATGAATGTTCTGAATGTCACAAGTATTTCATTAAACAAGGAAATGAATATATTGAAGTACAATACGGAGAACTAATTATTAAATACGTTGCTCCTGTTACTCCAAGAAAGGGATGTGGTGGCGATGTTACTACAACTTCAATACTATTGTCTATTCTTTCTGGTGCTTTAATTACGACACTAATCCTTAGAAAAAAGGAGGAGAAATAGTATGAAAAAAAAGATAATATCGACTATTGCTCTCGTCTCATTATTTGCTTTGGTTGGCAGTGTTATTTCTACCAGCATGATTGTTTTAAAAACAAAAGCTCAAAGCACTCCACAAGTTTTGTCGACTGATATCTTAGTGACTAAACCTGGAAAGGGAGAAACTATCTCTGTTCTTCCTAGTGCAGTTAGTGAATTTATGGGAATGGAGGATCTTCTCTCAACTTACCCTAAGAAACGAAGCGAAATTGGAGAACTGACTCCATATAATAAAGATTTATTCTCATGGACAAGCCACATGAGTCAATCAAGTGCTGATATTGAATATCGTAGAAATATATTTAATAAATACGAGATGTTAAGACCAACTAATAACGTTTTAGCGTGGAAGTCTAATTTTGAAGCTAAAAATTATAAAGTAATCATTTCTCAAGACAAAGCGTTTACCACAATTGAGAGAGAATATCTTGTTTCTGGCTCTACTAATCAAGTAACCTTTATTAATCCTTATACAGGTTCTAATTACTATTGGCAGGTAATCGCAACAAAAAACGATGATTCCTTTGTCTATTCTGATATTTTTAATTTTTCTACCGCTAATTTACCTAGAACCATTTTTCTTGATGGAGTTAGTAACGTTAGAGATTTGGGTGGTAATGTTGGGACTAATGGAAAGAGGATGAAACAAGGCCTTGTTTATAGAGGAATGGGTTTAGAAGCAATTACCACTGATGGTAGAGATGAATTCCTTAACAATTTAGGAATTATATCTGAAGTTGACCTTAGAGGAGTTAATGAAGGAATTGAGAATTTCTTAGGTTTACCAAGTTCTAATTATCATCATCATTCTTCACCTTATGCGATTGCTGATAATAAGGACGGAATTAATTATTTTGGGGCAGATTCTTTAGTAGGAAACTTCGGACAAGCTGTTAAAGTGTTTGCAAATAAGGATAATTACCCAATTTATTTCCATTGTGCAATCGGAAGAGATAGAACTGGCTGGTTAGGCATTTGCTTAGATCTTTTATGTGGTGTGAGTTTAGAATCAGCATTAAAAGAATTTTGCTTATCTTTATTCTCTGCTAGTGGCGCTAATATTAAAGGCAATATAGCCTACTACAATGTATTTAACAATATTGTTAAATACATAGATGATACATATGATGGAGATAATCTTTCTAAAAAAATAGAAGATTATTTAGTCACAAAAGCCGGTGTTACTCATGAAGATTGTGAAAATATTCGTGGCATTTTATTAGGTGACATTGATACTGGATTTGTTCCTGGAGAGATCAATCCTGCTCCATATACTGATTTAGCTAGAGTTACATTTAGAAGACATGGTGAAGCAAATGTTATCAAAATGGTGGAAGTTGGTTCTTTATTAGAAAAACCAGAATCGACAGGTAATGGGGAATGGAAACGCGGAAATGATACTTGGGATTTTGATCACGACGTTGTAAGTGGCGATATGTATCTTGATTATGTCGCTAACGATAAATGCAAAGTATTAGTGAGTTTTACTGGCGTTGATCTACCTGATTTGGTGATAGATGTTACTGTTAATACGTATCTTGATTATTCATTATTTGAAAAAGAGGGGTATACATTTAAGGTGTATGACAGCTCATATAATCGTCTTGAAATTTGTTTAGTAAGCGAAGATATGATTATTAATGTCGTATATTTACCTTCTGGTGGTTTTGTTCCTAAAAATAATTCGAGAATAATAGTCATTGCTGGACAAAGTAACGCTGCTGGTGTTGGGCATTTCAATTATCTTCACGATTCTTTAGATGAAGAAAAAGTTCGAGAAATTGAAAGAGGCTATGATAACGTTCGAATGTTTGGTTATTCAACAGAGTATATTCCAGATTTTAGTATCGTCCGCGCTGATAAATATACAAGAATGTCAGGAACCCCTGGAACATTTGGACTTGAAGTTGGCTTAGCCGATCGTTTATCTAAGGCCTTTCCAAATGAAACAACTTATATTTTGAAATGCGCTCATGGAGCGACATCACTTAATTATGAATTCATTTCTCCTTCAATGAGAGATGTCATTCCTGAAGTGTGCCCACCAATAATTGAAGACAAGGATAGATATAGAGGAATCCTTTATGACCGCATGGTTGATTTAATAGATTCCACAATAGTTAAGATTAGTGAAAAAACTAATACAATTCCATTGATTGATGCATTTATGTGGATGCAAGGTGAATCAGATTCAGCGTTTGATCCTGCCACTAATCTATATCTAGAAACATTTAATGGATTTATGGATGACTTAACAACCAAATTCAAAAGTAATATTAGTGATAAATTTGCAGTATATGATGCGGCTATCAGCGAAACATTTACTTGGCCAAATGCAACTCAAATTAACGAGATAAAAAGATCTCGTGTTGATGAAAACAACATTTACATTGAAACTAATGAAAGATTGACTACCTTGACTGAGCCAATTGGTCCTGTTACTGACGGAGCCCATTATGACGCTGCATGTTACATTGATCTCGGACATATGTTTGCAGATGCATATTTAAATAAAACTATTGATGGCTACACTCATAATAGGCTTGAAATTGAAGCTCCAGAAAAGATTACTCTAAGGTTAGGCGAAGATTTAGTTATTACCGATCCGATAGTTTATTTTAATGACATTACGGTAAATGCAAAGATGTCATATTTCGCCTTCCAACATATCGTTAACAATAAGGTAGTTCCATATTTTGAAGTAAATGATGGAAGAATTTT
Organism: uncultured Erysipelotrichaceae bacterium; assembly: GCA_902800645.1. Lineage (GTDB taxonomy): Bacteria > Bacillota_I > Bacilli_A > RFN20 > CAG-826 > UBA2450. The sequence goes on from CADCFC010000005.1 coordinate 18,845, forward strand.
AACTCCATTAAAAGTTGGTGATAGTAAATTAAGAATTAGTGCTTATTACAATAATGAAGTTAGAACAGTGCTGGTTCCTGTTGAAGTATTGCCGTTTTAAAAACTGTATATTTAAATAAAATAGAGGGCATATTCATAGTGAAATATGATGTGCCTTTTATTAATTATATTTTGTAAAATATATCAAAAAATAATAGTTTTTGTCGATTTTTATATATTAGTCTTTTAAGACTCAATTTTATAATAAAATTAATGAAAAGCACTGTTACTGGCAAACTAAAGGCTTTTCCTATTAAAGGAAATAGTAAAAGACAAGACCGAACAGCTTTAATTGTGTTTGCGGTTATTTTTGCTATCTATTCTTTAATTCTTCTTTTCCCGTTTTATTGGATACTTATCAATTCATTAAAAAACAGATTGCAATTTTCCCAAGATACTTGGAGTTTTCCTACCGATTGGGCATTTACCAATTACCGCCTTCTTTTTGAACTTCAAAATACATTGCGTGATTTTGATATTTTGGAAATGTTTAAAAATAGTTTAATTCTTTGTTTGATCGTTCCAACAATGTCGACAATATCTACTACGTTGGCGGCCTATGTTATGGCGAAATATAAATTTAAAGGTAGAGGTATTCTTTTCTTTGTTTATCTCATTCCGATGATTGTTTCTATTGCAAGTACAACATCGGCAACTCTTAGATTGTTTGAGAAACTTGGTTTTAATAACATGCCTTTTGTTGGCATTGGCTTTATGGCCGCCAATGGTATGGGATTGGGTTTCCTTTTGATATATGCAGTATTTAAGAGCACTAGTGATACATATATGGAGGCAGCTCGAATTGATGGAGCAGGTCATTTGCGTACTTTCTTCCAAGTTATGCTCCCACATGCTATGGGAATTATCGGCACTAATTGGGTGCTTGGTTTTATTGGCACATGGAATGACTACATCACTCCAAAAATCTTTTTAGGAAGAGACTATTACACAATAGCTACTGGACTAGAACAAATCCATACTTGGGTTACTGGAACTGGTATAGATCTTTTCATTAATAACTACCCTTTATATTTCGCTGCAATCATTCTTTCGATTCTACCAATCATTTTATTGCTAGTGATATTCCAAAAACAAATTATGAAAATTAGCCTTGGTGGAGGCATTAAATAAATCATTAGGAGGTAACTTTTATGAAAAAATCAAAATTGTTGTTATTAGCGGGTATTGGACTATGTTTCACTTCGTTAGTTGGTTGTGGAAAAAGAGGCGGAGGTTCGATAGCTCAGGCTGGCCGTTTATCGATTGTTTATTATCCAGGCGGCTATGGTGAAGAATACCTACAATATTTCTGTCAACAATTTTTAGCTAACAAAAGAGGTGTACAACCAAGCGAAATAGTTTATGGTGTTGATTACATTCTAGAGCCTGATCCTGATATTACATATGACTGGGCCAGAAGAATTGAAACTACTACAAATTGTCCTGATTTAATTATTTCTAATGCGATGTCAGCTCGGGCTGTATCTCGTGGTCTTGTTGCTAATCTTGAAAGTGTCTATAACACAGAAGTTGCAACCTCTAAAGGAAATAAGAAAATTCGTGAATTTGTTATGTCTGAAGCAAAAGAACAATATACTTATGACTTTAAAGGCGCAGGAAAATTCAGTTTTGCAATGCCTTGGACAGCAATTCCAATTTCTATTGCCTATAACAATACAATTTTAAAAAAAATTACACATGTCTCTTCGATTCCTGTTGGAGAGGATGCTTTATCTAATGGTAAATGGGTGCGTCCTCCAAAAACAGTCAATGAATTAAAGGCAATCTTTGAAGATGCTACTAATTATGATCCTGCCCTTACTAAGTTTGGATTTTCCATTAGTGGTGGCGCTAACTGGTTTGAATCATTAATTATTACTTGGTGGGCGCAAAGACAAGGAATTGATACCGAATATTTATACGCTGGTGAAGGCAGTTATTACGATTTCTGGGCATATAAAAATGAAGAAATTTTTAAACAAACAGGTATTCAAGATGCTTTAGCAACAATTAAAGACTTATTTGTTAAAAATGGACAAATTGTTAATTCTTACGCAAGTGTTGAATCAATTACTCTTAAGGAATCTCAACAAGCGTTTGCAGAAGGAAAAGCCCTTTTCTGCTTAACTGGTGACTTCTTTGAAAAAGAATACGCCGAGCAAATCGCTTTGTCTCAACAGGATTTCCGTATGATGAGAGTTCCTTCAATTGAAAACGCTGTTACTAAAGAAGACGGAACAACACCAATCGATTTATCCTATATCAATATTTCAAGTTGTGCTTATGTACCAAACAAAGCCACAAATAAAGAATTGGCAAAAGAGTTCTTGGCTTATACATCAAGTGAAGAAAACTGTAAAAAGATGTCTGAGATGATTGGCGCAATTAGACCATTTGATTATGATGCTAGAACGGTTAATGGTTATAGTGGATTATCAGCATTCACAAAGTCTGTATTTAACTTATATTATGACGCAGATGACTACCTAGTGAAATTTCCTAGAAATGTAGAATCTAGCAAGATCTCTGCAGCGTTCCTTTTTGAAAATGCATCTGAAAATATTTTCTACGCAGTTAAATATGGAGAAGTTATCTCTAGCTTAAAGAATTATTCTCCTAGACAAATTATGATTGATGGCGAAGATAGTGTTTATCAACAAATGAAAACTAAGTTTGATCAATGGAGAACAGATTACCCAGAGATTAACGGATAATACTTATTGAGGATTGGGAATGATTTTAAGGAAACAAGTATTTGCTAAAAGTAAAAGAACAATATTTATTGTTTCATTTTTAGCGTTGTCTTTAATTCATTTCGCAGTCTTCTGGTGTTATATCAACTTCGACACGATAAGATTAACTTTCTATCGAATTAATCAATACGGTGAAGAAATCTTTGTTGGCGGAGAAAACTATCTAAGACTATTTAAAGATATTTTTGAAAGACAAAATAAAGGCACGGCTACAGCGTTTTGGAATTCGTTCCATGCGATTGGTATAAATATGATGATTTTGCCGCTTTCTATCTTTGTTGCCTATGCTTTATACAAGAAAGTTTATGGATATAAATTCTTTAGAATTATATTTTATATTCCGTCAGTGATTTCTATAGTCGTTTTAGCAGCCGCATTCAGAGAAATGTTTAGACAATATAATGATGGCTATAGAATTGCTTCTGGTCCAGCTGCTCAGATACTCTCTTGGCTAGGCATTAACAAGAATTGGCTAGCACCTTATGTTGATACGGATGTTAAGTGGCCACTAATATATACGTTTGCAATTTTAAATGGTATGGGTACTAACGTTATTTTGATTGCTAGCGCTATGAATAGAATTCCAAAAGAAATAACGGAGGCATCAAGATTAGATGGATGCGGATATTTTAACGAATTATTCCATGTTTCATTACCATTAGTCATGCCGACAATTACAACGTGGGTAATGATGATATTCTCTTCTGTATATAGCTTCTTTATGCAGCCAATGCTCTTGTTAGATGGAAATCCAGGACGAGGCAATATTTATATGACTGCGCCATGGCAAATATTTGATCTTGTAACTACAGCTGACATTAAACAGCAAAACTTGGTTACTGCGGCGTGCTTAGGCTTGATTTTAACTATGTTTATATTGCCTCTAAATTTAATTATGAGAGCGTTACTCAACAAATTTACAGCTGAGGTATCATATTAATGAAAAATAAAATTCTTTTATTCTCTTCGGTTTTTGGACTATTTGCTCTTAGCCTTTCTTTAGTGCCTAATAGTGAATATCAAGAAGTCTCTTCGGCTTATGAATCTAAACTTGTTTTTAGCGATCATTTTGATTCTGGAGATATCAACGATAATTGGTTTGCTACTTCTGGAGTTGAATTAGAAAAGAAATACCCTTCTTTACGTTTTAATCCAAAAAACTATGATTGGGATGCTTGTTTAGTTCGCGATGAGATATTTTTTGATACTTTCAAAGTAAGAATTGAAATGGCCACTCACGATAATGGGGATTGGTTCGCAGTAGGTTTTGGGTTGCCATCTAATAACGCGCCATTCAGTAGTTCAAAAGCAGCTTTTGCTTTCCATAATGGAGTTACTGAATTTTTGCATTCCTATGGAGATGAATTAAAAACTGATGAACATTATTTCAACAACTCTCTTTCAGTTTTTGATAATGAATTAGGTAAAAAAAGAATTGCGGAATTCACTATTCAACAGGTCGATTCACTCCATTCAAAAATACAATGTGAGATCTTTGAAAATGGTAGTTCGCTAGGCAACATTCTCCCTACCTTGGTCGAGGTTGACAATTTAAACGGATATATTTGCTTTAATGATTCACTTAAAAATACGGAAGTATATAGTTTTGAGGCTATTAAAAATAACACAAGAGTAGTTTACGATGATTTTTCATCTTCTTCTATCTTTTATCCATCTGGAGGACCGAGTGATTCGATGTGGATTTCTAAAAAGTTCGAACTTGAAGATGTTAAACTTGGATATATTTCTTCGTTAAGCCTTTCTGGTATAGACGAAGGAGCGTGCTACTCTAATCCTTTAAACGAAGTTAGTAATGCTGATGTTTCTATTGCTTATTTAATTGAAACAGAAATTCAATATTCGGTAATGGATTTAAATGTTGAATCTGGTATTGAAATCGGAAAAAGTGATTTAACTAGTGAAGGAAATTTCTTTGGCGTTAGAAGAAACGAAACTGGCGGTTATTCTTTGGTTTCATATCGTCCAGGTCAAACTCAAGAAACCGTTTTAAATCATCCAACTGACGCTAAAGACATGACTGTTAAAGCAACTTTAACGATTTATCAAAATAAATCTATAAATTTCAAACTTGGAGAGTTAGAACTTGATACAACAGTTGATGAATATAAAGGATACTGTGGTTTATATAATCGCAATCATTTAAATATAAATGCTAGTGGCCAAGGGGCGTATTTCAATTTCTTTGAAATATTTAAAGATAATTATTATAAACGTGATAATGAAGACATCTATCAAAACTTTAACGGTGTTAAAGAAGAATATAACGAGGATTTAGAAGTCTATACTTATGAATATTTCATCTCTAGAACAGAATGGAATATTGGAACTAAAATTAAACTTAATGATCACCGATATTATCCAGATAATGGAAAATTACTATTTACTGGCTCCACCAATTCTTCAACGTTTGGTCCAAAGAAGATGTTTAAGGATTTCGTGGTCAAATTTGATGTTGAAATAACAACTTCAACTGTCCCTACTGGCGGTATTATTGGACTAGAATTTGGAAATAGCAGAGCGGGTATATATTATGAAAACGCAAAATCACTAGGGGTTGGTTTTTATAATAATAAAACAATTCCGGTTGTTAAAAATGTAGATTTTGCTGAAGGAGCAAATACTGAATTTGATTCTGATGATGGTAATTTCCTCATTGACCCTGGAAAGTTTACTTTGATGTATGTTTGTAGAAATAATGTGGTTTCTTTATATGTTTTGATTCAAGGCAAAGATGAATCTACATTATCTAAATTAAGAACTGAAGTTGTATGTAGAGAAAACGATAACACAGATGGATATGTAGCCATTTTTGGTGTAAACAATATCTCTTTTAGCGTAGATAATGTTTCCTTTATCAATCTTGATACGGAAACTCCAAGCACAGTATATTCTGGTAATTCAAATTATCAAGAAGTTACTAGATATAATTTCGCTGAAAGTAACACGAGCGATGGTTTAACTATTAATAACGCATCTTATTCTAACAATCGCTATCGTCTCAATGAAAATGGAGAGATTAAAACTAGTAAATTAGTTAATGATTTTATCTTGAGATTAAAAATGAAAGATATTGAGAACACTCTTCTGATTAATCAAGATTCTCTCAATATTAAATTTGTTAATACAAAGGATAAATATGTCGAAATAAATGATGGACAATCGGTAATCAAAAAAGAGTTGGCTAAGGATTTTGATTATTTGAATTCCTATTTTGAGATTGAAAAAATAGGTACAACTTTAAAGCTCCGCTATATTAGTGGGGATGCACCTTTATCTAAATTTGAAAGTAGCGTCGTTTCATTTACGATAGCGAAAGCCAATAGTAGTCTTCTTACAGTTAAGTCAAGTAATGGTTTTGCTGATATATATTCATATACATTTATTAATTTGAACAAACACGTTACAATCGCAAACCGAGACTATAATCCTGAAACAGATGATTTTAATCCATGGGTTCCAAGGCCAACAAGAGAAGATGGGGCTTCTCAAAAGAATGGATGTAGTGGAACTGCTGGTGTTTCATCATTAATTATTACTGCTGGTGCGACCTTAATTTTAATTGTAACTGTCATTATTAAAAGGAGAGTGAGAAAAAATGAAAAATAAAATATTGCTAGCTTTTGTTTCATTGTTATCAACTTCTCTTTCTTCTTGTGGCAATACACCTGCTCCAACTAATTACGTTTATGATCGCACAAATTTTAATGGCATCTGCGCTTTGACTGGAGATTTTAATAATGGTGTTGATGTTGGGTTAACTAATGTCTGGACTGCCGAAAAAGTTCAAGCGATTGGCGCTAAATCATTTCGTCTTTGGATCGGATTAGGCGATTTATTTTCGGTCGGAGAAGAAGACGACTTACATCTTAACCAAAAGTATTATTCAACAATGAAGGATCACATTGATAGACTTAAGGCGGTCGGGGTTAAAAATTTCCTCATCCTTTATTCTAATTATGTCTATCCAACTGGATATGTTCCTACTACTGGATATGTAGTGCCTAATCCTAGAGAAGAATATGAAGAATATATTCGCTTCCTAAACTTACAAAAAGAAGCATCTAAACAAATCAAATTATTATTTCCTGAGATTAGAAATTTTGAGCCGGGTAACGAGCCAGATTTCAAAGTTCCTGGATGCATTCATAAAAACGGGTTTGTTTTTAATGGTAGTGAAGTCGAAAATTCTGATTATGCCTATAATGATGACGACAAGACATGTATTATCATGGACTTGTGTTGGTATGTTCGCCAAGGAATTAAAGAGGTTGATCCAGACGCTAAAGTGGCAATTCCTGGATTGACTTATGGTGCAAATGTACCTACCGCCGATTTCTTAGATCTTTTATACAAGCAAATCGAATCACGAGCACTTCCTGCTGGGCAAGAATATAGTGACAACAATCCCGATAATTATTTTGACATTATCAATTACCACCCTTATGTTACACAAACAACTGCATCTGGTGATATCGACTGGGATAAATGGGTAAAGTATAACAAGGATGTTTATCAGGTGGCGATTAATCACAATGACAATGGCAAAGAGGTTTATATTTCTGAAATTGGCTGGACCGATGAAGGAAGAAATGATGACAATCTTAAAGCTAAGATTGCCAATAATTATAAAGTTGTTTATAACCTTGTGAAAGACAAATTACCATGGGTAACTGCGTTTTTTGTGTTTAGATTAACCAATTTAAAAACGCAACCTGAAAGTGCAGTTGAAAAGAATTTTGGTCTTTTCTATCATCCTGATGATGAAGTACATCATGGAGCACCGAAACCATCAGCGATACAGATTGCAAAGCTTTATAACGGCGAAAATTATGATTTATTGGAGCATCTATAATGAGTGAAGAGAATAAATATTTTTTTGGATTAGATGAAGTTTCTGGGCAATTAAATTCAGGCACAGATCGCGGTCTTAAAGATGAGTATATTGCTCATTTTGCTCAAGCATTTAAATGCCGCACTGTTCGGGTTTGGCTTAATACTAGAGAGATAATCCGTATTGGTGAAAAAGACAAAATTGAATTCATCGCTGAAGGACTCATTAATTTACATAATTATTTAGATACTTTACGTCGACATGGTGTTGAAAGATTTCTTCTTTTAGAATGGGGATTTGTTTATCCATATGGATATGTCGCTAGTGACCGTAATGTAGTTCCTGATCCAAAAAATGAACCAGATATGTATAGGCGTTTCCTTCTTTTGCAGCAAAGGGTGAGATTTGAAATTGCATCTAATTTTTCATTGGTTGAATTTTTTGAATCAACGAATGAACCAGATGGAGAAAATGGAATGTTCTTTCATAAAAATGGCTTCCATCTAAACGGAAAAGATAATGAAGATTACATTTTTACTAGAGATGAAGTTGAAGACATTATATTGGATCTTAATTATTACGAAAATTTAGGTGTTAAAATGGCAAATCCAGATGCAAAAATGCTTTTGCCTTCCTTTTGTAATTTTGCTTATGGCCCTTCATATTTAGATGATATTTATACAAAGATTGAAAGTGGAAGATATCCAACCATCGGGGAAGTTAAGTCAAATCGAGTTGAGAGCTTCTTTGAAATACTTAATTGGCATCCATATAACCTTATAAGCGTTCAAATTAATGATGAATGGATGCAAACTCAGGAGAATTTAAGAAAAGTTATTTTAAAACATAATGACGGTAATCGTAAGGTTTGGTATACCGAAAATGGATGGTCAGATTTTAAGCGCGAAGACGAAATTCATGATATTGCCAAGAGGTATATTGATTTATTTACTGTTATTAGCGAATCGATGCCATGGGTTGAGACGGTATTTCTGTTTAGACTTTTTAATCTTGCAAATCGCCCAGAAGAGGAAGGCGAAGATAATTTTGGACTAGTATATAACGAGTATGATTGGTTTACACCTTTGCTTCCTAAACCTGCTGCAGTTGCTATTTATAAATATTGTAATGGAGAAAACGCATCACTAGACCCTCTATACAAATACGCGATAGTTAAAGAAAAAGAACTATTCCCATTTTATAAAATTAATGGTGGAGCAAACGCTCTTAAAGTATTGGTTATTGGTAATCACATTGCTTATCAAACTAAAGCTGAATGGAATAATTATTATTCCAGTAAAGGAATGGATGCATCTACTATCGATAATGATTATTGTCATCTTTTATATAAAGATCTTAAAGAAAAATACCACGATATTAGTATGACAGTTGTTGACGCAAGAACATGGGAACACACGTTTTATTACGAAAAACTTTATGACAATTTAAAGAAATTTAGCGACGAAGAATATGACATTGTCATTATACAATTAGGAGAGAATTTAGGTCCTAATTCTCTCAAGGATCACTGTTTTAAAGATCATCTAAAAAAACTTTGTCATCGATTTATGTCTAAAAAAACAAAATTGATTATTACCGGAACATTCGAAGGCAATGTGAAAGTTAATGAGCAGCAAAGCGCTGCTGCTAAGGAGCTCGGTGCGGTTTTTGTAAGTTTTGATAATATAAGTAGAAATTACTCTTTGATATCTAAACAAAAGTATTTAAATAATGAACATAAAATATGTCCAAATGATCAAGGCATGAAAGCTATTGCAGACGCAATTATGAAAGAGTGCTAAAGGCGAGATTAATTCTCGCTTTGTTTTTTATTAATTAGAATTGTCCTTATTAGCTATATTTAATAAAAAATATCATTTTTTTGACATAATTGTACTTTTTTGTGCTGCCGATATCATTTTATAATAAAATGAATATATTAAATTCATAGAGGTATATTTATGGCTACTCTTAGTTTTAAGAATCTCAACAAAATTTATGACAATGATGTTCAAGCAGTTTTTGATTTTTCGTTAGATATTAACGACAAAGAATTTATTGTTTTTGTTGGACCATCTGGATGCGGAAAATCCACAACTTTAAGAATGGTTGCCGGGCTTGAAAGCATTACGAGTGGTGAACTTTATATAGATAATGTTTTAGTCAATAATATCGAACCTAAAGATCGTAATATCGCTATGGTCTTCCAAAACTATGCTCTATATCCACATATGACTGTATATGGCAACATGGCGTTTGCATTAAAACTTAGAAAGATTCCTTGCCCAGTTTATCAAGAAAATGAGGAAGCAAACAGACTTAAAGAAGAGAATATCCAATTAATGAAACAAGCTAAGTCTTTAAGAAAAAAAGCTGAAAAGCATAATGAAGATAAGGAAATGCTTAAAGAAGTTTCAAAAATGTATGATCAAATTATTGCAACTAATGAAAAGATAAATGCTATTTTAGAAAAAGGTCATGTTAAGGGTATTTGGGCAGAAAAAATTAAAGATATTGATGAACAGATTAAAATAGTTACTTATGAGAAGAACAAGTATCAAAAGTATCTTGATAAAGGTGGTTATACTTTAGAAGCAACGAAAGCGTTAGAAGACGGTGTTTCTCAAAGAGAAAAACAATTAGAAAAATTAAATAGCGATCTTGAATACTATAAATCAACCGAAGTCCCTTTATTTAAGAGTCGTAAATTATCACGATATGAAATTGATATTGAAATCAATAGAGCCGCTAAAATATTAGATTTAGAAAAATATTTGTCTAGAAAGCCATCTGCATTGAGCGGTGGGCAACGACAAAGAGTGGCATTAGGAAGAGCGATTGTCCGTAATCCGAAAGTATTTTTGATGGATGAGCCTCTTTCTAACTTAGACGCTAAACTAAGAGTGCAAACTAGAAGCGAGATCATTAATATTCATAAAAGAGTAAATGCAACCACGATTTATGTTACACACGACCAAACAGAAGCTATGACTATGGCGGATCGAATTGTGGTTATGAAAGATGGATATATTCAACAAATAGATACTCCATATAACATTTACTACAATCCAAATAATACTTTTGTTGCAAGCTTTATTGGAAATCCTCCTATGAACTTTTTAAATGGTAAGTTTGATGGAAAATGCTTTTGCTTAGATTCTGATGATGGAAATGTTCAGGTTGCATTTAAATTAAGCGCTGAGCAAATTAAAATTCTAAAAGACTATAAGGATAAAGAAATAATTGTTGGTATTAGACCAGAGAACATGTTCCAAAAGGGCAGTCAAGAAATTAGTAAAGCCACTAACTATTTAGATATTTGTTGTGAATTTAGAGAATTAATGGGATATGACTCAATTGTTCACACTCATATTAGCGGGCAAACTTTATTAGTTAAAGTTAGCAGTGTCAAAGACATTAAATCAGGTGATGATTTTGAAATAGGTTTTAATAATGACGCCTTATATTTCTTTAATAAAGAAGATGGCAAAAGGATTCGTTAACGTTTATGGATAATTCAATTCTTAAATATGATCGTGAAATTTATATTGCACCTTTTGATAAAGGAGATACGGTATATTTTGAAACCGCACTCCCAATAGAAGGGGAAGAGATATCATTTTTATATCCAATTAAAGAAATACTTTTTGTAACTAATTACGGACTTAATGTCATTTATGAGAATGGCAAAGATTATGTTGTTGTTGATGGCAAAATCATTATCACGAAAAATAGTCGCATTAAGCAATTATCTTTGGATAAATATTATTTAAAAGATGGGTCATCTTTTCCATTAAAGATTTCTAAAGAGCATTGTCCATATAAATTTAACGAAGATCGTTATGTTTTATATGGCGAAGGTGACTTTTTCACCAAAAACCAAATTGCTGTAACTTATAAACACGAAAACACGCATTCTTTATATTCGCAAGTTCCTCAAAAAGGAAAGCTCCCTAATTTCTTTAGTAAGCTAAATAATAATCACGAAGCCACTGTTTTGTTTTATGGTGACTCAATTACTGTTGGCTGTAATAGTAGTGGGACTGAATATGGTAATAATACTTCTCCTCACGCAGAAAGTTTTCCGGTCATGGTAAGTAAGACAATAGAAAACAGATGTAACGCCAAAATTAATTACATAAATACCGCTGTTGGTGGAACTACTACTGAATGGGGAAGGGATAATTATAAAGAAAGAGTTAATAAATATCATCCTGATCTGCTCGTATTGGCGTTTGGAATGAACGACCCATGGGACAAAGAAAAACATATCGGTCTCATAAAAGAAATCATCAATGGTGTTAGAGAAGATAATCCTGAATGCGATGTTATTTTAATTTCAACCTCAGTACCTAATCAAGAATCAGAACAAGTGCATTTGTTATCCAAATATTTTTATGAGGAATATGAAAAATTGGATATTGAAAGGGTTGCGTTTGTTAATATGACCAAAGCCCACTTAGATATATTAAAATATAAAAAATTTAAAGATATGACTGGTAACAATGTTAATCATCCAAATGATTTTTTGGCGAGGTTATATGCTCAGTCTATATTAAAAGTATTAGGATTTTAACTAATGTCTGCTGTTACACTAAAAGGTTTAAAAATCGGATATAAAGTTAGAAGAAAACAATTCAACATTGTGTCTGATGATTTGAACGTGACTTTCCCTAGCGGAAAAATTAGTGTGATTATCGGCGAAAGCGGCTGTGGGAAGACATCAATTTTAAGAACTATCGCAGGAATACTTGCTCCGCTTGATGGACAAATATTTTTTGATGATATCGATGTCACTCGATATGAGCCGGGCAGTAGAAATATTTCCTATGTCAGCCAAATGATAGGGCTTTATACAAACCTATCTGTCTTTAATAATGTTGCCTTTCCTTTAAGAGCTTCTCACACTCCTAGTGACGAGATTAGAGAAAGAGTGCTGGAAGCGACTGATATGATGAAAATAAGTCATTGCCTTAGTAGGAAACCAAAAGAATTATCAATCGGACAAGCTCAAAGAGTGGCGATTGCTAGAGCGATTGTAAAACGTTCCATTGTTTATCTGATGGATGAACCATTTTCAAATATTGATAAAAGTTTATCTAGTGAACTAACGATTGAACTTAAACAGATTTTTCAAAGACTAAATGCGACAGTTATTTTTGTTAGCCACGATGTTTCTGAGGCACTTACCATTGCCGATAAGGTATATGTAATGAGTGAAGGAAATTTTATTTACCAAGGGACCCCAGAAGGCATCTTAAAATCTAAAGATGAACGTATAATTAGATTATTAGACAAATAATATGAATATTTTATATAACGAAGAAGGGCTTAATAAAATTAACAAAGAGAAAAATACTGTCAAATGGATTTTTATTCTTTTTGCTTTTTTATTTGTTGTTGCTCTTACTGTCTTTATTGCTACTAGTACTTACGAATTTAAATTGGTGATGTCGATTGTCTCAAGTATTGTGTGTTCCATTTTTATTGTCCTCTTTATTTTCTTTTTGTCGAAATTCATATACCTAAGAAGGCTTTCCTTTGAATATGAAACATTGCTTGGTAGTAAAAACAAAAATATAAAATGTGAAATATTGGAATGCTCTTCTTTTGTAACTACTCTTCCTGACAAGTCCAAGTGTTATGAAGTTTTAATTAAGAAAGATGATAAAGAGTTAATTTATTATTTAAGTGAAATATTCGACGCTAATGAAATAACTCCAGGCAAATGTATAATTGCGGTTAGCAATGATTATTTAAAAGGATATCAATATGAAGACTAAGTTTTCTTTTAAAAATCATATCTCTAATACTTTTTTCATTTATATTGCCGCAGTAGCTATTACTGTTTTAGGTTGCTGTTATGGAATTATGTTGAAAACGAACCCTAAAGATTATGAGAAGTTTTCAATATTTACTGAGGTAAACTTCATAAATGAAGTTGAATTTAGAAATAGAATGAGCGGTTTACTTCCCGAAGATAAAATTATTAATTTATATTTTTCTGATGTTAACGATCAATCATATAACGTGTATTTTTCTTCATATGGACTCACTAGTGATATATGCCTGCTTTCTAAGACGACACTGGACAAATTTGAAAGCATTCAGTTTTTGAATTTGAAAAATACAAAATGGGATTTATCTAACAACTACTATTTTGAGACATATAGTATTGGCGTTAAATGTCATTCTAAAGACAATGAAGAACTAAAAGACTACTTTGCATTTAATAACGACGACTATTATTTACTAGTTTTGAAATCGAGTGTCCATTTAGACGGAATTGCAAGTGGAAAAACAAATCAAGTAGATCGCGTATTGGAGTATATAACATCTTTATGAGTGAGAAAAAGAAAACTGTATGCTTTAAGAGAAATAAATATCGGGATAGTGAATTCACAGAAAACGATTTGCCTTTAAATCGCCGTGTTCAATTCTTTGATATTTTTAAAAATGATTGGAAAACGCTTCTTTTACTCGGAGTTATTCTTCTTTTTTCTTCTATTCCTTATTTAACAATTGATGTTATTCACTGGTTTATTGTGATGAGATTGCCGTCGCAACTCGCAAGTAATGGCGGTACTCCAGAGATGATTGTTCAGACATTAAAACTAACTGAAATATTATATGAAGCTATTTTAGTGCCTGCTACATTAATAATTAGTGTTCCTTTAGCTGGCTCTGCTAGGGTTTTAAAAAGGCTCATTCATGGTGAAGGTGTTTTATTTAAAGATGATTTTCTTCAAGGCGTTGCGATGAATGTTTGGCAATATTTATTAATTATGCTTATTTATTGCATATTGCGTTTTTTAACTCAGTTCATTCATATTTATACAGCAGGTATTCCACTTGTTTCGGATATTTCATATGGAATAACAACTGGCATATTACATATAATTTTCGTCCCAATTTTATTATTTATGTTTTCTCAAGCGGCAATTTATAAAATTAAGTTTTGGCTCAATTTACAAAACTCATACAAACTTGCATTTAATTCAATACTTGTAATGTTATTGTTTTCACTTGTCATATTTGGGGTTTATTATATGAGATATATAAGTAATCCTGTTTTACGTGTTGGATTAGATTCATTATTAATATTATTGTCTCCGTTTTATTTGTTATTACTTGATTTATTTACAATATCGAGATTTGACACTTATATTAATAAAGAAAATTATCCTGAAATTTATAGAAAGGGGTTAAGGCCAGAGAACCAATAGAATTATGGAATTATACACTGCTCAAACAATTCGCAAATGTCCTTATACGTCTCACATTTTAATTCCACCTTCAAATGTTCACCAATCGACTTTCTTTGTGATGACCATCGTTGAAAAGGGTGAAGCAACTATTGAAGTGTTTTCTAAAGACGGTGACTCTTCTAAAGTAATTAAAATTAAAGAAAATTACTGTTTTTTCATTTACCCATTTTCTCCAATTATTTATCGTTCTTATTCGAAGTCATTTTCAGCCAGAGACGTTTATTTAAATGAGAAGACAATGAAACAATGCTGCGATTTTTTGCAAGCAGGTTTATATGACAAACTGTTGGATCTTCCATTTGCTCCAACATTTAAACTTTCTCCTTCTTCTTTAATTTTTGTTGCAGAATGTACTTCTGCACTGATTGGAGAAAAGATGTCTGAAAAGAAAAATCTTTTATATAAATCATTAATTTCATTACTTATTTCTCAATATGTTACTAGCAAAACAAATAATAATGTATTGCCTAAATGGCTAAATGGCTTTTTACGTCGTATGGATGAGCCAGAGTATGCTGATAAGAGTATTGAAGATCTTGTAAGAACTACTAATTATTCCCACGGATATGTGAATCGTGAGTTTAAAAAATATCTTGGGTGTTCAATTATTAAGTTTATCACTCGCAAAAAATTAGATAAGGCTACTGTTTTATTAACAACAACAGATTATTCTGTCGAATCCATTAGTGATATGCTTAATTTTTCTAACGTTTCTAATTTTATTAATATTTTTAAGAAGCGCTATGGCTTGACTCCTGCTAAGTATCGTAAATTACACGGCTCTTCAATTCAGATTGATACCTATCAAGAATGGGGAGACACAACTTATACATTGAAATAAGATATATATCATTTCTTTGACGTCTTTTATCAATTTTTTAACGTGTATATATTTCAATATATAAATAAAATAAATAGTTATGTTATTATAACCGTATAGGAGATATACATATGTCAAATAGATTCATGTTGAATGAAACCTCTTATCACGGTCATGGGGCAATTTTAAACATCGTTCCAGAAATCAAAGCAAGAGGATTTAAAAATGTTTTAGTGTGCACCGATGAGTCGCTTGTTAAATTTGGTGTTTCACAAAAGGTAACCAAGCTTTTAGATGAAGGCAAAATCAACTATAAGATGTTTACCGAAATTAAACCAAATCCTACAATTGAAAACGTCTTAGCTGGTGTTAGGGCTGCGAAAGAGTTTAAAGCTGACGCAATTGTCGCTATTGGTGGTGGATCTTCCATGGACACTGCTAAAGCGATTGGTATTATTATTACAAATCCAGAGTTTGAGGATGTCAGAAGTTTAGAAGGTGTAGCTCCAACTAAGAACCCATGTTTACCAATTATTGCTGTTGCTACAACTGCTGGAACAGCAGCGGAAGTTACTATTAATTACGTTATTACTGATGTTCAAAAGAAAAGAAAGTTTGTGTGCGTTGATGTTCACGATATGCCTATAGTTGCTGTCGTTGATCCTGATATGATGTCAAGCATGCCAAAATCATTAAAAGCTTTTACTGGTATGGATGCTTTAACTCATGCGATTGAAGGATATACAACTAGAGGGGCTTGGGAAATGAGTGATATGTTCCATATTAAAGCAATTGAACTTATTGCGAAAAACTTAAGAGATTCTGTAGCCGGAAATGATAAAGGTGGAGAAAACATGGCTCTCGCTCAATATATTGCTGGTATGGGATTCTCTAATGTTGGTTTAGGAATCGATCACGCAATGGCACATACTCTTTCTGCATATTATGATGTGCCTCATGGAAAAGCCTGTGCAATGTTATTGCCTATTTCTATGGAATTCAATAGAGATTATACTGGAGAAAAGTATCGTGAAATCGCCAGAGTGTTTGGCGTTAAAGGCGTTGATGAAATGTCTCAAGAAGAATATAGAGACGCAGCGATTGCTGCTGTTAAACGATTATCGGCGGATGTAGGCATTCCAACAAAATGCGAGGAAATAAAAGAAGCCGATTTAGATGCTTTAGCAAAAGATGCCTTGGCTGATGCCTGCTATCCAGGAAATCCAAGAGAAGCAACTCATGCTCAAGTATTAGAAATGTTTAGAAAATTAATGTAATTCAAACAAAAACCATAGGCTGTAAATATTTCTTAATTAGTCTATGGTTTTTAAATTGTTCATTTTGGCGTTTCTATATTCTAATGGCGACATCCCTACATATTTTTTAAAAAGATTATAGAAGAATGTTAAATTGTTATATCCGACGTGATATGCAATATCGTTAATGTTTGCGTCAGTTGATTCTAATAGAATTTTGCTCGCTTTAATTCTTTCTTTTTCAATAAGTGTTTGGAAAGAAAAACCGGTTAGTTTTTTAATGCGTTTGCTTAAATAATTGTAGTCGTCGTTTAAGAGAGAAGATAATTCTTTTAAAGATCCCTCTGTATAGTTATTCTCGATATAGTTATATGTTTTAAAAAGAATAATTGAATCATAATTTGAGGTTTTACTTTCTTCTGCACGCTCAGTGTGTCTTAATAGCTCATTAATCAAAATCAAGAAATATTGTCGAAGTAACTCGTTACTTTTTTCGTCTTTTTCTTCATATGAAAGAAGAATGTTTTCAATGATGTTTTGAATTTGCTTATTGTCACCAACTCTAAAAATAACTGAATTGCTTTCTTCTTTATTGCTTAAAAGATTAATCAAGAATTTTTTTAGGTTTCCTTCTATATCGATGAAAGGGAACAAAAAGTCAAAAAATTCCGGTAAAATTATGAAATTTAATAGTAAATCATTTTCCCCAGCCGGCAAAAATTCATGCTGTGAGTTTTTAGATAAAAACAATAATTCACCTTGCTTTAGTGTTACCTTATTGCCATCTAATATCTCATTAATCTCACCATTTAAGACATAGTTTATTTCTAAATAATTATGAGAATGTTTTTTAATATAACAAAATCGAGGATGCTTTCTAATAACGATCATCCCACTTGTTATAAAGTCTTTAGCGTTCATCACTTGAGCGTCATCTTTTGAATTAGAATAATTTCCGGTTTCGTTAAAATGATGTATTGCTCTTATTTCGTCGTCGTTTTTCTCTTTATATTTTTCGATTATTTTTTCTATCATGATTATTTCATTATACAGCAAAATGCAAAAATGGTTAGTTTTTATGACTAATTACATTATTCTATCTTTAAATATTAAAGAATAAAATAAAACTATAAACGAAATGGAGAAAATGGATTATGAATGATTTTTTAAATTCACGTTTTGTTAAAGAAGTTAGTGACATCACAAATAACATGTATCATCAAGGCTGGGATGAACGTAATGGTGGCAACATTTCTTATTTGATTGATGAAGGATATATAAAAGATTATTTTCCAAAAGAAGTTTATTTAAGAGACATTGAACTTGGCTTTACCGCTGATGAAATATTGAGAAATAAATATTTTTTAGTTACTGGTACTGGCAAGTATTTTAAAAATGTTATTAAAGATCCTGAGACAAATTTAGGACTTGTTAAAATTGACATAAATGGAAAAGTAGCTCACTTATTATGGGGATATAAAGATGGAGGAAGATTCACTAGTGAATTTCCTGCTCATCTTATGAGTCATGCTGTTAGATTAAAGGTCAATCCGAAAAATAGAGTTATTATGCACACTCACCCAACTTATACGATTTGTATGGGGGCGTGTTTACCAACTGATGAAGTTCTTTTTACTAGAAAGCTTTGGAAAAGTAATACCGAGGCAGTGGTTGTTTTTCCAGAGGGCGTTGGGGTTCTTCCATGCATGATTTGTGGTACAACAGAGATTGGCGAAGCCACCGCTAGCAAAATGAAAGAACATCGTATTGTTACATGGACTAACCATGGTATTTATGGTGCAGGAAACGATATTGATGAAGCGTTTGGTTTAATTGAAACCGTTGAAAAAACAGCGCAAATATATATGTTAACTTTGGGCCATGTTGTTAATGAGATTCCTGATGAAGTTATCATTGGTTTAGCAAAACTTTGGAATCTTAAAATGATGCCTGGAGTTATTGGGGAAAAATAATGAAATATTATCTAGCAATAGACTTGGGCGCCTCTAGTGGAAGACATATAGTTGGACATTTAGAAGATGGCAAAATTGTACTTGATGAAGTATATCGTTTTAAAAATGGAATGATTGATTCTAAAGACGGTTTGGTTTGGGATATACGTTCATTATTTAAACAAATAAAAAGAGGAATTAGATTCGCCTTCAAGAAATATCCTAAAATTGAATCTTTATCTATTGATACTTGGGGAGTTGATTATGTTCTCATGAATGGAAATAAAGAAATACCCCCATTTTATGCTTATAGAAATGAACGATGTGAAATAAGCGCTAATAGAGTTCATGAAATTATTGATTTCAAAGAAATCTATTCAAAAACCGGTATCCAATTTGCGGCGTTTAATACTTTATATCAACTATATGACGACTTATTAAAAGATAGATTGGATAGTGCGACAGACTATTTGATGTTGCCAAGTTATTTCACTTATAAGTTAACAGGAGTAAAAACACACGAATATACAAACGAATCTACAGGCTCTCTTTTAAATGCCAAAACCGGTGAATATGATAGAGAATTAATTGAAAAACTAAACTTGCCAGCTCATTTATTTATAAATATTAATAAGCCGGGCGAATTTGTTGGCTATTTAACTAAAGAGATTGAAAAGGAAGTGGGCGGTAACTGCAAAGTGGTATTATGTGCTTCTCATGATACTGGAAGCGCGTTTGAGGCAGTTGATGTAGATGAAGATACTGTAATCCTTAGTAGTGGAACGTGGTCATTAATAGGAATAAAAACAAAAAAACCAATCATCAGCGAAGCTTCTTTAAAAGCAAACTACACTAACGAAGGTGGCGTGTCTTATATTAGATTTCTTAAAAATGTGATGGGCATGTGGATTAGTAATCAATTAAAGAACGAGGTTTGTTACACACAGGAGTATATCGATCAAAATATCTATACCTCTACATATAAAATAACTTTTGATGTTAATGATCAATCACTGATTGCACCTAAAAATATGAAGTTAGCTTTATTAAATTTGTTTGATAGATGTCCTCCTCAAAATAATATCGAACTATTTGCCTCAATATATCGTTCTATGGCATATGGTTACAGTAAAGCTATTGACGAACTAGAGGAAATAACAAATCGTAAATTTAATAAGATTCTTATTGTTGGTGGAGGAGCGAAAAATAAGTTTTTAAACGAGCAAGTTGAGTATTACACAAAGCGACAAGTTATCGCCTTACCAATTGAAGCGACTGCAATGGGCAATTTAAAAATACAAATGAAAGCGAGCAAAGAATTATGAGAAAAGAAATTAAAGAACTTTATGCATCCTATGGTGTGGATGTATTTGAGGCATTAAGGAAACTTAAAGAAACAAAAATCTCTTTACATTGTTGGCAACTTGATGATGTTAAGGGCTTTGAAGGAGATGGAGATCTCACTGGTGGCATTCAAACTACGGGTAATTACCTCGGAAGGGCAAGAAATTTCAAAGAATTAACTCAAGATCTCGACAAAGCATTAAGTTATATTCCTGGCAGCAAAAAGATTAATCTTCATGCGATATATCAAACAGGAAAAATAGTCGAAAGATGTGATGTTGGACCAGAGCAATTTAAAGAATGGGTTAGTTATGCCAAGAGTAGAGGATTGGGATTAGACTATAATCCAACGATTTTTTCTCACCCTATGTTAGTTGATGGCTTGTCTCTATCCTCCCCTGAAGAAAAGGTAAGAGAATATTGGATTAAGCACTGTGTTAATGGCTTAAAGATTACTGAGATGTTTGGTAAGGAACTTGGTCAAAAATCCTTGATGAATATTTGGATTCCTGATGGTTTAAAGGACACTCCCGCAGACAGAATTGGTCCACGAATGAGATTAAAAGATTCATTAGATAAAATCCTTGCAGGATATAAATATGATAAAAAAGTGATGGATGTATCTGTTGAATCTAAAGTATTCGGTATCGGTGTAGAAAGCTATACAGTTGGAAGCAATGAATTTTATTTAAACTATGCTTCTAGTAGAAACATCTGCTGTTTATTAGACACAGGTCATTTCCATCCGACAGAAAACGTCGCTGATAAAATAAGCTCGATGTATACGTTCTATAATAAATTAGCGTTTCACGTTTCTCGTCCTGTTAGATGGGACAGTGATCATGTCTTAAAGTTAAATGACGACTTACAAGATGTCGCTGATGAACTTGTTAAATGTGATGGTCTTAAGAGAAGTTATATCGGGTTAGACTATTTCGATGCTTCTATAAACAGAATTGCAGCAATGGTTATTGGTGCAAGAAATATGGAAAAGGCATTATTAAGGGCTCTCCTTACACCTTGGAAACTTTTAAAAGAAGCACAAGACAGATATGATCACACTAGAGTGCTTTCTCTTCAAGAGGAGATTAAAACTCTTCCGTGGGGAGAAGTCTGGAATGAATATCTTAAACGCCAAAACATGGTAAGTGATGCTAAAATGTTTGAAGAAATAAAAGAATACGAAAATAAAGTTTTAGTAAACCGTAAATAATATGGATAACAAATATAAACCAATTCCGTTTTGGAGTTGGAATGATGAATTAGACGAAAAAGAATTAACCGATCAAATTGAATGGATGCATAGTAATGGCATCGGTGGTTTCTTTATGCACGCTAGAGGCGGATTGACTACTCCATATCTTGGTGAGAAATGGTTTAAGTGTGTTGATGCTTGCTTAAAAAAGGCTAAAGAATTAGATATGGAAGCCTACGCATATGATGAAAATGGTTGGCCAAGTGGATTTGCTGGAGGGAAACTTCTGGAGGACGAAAACAATCGTGATATGTATCTAACTTATAAAATTGGTAAGTTCGATAAAAACGCAATTGCTTCGTTTGATATTTCAAGTGATACGATTAAAAAAGTTAATAGTGGTGACAACGTATTAAATGTGTATACGCACATATCAACTAGTACTGCAGATATATTAAATAAAGAAGTTGTTAAAAAGTTTATTTCTTTAACACACGAAAAATATAAACAAAATGATGCTTATGGTAATTTAAGGGGTTTCTTTACGGATGAACCACAATATTATCGTTGGGGAACATCTTTTACAAGAGTCCTTCCGGCTTATTTTTCTGAAAAATATAACGAAAATATTTTTGATCGAATCGGCCTGCTTTTTGTTGAAAAAGACGGATATCAAGAATATAGATATAAGTATTACAAAGCACTCCATGAATTGATGCTTGATAGTTGGGCTAAACAAATATATTCGTGGTGTGATTCTAATGGATATAAATTAACAGGACATTACGTCGAAGAAGCTGGTCTTGGAAAACAAATATTATGTTGCGGTGGAGTAATGCCTTTTTATGAATATGAGCATATTCCTGGAATTGATCATTTAGGAAGAGATGTTAAAGATAATATTGTTGGTCGTCAACTTGGAAGCGTTATGTCTCAATTAGGCAAAAAACAGGGCTTGTGCGAAATGTTTGCTTGCGCTGGTTGGGATGCAACACCAATGGAATTAAAGCGTATCGCTGAATATTATATGGTTAATGGTGTTAATGTCATTTGCCATCATCTTTTGCCATATAGCGAACATGGTCAGCGTAAAAGAGATTACCCAGAACATTATTCTAAAATCAATCCATGGGTGAACGTAGCGTTTAAAGATTTCAACGATCACTTCTCATCCATTAGTGAACTTTTAGCAAATTCAAGTGAAATTACTAAAGTTGGAATACTTATGCCTATTAGAAGTGGGTATATGAATTACAAAAGAGAAATTGAATGGGATTTAGATTTTGGTTTACTCGATTTAACAAACAATTTATTAAATATATCAAATGAGCTTTCTAATAACGGGGTTATGTTTCATTACTTAGATGAGACTATTATGGCTAAACACGGTTCTGTTAATGGCCGTTCATTAATTGTTGGCGAATGCAGATATGATTATGTCATCATTCCAGAAGGAACTTTGACCATGGACAAATCCACTAAGAGATTATTTGAAGAATACGCTTCTAACGGTGGCAAGTTCTTAATTGTTAAAGATAAGCCGATTTATCTTGAAGGCGAAAAATATGATTATTCTTTTATGAGGAATAATTGTTCACTTGAAGAGATAATTAATGATAAGCCTTATTCTATTTCTTATAACAAACAAATTCGATTAACATATCGTGAAACTAATGATGGAAAGAAATTAGTCTATGCGATGAACATGGGAGATGAAACCACTTTGCATTTGAGCGCAAAAGGATATAGATCGTTTAAATGCGGCGAAAAGATTCTTTCTAACGATATAGAGTTCAATAAATACGAATCAAAAATTCTCTTCTTTTCAAATGAAGAGCCGGATGACATCAAACAAAACAGTCCTCTTTATTTAAACAACAAATTTGAAGTTATTGGAACGCCTTTAAATTATTTGACACTTGATTACCTTAGATTTTCAAAAGATGGTGTTTCTTATAGTGAATTAACACATTATATGGGTGTGTTTAATGTCCTTCTTAAAGACAGATATCAAGGTGATTTATATCTTAAATATGAATTTGAAATAAAAGAAAAAATTGATTCAATCGAAGCATTAATTGAAGACACTCATATAAAAGAAGTAACTGTTAATGGACACATAATTAAAAGCGACTCATTTGTCCTTGAAAAGGATTTGTGGTCATATCATTTAGATAAATATTTACAAATTGGCAAAAATGAAATTGTAATTAAGATGCATTTCTATGAATCTGAACAAGTTTATTACGCCTTATTTGGAGAAAATGTTCAAGAATCCATTAAAAATTGTCTAGCGTATGATACGACGATTGAAGCTATTTATCTTAGAGGCCCATTTGGAGTATATGGTGATTTTAAAAATGGCAATCAAGATGATATTGTAATTGGAAACAATTTCTATATAGCAAAACAGAAGAAAGAAATTTCATCTCTAATTACTGAAGGCTATCCATTATTTAGTGGAGTAATCTCTCTGACTCAATCTGTAGAGATAAATGATGTTCATAAAGACATTGTTATACCAAAGAGGTTTCAACTAATCGATCTTTATGTAAACAATAAGTTTGTGAAGAGAATGCTTTTTGAAAACAAAGCTAATGTATCTAAGTATCTTGTGAAAGGCACTAATACAATTAGAATTGACCTGGTTGTTTCAAATAGAAACTTACTTGGTCCTCATCACGACAATATGGAAGAGCCTCTTTCAGTTGGTCCAAATACTTTTGAAAGATTTAATACTTGGGATGAAAAGGGTCGAAGCCCTCTTTGCTTAGATAGATATTCTTTTGTAAAGACGATTATTTAATATTCAATAAGGGCCAGTAATGGTCCTTTTTTCGTGTAATTAAGAAATATTCTTAATTTTTCTTAAAGAAAGTAATATTCTTTTATTGTTAAAAAAGGAATATGAATATGAAAAAGAAATTCTTAGTTATGTTACTCCCTCTATTAGTGTCCACAATCGGATGCGCTAATAAAGAAACTCCTACACCAAGTAAAAATTACTTCACCTTATGGAATGATTGTGATTCGCTTAGAACATTAAAAGCCTATGTTGAAGATGTTACTAATAAAAATTCACCAAACTTTATTCCGGTAAACGAACGTATAGCAACGTTTGATATGGATGGAACATTTATTGGTGAACTATATCCAACATATTTTGAATATAACTTACTTGAATATCGTGGACTTGATGATCCAAATTACACTAATAAAGACACTAGTGTAGTAGAGGCTGCTCAAGCTATTAGAGATTTTGTTAGAGATGGAGTTGATCTTCCTGATCATTTCGATATGATTCACGCTAGAGCGGCCGCTAAAGCTTATAGCGGTATGAGCCTTTCTGAATTTGATAGCTATGTTAAAGAATACGCAAGAAAACCAGCGAATGGCTTCTCTGGTATGACTTACGGCGAGTCATTCTATAAACCTATGTTAGAAGTATTTAAATACTTAGAAGACTATAACTTCACTAATTATGTTGTTTCTGGTTCTGATAGATATATCTGTCGTGCTTTAGTGGATTCTATAGGTATTGAACCAAATAGAGTTATCGGAATGGATGTTGTTATTAAAGCGAGCGAACAAGGTGATAAAGATGGTGTTGATTATACGATGAGTAGCGATGAATATTTAATTAGAACTGATGAACTCATCATTAAGAATTTAAAAACTAATAAAGTTAAACAAATCTCTCAAGAGATTGGTAAAATTCCAGTCCTCTCATTTGGCAATAGTAGTGGTGACTGCGCGATGCACAATTATTGTAAGAGTAATACGAGAAAGACTGAAGTGTTTATGTTAATCGCTGATGATTACGATGATGATCACGCGAATGAAACTGAAACAAACAAAAGAAAAACTCAATGGGGAGAAGCTAAATATAACATTATTTCCATGCATGATGATTTCAAAACCATCTATGGTCATAGTGTTACTAAAACCGACTTCCACTTTAACTAATATATTTGGGCGTAGGATATATGTGCAAATGCACAAATACACGCCTTTTTTTATTGTGAAATACACAAATTGTATACAAAAAATAGTCATTTATTATTAGTGTGCTATATTTAAAAAAGAATCATCTTTGAATTCAAAGGAGAATCATTTGAGATGACTGTTGAAATTATCGAACTTCTTGGAGATATCTTAAATGTCTACGGCAGAATTGGAGATGCAAAAGTCATCGTTAAGATGCCTAATAAATATGATGTTGAAGTTGGTCAAACAATCAAAGTAGCGGTGGAAACTGAATATTCTCGCTTCTTTAATGAGACAACCACTAAGACTATTACTCCTCAATATAATTATTATGAGGAAGTTGAAAACACTAAATCTTTAGATAATGACAATGTCACAATTATCGAAACAAAAAAGAAAGGTTTAGCGGCGCTATTTTAGAGAAAACCTAAAAAAGAAAAAGAAGAAAAAGTCGAAAATCTTGAAGTTCCAAAAGAAGACAAAAAAGAAGATTCAACTGAAACAAAATAAAAGAAATGTGCTAGGTGAAAGATCCTAGCTTTTTCTTTTGAGTTAACTTTTTAAATTTTTCATTTAAAATATATAAGTCAAAAAGAGAGATAGAATAATATGAACAAAGCTCAATTAATTGCCCTTACTCAAGAATTATTAAATGAGGAACATTTAGAAAATAGGAGTGAAGATTTAAAACTCTTAAAAAGAGAATATAAATACGTCACGAATAGAGACGACGAGAGTTTCTTCGATAAACAAGAAACTGATAAGTTTGTCGCCTTATTTAAAGAACTTGCAGTTAAAGAACCTTCTTTACTTGTTTCTGCATTAGATGAAAAGAAAAAAGTCATTGAAGAAGCTAAAAAGTTATTAGATAGAACTGATGTTTTAGCAGCGTCTAAAGCGATGGACAACTTAAACGAAGAATTTAGAAAAGCTGGAAGAACTTCTTCTAAAGAAACAGACGACGCTTTATGGGCGGAATTTAGAGAAGTGAAAGATCAATTCTATTCCAAAAAAAGAGCGTACTTTGAAGAACTAGATGCTTCTAATTCTTTAAAACGTGAAAAGAAAGAAAATATCATTTCTAGAGCAAAAGAAGTCTCACAAATGGAAAATATTAAAGAGGCTACTCAAAAGATGGATGAACTTAGAAAAGAATGGAAAGAAGTCGGCTATTCTGGAAAAGGAGACGAACATCTTTGGAGAGAATTCGCTAAAGCGATGGATGAATTCCAAGAGAAGAAAAAAGAGCATCGTCAAGAAATGTTAAAAACATTTGAAGAAAGAGTAATGAAAAAAGAAGAACTCATTAAGACTGCAAAAAAATTGCTTGCTAATTCTGATTTCTCAAAAGAAGAAGTAGAAAAAGTTAAAGGCTTAAGAAACGAATATAAAGCAATCGGCTTTGCTGGAAAAGAAAAAGAAGATGATTTATACGCTCGTTTCAATGAAGTCATTCAAAAATATTTCGAAGAATATAAATTTTATAAAGATTAATTCTTAACAAATTAATTATATGAACCACTGGTATTAACTAGTGGTTTTTAATTAATTAAAATAGTGTGATAAAATAATCGTAATGAGGCTATAAATATGAAAAGAAGATTATTATATGTTTTACCTATTTTAATGGCGTTAGCTAGTTGCGGTAACGCTCCTAGTAACGCTCCTAGTGATCCAGGAACTGATCCAAGTAAAGAAGACACTATACTCCATGGAGTAGGAGCGCCAAGCGACACTCTTGGAAATGATTATGACCATTATCTAGATGAAGATAGTAGATATGTTTATGAGAAAAATGATGGTAAATGGTATAACCGCTTTTCATATGGGTCATTTAGCTTATACGAAGATAGACAAATTAATCCTGTTAAAGTTAAAAGAGCGGCTTCTCTATCTACTCAAGATTTAAAGAACGCATTAATGAATTCCTTCTATTCCACTAATGCGACTTGTTTAATGTCTCCAAAATTTGCCGATCCTTCTCAAAGTGGTTGGGATTTTAAAATGAAATGGAATTGTAACACTTCAGAATTATATGCGGATGCATATGATGAAAGTGCTGATAAATATTATTCTAAAGTGGATGACAAAGGCGACTTATACTTATATTTTAAAGAGAGCAAACAATATGAATATGTTGGGGCAGGCAGCAACTATTACTGTATGGTCCCTCATCCAACTGTAGAAAACATTTTCTACACTAATTACATTATGTATGACGATACTTTAGGTGGATTAACCGCGATTGTTTGTGGACATATTAAAGAAGCGACATATAGCGAAAGTGAAGATAAATATGTGATTAAAAATATGCCTATCAGTCATGAAGCAATATCGACACATTATTTTGCTACCCCTTTCGCGGATAATATGGTTTTAGATTTTGAATTCTCTTTATCTAAAGATAAGATGTACGCTGAAAAATGTTTTGTGAAAATTGTAAGTTCTGAAAAAATGCCAACCTATAATGGTTTTGGTGTTGAAATTACTTTCTCAGATTTACATACGACATCATTTGTGATGCCTGAATAAATTATTTGAATAATTTACTAATATAGTTATAGTAATAAGCCTCTTTCTTCTTCTTAAATGCTTTAGAAGAGGAGGCTTCTTTTATTGTTATAGTTTTATCCGCTACTCCTAATATTCTTGCTTCTTTACTATCAGGGAAGTCTAAAAAATTAATCGGCCACATATGTGACTTAATGATTTTTTGAATTGATTTATCGATATTAAAATCTTTAATAGCGTTATCGCTTGCGATATGAGGGTGACGAGAACCATGTTTCTTTCTTAAAGAACGATCTTTTCTCCAATCGTATAAATAGTAATCGTGAAGAATAGAAGCGATTAAGATCTTTTTAAGATCAACACTTTTATATCTAAGCCCATTTCTTATCGCTAGTTTAGCGACTTTAAAAGAATGAAGATAACAATTAGATCCACGGTGCATTGGAATATCTTTCATCCTTTGAATCTTCTCGTTATTTAAGAAGCTTAGGTATAGTTCTTCTAGTTCTCTTTTTTGTTCTTCATTCAGTTTCATAATTGACTACTATCATATACGTAAACAAGTAGGAAACCTAATGTTTTATTCTTTTGTTGTTTTCTTCATCCAAAAGTGTGATTTTAAAAAAATCATGTATATTTTTCTTAAATATAATTTATAATCATGCTAAGGAACTAATTTATGTCGTTTTACGCAGCGGCAACGATAATCTTAGTAATTTTAATGGTTACCATGAGTATCCATGTTTTGAATTACACAGGATTTAATAAAAAACAAAAGCTTTGGTTCGTCTCAACTTTTGCCGCGATTACTTTCTGTTCTTTAGCGGAATATACGATTCAAGGTGGAGTTTATCCACTTCAATATAAACCAGCCTTAACTATGTTAACGGTGTTACAATTTGCAGTCGCACCATGTTTCTCTATGCTTTTTGCGGGTGCTTTAGGACTTAAGCATCAAGTAAAAATTGTAATAGGGTCTTTTATTGTTTGTTTAACTATTGGAATTATATGCGCTCCATTTGGATGGGTGTTCTATTTTAATGAAACTGGATATCATCGTGGAGATTACTTCTTTATATATTTAATTACTTATGTAGCCTCTTTGGTATATATGGCTGTGGTATTATTCCTAGTCGGCAAAAAATTCAAACGTCGTGATATAGGCACAATCATCATGGTGGTTGTCGTTCTCGCTGCTGGAATTATTCCAATGACTTTAAGTGAATTACATATTGCTTATGTCGCTGTTGGTATTGCTGCTTGTATTTGTTACGTTTTCTATAACGATCTTGTGCAACAAGACACAAAAGAAGAACTCGTTAAAAACCAAGAGAAATTACAAGTAGTGCAACGTCAAATCATTACTCGACTCGCTAACTTGATTGAAAGTAGAGACATGGAAACAGGTGCGCACGTAGCGCGTACAAGTGCCTACGCTAAATTATTAGCGGAAGACGCTTCTAAAGAAGAAAAATATAAAGATCAAATCGATGACAAATTTATTGAGAAGATTTATTTAGTGTCTCCTCTTCACGATGTTGGAAAGATATTCATATCCGATAAGATATTAAGAAAGCCAGGAAAATTAACCGCTGAAGAATTTGAAGAGATTAAAAAACATACATCTTTAGGGAGAAGAAATACCGTTATCCGCGCGAATAATGGCGATTTCCGACGTCTTTGACGCGCTTGTGAGTAAAAGATGTTATAAAGATGCAATACCTCTTGAAGAAGCGTTTAAAGAGATAAAAAAAGAATCTGGAACTCACTTTGATCCAGAGTTAGTAAGAATATTTTTATCTAATAAAGATGCATATACGCGTATACACGAAGAGTTTATAGAAGAAGAATAATTTAAATATTTTAACGAAAAGGGACCGTTTATCAGTCTTTTTTTCAAAACATATAACTACGTTATATAAAAAATATTTTAAAAAATTTTAAAAAAGTGCTTGCAATAAAAATATCAAAAGAGTTATACTTGATGACAATCAAACCTGAAACGGGGTTTGATGGAGACCTAAGTGATGATAATCACTTATGCAACTCAAGACTAGGTAAGGCAATCAACGAAATAAACGAAGTTGATAGAGCGGTTCTAGAAATAAAACATTCTAGATTAATGATTGCACTAGCAGAGGAGTGAGGGTAACTTCACTTCGGGTACATTCCTCCCTGATGAGAAATCATCAATGGCGGTTGAGTTCAAGACTTAACAACGTAAGCCCATCACCAGACACGATCGAAGAGGAAATGCGTAACTTAATAATTACGCCACTGCCAATCTCCACGCTAAAGCAGCTCAAAACGTGGAAAGAACAGATGGAGCGAAAGCAAAAATCTGTGACTAGGTATTAGAGTCTAGACTGGATAAGACGACTAACGACAAACCGATGTTGATAGGCCGGTTCTAATCTAAACTGATTAGATTAAATGTCGCTCCAGCATTGAATCATATGAGAGTATGGTTCACGGTAATAGCCTCCCTGCTACAGTGGACGTCGAGTTAAAGCTTAACGACTTAAAGCCACCACCGGACATGACGAAGAGGAGAAAGCGATTGGTTAACATCCAAAAGCGAGTCTAATCCACATTAATTCAACTCAAAGTGTGGAGATAACGGAAGAGATATATATGGTTAGCTTCCGCGAAGAAAAAGACTTACAAAGCTTAAGACTAGATCAGTCATCCATGTCCTTAAATTGAACGAGGACAATCTGAGAGTTAACAATAGCTCAGTTAATGGACGCTCTAGCAAAGACTTATTAAGAACAAATTAATAAGTATCGGTACGTTCCTCCCTGATAGCAATATCACTGGTCTCCGCGTTAAAGTTTGACGGAGTAAACCCAGCACCGGACATGACGAAGAGGAAAACAGCCCAGAAGCTAATAACTATGGGAAGCTGGCCACTAATGCGCAAATCAATCCCAAACGCATTTCAACAAGAAGCACCACCAGCCAAAAGGAACTTAACTTGGGTATTGTTGCAGGGTCTTGGACCCTGCTACAGTGCAACGGTTACTGTGATAGCGATAGCTACCACATTTTTTTTGCAAAAAATTATGAAAAAAAAGAACTTAATAAGTTCTTTTCTTTTTTACTTTCTTCACTTCGTATAACGGTTTCAATAGTTGAATTGATCGATATAAATAAGTAATAACCGCGAGATAGATAAATAATTCAATCGCTGAGCTTAATACTTGGAATATTTGAAAGACGATTAATAGTGATGGATTAGTGGTTTTGAAAAATGATGGAATGAATGTTAATAAAATAGAAACGATATATGAGAATATGACTAAATAAGATAGAGATATACCTCTATCTGAAATATCATAATTCTCGGTTCTTTCAAGTACCACTGATAAACCATTAACAATAAAGACAATGACGACTACCGAACAAATATCTCCGATCGCATCAAATGATGAATATAAGATAGTAGCGGCAGGCAAAAATGAATTTAATAATAAGGCCCCTAATTTTAAAACAACAGTTAATAGAGCGACCCAGAATCCATTTTCAAAATAGGTTTCATCTTTTCCAGCGATATTAAGCCCCCATATCATTAGAATATATCCAACGATTTGTAAGGAAGAAATAATAATAAATATTATTAAGTACGCTAATAAGGCATTTAAATTGCCTTTTACAGCAGGGATAGAGAAAACAATTAAAAAGATAATAGAGGCAAGACTACTTAA
>CADCFC010000006.1 GCA_902800645.1 uncultured Erysipelotrichaceae bacterium
ATCAATTTTTGGTTTTTACATAATTTGATAGTTGTTTTTGTCGTGGAATGGAGTTTTTGCTTGATTTTGCTTATCTAATTTTATTTCAACTATTATCAATAAAGTGATGAATAGGAATGTTAAGAACTCACTCATAAGCATCATCTCCTTTCTATTTGTCGACTAGTGGTTACTCGTCGATATAAGAAATCACAGAAAGAAGTTTCGACGAATCGATCGCTCGACTAGTCGACTATGTTTGGAGGCATTTTTATCCCCCTCTATATATTAGGTAGGGGGATTTTTTAAAAAATTTATTTTTTTGTTAAAATATTTTTATTTGTTTTGGATTATATTTACAAAGTAAATATTATTTTGAAGAATTATTTAAATAATATATAGAGATTATTTAATTGTTGTGTATAATAATAAAAGCCCGTTACATGAGAAGACACTATCCGTGAGTGAAGTTAATCTTCCCTATATGTATTGAAGGAGGGCAATTATTATATGAAAAACATTAATCAATACAATTTCGACATTATTCACGTTGCGACACATTTAAGAGACACTCTTGAATATGTTTTACCACGTGAACATGACGCTAAAATCTTTGAACAAAGAAAAGGCGTTCTTACTAAAGGACTTGAAGTTGAAACACCTCTTGGAAAATTCTTAGAAGCTAACAAAGATAAGTTTGAAGATTTTATGACTAGATATCATGAACTTCTCGATGATGTTTATGGTGATGAATCCACAATCTTAGTTAAGACAAACGATGGCAAAATCAGAGTGGACCATTCTCAACACTTAAGAATTTATGAATTAGTCGTTAACTTAATGGAACCTCTTAGAGATATCATTTATTTCCATGTTGGATTAGCGAGAAAGCAACATGAAAACGAGGCTGTCATTGAAGACTTAATGCCTGTTGATGATCGTCATTATCGTTTATTCTTGTATTTACTCTTAATGCAAGATTTCCAAAAATCATTCTTTGAATTCCAAAAAGTTATGGGAGAAAACAAAGGTCAACCTTCTCCTCAATCTAACTTCATCGTTCAAAATGAACTCAGTAAGTACGCGGAATTATTAAGATTTGTTAGAAGTCACAATAGATGCACTGATAACGAAACTCTTGATGCTTTAGATAAATGCTTACAAGTCGTGGAGATGAGTGAAGGAAAACGTGATCGCAGAGATAATAAAAACTTCCCAGATTTATTCAAGGAAGCACTTGATAACGTTAATGCCTTAGTCCAAAAGAATGGACCAAAATGGCAAGAACTCTTTAACAGAGCATTACAAGAAATGCTTGCAGACATTCGTAAGAACGCTCCTCAACAAGCATAGTTATATTTTTTGCAGGTAATAATATGAAGAAAAAACTCCCTATATCAATCGTTGAATTAGTTATTTATATCGTTAGTGCGCTTCTTGCAATCTGGGCGCTCACCTATATCGCTTTAGGAATTACTGTATCTTTCTTAAGATATGATGCGACATTAGTCTTTACTGATAATTCCCTTAAGGCTTCTACTAGTGGACTTGGATTCCTTTTCCAAGGATATATTATCTTAGCTAGTGCAGTTTTATTAAGTGTTGTCACTTTACTTGTCACTGCTAAAAAGAGTGACCGTGATTTTGAAAAAGCACAACGTCGTGCTGCTCGATTAGCCAAAATCAATAACAAACCAACTGAAGAAGTAGTGGATGTTGAAGCTACTGAAAAACCTGCTCAATAATTATTAAAAAACAAAAAATAATCTACCAGTTTTTAACTGGTAGATTTTTTTAATCTGTGAAGTCGTTATCAATAACGATGTAATAGGAATATGATGGATGAATTGCTTTTAGTTTATTAATGATTTCGTTTTTGATTTCTTCGACGTGCTTTTCTTCAAAATCTATTAATATATCAAATGATATTGTTTTAAGTTCTTCATCGACATAGAATCCGTGAACTTGTTTAATTGTTTTTATTTCTTTAACAATATTTGTTAAATCTTTTCTGATCTCTTTAATTTCTGGATTGGATGTATTTGAAGCATATATTCCAATGGTTAATATAACTCCATATTTCAAATATACTTCTTGAGCAATCTTTCTAGTTAACGGATGAATCTCTTTAGCGGTTAAACTATCATCGACTTCAATATGAATTGAACCAATCGCTCTATTAGGTCCGTAGTTATTTAAGATTAAATCATATGAACCTTTAACTTCTTTAAAGGAGTTAACAGTTTGTTTAATTTGGTTAGATATTTCTTTACTAGTTCTTTCTCCAATGATGTCACTAACACTGTCTTGAAGAATTCCAATACCGCTTTTAATGATAAATAAGCCGATAATAATACCTAGATATCCTTCAATTGATACATGTGCAAACATTGACACAATCGCTCCGATTAAAGTAGATAACGAGAGCACTGCGTCCCATAAAGCATCAACTCCGCTTCCTTTTAGAGCGTCGCTATTAACGTCTTTGGCAACTTTTCTAAAATATAATCCAAGCGCTACTTTTACTAATATAGCAATAGAGATGATGATTAAGGATATATTAGTATAACTAGCTTCCCCACCTCTAATAATTGATTGGATTGACTCAAAGATTGCACTTCCACCAGCAACGAGAACGATAACCGCTACCGCTAAAGAAGTGAGGTATTCAATTCGTCCATGTCCATATGGATGTTTTTTGTCTGGTTTTTTAGTGCTGAGTTTAGTGCCAATAATTGTGATGACACTACTTAACATATCAGTTAAGTTATTGACAGCATCTAAGATAATTGAAACAGATCCAGCAATAAAACCGATAACAGCCTTAGCGCTTACTAATAATACGTTACCGATTATTCCTATAACACTAGTTTGGATGATCTTATTTTCTCTATTCATTATTAGAAAGACCTCCTAACACTTTATATAGTAAATCATATAACGTTTTTGCTTCTTCGCTAGTGAGTTTTACTTTTTTAGCGATTTCTGGTGGAACTACTTTAATTTTTTCTTTTAATTCTTTTCCTTCTTTTGTTAAGGAAATAATTAATTCTCTCTCATCTATTTTGGATCGACTTTTCTTTATATAACCTTTTTTAATTAATTTATTAATTAGAGGAGTAAGAGTGCCACTATCAAGATATAGTTTAGAACCGATTTCTTTAACACTTATATCGTCGTTTTCCCATAGGACTAATAAGACGATATATTGTGTATAAGTTAAATCAAACTTTTCTAAATATGGTTGATATTTTCTAACAATCTCTTTTCCAGAGGCATATAAAGGGAAACAAATCTGATTAGAGAGTTTTAAGATTTCGTCTTCGTAATTATGTTCCATTTTTATTTAAGTGCTTCTTTAACAGCGGCTTTAAAATTTTCAGGCTTGTCGGTTGGTTCAAATCTTCCGATTACATTACCTTCGCGATCAATTAAGAATTTGGTGAAGTTCCATTTAATCTTCTTATATTTATTCTTTTCGTTTTGTTCACAAAGCCATAAGAAGAGTGGGCTTGCGTTTTTGCCGTTAACATCAAGCTTTTTAAATCTTGGGAATTGGGTGTTATATCTTAAAGAACAGAAAGCGTTAATTTCTTCATCGCTTCCTGGCGCTTGACGGAAGAATTGATTGCATGGGAAATCTAGGATTTCAAATCCTTCTTCTCTATATTCTTCATACATTTCTTCAAGTCCCTTATATTGTGGGGTGAAGCCACATCCAGTAGCGGTATTAACAATTAATAAGACCTTCCCTTTATAAGCTTCCAAAGAAACTTCGTTTCCTTTTTGGTCTAATACTTTAAAATCATATACGTTCATAAATGGACCTCCATTTTGTACAATTAAATTGTATACAATCTATATTATGTTGTAAATAAAAATGTGAAGATTTTACCTCACATTCTTTTTTAGAAACACTGTAACTTTCTTTTCTTTTTGCAGTTTTCGATATTCGCACAGTGATAGCAAACTTCGTTAGTGTTTACTTCATTAGCGAAATACTTTACGATATTTTCAGTAGTGGTTTCAGCGATATTATTAAGCGCTTCTTTTGTTAAGAAAGCTTGGTGAGAAGTAACGATGATATTTGGCATTGAGATTAAATTTCTAAATGTATCATCATCTAAGATATGACCGCTTTTATCTTGATAGAAGATATCACCTTCTTCTTCATATACATCTAAACAGGCAAATCCAATTTTTCTTTCTTTTATTCCTTTTAGTAACGCGTCAGCGTCAATTAATCCACCTCTAGAAGTATTGATGATTCCCACTCCCTTTTTCATTGTCTTAATCGTTTCATCATTAATCATATGTTTATTTTCTTCGGTTAACGGGCAGTGGAGTGAGATAAAATCACTCTCTTTAAATAATTCCTCTAATGAAACATATCTAATATCGCTAGATTGATCTGGAAATTTATCATATGCGATAACATTCATTCCAAATCCTCTACAGATGTTAATGAATACTTTTCCAATTTTTCCAGTTCCAATAACTCCTATGGTTTTATTGTGTAAATCAACTCCTGTGAGCTCGTTTAGTGAGAAATTGTAATCGCGTGTGCGGTTATACGCTTTATGGATTCTTCTATTAGAGGTGAGGAGTAAGGCCATTGCGTGCTCTGCTACTGCGTAAGGTGAATAAGCAGGAACGCGATAGATATGAATTTTGCCAAACGCTGCTTTGGTGTCGACATTATTAAAACCAGCACATCTTAAAACAATAAGTTTTATTCCGTATGAATATAAAATGTTGATTACTTCTTTATTAACAACATCGTTTACAAAGACACACACTCCATCAAACCCTTTTGCTAAGTGAGCAGTGTCTTCATTTAAATGAACTTCAAAAAATTTATATTCAATATTATTTTGTTTTCCATATTCTATGAAACTTGGCTTGTCATAACTTTTTGTATCAAACATTGCGATTTTAATCATGCTTATCACCTCTACTATTTCTACTTTATACAAATTATATAATTATTACTTATCTTTTCTAAAAGATACTCGTATAATAGATATCGCTATGGCTGAAAGAAAGAGATTATTTAACACTAAAATGATTGCGGTTACTGGGATATTAACCGGTATTGAAATCATTCTTCAAGTTATTGGAAATTACATTAATCCATCTTTTTCTAATATTAATCTATCTTTAATTCCTATTGCTCTTGGCGCTATTTTATATGGACCATTAGTGGGTGGATTTCTTGGTCTTGTCTGTGGAGTGATGGTAATTTTATCTCCAAGTACGATTTCCATTTTCTTTGCGGTTAGTCCAGTTGGAACGATTGTAACTTGTATCTTAAAAACCACTTTAGCGGGTGTTATAAGTGGATTAGTTATGAAGCTTTTTAAGAAGAATAATTTTGTCGGATCAATCGTTTCTAGTGCTTTAGTGCCGATTATTAATACTGGATTATTTGCAGTTTTTGCAGCATTATTTTTTAAAGAAAATTTAAATGCTTTAGTCGCTTCTAACAGTGCTTTATATCCTAATCTTGCCGCCGCACTTTTCCTAGGATTTATCGGACTTAATTTCATTATTGAAATTATTTCAACAGTGATTTTAACTCCTAGCTTATATAAGATTATCGAACAAAACTCTAGAAACCCTTATAAAGACTAATAAGGATTTAAATATGTGTATACGTATGCGAGATTAGAAAAATCTTGCATTTTTTATTTTTGTAGTTATATACTCTTACCAAACTTAAATTATTTCAGAAAGGAGAAAATGAAAATGAAAAAAATGAGTTTATTAACACTCGCTGCAGCTTCGTTTGTAGGCTTGGTGAGTTGTGGAAACCAACCAGCTCCAGTACCTAGTGCACCAACATTAAAGTCTGTCACTATTGATGTTTGTAGAGCTGCATTCCAATTGGATCATGAGCCAGTTGAAAATACAGATTATTTCTTATATCGACCAGGTGAATACGCAATGTATGAAAAGGGACTTCCTGTTGATCCATCATCTGAAAATCCATATTTGGATTTACTTACCACCATTCACGGTAGAGTCGGTGGAGTTAGTTATTTAAAAGAAGCTATTGCTCCAAGTTGGGATGCCGAAGATGAAATGGCATCTTCTAGATATGTAACTAACGATGAAAATTCATCATTCTGGGTTGATATTGATTCTTTCGAGTCATCATCTGACCCAGGAAAAGGATACTGGCAAATTTCTGTTTATGCTAATCCATTTACATATGGTTGGCCAACAGGCGCTGAATTAAAAGAAGTGTTAGGATTAGAGGATGAATTTGAACTCCTTGAACCAACATTTACTGAAGAAGGTGTTTCTGTTGCTTGGCAATCAATTACCACCAAATTTGGAACTGGAATTGATGTTAAAGTTTTAGGAGAAAATATCGCTGAATCTTATGGTGCTGCTTTAACAAACGAAGAAAATCAATTTGTTAAAGAAGCTGACCCATATAGCCCAACTTCTGGCGGAGATGTTTATCATGATAAAGACGAAACCATTGTAGTTGTCTTATGGGGTTCTGAAGCAGATTCAGAAGATCCAACCGACTATGCTTCTTCTGAAGTTGCAATCCTTGCATATGCTGATTATCACAAACCAGTCGATCCTGTTCCTGCTACATTTGATGAATTTGTCGTTGCTGTCGCAAATCTTTGGTTAGCAGAACCAATTACATCTGCAGATGATATTTATAATGCATCATCAGGTTCATATGGTTTCTATTTTAGTGGTGTTCAAATCTTAGATAATAGTGCTGCAAAGACAATTAAGGCATTGGCGTTAGATCTTCCAAATTATATGTTCCAATACACAGAACCTGCTGATCAACAAGTTTCCGAAACATGCCTTGCTGCCCAAGGTTTATATGTTTCAAACGATTATCACTTTGGCGTTCAATTACTTTGCTACACCAATCATCCATCACTCGGTACTAGTGTATTCCAAGTCACATTTAAGGATTTCTCTAACTAATTGAAATTACGGTTTCATAAATTGAGAACTCGTTAATTGAGATTCACCCCAAATCCTGAATAAGGAGGAGGGGTTTTTCATATTACTATTCAAGTTGAATCCCAGAATTAAAAATATAAAGGCCATTTACTATAAGGTTGATAATATATAGGCATTTCAATATAATTAAAAAAACAAGAAAGGTTCTAATAAAATGAAAATTATTAAGTTACTTCCAATTTTATTGTTAGCGTCATTACCATTAGTGGGTTGTGGAAACTCACAAACTAGCCCTAGTGCTCCTGTTGTTCCTCCAGAACCGACCATCGAACTTGTAGAAGGTGATTATGATTTTACTTTTTCTCAGATGGGATTATCTAACGCTGAAGATGTAACTCAACTCGATAAACACTATATTTCGATATTATTTGAACAAGGAGATAACTCAAACACTCCTAAATATTATGATTCAGGTACTGCAATTAGAGCATATGGTGGAAATTCATTTACGGTTTATGGAACATTCCTCAGTAAGATTGTATTTCAAAAAAGTGGAAATGATATTACAGCGAGTAGTGGAACACTAAGTGGAACCACTTGGACTAATAGTGAAGATGGTGATGACTATGTCACATTTACTGTTAGTGGCACTAGTGGCCACACCAAACTTGTTAAATTAACAGTTACTTGTTACGGATATAAAAATGCCGAAGAGGGATATCCTGGTGGAGCAGGAGGAGAAATGGATCCTGAGATGGCTTTGGATTTTCAAGATATCTTAGACGCCGCTTTTCCTGGTGATGGATATGTTGCTGTAGATTGCTATTATGGTGATAGTGGTGAATTCTATGCGGAAAAGGTTTTAAGTTCAGTTCCAAGTGGTGCGACTACCGCAACATTAGCGACTGACTATGCTAATACTATTAAAGGAAGCGTTGCCATGCAAGAATGGACAACAGGTGCTACTGCAATTGATTCGGAAGATTTGCCTGAAGGAGTTGCTTCTGGCCACTATGTTGGACTTGAGATGATTAGTGATAATGCTCTTTCTCTTGATGTCGATGCATACTTAACAACTGATGGAGAATACGTAATAGCGCTTTGTTACTACTATTACATCTAGGCTTAATAAAAAAAGAAGATTCGTTATTCGATTGAATCTTCTTTTTTGTTGTCTTCTTGAAGTTTTTTCTTTTTAAATTTTACTGGTTTAGTATCGATACTATCTTTAAATACAAAGAATCTTTGATAGAGGAATTCAGTTACAAAATTAACAATCATAACTACCATTTTTACTAAGATATCGTTCCATCCAAGTGTATCAATAAGATACATTTGGGCTAGCCAGATTGATAAAGGAGCAAAAACAACGTAATACGCAAGTGTTTTTAACATTGCGATAGGAACATTATTAGCGCTTTGGAAGGTGAATTTACGGTTAAACGTAAAATTCCATAAGACTGAAAGGATTAAAGACGCTAAAGCAGCTTCCCAATAATATTTACTATAATAGCCTGGTAACAAAGAGAAGATAGTGAAAGATAATAGTTCAACTAATCCAGCGCTTGCCGCGAATAAGGTATATTTAATTGCTCTAAAGGCTTCCTTTTTCTTTTCTTCTTTACTGAGTTTAATTCTTTCCTTGCTCATAACCTAAATAACCATACGCCTTTTATTTAATAAAAGCAAACAAATAAAAATCCAAGAAAATTTCTTCTCTTGGATATTTAAATTTTGTAGTTTAATTATTCATTTAAGAATTTGAGGATATCTTCATAGACTACTTGCTTCTCGTCTTCGTTAAGAATTTCGTGTCTCATCTTATCTAAAGTGATGACTGAGATATCTTTAAATCCGGCTTTAAGAAGTGTCTTTTTACTCGCTTCTCTTCCTTTTTCTCCTCCAGTACATGGATCATCCACTCCAGAGATAAGTAAGATTGGTAAATCAACTTTAACATCTTTATATTTTTTGGCCTTGCCCATGTTATTTAATAAATGGAATAAAGCGTCATAGCTTCCATTAGTGAATTCGACTCCACATAATGGATCTGCAATATAGTTATTAACGTTATCTTCATTATATGAAAGCCAATCTAAATCTGTCTTTCTATCTTTGACTGCTTTAGAAAATTGTCCAACCGCTAAAGAGGTGAGAAGTTTAGAGTGACCAGTTGGTTTTTTAAATGTTTTAACGATATTACCTAACATAACCGCAACTGGAGAAGCTGGGTTAGGATTAACATATCCACTTAATGCGACTTTGGTGAATTTTTGTGATTCGGTTTGAAGAAGAACTCTAGTAATAATAGTACCCATTGAGTGAGCGAAAATCATATTTGGAAGATTTGGGAATGTTTCTTCCATATATTGACGAATTTTCTTTTGATCTTCGATGATTAATTTATCGCCGTGTTTATCAGCGATGTGGGATAATTTAGGCGCGTTTTTGCCATGCCCTCTCATATCTGAAAGAACAACGTTATATCCGTTTGCTGATAAGAAAGAAGCGAAAGCGTCATATCTTTCTTTATATTCTTCCATTCCGTGGACGAACATAATATTGGCCTTTGGTTTATCTGCTTTATATAAGCAAAGAGAA
This sequence comes from uncultured Erysipelotrichaceae bacterium, assembly GCA_902800645.1. Classification (GTDB taxonomy): domain Bacteria; phylum Bacillota_I; class Bacilli_A; order RFN20; family CAG-826; genus UBA2450. The sequence continues at coordinate 9,523 of CADCFC010000006.1, forward strand.
AGGCTATAATTTTCCGCACTTAAAAGGGTTACTTCTTGTTTATTCATATAATCTATACCTCGCTATAATTATAAATTCTTTTCGTATTGTTTGCGAAATAAAATTACTTTCCTTAATATATATGTGTACGCGTAATATTTATGACTAATCAATCTTGTTTTGATACTTTCCCTAAAATTGATGAAGTTCTTATTTTCGTTAACGATGTTAAGAATTATCTTTTCCCTGGATATTTTTCTAAATTAAAAGGTGATAAAGAGAGTTATCGTAGACGTAAACTTAAAGATATTAAAAAACATTACACAAAGTATGTTTGTAGTCACACTGCGGATTTATTTATTCAAAGACTTCCTATTTTAGAGAAAGAGATTTATCAAGATCTAGATTTTTTCTTTGAAAGTGATCCTGCTAGTGAAAGTAAAGACGAAATCGTTATTGCTTATCCAGGATTCTTTGCAATTTTATATTATCGCATCGCTCATATCATTTATGATTTAGCGGTTCCTTTTGTTCCGCGTTTAATTACTGAAAGAGCCCATTCCCGTACTGGTATTGATATTCATCCAGGCTGTAAGATTAGTTCTCCTTTCTTTATTGATCACGGTACTGGAATCGTTATTGGTGAAACCAGTGAAATTGGTAAAAATGTGAAGATATATCACGGAGTGACTTTGGGCGCTTTAACCTTAAAAGAAGGAAGAGATTTAGTTGGAAAGAAAAGACATCCAACTATTAAAGATAATGTCACTATTTATAGTGGTGCCTCTATTTTAGGTGGAGAGACTGTGATAGAAGAAGATTCTGTTATTGGTTCTAACGTCTTTATTGTTAACTCTGTTGTTAAAGGTACTAAAGTAGTGTACTCACAAGATTTGATTAACAAGTTTATTAATTAGGAGAAAAAATGAAAAAGCCTATTATATTTATTGCATCATTATTACTATTAGCGTCATGTGGAAATTCTTCTAGTAGTCCTAGTGAACCTCCTGTTACTCCAAAATCTTTAGAAAAGATTGAAGTAACTCAATATAAAGATTCTTATTTTGTGAATGAAGCATTTGTTACTCCTACTGTCATTGCTTCTTTTAGCGATTCTTCTAATGAAAATGTATCTAGTAAGGCTACATATATTGGATTTGATTCCTCTACTCCTACTAATGAACAGGAGATTACTGTTACTTATTTAACTAAGACTACAAGCTTTACAGTTTCTATTAATAAAAAGGCCACTTCTTTAACTTTATCTAACAAAGTAACCGAATTTGAATTAGGTGATGATTTTGTTAGATGTTCAGTCGAGGCCACTTTTAATGATGGAAGTAGTGAAGATGTCACTAATGACGCTATTTTTAGCGGATATAATCCTGATCAAATTGGTGAACAAACTATAACTGTTTCTTATGGTGGCGTAACTGAAACTTATGTAGTTACTGTAGTTAAGACCACTGATAGTAAAACTATCACTGGCATGGCAAAAACCATCGATAAGAGTTCAGATTTAACTAAACTTGAACCAGTCGTTTTTGAAAATATGTTTAAAGTATCTTTTGGAAATGATGGAGGTTCTACTAATCCAATCGTTAATAATGATAATGGTTGGTCAGTTCGCTTATATCAAAATAATACAATTACAATTGATTGCCCTTTATACACCTTATATAAAATTGAAATTCCAACAGTGAAATTAACTGGCTCTATGACCTCTGAAGAGGGCGAAGTTACAGTTAAAGGCTCAACTATTATTTGGAGTGGATCATCTAATAAAGTTACATTAAAGAGCACTGCTCATACTTGGTTTGATAGCTTTACTGCGACTTATAAAAATAGCGGGAGTGGTGAAGAAGATTTACCTGGTGTTAGCACAATTAGTGAAGTTAGAGCGAAAGCAAGCACCATGCACTATGTTCCTAATAATGTCGGATGGTATTTATCTAATGTTGGTGTCACTTTAGAAATTGAAGCAATCGACACGATTGATAGTAAAGATGAAAGTTCAAAGGCTGGATATGATCCTAATGTTAGAGGTAAAACAGTTGCGAGAGATGAAACTGGTTATATTATTCTTGGCAGTGGAACAAGTGACGAAAGTCCAATTAGTTTATACGCGAGAGCGAAATACTATATTAGAAGAGAAAATAAACCAACTACTTATGTAGTTCATGGTCATATTGCTTTCTTAAATGGAAACGTTGAAGTTAAGGTTGATTCTTATACATTTGATGAATCAATTGAGATTACTACTCCTATTAGTGAATTAAGCGCTAAAGAGATTTCTTCTCAAAGTGAGTTTGTAGATGAAACATTAGAAGTCACTTCTTCTCAAAGTGGATATGCGGTTAAAGATATCGTTACTTTTAAAGGATTAACTTATCTCACTAAATATAACGAAGCTGGAAGTTATTTATTCACTGACCAAAGTGGAAATATTGTTCCTGTTTATTCTCTTGAAGATAAAGATCGTTCTTATTTAGTTAAAGGACTTTGCTATGACATTATTGGTTTAGAATCTCAATATGGTTTTAGACCATCCTTTAGAATTCTTAAAGTTAATAAGAGTGAACTTTCACCTGTCGATTTTGATTTTGAAAATAATGTGACTACTGTTACAGATTTATCTTCTCTAAATCAAATTAAGGAAGGAACGAGCTCTTATCCTAGAAGTCAATTAACTATTTATAAAGCTGATATGTATGTTTCTTCTTATGAGAATAACGCAGAGAAATTTGCGCTTAATACTAAGTATTATAAGTCTGGTTCATATTATTATGCGGCGAGAAATGATACAGATATTGTCACTCAAAAAGCGATAGGTGTATTTAATAGCAAAGACTGCTATGACCATCAAACATTCGCTGATTTCGATATTTCTTCTATTAGTGATGAATCTCTTTTAACTGATAAGAAAGTTACTATTTATTTCGGTTTAGCTTTGACGGGCACTGCTTATCGAACTAGCTATTGGAGAGTTAATGTTTTTGAAGATTTGGTGTACACCCTTGATTACTATAAAAGTAAAGAAGCCTCTATGACTTTTGATAGTAGTAGAGAAGACACAACTGTTAATCAAGTACAGGGTGAATATCAATCTTGGAGCAACTCTAATAATTCTTTAGTGGTGAGAAATGATAAGACGAGTGAAAGCACAACTACAACAGTTTTTAACTATTTAAAGATTAATGACGGCACTAAACTCACAATTACATTTGATAAACCTATTATTGGTTTTACTCTTTTTACTGGAACTTATTCCTATATTTATAGCTTAGATGATGATTTTATTGATAACGTTTTTGCTTATAAACAATTTTCTTCATACACAACCTTTATCTTAAAAGAGAAAAGTACTGAAGTAGTTATTGCTTCTTTAGGAGTTGGTAGTAACCACAATAATTCATATCTTAAAGTTGAATCGATTACCGTTAATTATTTAGAGGCTTAATATGGGACTTAGATCAATTAAAGAAATTTTTATTACTGGACACGGACCGAGTTCATCTCATACGATGGGCCCTCATTTTGCCTGCCAATATATTTTAAAAAAATATAAGGATATTAAAAATATTACTGTCACTTTATATGGTTCACTTGCCTTAACTGGCAAAGGGCACTTAACTGACCATATTATTGATCTCTCTTTAAAAGACTATCCTCATGAAGTGAAATTTGATTATAAAACCGTTACTGAGCATCCAAATACGATGACTTTTGAAGTGACAACTTCTAAAGGTGTTTTTTCTGAAAACGTCATCTCTATTGGTGGTGGTAGTATCATCACTGTTGATAACTTATTAGACACTAAAATCAAAGAGATTTATCCACACCGTTATATGAAAAATATCATGGATTATTGTTTATCTAATGACATCTCTTTATATCAATATGTTGCTGATCACGAAGATAAAGATACATACGACTATTTCAAAAAAGTTTTAAAAGTGATGGATGACGCTGTTGAGCGTGGCTTAAAAGCAGACGGGTATCTACCTGGTTCACTTAAAGTGAAACGCAAAGCAAAAGCCATGCATGAAAATATGGAGCATACGACTCTTGGCGAAAACGATGTAGCGATGAATGTCGCTATCGCATCTTTTGCAGTCGCTGAAGAAAATGCGAGTGGTGGAATTATTGTTACCGCCCCAACTTGTGGTAGCGCTGGAGTTATTCCTGGATGTATCAAATATTTACGCATGAAAGGCGTTAGTGATGAAAATATCATTAAGGGCTTAATGGTTGCTGGCTTATTCGGTATTGTTTGTAAGATGAATGCTTCCGTTAGTGGAGCGGAATGCGGTTGCCAAGCTGAGATTGGGGTTGCTTGCTCAATGGGAGCGGCAATGATTGCCCATTGTTTTGGTAAAAACACTATTGATATCGTTCAATCTGCTGAAATTGCTTTAGAACATTCGCTTGGATTAACTTGTGATCCAGTTGATGGATATGTTCAAATTCCATGTATAGAAAGATGCGCATTATTTGCAATCAAGGCAATTAATGCTGTAAAATTAGCAGTCATCATTCCTGATGATGATATCCATGTTAGTTATGATGATTCAGTGAAGACCATGTATAAGACTGGTCTTGACATGAATCCTAACTACAAAGAAACTTCGCTTGGTGGTTTAGCAGAAACGCTCGCTAACGAAGAATGAATTTATTAAAAATAAGGAGCTTAAATTTATGTATAGAGAAAATGCTTGGAAGAAATACGACGAGAAAGAAGAAAAACTCGTCTATGACTTTGCGGAAGGTTATAAAGATTTTATTTCCGTAAGCAAAACTGAAAGAATTGCTGTTAAAGAAGCGATTAAAAGGCTTAATGCGAAAGGATTTAAAAACGCTGAAGAAGTTAAATCAGTCAAACCTGGTGACAAAGTATATTTCTTAAATAGAAATAAAAACGTATGTGCTTTTGTCGTCGGTAAAGAAAAGATTACTAGTGGCCTCCGTATTTTAGGAGCGCATATCGATTCTCCTAGAATGGATTTAAAAGAACATCCAATTTATGAAAAGAATGAGTTTGCTTTAGGCGACACTCATTATTACGGCGGTATTAAAAAATATCAATGGGTGACTATTCCTCTTGCTCTTCACGGTGTCGTTTGCAAAAAAGACGGTTCTACTATTGAAGTAAATATCGGTGAAGATGAAAAAGATCCTGTCGTTGGTATTTCTGATTTATTAATTCATTTATCAGCGGATCAATTAACTAAGACCGCTGCTAAAGTTATCGAAGGTGAAAATCTTGATGTAACTTTAGGCAACAAACCTCTTAAAGGTGAAGAAAAAGGCGCGGTTAAGGCAAATGTTTTGAAACTTCTCAAAGAAAAATATGGTTTTGATGAAGAAGATTTAGTTAGTGCCGAGATTGAAGTTGTTCCTGCTGGAAAAGCTAGAGACTATGGTCTAGATAGAAGTATGGTAGCAGGCTATGGACATGATGATAGAAGCTGTGCTTATACTTCCTTAATGGCGCTTCTTGAAGTGAATGAACCAGAATTCACAAGTTGTTGCATTTTAGTTGATAAAGAAGAAATTGGTTCAGTTGGTGCAACTGGCGCTCAATCTCGTTTCTTTGAAAACGTTATTGCTAAATTATTAGAATTAGCAGGAGAAAAAGATCCATTATGGGGCGCTAGACTTACCATGGAAAATAGTAAGATGCTTTCAAGTGATGTTTCTGCTGGTTATGATCCTTTATTCCCTTCTGTTAGTGATCCAAATAACGCTGCGTATTTCGCTTACGGCCTTGTATTTAATAAATACACTGGTAGTCGTGGTAAGAGCGGTTCTAACGACGCTAATCCTGAATATTATGCTTGGGTTAGAAGAGTTATGGATGACGCTAAAGTCAGTTGGCAAAACGCTGAGCTTGGTAAAGTTGACCAAGGTGGCGGAGGAACTATCGCTTATATCTTAGGTAACTACAATATGAATGTTATCGACGCTGGTATTCCAGTTCATAATATGCACGCCCCTATGGAAATTGTTTCTAAAGCCGATTTATATGAAGCTTATAGAGGCTATATTGCCTTTTTAACTAGTAAATAATTTACATAGTAAAACTTTATTGAGAATCCACTAGGTTTCTCTTTACAAACAGGAGATATTTTTATAAACTATCTCTTGCGATTTGGCGAACGTGGTGAAGTGGTTAACACATCTGGCTGTGAACCAGACACTCGTGAGTTCGATTCTCATCGTTCGCCCCAAACAGCAAAAAATGGCAGTCAAAATTAGGCTGCCTTTTTTAGTTAAAAAATAGTTTTTAATTATTAAATTGCTATTTATAGTTTAATAGAATTTGAAGTAATATTCGCTTATTTTTTCAGGAGTTAGATTTTCTCCGTGTCTTAAATAATATTGAAGTAAAGCAGTGTATCCATTGATATATTGATGTGTCTTTATATCAAGTGGGATATCATTATTTCCTATTACTTTCTTATCAATTAAAGATATTACAAGTGGTTTAATTCTTTTTCTTAGTTGTTTTAAAAAGATGGAACTCGCTGCTGAATTTAAAATTGCTAATATTAATTCTTTTTCTTCTAAAAAATGATAGAAGGAATGGGTGATGATATTCTGTAGATCTTCTTTTTTGTCTTTAGAGAAATCGTGATGCTTTTCCTTCTTTAAATCTTTAGAAAAGATGTGATCAAATATATCGTCACAAATATGAGTGATTATTTGTTCTTTGTTTTTAAAATACAAATAGAATGTAGAGCGGGATATACCTGCTTTACGAATTATTTCACTATTATTGATTTTGCTATAATCCATCTCCTTCATCAAAGATGAGGTGGAGTTATAGATTCTTATTAAGGCTGTATCTTCTTCTTTTTTATATCTCATAGTGATTATTATATAAGTTATCGAACACTTTATCCATTTTTTGTTTCTTTTTTGCTATTAAGTATTTGTTTACATAGTTATCATATACATGATGACTAGGTCTATTAACAAAATGAGTTTATCCACTAAAAGATTGGTAGTATTACTCATTTTTTCTATTTCCACCTTATTATTATTTATTTCTTCTATTTTCATCGGTTCAAGCGGAATGTCTTTTATTGATGGACTTAAAGCTTTGTTTGGTGAAGGTGACCGTATTAATGTCATTATCGTTCAAAACATTCGTTTGCCAAGAATTTTTGCTGCAGTGATTGCTGGAATTGCTTTATCAATTAGCGGCGTTATTATGCAGACAGTTAGTAATAACGTTATGGCGTCCCCTTCTACTTTGGGAGTTAGTAATGCGGCAGTACTTGGCGCTAACATCGCAATTATTGTTTTAGGAGGAGGAACGATATTTTCTAGTGGTGGATTCATTGATATTAATAATCCCTATATCGTTTCTTTATTCGCTTTTGGATTTGCCTTCTTATCTATCCTATTGGTGCTTGGCTTAGGAAGAATTAGAAGATTTAATAATGCGACCACTGTTTTAATCGGTGTTACCTTTGGTACGTTCTGTACTGGGTTAACTACTTTAATTCAATATTTTGCTAGCGACAATGTTCTTAGCGCTGCGGTTTATTGGTCTTTTGGTGATTTAGGAAGAGCTAATTACATCGAAGACTTAATTATGCTAGTGGTCACTGTTATTGCTTTAATTTTCTTCTTAGTGTTCTCTTATCGATATAACGCAATGTTGCTCGGTGAAGATAGTGCTTCTACATTAGGTATCAATCTGAATGCTTTTAGATTTATATCTTTATTACTCGCCTCTTTGCTCACCGCTGTTGTTGTTTCGCTTGTGGGTATTATTGGTTTTATTGGACTTATTGTTCCTCAAGTGATGAGAAAGCTTGTTGGAAACGATCATTTACCTTTAATTGTTGGCTCTTCTTTAATGGGGGCAAGCGTTTTACTGTTTAGCGATATTATCGCGCGAGTTGCTTTAAACGGTTTAGCTTTACCAGTTGGGGCGGTAACTTCTGTTATTGGAGCGCCTGCTTTTATTCTTATTCTTCTTTTAGGTAGGAGGAAAAGCGAATGATTTCTATAAGAAATATTTCTTTCTCTTACATTAAAAATAAGAAAGTCTTAAATGACGTATCTTTTGATATTAATGACGGGGAATGTGTCGTTCTTCTCGGCCCTAATGGAGCTGGCAAATCAACATTGATCAGTCTTATCTTAAAAGCACATAAGCCACTAAGTGGAACTATTCATTTTGATAATTTGGATATCAAGAAAATGAATGCATTAGAGAAGGCTAAATACATCTCCTATGTTCCTCAATTAATTAATGGAACTAGCTTAACAGTAAGAGAAACTGTCCTTCTCGGTAGATTGCCATTTTATAAAATCTATCCGAATAAAAAAGACTACGAATTAGTGGAAAACTTACTTAAAGAATTCAACTTAATTGAATTAAAGGATAAAGAAACCAATCAAATCAGTGGTGGTGAACGTCAAAAGGTGAGCGTCGCTAGAGGCATCATTCAAGATAGTAAAGTCATCATCTTTGATGAACCCACTAGTAACTTAGATATCAAGGCCCAACAAGATGTTATTAATCTCATTAAAAATGAGAGAAATAAGAATCATAAGAGCTTCTTAATATCAATCCATGATTTAAATCAGGCTCTTGCGATTGGTGATAAATTCGTTTTCTTAAAAGAAGGCGAAGTATTCAAAGTGTGTAACAAAGACGAAATCGATGAATCACTTATTGAAAGCGTCTACAACATAAAAACAAAAATAATTAATAATAATGGAGGTAAATATATTATTTATGAAAACTAGAATGATGTTTGTATTTCTATCTTTAACGGCGTTAAGTGGATGTGGAGTTCAGAATGACATTCCTGCATCTAACGCGGTGACCATTCAAGATATGTTTGGTCGAAACGTAACTTATGATAAGACAAAAATTGACCGTGTCGTTTGTATCGGTGCCGGCGCTTTGCGTTATTATTCTTACGTCGGTGATATGAGTAAGATTGTCGCTGTTGAAGAAATTGATGGCGCTACTCCATTTGGAGTAGGTAATGCGTTACGTCCATATTATGAGGCTAACAAATCCACTTTCTCAACCTTACCAAACTGTGGTAGAGGTGGTCCTGACGCTCAAACAGTTACTGAGCAACTCGCAACTAACATTTTAAAAAATAACCCAGGTATTGTTATTTCTTTCTTAAGTAGCGCAGAGAAAAATGACGATTTATTCAATCGTATTCAAGTCCCTGTTGTTGGATTAAAACAAGGTCCAGATGCAGTGTTTGATCAAGTGACAATGAATTCTTTAAATCTTATTGCTCGTATCTTTAACAAAGAGAGCCGTTATAACGAACTAAAGAATTATGTTGATACCTGTAAAGCTGATTTTGAAAATCTAACTATGACTACTGAAAAATATTATGCAGCTTATGTAGGTAACTGGGGTACTTTTGACTTCTATGGATCGTTCTATAAATTCCCAGTCTTCAAATATGCGAAAGTCAGAAATATAGTTGATGAAATTTATCCAGAAGGAACAAAACCTGGTCAAGTCACTTTAGACACTGAAAAGCAACTCGCTTTAAACCCAGATTATGTCTTTGTAGACACTGTTGGTTATAATCATTTAAGAACTAACTATAACACTGACTCTAGTTTCAAAACTAATATCGATGGAATGAATGCTTTCCAAAACGGAAAAACATATAAGCTTCTTCCATATAATGCTTATTTCACTAACCTTGAAATTCAACTTATGTCCACGTATTATGTTGCTAGCATCGCACATCCTGAAGCTTTTGCTACTCTTGATATGGATGCCAAAATTAATGAGATTACCACTAAATTTAATGGTAAGGCATTATTAGACACTATGAGAGCTCATGCCTCCTATAATGGTGGCTATGATAGCTTCGTTATTGGAGAATAATTAGTGAACGAAAACGTCAAACTTTTCTTTGATGAAATGGCCGTGAACTATGTTCATGACGATTCAAAATTAATTGAGGAACTCCTCGATTCTTTAAGAGTTACCAAATGTAATCGCATATTAGATTTAGGATGCGGAAAAGGAATTATCTCTTCTAAACTCGCGAAAAGAAATCACGGTGAGGTAGTGGCAATTGATCTCTCTAGTAAGATGATTGAACTTGCTAAAGAGAAGATTAAAGATCCCACAGTGACATTTATAAACGCTGATTTTTATCAGTTTACTGATAGTGATAAGTTTGATGCGATTGTCTGCTTTGATGCCTTCCCTCATTTCCTCTATGTAGAAGGATATGTTAATAAGGCATACGAACTTCTTAAAGACGACGGGTTACTTGCGATTATTCATGACTGTGGAAGAAATGAACTAAATTCTCATCATAGAGCACACGCTTTAAAGGTGAGTAGAATGCTTGATACCCCTCAAAAAGAGTTTGAAAATTTCAAAGAAAAATTTACACCACTTGAACTATTCGAAAACGAGAAAGAATACAAAATGGTGATGATTAAGAAGGAGAGTTAATCTCCTTTTTCTTTTTATTTATGTAGTCATTCATACAAAAATAATATAAATTAATTGTATGAATATCTTGCTTACTAATGATGATGGATATTTTGCTGATGGCATCAATCTACTTTATCGATTGCTTTCTAAAAAACATCATGTCGTAATCGTTGCTCCTAAAGTGGTGATGAGCGCGAAGTCTGTATCGATTATTGTTGATCGGGATGTTGAAGTTAAAAAGATAGATGATCACACTTTTGTGATGGACGCTACTCCTAGTGATTGTGTCGCCTTTGGTCTATCTTCTTTAGATGTTGACTTTGACCTGGTTGTAAGTGGTTGTAACCACGGGCTTAACATCTCTTATGACACGATGTATAGCGGCACTATTGGGGCGTGTTTACAGGCTCTTACTTATCGAAAACCTGCAATTGCTATTAGTTGTAACAATAATTTTGAGATAGTTGAAAATCATTTATATGAAGTGCTTGATTATATTGAAAATAATCGACTTCTTTCGTCTGAATATATGCTTAATGTTAACTTCCCTATGGGAAAGACGGTTAAAGAAATTAAGCTAACACATATTTACTATAGGAAAGAAGTCACATATTATATTTCTAATGGTGGAGATCAATATCGCGCTACCAGAGATCTTAAAGATTCTGAATGCGATGATATAGATAGCGATGTCTACGCCGTTAATCACGACATTATTTCGATTACTAAGTTAAGGAAAACGTTAGATTAATATGGGCCAAGTAACCTTAAAAAACGGCGACAATGTACCTAAGGCAAAGCCAAAAGTAAAACACTATTGGTGGAGGTATCTTTTAACTTTCCTTGGTGGTTTTACTTTTTGCTTACTTTTAATTGGTGGTGGATTAGCAATTACCGGTACCGTAATTAAAAGCAGCCAACTCATTTCTATGTTTGGTGGTAACCCTAATGATATTTTAGCCATAGAATATCAAGACCAATCCATTTTAAATATGATTTTAAGTCTCACTAGAAAAAGATTTGATACTTTGGGTGATATTGATTCAGTTACTCCAATGATTTCTAAGTTTGTGAATGAAACACTCAATCCTATGCTAGACGAAAACATTCATTTCACCTTTGATTGGGACGAAATGAAAACCAAGCCTTTTGTCATTCAAGACACTGGTAGACCCGCTACGGAAGTAGACCCTTCTGAGACATTAGGTGATTATATTCCTAGAACCATGAAAGATAATATTACTCTTGCTTCTTTTATTACTGGCGAAGTAAGTGGCGTTCTTAAATATTTCTTATATGAAACAATTGATCAAGGCGGTGGAGAATACACCTTTGGTGATCCTTATACATTAAGTGATTTTATTAATGGTGGCGAACATTTCTTTGATGACATCATGGACAAGATCAAAGTTGGTGATGTGATTACTATTGATGAGGACGCTGATCCATTCCTTGCTCAAATCAAAGATTGGAAACTAACTGATTTTAATGATGACAATATTAAAGGTTTAGAAGTCGGAAAATTATTTTCTGATAGTGAAATTGAAGGTAACCTCTTACTTCAAGCAATTAAAAGTAAGCATTGGACAATCGAAGACTTGAGCGATGAGAATAACGTTCTCGCTTTAAAGATTGATGAAATCTTTGATGTAACCGATCCAAGCACTAGTAGTCTTATAGTTTCCATTCAGGATAAAACATTAAGCGATTTGAAATCTGATGATTTTGTTGATGATTTATATTTAAAAGACGTTTTTCCTTCTGCAACTGGTATTATTGGTTCGCTTGCTAGCAAAACCTATATCGATACCGACACTGGTTTAGAAGAATATTATAGAGTTAGAGACTTAAGAAATAATTCTAGAATTCTTTCTTTGACTATCAATGATGTCTTCCCAGAACTCGTTGAAGGTGATGTTTTATATAACTTTAGAACTAAAACACTTCAAGAAATGGGAACGATGGATATCGCTAATTTGAAGCTCACAGAAATATTCTCCCTTTCACAAATCAACGCAAATAAGTTCTTAAAAGCGATTTATGATCTTGATAATAATTCAACAATTATGACGGTGTGTGATCAAACTGTCCTTGATAGTTTGCCTCTTGCTAGTGTTATTGATGTTGGTTCTAATAATGTTTTAATCGCCTTAACAAGCGATCCAATTAACGCGACTATTGGTAGCTTAGCTACTAGTGTTAATATGCTTAAACTTTCTGATATTCTAGGTCCTCAAACCCCTGGCTCTTTCCTAGATAGATTAATTAATTCTGACGCATTAAGAGATGCGACAATTACCACTCTCGGTTCTTCTTTTGGAAATGTTTTAATTGGTGACATAGTTGATGTAGATGATCCAAACACCCCATATGTTTTAAAATCGATGGCAAATGTTTCATTAACTAATTTATCAAGTGCGATGAATGATTTTAAAATCAAGGATGTTATGCTTGTTTATCCTGGTGATTTATATAAAGATTTATCTTTAGATAAATACTACATATATGAAAACGATGATTGGACTCTTTTAGAAGGCGCTCGAATCGATGAAGAATTATCGCTTTATTTAGGTGAAGATGGATATATTGAAAAGGGAGAGGCACTTTTATTTACTGGTAATGGCGCTCCTACTTCTATTGGTGGTGCAACTCAAAGAGATGCATTATATCCGGTAAGAAATAGCAGCATTAACGATACCGCCTCTTTAATTACGGGTTTGAAGGAAAACTTATTGCTTAAGGATGTTGTTGAAATTGATTCTTCTTCTCCTAGAGTTTTACAAAATTTGAAATATACAAAACTACAAGATATCGCAGTTGAATTAAAAGAAATGACCTTAGCGGAGATTGTTGATCTCGGTTCTTCTACTTCGCCTTTATTAACTTATTTAGGTAGCAAAAAGGTATTTTCTGACACCGATAACTTTGTTACCGCTATCAATAACATGAAATTTAATAATGTCTTTTCCGCTAGCGATTGTTCTAGTGGAGTTCTTAAAACCTTATGGGATAAGACTGGTGGAGATTTCTTAATTACTGACATTTCTAGTCAAATTAGCGATCTCGCTTTAGTAGAGATTTTTGAAGATCAAATTTACTATATGGATGGCTCTATTAAAAAGGTCAACACTGAATGGTGGTTCTTATTAACTGAAGAAAGCGAAAAAGCATATTACGACGCTAATCCAAGTGAAAAATATATAACCCTTCATAAAGGAGCGTTATATAAGCTCACTGACATTAATAATCTCATCGACAATATGAAATATCATATGCAAAGCGAATCTATTAGCGATCTTAACGACGCCCACTTTATCACTGTCAATTTTGATTTAACAAAAATTATTAGCACTCCTCTACATAATACCCCTTATGAAGGAAGGGTCATTGGTTCATTAACGCTTACTGAGTTACTTGATTTACTCGGTACACAAATCTCCTTATTTACGAATTAGGACAAAGATTTTTATTAAATGCTTATACAATAATTTTTTAATTATTATATAATACAAAAGGAATTAACAAAGGAAGGAAATTAACATGCCATTAGTTAACACAAAAGAAATGTTTGAAAAGGCCTATAAAGGCGGATACGCCATTGGTGCTTTTAACTGCAACAACATGGAAATCGTTCAAGCGATTACTGAAGCTGCTAAAGAATGCAATTCTCCAGTTATTCTTCAAGTCAGTGCTGGAGCAAGAAAATATGCGAAACCAGTCTACTTAAAGAAGATGGTTGAAGCCGCTGTTGAAGATACTGGTTTACCAATCGTTCTTCACCTTGACCACGGTGCAGACTTCGAAATCTGTAAAGATTGTATCGATGGTGGATTTACCTCAGTTATGATTGACTGTTCTAGTAAACCATTTGAAGAAAATATTGCGATTACTCGTAAAGTTGTTGAATACGCTCACGCTCACGTACCATATGTCACTGTTGAAGCCGAACTTGGTACTTTAGCGGGTATTGAAGATGAAGTTAAAGTTGAACACGGTAATGAAAGCTATACCAGACCAGAAGAAGTCGAAGAATTCGTTCGTAGAACTGGTGTTGATAGTTTAGCTATTGCTATTGGAACAAGCCACGGTGCTTATAAATTCAAGCCAGAACAATGCACAAGAGATCCAAAAACCGGAAAACTTTTGCCTCCTCCATTAAGATTCGATATCTTAGAAGAAGTTAGTAAGAGACTCCCAGGTTTCCCAATCGTTTTACATGGTAGTAGCTCCGTTAACCAAGAATACGTTGATATTATTAACGCTCACGGTGGTGCTCTTAAAGACGCAGTTGGTGTTCCAGAAGAACAACTTCGTCATGCTGCTAGATTATCTGTTTGTAAAATTAACATCGATAGCGACCTCCGCTTAGCGATGACTGCAGGTATCCGTCAACACTTTGAAGAACATCCTGATCACTTCGATCCACGTCAATACGTTGGTGATGGTAGAGCCTACGTTAAAGAACTTGTTAAGCACAAAATTACTGAAGTTCTTGGCTCTAACGATAAGATCTAATTTAATCATTAAATTAACAAGAGACCTTCGCGGTCTCTTTTGTTATACTTGTTTTATGAATATTATCTTTATTTGTCACGGCAATATTTGTAGGTCTCCAGTCGCAGAAATACTTTTAAATAAACTCATTAAGGAGAATCATAAAGAAAATGAATTTGTTGTTTCTTCTAGAGCGACTTCTTTAGAAGAAATAGGAAATGATATCTATCCTCCAATGAAAAGAGTTTTATCTAATCACGGTGTTAATTTTCTTCGTCACTACGCGACAAGAATCTCTAGGGAAGAATTTGATTCTGCTGATTATATCTTTTATATGGATAGAAACAATCTATTTAACTTAGAAAGAATGTTTGGACCTAGTAACAAGTTTCATCTTATTTCTGAATTTTATGACAATTTAGATATAGAAGACCCATGGTACACGGATAGATTTGAATTTGTGTTTGATAAGATAGAGAAAAGCGTAATTAAAATATATGAAAAAATGACCACAAAGTAGTGGTCATTTATTTCTTAATAATCAAAGATTATTTTTCTTCTTTCTTTTCTTCTTCAACTTTTTCGTCTTTAGCTTTTGCTTCGAGCTTTGCCTTTGCTTCAACACCAGCCTTGTGGACATTATTGATTGTCTTAATGATGAGGAAGAGAATTAAGGCTACTAATAAGAAGTTGATGATTGCAGAAATGAAATTACCCCAGTCAATATAATTGGTTTTGCTCCAATCGACTGAAATAGGAGTGGTTCCATCTAAAGAAGACACTGCTGGAATTGGTCCGTTAGTTGGATACCAAATTGTTCCATCAGATAAGACATAGTGGTCTAAGACTGTTCTAGCTGCTTCAAGTCCGCCATTTCCAGCTATCTTACCAATAATATAGTTAATTACTGGTTGAAGAATGCCGCTGGTTAATGCAGTAACGATAGCGGTGAAAGCACCACCAATAATGACACCAACAGCCATATCGAGGACGTTACCACGAGTAATGAATTCTTTAAACTCACCAAAGAAGCCCTTTTTATTTGGATCTTTTTTCTTGCACATATTTTTATTCCTTTCGTTTAAATAATAATTCAAACGACTTTATTTTAAAATAGTTTTTTCTAATGTATACTAACTCTAGGAGTTAAATATGATTGATTTACACTTACACCTTGATGGTTCTTTATCTATAGATGATTTTAAATTTTTAGCAGAACGTAATGGAGTGGATTTAGGCGAAGATTTCCCTAATAATGTTCGTGTTCCTGAGGGATGTAAATCTCTTGAAGAATATCTTGAAAGATTTGACCTACCTTTAAGTGTTATGCAAGATGAAATATCTATCGCGTATGTTACTAAAAGTTTAGTGAATAGACTTTATGATATGGGGTATATATATGCAGAGATTAGATTTGCTCCTCAGCTTCATACAAGAAAAGGTTTAACTCAAGAAGATGCAGTGTTGGCCGCTATAAGTGGTTTAAATAATGCTTTAAGAGATAAACAAAATTTTGATGCGAATTTAATTCTTTGTTGCATGCGTCAAGCTGACTATAAAACAAATAGGCAAACCGCTCTTTTAGCAAAAAAATATCAAGACCGCAAAGTTGTCTGTCTTGATTTGGCGGGACCTGAAGCATTTCACACCGGAGACTTTTATCAATCTATTTTTGATGAAGCAAAAGATAATGGAGTTAACATTATCATTCATGCTGGTGAAGCTTGTGGAAGTGATGAAGTTATTAGAGCGATTGATCTACTTCACGCTAAGCGCATTGGTCACGGTGTTCATCTCGACCTCTCTAGAGAAAACGTTCGTAAAGTCGTGGAGAATAGAATCGCTTTTGAATTCTGTCCAACTAGTAACCTACAAACAACTTCTTTACCTGATTATGAACATGTCCCTTTAAAGGATTTTGATAAATATGGAATTCTTGTGACTATCAATTCTGATAATATGACTGTTAGTAACACTGATGTATTAAAAGAATATCGTCACTTATATAAAACCTTTAAATTCACTAAATATGAAGTGAGACACTTTATCGCCAATTCGATAGAGGCCGCATTTATTTCGCAGGAAGATAAAATAAGACTACTTAAAGAACTCGATAAACGAATCGATAGCTATTATCAAAAGATTATAGAAGAATAAAAAGGAGCTATGCTCCTTTATTTTTTTAATAAGTATGTTTCGAAGAATAATTCTGCCATCGGTTTATGATATGAGAACTTTACATTAGTGGTCGAATCAAACCAATTAGTGAATTCTTCCTTGGTTATGGATTTATCCTTTAAGATGTAATTCTCCTTTTTATCAGCAGGAATACATTTAATGTTATTTATCCTTTCACTTGTGAAATATGTGGTGTTGATTTTATATGGTTCCCCACCAACTAGATTAGGGAAATCGTTTAATAGAACCATTCCATCATATATTTGTCCATCTTTATATCTATGTAGAGTTGGGAAGGCTCCCTTAGTAACATCGCTTACTATAGATTGATCAGCACCTTGATATTCAAGGGTGTAGTTATATCCGTATGTTGCGTTACCTTCTTCTGATAGTCCATATTTATCTTTTTTGGCTTGGTAGTCAGCTGTACCACGATATTTCTCCATATCAAAGAAATATAACGTTTCGCTGAATTCGACCTGATTATCAACATATGTATGAAGGAGTTTATCTTCTAGTTCAGCGCAGTCACCACATTTATTTCTACCAACATATAAATTGAAAGATTTGCCTTCTTCAATATATTGATCGAGTAGTGCTTCATCGATTTTAAAGATATTTTTTGGTTCGTTAATATAATTAGAGATCCAGGCTTCAAACTTCTGATATTCGGCGAAGATTGGTCGACTGCTATTATCTCCGTAATAGGCAGTGACTTCAAAAGTTCCTCTTCTTGCTATAGCAATCGCGGGGAAAACTTTAGAAAAGTCGAGACCAAAAGTACTTTTGGCTTCGAATTCAGTATCTTCCATAACAAAGACGTCCATGTTATGAGCGTTTTGATATGATACTAAAATCTTTTGGAAAGTATCCCAACATCCACATGTATAGTGAGGATAAACGCAGACGATAAACGATTCTTTAAATGTGAGTTTATACTTTAAATCGTCATAGTTGATATATGAATCACCGATGAGTACTTGTGCTTGTTTTCTTACATGTCCAAAATCAATATTTATCTTGTTAAAAGTAGCTTGTGGAGCCCCACAACTAGAAAAAGAAAAACTTAATAGTGGAATTAATGATAACAACAATGATTTTTTCTTCATAAATTTTACTAATTTTTTAATAGTATAAATCGTGCGCGAGATTTAGTCAAAAAACCGATAAAAAAATTAACAAAAATTTTTAAATTTTAGATTTCAAAAAAATATAGGCTGTATCAAACTATTTTATAGATTGACTGCCTTTGAAAAGTCATTTGAAAAATGCAGCGAAAAAAATTTGTTTGTTTTTTGATTTTTTTTCATATATATTTTTTCGCGAAATATTGAATAAATATTCTCACTCGTTTTTTGAAAGGTTTAGGGATACATTATGGCGAATAAAAACTGTATTATCTCACTTCAAGGTGTGAACAAGACATTCGGCAATAACACTGTTGTCGATGACTTTAACCTTGATATTACTAAGGGTGAATTTGTTACATTCTTAGGACCATCAGGTTGTGGTAAAACCACGACGCTCCGTATGATCGCAGGCTTTGAAACTCCAACCAGCGGACAAATTTTATTGAACGGGGAGGATATCACAAAAATTCCTCCACACAAAAGACCTATTAACACGGTCTTCCAACGTTATGCATTATTTCCTTACTTAGATGTTTACGATAATGTTGCCTTTGGTTTAAAACTTAAAAAGATTCCTTATGAAGTTACTAACAAAAAAGGTGAAACCGTTACTAAATATCGTCACTATACTCGCGCTGAGATAGATGAAAAAGTAATGCGTGCGTTACGTGTTATTGATTTAGAGGATCTTGAAAATCGTGACATTTCTACTCTTTCTGGTGGACAACAACAACGTGTTGCTATCGCTAGAGCGATTGTTAATGAGCCAGAGATTCTTCTTCTTGATGAACCTCTCGGTGCTCTTGATTTAAAGATGAGAAAAGAAATGCAACTCGAGCTTAAAGAGATGCATAAGAAAATTGGTATTACCTTTATCTATGTTACTCATGATCAAGAAGAAGCTCTTACTATGAGTGATACAATTGTTGTTATGAGTAATGGTGTTATTCAACAAATCGGTACTCCAATTGATATTTATAACGAACCTGTTAACGCTTTCGTCGCTAACTTTATCGGTGAGAGCAATATTTATAACGCAACAATGGTGGGTAAACTTAAAGTCAAATTCCTTAACCATGTCTTTGATTGTGTTGATGATTTCACTCTTAATGAAAAAGTCGAAGTCGTTGTCCGTCCTGAAGATGTAGAAATGACTAAGATTACTGGTGAAGCTGACGAAAGTCGCTTAAAAGGTAAGATTGTCACACAAATATTTAAAGGTATTCATTATGAATACGTTTTAATGGTGGGTAAGAGCGAAGTTGTCGCTCAATCCACTAAAAACTACGCAGTTGATTCAATGGTGTATGTCGATGTTGAACCCGAAAACATCCAAATCATGAAGAAAGATACAACTGCGAATATTTATCCAGAAGCTTATATTGATAAATACAACAAACTTATTATCAGTGATGCTGAATTTGATGTTGATGTCACTCAACTTCTCAAAGGCAGCCACGTCGATGATGAATTATATCTCATCGGTCCTGATGGTAAGAAATATGATTTAGACGACGCTGATGTTATTGCGACCATCGGTCTTGGTGATGTCGAAATCGTCGACGGTTTTGATAATGGTAACGTTAACGCTACTGTTGTCGATACCATTTATAAAGGAGACCATTATTCCGTCTTAGTGAGAACAAAAGAGGAAGAAGATTTCATTATCGATACTGTCGATACTTGGAATGAAGGAGACCTCGTTTCTGTTAAAGTTGAAGCGAGTAAGATTTCCCTATCGTTGAAAGGCGATATTTCGAAATATGAAGTCGAATAAGGCAAAGAGATTCTTTGCTTTGCAAAGAAAATATCTTTGTATCCCTTACGTTGTATTCTTAGTTTTGTTCATCATTGTTCCAATTTTGATCATCGTTTTCTATGCATTCACATACGAATTCTTTGATGAAACTACTGGTAAAACATTTATTGGATTATCTCATATTCCTTTGACTAATTTCTTTACCGATTGGAGCAAGATTAATGTTTTAATTGTCTCTTTATTTATCGCGTTAGTGACCACGATAATCTGCTTATTAATTGGATTTCCTCTCGCTTATTTTTTAGCGGACAAGAAAGTAAACAAAAACGCTGTACTTGTTACTTTATTTGTCGCTCCGATGTGGATCAACTTTGTTCTCCGTACTGGTGCAACACGTGATCTTCTTACTTGGATGGGAATTAACGGTGGAAATCATCCTTATCTAGCAACCATTATTGGTATGGTTCAAAACTATTTGCCATTCGTTATTTTGCCTTTATATACGACAATGACTAAACTTGATAAATCTCAAGTTGAAGCTGCACGTGATTTAGGTGCGAATCCAACTCAAGTATTCTTTAAGAATATTATTCCTCAAGCAGTCCCTGGAATCGTCAGTGCTTGCTTGATGACTTTCATGCCAACAATGAGTAGCTATGTTATCTCGGATACTTTATCTGAAGGTAAGATTACTTTGTTCGGTAATTATATCGAACTTGAATTCACCAACAAGGCATGGAACGATGGTTCATTTATGGCCCTTGTAATGCTCTTCTTCATTGCGATTACAATGGTGATTTCTCAAAAATTCGAAAAAGAAGGAAAGGAGAATGACAAATCATGGTAAAGAAAATATTTGGTCAATGCTATATTTGGCTCATCCTTATCCTCATGTATCTTCCTGTCCTCGTCTTAATCGCCTTCTCTTTTACTGAGGCGACTAACGTTGGTGAATGGACTGGATTCTCATGGAACTTATATCCTCGCTTATTTAATAGCCAAGAAATTATGATTGCTTTAGGCAACACTGTTCTTATCGCTATTATTAGTGCGCTTGTTGCAACATTACTTGGCACTCTTGGTGCTATTGGTGCTTATTACAGTAAAAAGAGATGGAGAAACACAATTGATTTAGCGACTCAAATTCCTGTCGTTAACGCTGAAATTGTTGTTGCATTCTCTTTGACAGTTATGTTCGTTTTTATCGGAAACATAATTAACGTATATATGTTCTCTTTCTGGACACTTTTAATCGGTCATATTTGCTTATCTATTCCATTTGTTTACATTAATGTAAAACCTAAACTACAACAAATGGATCCTAGTTTATATGAAGCCGCACTTGATTTAGGTGCTTCTCCAAGCCAAGCTCTTGGAAAAGTTATCGTTCCTGAAATCATGCCTGGTGTATTAAGTGGTTTCATGCTTGCAATTACTCTTTCTTTAGATGACTTTATTGTTACTGCCTTTACTCGTGGTAGCGGTTTACTTTCTGGAGAAAAGAAAATCGAAACCCTTTCTACTCTCGTCCAAGCGAAGATCAAAAAAGGCCCAATTCCTCCAGAAATGCGCGCTTTAACCACTTTGCTTTTCATCTTAGTGGTTCTTGCTGTTGTTGGAGTGAGTATCTACAGAAATAAACAAGCTAAAAAAACTAAAGTAAGGAGGGCTTTCTAATGAATAAGAAAATTAAATGGCTCATGTTAGCCCCTTTATTAATTGCCTCAGGTGCTTCTTTAACCAGCTGCGGTAGTTCTAGTGATGTTTTATATTTAAGAGTTATTAACTCTGAAGATTATATTTATCTTCAAGATAAAACTGATCCTGAAAGTGCTGAAGATTTAGTCGTTCAATTTGAAAAGAGTGACGCGGTAAAAGATTTATTAACTAAATATCCAGAATATAAATCTGTCAAAGTTGTTTATGACACTAGTGACACTAATGAAACACTTTATAGCGAACTTCAAACTGGAAAATCTAATTATGATTTGATGAATGTTAGTGACTATATGGCTCAAAAAATAGTTGCTAGTAAAATGGCGGTTCCTCTATACCAAAATGGTTGTGAGATTCCAAATTATGAAAATTATGCTTCTAAAACAATTAAGGGCAGATTAGATCAAATCGTCGCTAATCAAATTGATTATTCAACTGGAAAAGCTGTTGATAATCCTGTTCCATTAAAAGATTATGCGGTTGGTTATATGTGGGGTACTCTTGGTGTTTTGTTTAATCCAACCTATCCAACATTCGCTAATAGTGGTTTAACCAAAGAACAAGTCATCAACGATATGCAAGACTTCGATACTTTGTGGAACCCAAGATATAAAGGCACAATTTCTATTAAAAACTCTATGCGTGATACCTATGCACTTGGTTTATTGCATGCCTTTAAAAACGGTGATGGTGGTTTCCTTGATTTAAAGACCAAATACGATGAAGGAACATTATCATTAGAAGAATATCAACAAGCATTTAGTAAACTTTTTAACCGTAGCGATATCGACGCGGTTAATGCAGTTAAAAACGCACTAGATGAATTAAAGAATAATATTTTTGGTTTAGAAGTCGATAGTGGTAAACAAGATATCATCACTAAAAAGATTGGTGTTAACCTCGCATGGAGCGGTGATGCGGTTTATTCTATGGACCAAGGTGAAGATTTAACTCAAGTTACTGAACTTGTCGAACTTTGCTACTCTGTCCCTGAACTTGGTAGTAACCTTTGGTTTGATGCTTGGATTATGCCAAATTGTTCTCGTAGTGCCGCTCAATATGAATGTGCTCACTTATTCTTAGATTTCTTATGTGACCCTGCTAATGCTTATCAAAACATGGAATACACTGGTTATACCTCCTTTATTGGTGGAGATAGCATTGTTGACCTTGTAAGAGAATGGTATGATGCGAGATACGAAGAAGTTTATGATGGCGATGACGGCTATCAGGTTTATTACGCCGACGAAACTTCTAAGAACTTTGGAGCGGTTGATTTTAATACCGATTTCTTCTCGACTAGGGATTCTTCTAAAGACGGTTATTTGCTTTATGCATTTGTTCCATATGAAGATGATAATGAAGAGCTTATTGAAGAACCTACAAGTTATGAAGAATTAATCGCTAATAGCTATGAAGTTCTCATCGATCCTGAAGATGAGGAATCAGATCAAAAAACATACGCTGACCTCACTTTAGTGGATGATGCTGAAGAAGTCGACGAAAATGGTGAATGTCCACTTGAAGAAGTTGACTTAACTTATTTCTTTGATGGTACGCTTGATGAATATGCTGCTGATACTAAAAATATGGTCTTCTATGGCTATTATCTTCCTTATTATCAAAGAGACGCTGAAGGCGAAATTATTGAAATTGGTGGAGTTAAACAAAAGAATATTTCTGTTGGTAGACAATTCTTCTGCCAATATCCGAGCGAAGAAGTTATTAATCGTTGTGCGGTAATGGAAGATTATGGCAAGAACAATACCAATGTTATGAAGATGTGGGAGAACTTTAAGAGTGATCCTCTTCCAACCTGGGCAATTGTTACCTTCGCTATAATAGGGGTTGGTATCGCTGGATTTATTACTATTTCAATAGTTAATAACCAATCTAAAAAATCATTAAAAAAGAAAAGAAAGCAAAAATAATTAATCTTTTCTTGATAGAAAAAAAGTGCAGTGATACAATACATATCGCTGCAACAATGGTTCCTTAGCCAAGCTGGTAAGGCAGTTGACTGCAACTCAATAACCGATGGTTCGAATCCGTCAGGAACCTCCAGTTAATCTATAATAATTGTTGCTTGTCGGAATTAAGTTATCTTAAAACCGACGAAATGCGCTAGTAGCTCAGTTGGATAGAGTATCACACTACGAATGTGGGGGTCATGAGTTCGAATCTTATCTAGCGCGCCAATCTCCGGGACGTAGCGTAGCTTGGTATCGCGTCTGCTTTGGGAGCAGAAGGCCGCAGGTTCAAATCCTGTCGTCCCGACCAGGATTTCAAAATAAACAGCTTCGGCTGTTTTTATTTTGCCTGCTTCCTTCTACTCCCAAACTCAATACGCTCTACAAAAACGAAGAGTATTACTCTTCGTAGGTGCGGTGTTTAATTGGGGTGTAGTTATCATAACGTTTCGAAATATATTCGATATCAGATATGACTTTGGGCCAAGATACATCCACTCTATTTCTTGATTTTTCACTATGGATTTCTGTTCCAATATATCTCGCATGTGGATATATCATAAATGGTCCGATATGCAAATTATCAAAGAAATCCCAATTGCCGCGGCTCAAATGCTTGAGAATTTGCTTCCTCGTTGCTACGACGCCGAATTCATAATCACCGTGATATAATGCGTCAGCCTTTGGAACATCATCTCTAACGCCCTGAAATAGTATTCTTTCGGCAAAAGCAATAAGAACCGCTCTATCGCTATTTAATTCTTCATTTGCTTCTTTGATTTGCTTATACAAATGGTATTTCAGTTCATTGATTGGCATTCTTTCTTTTCCTGAACCATCGGTAGTGCCATCTCCATAATGATGAAGGAGAATTGTGTTGATTGTTTTTTCACTAATTCCAAGGCTTCGTAAAAACGGAATAAAAGTAGTGATTTGTTCACCATGCATCAAAATAGAAGAGCCGCTTTTCATGGAGACATATCTTTTTCTATCTGAATGAGTAATTACAAAATCAGGCTTAGTGTATTCAATAGCATATTCACAACTAACCGGTTTATAAGGATCGACAACACCAAATAAATCAACCACTAAGTTTTGTAGATTCTTAGGAAGATCACAAAATCTATCAGCGTTTAGAACGTGGATGATTTGATCTTCGTTAAGTCTGCCTTTGTTAACCATATTGTGCCTCCTTTCTAAGGGGTGGTCCCTCATATACTTAAGTAGGTGGACTTTTTGAAAAATTTAATTTTTTCATAAAACTTTTTTTGAAGGAGGATATCTATTGACTTTGTCAATAAAAAAAGAAGGACTTAATCATCCTTCTTATTTGTGTTTGCTTCTTGTTCTTTTTTAAGTGCCTCAGCTTTTTCTTCTTCCTCAATCGCTTCAATCATCATTGGAATCGGATGATAGTAGTGATATATTGCTTGAAATACATATATACAAGTAATGTAGAAGAAGACCATCGATACACCGATTTGATAATAGGAGTTTGGTCGATTGACCACAAATCCAGCGATATCATATGCGAATAGATAAATAGCTAAAGGGAGAACCATCACTTTATCAAGAAGTGAATTTTTCTTTCTTCTTCTAGGGGAAAATAAACACCAGAAAAAGTCGCTAACCATAAGTGTAGCGCCACCTAAAGTAACGATTTTAAAGATTAATTGAGAATTGTCACTTGTTGGAATGACGGAAAATAGTTTCAGCATTCCTAATACAAAAAACACGATTGCAATAGCGAGTAATTCGCCACTATAAATAAATTTAACTTTCTTCTCGGGGGATAATTTGCTCATAATTACGCTCTTTTCTTTTTATAAATTGGCCAAAATGCAATGGAACCATAATCGATTTCATTGAGCTTTAATAATTCAATCATATCTTCTTCACTAATAGTGAAATCAAGCTTTGTATTACTTAAAATATGTTCTTCTTTGCTCGCTTTAGGAATTGAAACGGTGTCGAGTTGGAGAGTGTATTTAATACAGAGCTGAGGGACACTAACGTGATATTTGTCTGCCATTAATTTAATGCTTTCATTTTTTAAGGCCGCACCATGAGTGATAGGAGAATACGCTTCTACAACAATGTCATTTTCTTGGCAAAATTTAACAACATCCATTGGAGTATTTCCAATATGAAGCAAGATTTGATTAACCATAGGTTTAATCTCGCAATTATCAATAATGTTTTTTAAATCATCGACATCAAAATTAGAGACCCCAATCGCTTTAACTTTTCCGCTTTTGTAGGCTTCTTCCATCGCTTTCCATACTTCGATATTTTCTTTGAAATAGCGGCGAGGACCTCTAAAACGAGACCAAGGTTGAGGACAATGGATTAAAAGTAAATCAATATAACCGCAATCGAGTTTCTTTAGTGACTTTTCAATCGATCGTTTAGCGCCTTTATAGTTTTTAATTTCTGCGGCTACTTTGGTAGTAACGAATATTTTTGAGCGATCTATTCCGCTTTCTTTTATCGCTTTACCGACGCCTTTTTCATTAAAATACGCTTGAGCGGTATCGATATGGGAATAACCATTATTAAGCGCATATTTGACGCAGCTCACAACTTTTCGATTATTGATAAGCCAAGTTCCATATGATAAAGAGGGGATAATTAATCCATTATTCATCTTAAGTTCACTCATACATTTGACCTCTAACCGATATTATACAAAATCGCAATAAATTAGTCGCTTATTTCTTTTAAGAAAATGTGATTCGTGTAATAATTAAGAGAAAAGAAATTATGCCTATTTGTAAGAACTGCCATACGCGAATCGATAAATTTAATTCAGATAGATGCCCAATATGTGGAGTTGAACATCCTTTTGAAGGTGTGAGTAGTGATACGATTGAAATCACCACAAATATTGATACAACTAATCTTGATATCGAATATAACCCAAGAAAAAGAAAAACGTTTTTAATTCTCTATTTAACTCTTGGAATATTTGGAGTGCCTTTCTTTTATATTTATAAAAAAAGAGAGGGAATTATTAGTTGCTTAATTAACGTTATTTTATTGACTTTAGCAATTGTTTTAACAGCAGTGTTTACTAATATACATGTTGCTTTAGTAATAGTAATGTACTTATTTGCCTTTATCGCACTAAATGCTTTTATCGGTTTATATTTATATAATATGCCTAATTTAAAAGATGGCCGTGGAGATTTCTTGAACTAATATGCAAAGATATTTTGCTAATGTGAAAGATAACATCGTCTATTTAAAAGAAGACGATATTTTTCATTTAACAAAAGTGATGCGTGCAAGAATAAATGACAGAATTGAAATCGTTGATGAAAATCATTGTGCCTATTTAGCAGTTATAACCTCTATTTCGCCTTTAGGAATAGAAATACAAGAGCCAATATTAAAAAATAGTGAACTCGATAGTGAAGTTACTTTATTTTTTGGTTTAGCAAAATTAGATAAGATTGAACTAGTTATTCAAAAAGCAACTGAACTCGGAGTAAAGAACATTGTACTTTTTCAAGGGAAGAGATCGGTTGTTAAATTTAATGAGACTGATTTCTCACGTAAATTACCTCGCTATAACGCGATTGCTAAAGAAGCGAGTGAGCAATGTCATAGAGAATATATTCCAAATATCAAATTTAGAAAATCGCTTCATGAGATTAAAGATGATTTATGCGAATTAAATCTTTTTGCTTATGAGCTTGACGCTGGAGACACTAGCTCCTTTAGCTCGTTATTAGAAAAACACTACAATTCAATTTCTATTATTATCGGACCAGAAGGTGGATTTGATAGTAGCGAAGCAGCATTTTTAAAAGAACTAGGCTTTAACAATGTTTCGTTAGGAAAAAGAATATTAAGGTGCGAAACCGCGGCGATTTACGCTTTAAGTGTAATCTCGTTTAATTTAGAAAAATAATATGAAGAGTTATGTAACTATTTCTTTAGGGTGCAAAGTTAATTCTTATGAAGTAAGTGCTTTAGTGTCCCGTTTAAAAGAAAGAGGATATGTTGAAGATAAAATTAATCCAACCGTTGCGATTATTAATACGTGTTCAGTAACTGCAACCGCGGATCAAAAATCAAGGCAACACATTCGTAAACTCATAAATACATATAAAGACGCTATTATTGTGGTTATGGGCTGCTATTCTCAAGGGCAACATAAATTTATCGCTGAAGAAATTAAAGCAAATATTATCACAGGAACAAGTAATAGAGACAAGCTCGTAGATTTGATCGAAAACTATAAAGGTGGAGTAATCGATATCACCGATGAGAAAAGTCGATTATTTAATCTATATGAAGAATTAGGGGTTACAAATCATAGCGAAAATGTTCGAGCGTATCTTAAGATACAAGATGGATGTGACAATTTTTGTAGTTATTGCTTAATCCCATATAGAAGAGGAAAAGCGAGAAGTAGAAATCACCTAGATGTTATAAAAGAGGCGACTTCTTTAGTGAAATTTGGTTATAAAGAAATTGTTTTAACCGGTATACACGTTGGAGGATATGGTAAAGATTTAACAAATGAGACATTCTCAAATTTGGTAAAAGATTTACTGGACACTAATGTATATCGATTAAGAATCTCTTCTATAGAAGCGAGCGAGATCGATGATGAGTTAATCAAATTGATCAACGAGAAAGAAAATCTCGCTAATCATTTTCATATACCTCTTCAAAGTGGAAGCGACACAGTGTTAAAAAGAATGAATCGAAAGTATAACAAAGAAGAGTTTTTAAAGACACTTACAAAAATTAGAGAAGCGTGTCCAAATGTCGCTTTTACTACAGATGTAATCGTTGGCTTTCCTGGAGAAAGCGATGAAGAATTTATGGAAACGTATAACTTTATTAAAGAATGTGGATTTAATATGCTTCATGTTTTCCCGTTTAGTAGTAGAGAAGGAACAGCGGCTTCTAGACTCCCAAATCACATCGATCCAAAGATAAAGAAAGAAAGAGTAAATAAGCTTTTAGATTTATCTAATAGACTATGGGAAGAATACGAAAATAGATTTATTAATAAAGAAGTGGAAGTATTAGTGGAGCAATATGATGAGATAAATCACTTAAATATTGGCCACACTTCTAATTATTTAGAAGTAAAAATCCCTTCTAGAGAAAATAAAGTTGGTCAAATCGTTAAAACAATTTACAAAAAGTAAGATGTAATCAAGATAAATTGAGAAAATTTAGAAGATGTCCAAAATCGCTTGATTTACTTTCATTAAATGAAATATAATTACTCTCGGAAATTAGGAGGATTTCAATATGGCAGTCCCACAAAGAAGAATTAGCAAAACTCGTAAAAGAATGAGAAGAACCCACTTCAAACTCTCTGTTGAAGGATTAGTCACTTGCCCAAACTGTGGCGAAATGATTAAAGCCCATCACGTCTGTCCAAAGTGTGGTTATTACGCTGGCAAGGCTCAAGTATTAGATGGTAAGCTCGTTAAGAAAGAAGAAAAGAAACCAGCACCAGCTAAAAAACCAGCAGCTAAAAAAGCACCAGCGAAGAAAACTGAAGCTAAAGAAGAAAGTAAATAAGGTCATTCATTTGACCTTTTTATTTTGCTATAATGAAATAGTTAAGGAGACAATGAAAAATGTCATTTAATAAATTAATTGATCACACACTTTTAAAGCAAGATGCTACACCAGAACAAATTATGAAGCTTTGTGAAGAAGCAAAACAATATGATTTCATGTCTGTATGTGTTAATCCAGCTTATGTTCCTCTTGCAAGTGAATGCTTAAAAGGAAGCGATGTTAAAGTTTGCACAGTTATCGGATTCCCATTAGGAATGAACTTAACAAGAACAAAAGTCGATGAAGCTAAACTTTGTATTTCTCAAGGTGCGAATGAAATCGATATGGTTATTAATGTCGGCATGCTTAAAGCTGGACATGATGATTATGTTAGAGAAGAGATTCGACTTCTTAAAGAAGTTGCTGGTAAAAATGTCTTAAAAGTTATCATTGAAACTTGCTTATTAACTGATGAAGAAAAAGTTAGAGCATGTAGACTTTCTAAAGAAGCGGGCGCAGACTTCGTTAAAACTTCAACTGGATTCTCTACCGGTGGGGCAACCGTTCACGATGTTAAACTCATGAGAGAAACAGTTGGCAAAGAAATGGGAGTTAAAGCTAGTGGAGGAGTTAGAACTCACGAAGATTTACTCGCTATGGTAGAAGCTGGTGCGAGTAGAATTGGTACTTCTAACGGAACCAAAATCATCTAAATAGAATTAAAAGGCAACTGGTTATCAAATTAAAGTTGCCTTTTTCTATACTTTTTTCAAAGAAAATGTTGCATTCGTTTTTATTTTCCTATACATTTATTAAAGCGTAATCGCAAGGAGGTGAATATCATGCCAAAAGTAGTCGTTCGTGAAAATGAATCATTAGATGACGCACTTCGTCGTTTCAAAAGACAAGTGAATAAAGCTGGTACGATCCAAGAAGCGAAGAAAAGAGAATTCTACCTTAAACCAGGTTTAAAGAGAAAACTCAAATCTGAAAACGCTAGACGCAAGAATCGTAAGTAAGGCGTCTAATCCTGTTAGCTATATAGAGCTACAGGGCGAGATCGCGGAGTAGAGCAGTGGTAGCTTGCCAGGCCCATAACCTGGAGGTCGGAGTGTTCAAGTCCTCCCTCCGCAACCAAGTGCAGACTAAAAGACTGATACGCAAAATATCGGTCTTTTTTATTGTTTTTTGGCATTTTTTGATGTTTTTTGGATGTATCACATTTTTGAGAGGAGTGTAGTGTATCACTTTTTTGCCCCTTATTTAGAGGGGATGAACACTAAAATGGTATGACAGGTGGGACTCGGAAAGGCGTTATTTAGAGCTTTTTCGCATACTAAAGTGATACAATTATTAAAAAGGTCGCTGACGAATTATTAATAATGCGGCAGTATATTCTTAGAAAGAAGGTACGATTTAAATGAGTACAAAAGAACCAAGAATTAAAATCTCCCAAGACAGGACAAGAATTTGCAAGTATTGTAT
>CADCFC010000007.1 GCA_902800645.1 uncultured Erysipelotrichaceae bacterium
AGTCCATTTTTTACAGACTTTTGCCTTGAGAATCCACCTGGGAAAATAGCCTTAACTTTTTTATATTTTTCTTTAGAAACTAATTCACCAACATAGCATAAAAAATCAACTGCGGTGACTAAAATAATCTCATCGATTAAAGGGTGCTTTTCAAAAGCGTCAATCGTATAACAAACGATATCTCTATTTTTAACTTTAATAAATTGTTTTGGGGTAGAAGAAGAAATCCTACTACCGCTTCCCGCAAAGACAATAAGCGCAATATTCATATGTAAATTCTAATTTATTTAATAATGTTTAGCAAAACAACTTATTCCGTAATATAATAACTACACAAACCTAGGAGGTAAATATCGATGGCTAAAAAGAGAGTCAAGGTCGATCAAGGCTTATGCATTGGTTGCGGATGTTGTGCAGGAACATACCCAGATGATTTCCAAATCGGCGATAGCGGATTAGCAGAAGTCGTTACTGGTGAAGGCGAAGAAGAAGCCGTTAGTGTCTGCCCAGTTGGTGCAATCTCTGTTGAAGAGTAAAAATATAAGAAAACCAGGTTACTAATTGACCTGGTTTTTTGTGCCTTTTATTCTTTATTTTCTTCGGTTTCTTCACTAGAAGGATTAGGTTCTTCTACTTCTTTTAAGAAGATATTTCCAACAAAGTATTTCTTGAAAAATTCTGATTTTCTCATAAAGACAAATATCAGTCTATTGAATAATAATTCATATCCAAAGCAGCATATACCAGCTTTCATTAAATTAAATGGAATATATATAGTACACATCGCCCCTAAATA
Organism: uncultured Erysipelotrichaceae bacterium; assembly: GCA_902800645.1. GTDB lineage: Bacteria > Bacillota_I > Bacilli_A > RFN20 > CAG-826 > UBA2450. Next base: position 797 of record CADCFC010000007.1, read on the forward strand.
TATCCCTCCGTTAGCGACGATTTCTTTATTTCCTGTTAACTGTTTAGTAACTGCTTGAATAACACCTTCATCAAAACATGTTGAAAATCTAGGAGAAGGAGTCATTGTTGTTAAGAATGTCGGAGTGATAAATAAAGCGTTGAGTCCAGTCATAATAACACTAACGAAAACGGCAACAAAAATATAGGATATTACTCTAAAGAGTAGTCCTTTTTTAAACCATTTAAATACATGACTAGTTAAGAATAAGGAAAGTATAAATAAGCAACTAGTAATAAACGCGGTTGCATCTCCAACTCCATACCCAACTAGTCCATTAACTGCGATATTCAATAACGTTTTAACGATTGCGACAATTAATCCACCAGGAAGTCCATAAAGCGCATACGCTAAAATGACGACAAGTTCACTCACTTCAATTTTTAGCCAAGGCGCCATTGGATAAGGGAATTTTGCAAATGCCATTAAAACAAAACCCAATGCCGATAAAACTGCTAATGTTGACATTCTCGTGATTGTCTCACGAACATCTCTTCGTTCTCTTTTCATAAAAAATAGCCCTTCTCTTCAGGGGCTACAATATAAAGAAATATAAATATTTCATTTACTTCTATCATCCAGACTTTACTGTCGCCACTTGAATCTCACAATTTCATGCCTATCGGCTCGCGGGGTATACCGCCGGTCGCGTTAATTCGCTGCCCTGAAGTGTTTATATAATAAATCAATTAAAGAGGTTTGTTAATAATATCCTTATAGATACGAGGATATTTTTTGTTAGCCTCTTTATTTTTTGTTATTACAATATTAATTCTTTCTTCTCCGCTTTCCGGCAAAATCGACTTATTAATAGAAGCAATTTCTCCACCTAAAAGCGCAAGAGCTCGCTTACTTTGACTAATTTCTTCTTCTCCTTGTTTTCCTTTCATCGCGATAAAAACACCACCGACTTTAACAAAAGGAAGAGCGAGTTCAAGTAGTACATTCAAAGAAGAAACCGCGCGAGCAATAACGACATCAAATTCTTCTCGATGATCTTTAACATAATCTTCCGCTCTAGTAGATATAGCGGTTACATTCTTAATGTTATGAGTAGAAACATAATCATTTATGTGATCAATCTTCTTTTTTGTAGAATCAAGTAAAGTGAATTCACCTTTAGAAGCAATAGCAAGTGGTAAGCCAGGATATCCAGCGCCCGTACCAATATCTAATACTTTCTTGTTATCTAAATTAATAAAAGAAAGAGGAATTAAAGAATCTAAAATCATAAGCTCTCTAAATTTCTCTTTATCTTTAATCGCCGTTAAATTGAATTTCTCATTCGTGAGTAAAGTATCCTCCATTAAGGATTCAAGTTCATCAATACAATTCAAATTGTATTTCTTAAGTTCAATCTCTAATTGTTCTTTAGTCATGATTAAGAATCTTCTTTATATTTAATATTAGCATAGAGATATCACTAGGATTTACTCCGCTAACTCTACTAGCCTGACCAACTGTTAAAGGTCTTACTTTATTAAGTTTTTCTCTAGCTTCTAATCTAAGACCATTCATATTTAAATAATCAACATTCTCAGGAATCTTGAGTTCTTCAAGTTTGATAGAGTTCATCATATCTCGTTTTTGCTTAACGATATATCCTTCATATTTCTCTATGATCTCAATTTCTTCTACTGTTTGTTCATCTAAGTCATATTTATCAAGTTCAGGAATAAATTTACGAATCTCTTCTAATTTAACTAGAGGACGCTTAAGCAATTCACTTGCTAAAATACCACCTTTTAGTTCGTTAAAGCCTAAAGAAACCACGTATTTTTCAATTTCTGGTCTTTTTCCTAAATAGGTATTTTCTAAGATATTGCATACTTCTTCAATGTTCTTTTTCTTAGTTAAAAAATAGTTATATCTCTCTTCACTAATTAAACCGATTTGGTGTCCGATTTCAGTTAATCTTAAATCTGCATTATCGTGACGAAGAAGAAGTCTAAACTCCGCTCGAGAAGATAATAACCTATAAGGTTCTTCTGTTCCTTTAGTCACCAAATCATCAATCATAACACCAATATAAGATTGATCTCTTCTTAAGATTAATGGTTCTTTACCTTGTATCTTTAGCGAAGCATTAATACCCGCCATTAGCCCAAGAGCGGCAGCTTCTTCATATCCAGAAGTACCACAAATTTGTCCAGCGATATATAATCCAGGCCATTTCTTAAGTTCTAATGTCGGTTTATATTCTTCGGTTCTAATCGCATCATACTCAATTGCATATGCATATTTAAGGAATACGGCGTTTTCAAATCCTGGAAGAGAACGAACCATGAGTTCCTGAACTTCTTCACTCATTGAAGTAGAGAATCCTTGTAGATAAATAGAATCAGTATATCTACTTTCTGGTTCTAAAAAGAGTTGATGTCTTTCTTTATCTTTGAAAGTCATGATTTTGCTTTCAATAGAAGGACAATATCTAGGACCAACTCCAACGATATTTCCACTATAAAGAGCAGTTTCATCTAAATGTTCACGAATAATATCATGAGTATTTTTATTAGTATAAATTAAATAGCATAATTCTTGTTCTTCTAAAGGAATAAATTCCTTTGTCATAAATGAGAACGCTAAATTGCCTTTAGTACCTGGTTCTTTTTGAGCTTTAGAGAAATCAATAGAATCTCTTTTAATTCTTGGAGGAGTTCCAGTTTTAAGTCGATATGTTTCTACCCCCATCGTTCTTAAACATTCAGAAAGACCAATAGAAGGATTTTCTCCATCTGGGCCAGCAGAAGTTTTGTTATGTCCTCTAAAGATATAACTTTCCATATAAGTTCCAGTAGAAAGAATGACAGCCTCACTAGTGAAACTTTCACCACTTTCTAAAATAACACCAGTAACTTTAGAGTCGTCATGTAATAAACCAGTAACATGGCCATCTTTAACAGTTAAATTAGTAGTAGCTAAAGCTAAATCTTGTAAGTATTTAGGATATTCAAGCTTATCTTGTTGTGCTCTTAAACATTGAACACCAGGTCCTTTTCCAGTATTGAGCATCTTCATTTGTAAATAATGATGATCAGCAGCAATACCCATCATTCCACCTAGAGCATCTATTTCACGGACAACAATACCTTTGGCGCTTCCTCCAATAGAAGGATTACATGGCATGTTACCCATCATTTTTATATTTAAAGATATTAAAAGAGTGCGCATGCCCATATGGGCCGCACTAAAAGCAGCTTCAAGTCCAGCGTGTCCTCCACCAACAACGATAACTTGGTAATCCATATCTTATCCTACACTACCTTCCATATCCATCTTGATTAATTGGTTGAGTTCAACCGCATATTCCATTGGTAATTCACGAGAGAATGGTTCGATGAATCCCATAATAATCATTTGTGTTGCATCCTTTTCAGAAATGCCTCTACTCATTAAATAGAAGAGTTGATCTTCGTTGATTTTACTAACTGTTGCTTCATGTTCAATATAAGAAGTATTATTTCTAACTTCATTATTAGGAATTGTGTCACTTTTAGAAAGATGATCAAGGATTAAAGTGTCGCACTCAACATGGCTTCTACAGTTATGAGCGTTTTCCATATGCCTAACTGTTCCACGATAATTAGCCACACCACCATTTTTTACAATTGATTTAGAAATAATGGTACTTGTTGTGTCATCAGCTTCATGAATCATTCTTGCTCCAGCGTCTTGAAATTGACCCTTACCAGCTACCGCAATTGAGATGCAAGTTCCCTTAGCTCCACGCCCTTTTAAAATACAGGCTGGATACTTCATATTTACTTGGCTTCCGATATTGCCATCAATCCATTCCATTTGCGCATTTTCATAACAAACTGCCCGTTTTGTCACTAAATTTACAATATTCGTGCTCCAATTTTGTACAGTTGAATATCTGCACTTGCCACCTTTATGGACAATGATTTCGACTACCGCAGCGTGTAAAGATTCTTTAGAGTAAGTAGGGGCAGTACAGCCTTCAACATAGTGAACGTCAGCCCCCTCATCAACAATAATTAAAGTACGTTCAAATTGACCGCTCTTTTCATTATTAATTCTGAAATAAGATTGTAGAGGCTTATCTAGATGAACACCTTTAGGAACATAAATAAATGAGCCCCCACTCCAAACCGCTCCATTAAGTGCAGAGAACTTATTATCTGCAACAGGAATAACAGTGCCAAAATATTTTTTAAATAAGTCTGGATATAGTTTAAGTGCCATATCAGTCGATAAGAAAATAACTCCCTTATCTTCTATTTCTTTTAACATATTATGATAGACGACTTCGCTCTCATATTGGGTAGAAACACCACTTAAATATTTCTGTTCTGCTTCAGGGATTCCTAAGCGATCAAAAGTGTTCTTAATAGTCTCAGGTACTTCATCCCAGTTTTTAACCTCTTTTTCGCTTGGTCTAGTGAAGTAAGTATATGAATCAAAATCTAGATCAGATAAGTCTGGTCCATATTTTGGTAAAGGCATCGCATTAAAACTTCTTAAAGCCTTAAGTCTAAATTCAAGCATCCATTCAGGTTCATTTTTGTACTTTGAAATTTGACGAATTGTTTCTTCGGTTAAACCTTTTTCGGTTTTTAAGATAGAAACATCTTCATCTTTAAAGCCATATTTATAATCTTCTTGGAACTTAATATCGTCTTTGCTCATTATTTATCACCTTTTAAAATTTGGCTAGCAGCATTCCAGCCAATAGTCGCGCATCTAATTCTAGCAGCTTGTTTAGATGTATTGATAAATACAATCGCGTCTTCAAGCACTTCATCATCAAATGGTTCTTCATGCATCATGTGATTATATTGCTCAATCATATATAATGCTTCACTTTTGCTTTTGCCTTTCATTAAATCGCACATAATATCAGTGCTACTTAATGAAATTGTACATGCAATGCCTGTAAAACAGGCATCAGTCACTTTATCGTTTTCAACTTTTAAATAGATATCTAAATCATCAATGCAGTTATCTGAATGCATATGAACTTTTTGATATCCTTCTCCTTTAGGTTCTCTTTTATTCAAAGGATTAGAGGAGTGATCCATAATAATCGCTCTCATCATTTCGTTAGTTAAAGAAATAGGCATCTAAAATATCTCCTCCGTTAATTAAATTTTCAACAAATATATCAATTTCTTCTTTAGAAGTATAGAAATATGTAGACATTCTAACTGTTGCGGGTTCACCAATGACTTCATCAATCATTTTTGCGCAGTGTTGACCACTACGAACTGCAATACCCTTAGAATTGAGTAAAGTTGCCTCGTCTTGAGCAAATACACCCTTAATATTAAATGTTAAGATTCCACTAGTCGCATCTTCGTTATAAATAATGATATTATCATGACCTTTCAGCTTATTTCGCACGTAAGAGCTCAACTCTTTTTCGTGTTTAACAATATTTTCCATTCCGATATTATTTAGATATTCAATGGCTTTTCTAAAGCCCATAATCGCACTTAAATTTAGTGTTCCAGCTTCAAATTTACTAGGGGCGTCTAAAGGAATGATTTCACCGAGCTTATTAAACTTAACGTTCATTCCTCCACCTAGATGGAAAGTAGACATCTTTTGTAAGAGGTCATATTTACCGATTAAACAGCCAATTCCAGTAGGCCCGACCATCTTATGAGCTGAGAAAGTTAAGAAATCAATATCTAAATCTTTAAAATCGATAGGCATATGTGGCACTGATTGAGCACCATCACATAAAACTAATGCATTATTAGCGTGCGCTATTTTTGTAATTTCTTTTATATCAATGACATATCCTAAAACATTAGAAACATGCGCGAGAGCGACTAATTTAATATTTTTATATTTCTTAAATGCTTCTTTAACAGTGTTAGGAGTCACTCTTTTGTTTTCTAAATTAGCAAAAACTACTTCAGCCCCTGTTAATTCACAAATTCTATACCAAGGAAGAACATTAGAAGCGTGTTCATAAACACTAATTAAGATTTGATCTCCTTTTTTGAGGTTATCTAAACAATATCCATAAGCAACTAAATTTATTGCTTCTGTATCTCCAGAAGTGAAAACAACTTCATTAATCTCAGAATTAATAAATTTAGCGACTGTTTCACGAGTTTTACTAACTTCGACATCCATGTTATAGCAAAGATCATAGTCTCCACGATGACTATTCGCATTGGTTTCTAAATAATAACGATTAATCTCATCAATAACACATTGAGGTTTAAAGGTAGTAGAAGCGTTATCTAAAAACACCAATGGTTTATTTTGCATTGTCTTGTTATTTAACATTGGGAAATCTTTACGAATTTTTTCAATATCGTACATCCTATAATCTCCCTTCAATTAAGGCATTAATTTTCTCACCGATGGAGTCGTTAAAACCCTTTAAAATTGGTTTAAGATAGCCAAGAGTAATTAATAATTTTGCCTCTTCTTTAGTTAGGCCTCTAGAGGTTAAATAGAAAATGTGGTCATCACTCACTTTTCCAACCACTGCTGCGTGAGATGCTTCTATGTCGTTTTCGTCAATTTTTAATATTGGTTTAGCAATTGCTTTACACTCATTATCAAAGACCACAATTTTAGCGTTTTGATGAGATGTAGATTGATGGCATCCTTTGATAATATGGCTGATTCCAGAGAAGAGTAATTTACTGTTATCTTTACACACTCCATAATTATCAATTCTTCCATTAGTCATAGGAGAATTATGATAAATAGAGACTGCGATTTCTTTATCGTCATTCTTACTAGAAAGAGAGGCTAAATGCCACTCGCAATACGCGTTTCTATTATTTAAATTGATAGAGGCATCAAGTTTATTTTTATCAACACTAAAATCAGCGTAATAGGTAATAATTTGAGAATTTTCACCTAAATTTGCAGTTATTTTTTGAGAATTCACTGGATTTTGAGCAAAGATCGCTAATCGTAAAATCGCGTTATCACTTAGCTCAAAATGAATAGATGACACTTCCTCAATGTTCAAAAGAGTTAAACTGACTTCTTTGTTTTCTAAAACATTAAAAACCAACTCTTCTTTTTGAGAGAAGAAATCTAGCTCATAAGTCTCTTTATCTAATAAGTAATTCATATTATTTAATTGAATCTTTAACAGCGCAGCTACCAATAGAAACAGTGTTCATTGAAGCATCTTCTTTTTCAATTTCAATTCCTAATTCAGTTTTAATAAATTCATATCCAGTTTGATCGATGCGTTTAATGAGCTCTGGAGAGCCATCTAAAACGATTCTTCCATTAATCATTACAATTGCTCTTGTAGGTTGAATTAAATCGAACAATCTAGCGTAGTGAGAAATAACTAAAAAGCTTCTCCCATTTCCTTTTTCTTTTTTAATCACATCAGCAACGATTTGAATCGCATCAACATCTAAACCTGAATCAATTTCATCAAGCATTGCGATTTTAGGATTGAGTAAGAGAAGTTGAAGAATTTCATTTCTCTTCTTTTCTCCACCTGAAAATCCTTCATTAAGTGATCTAGTTGCTAAGTCAAAAGGCATCTTGAGTTCTTTAGTCGCGTTATCAAGCATCTTATAAAATTTATAAGTCGACACTCTTTCTTCACTTGTTGCGTTAACAGCAGCGCGTAAGAAATCACTATTAATAACACCAGGAACTTCACTAGGATTTTGTAAGGCTAAAAATAAACCCGCTCTCGCTCTTTCATCAGTGGTCATATTTGTTAAATCAACATCGTCTAAATAGATTTTTCCTTCAGTGATTTGATATCTTGGATGACCCATGATTACATTCAATAAAGTGGATTTTCCATGTCCATTAGGACCGAGTAAAGCAACTGTTTCGTTTTCTTTAATTGAGACAGTTACTCCCTTTAATATTTCTTTTCCTTCTACTGTTACATGTAGGTTTTCAATTCTAAGTGTCGCCATAACATTTTTCCTCAGTGCCGTTATATTTTAAAACCACTCTAAAACAGACTGCAATCAATATGATAATAAAAATAAAATAATGTCTCGCACATCCCTATTGCATATGTAAATAATTAAAATTATTATTGCGTGCGCTTTCGTATGTGAGTAAAATAAACTCGCTATGTATTTTAGAAAAGGAGACTTAAAGATGAAAAAAAGTAAACTATCTCTAGGTTTAGTTACTAGTTTCATCGGTGCACTCGCTTTAACTGCTTGTGGTACTACCACTCCAGCAGTAACTGCAAAAGATGGTTCAATCCTTGACTTTGTCGGATACAACGGTTCAACCGACACTATCACTATTGACACCAATAAGTTCTATAGCGAGTACGGCGATAGCGATGACGGCACAACTAAGTTCTATAACGCTATTCTCGAAGCCTTAATCAGATACGAATACAAACCATTAAGTGAAGAAAAACCAAACTTAAGATCGTATTCCGCAATCGAAAAGGAAGCTAGAGAAAAGACAACCGCGCAAAGACAAGTTGCTTCCGACAACGCAAAATCAAACGGCACTACTTTTGATGCCGAATGGGATAAAATCCTTGCTTCATTTAATGTCAAAGATGAAAACGGATTATTCCAACACTTCTTATATGATTTAGAAAAAGAAGCTATCACAGATTGGTATTACAAGGAGAATTCCACAACTACTCTTGATCCAGCTCAACCAGAAAAGAATGTCTATTCCTTACAAGACCAATATATTGGTATTGATAAGAACTGGGAATTAGTTAACAAGAGTGAACAATACGATTCTGTGTTCCCATATCATATCCTTCACGTATTAGTGAAATTAGATGCTTCTGCAGATGATTATTCCCGCGCTACCTTAACAGCGGCTCAAGCTAAAAAACTCTGGCTTGTCGTCCGTCAATTAATCGACGCTAAATATTCATTTGAAGATGTTGCCAAAAACTTAAGTGATGATGGCTCTAAAGACGAATACGGTGATGTTGGTATCATGAGTAAGAAAACAAGTTTCTATAACGAATTCAAACTTGGTATCTATGCTTATGACACACTTCTCTCTGGAATGAACGTCGATAAAGATACTGCTACAACAACCGACGAAAAAACTGTCAAAGGAATTTCAACTGCCTTTGGTCTTAATTACGATGCAACATTTGAAGGCACCACAACCGAAGATCAAACTGGAACAGGTGGAACCGGATTAGTAAGTCTAAGAAAAGTTGTTAATGAAATCGATTCACAAATGGTCGAAGGAGTCCAAACCGCTGTAACAGGTTATTCTAAGACAAGTAACTTCACAGCGTATGAAGGAATCCCAATGATTCCATATGATGTCTTCAGAATGATGGCGAATATGGCCGATGAAGAAAAAGTTGGTAATGTTGCTCCAGAAAGCGGTGATATTGCTTTCCCACGTAACGTCTTATTCAACCAATTCTTAAACTTCCGTTCCCCATTCATCATTACTTCTGATGATATTTCATTAGCGGATGGTGAAGATGACAAAGTCACCCTTACCGCTCATGACTTCGTAACAAAGAAAGAAAAATCAGAACAAACAGATAAGTATTTATATATTCCTAATAACCACTTTGTTAGTGGAGCTGACAAGTTAGCTAAATATATTCCTTCTGTTAAAGATTCTGGCAAAGGTGTATTAACTGATGGTCAAGGTAATGTCATCATTGGAGTTCGCTCCACTGCTGGTATTCACTTCATGATCATGAGAAAATCCATCTTCAAAGCCACCAACGCTAATAGAGAACAAGTATTAGCAGAAATATACGGTGGACCAGTACAAGACGTCACTTTACAAGATTATTACATCGCTAAAGAACCAGGCGGTGATGATTATCCAACAAGTACTTACGTTAATATGCGTAAGGAAAACGATCCTTCCTACTATACAAAGAGAGTTGATACTATCAAAAACAAATACAAAGGTGCAGATGCTTCTGATGTCTATGATGCTGCATATGACTATAGAATCTATGAAATGCTCCTTAATAAACTCGGCAACAAAGTTAAATTCTTTGACGAGAAAGAAGGTAGCACCACTACTTACGTTAGAAGTAACATCGCTCAAAAGATTAAACTCTTAAGAGAGAAACAAGCTTATGATAACCAAAAGGATATCAACGATAAGTGGGCGGAATACCTCGCACAATTAAATCATCAAAATACGATGAGAGCCTTAAAAGGTATATTACCAAGTGTATGTGCCTTTAAGTGGAACGATGAATCCTTCGCGAACAACTATAAAAAAGGAGAGGGGGCAAAGTGTTATGTTGAAAAATAAAAAATACGGCAAACTCGCAGTCTTATCCTTATTAGGAGTTCTTGGTTTAACTGCTTGTGGATCTTCTTCTACTGATGCAATTTATTCCAAACCAAGCAATTATAACGATAATATCGTTGATATTGTTGAAGGAGAAGGACAAACTCCTGCCACAATTCACAATAACCTCTTAAACATCATCTATGACACAATTCATGATGGTTCATTTGGTAGCCAAGTCTTAGAAGAAGTCTTATATAAATATGCTGAAAGTATTTATGGTGGCTATAGCCAAAAGACTATCAAAGACACAAGTAAAACTTCCTTAAAAGAAGCTTACGATATCGCTAAAAAGATTAATTTACACGAAACAGATAATACCCAACCAAACGCTTCTGAAGAAGAAGTAACAAAACTTAATGATTTCATTAAAGGTCATAAAGTTTACTGGGTCTATAACTTAAGTGGTAAACACATCGATAGCGGTACAGGTGAAGAAGTTAAAGACGAATCAGCCTGGACTCCAGGAGTTGCTGAAAGAGCAAACGTCGTCTCAACATTTGAAAACGCGATTGAAAATAGAATCGCTGAAAATATGTACTCCAAGATTTCTAGCGGTACATATTCCAGAAAGAAATTCTTTAGAGAATTTGAATTCATTCAATCTCTCTATTTCTCTGGAAAGAAAGTTGACTACACTTTAGCAAGAGATAATTTCTATAACTTCAAGCCAACTCTCATCTCCTATCAATTAGAAGGCGAAGATGTCTTCGACACCGCTAATCTCGGTGTTCTCCATAAAGAATATTATCAAAGTGATAACGCGACATATATCGAAGATGAAGTTGTCCCAGAAGTCTATAAAGACTTACTCGTTGAACAATATCTCTTAGATCAAGAAATCACCGCTGTTAGAAACTCAAGGGCGAGAAAAATCAATGTCTTAAAGATTGAAAAATACTCTTCTTGGCCAATTAACGCGGACGTCTTACTCGATTCCTTAATCGATGAAATTTATTCTGAAGAATATGAAAGCACTCACGTTAGATATTTCGCTGAAGATAGAGGAACAGCGTTAGGCAATGAAAATTACATCAATAATCTCTTTAAGAAATATGAAATGGTTTCTAAAGGTTTATATGATAAGATCAACGCCGACCCAACTTCCCCTGCTGCTAAATTAGTTCAAAAACTCCAAGCTGCAGGAAGTGATATCTATCAAGAAGAAGAATTCAAATTCAATAATCCTCATTACGATCCAAGTGATCCAACATCTAAAGAAGTCTTATACGACTACAAGTACTATAAGAACACTGCGTATGGTGATCTCGTTGAAGAATTTGAAAAGTTCAACAAATCCCTTGAAAAGAACAATTACGACGCTTTAGACACAACTTTATATAATAAGTTCACATCTAACGGCACCGTTTCCGTTGAAGAAGGATTTGACCAAGCAAGAATCGATATCGCTGAAACCAAAAACATCACTAAAGGATGGTTCATCAATTCATCTCAACCAACTTTAGATAGTAACGGAAAGATTAATGAAAGACTATTCACTATGTCTGTTGCTACTGCTAAAAAAGAAATCAAAGATGATAATGATACTGCCTTAGCAGATTTAGAAGCTCTCGATAGATTTGCCTACGATAGCAATACCGGCAAAGTCAAATATCGTGGTGCGCCAGTTAGTGGCGAAGATACATTCTTAGCCTCCATTAACGGAGCCTACTTCCTCAAATTTGACGGACAAAGCACTGGAAGCGATGAGAGACATGATATCGTCTATGACGATGGAAGTGCCTACTATATCGTTCACGTCGTTGAAGCTGTCAAAGATAGCAAGCTTAAGAGAACTGGTCAAGAAGGCGATTCAAGCTATGCGACCACTAGAGGTGATGACTTCTATAACGAAGTTATCGACGCAGTTAGTAAGAAAGTCGCTGAAACTGGTAGTTATGCTTCCTTAAGCAAAAACTACTGGATCAAGAAAATGGTCTTAAGTTTCCACGATCAAAAAGTCTACGACTACTTCAAAGATAACTATCCAGATATCTTTCAATAATGGATATTAACCGGGTGAGAAATCATCCGGTTTTCTTTATCCTTTCAATTGAACTCTGTTCAATATAAAACTACAATTAAATAAAAGGAGAGATGTAAATTATGGAAAAAGACATTTTTTGTAAAATCATCGATGGAGAAATTCCATGTCATAAACTCTACGAAGATGATGATGTCCTCGCGTTTTTAGATATTTCTCAAGTTAGTAAAGGTCACGCTTTAGTAATTAGTAAAAAACATTACGATAATTTTTTAACAACACCACAAGAAGAGATGCATAAAGTTATGGATGTCGCTCAAAGAATCGGTCAAGTAGAAATAAAGCTACTCGGCGCTCGCGGAGTTAATATTCTAACTAACTGCTATCCAGCAAGTGGACAAACCGTAATGCATTTCCACGTCCACGTTATTCCTCGTTATGATGGAAACGAAGGCTTTATCTTAGAGATGAAGAGTAATGAAGGAGAATTGAACCTTCCTGCTCTCGCTAAAGAAATTCATAACAATCTTAAATAATTAATGGAAAAAGTAATCTATTTAGCAGGTGGCTGCTTTTGGGGAGTCGAAAAATATTTTTCTCTTCTTAATGGAGTTATTTCAACTTGCGTTGGTTACGCTAACGGGAAAATGAATAACCCAAAATATGAAGACCTTAAAAGCGGAAGAGCGGATCACGCAGAAACAGTAAAAATTAATTACGATGATAAAATCATTTCTTTAAGAACTTTATTAGAACACTTCCTTCGTTTTGTTGATCCATATTCACTAGATAAACAAGGAGAAGATATAGGCCATCAATATCGAAGTGGAGTCTATTATATAAATAAAGAAGATAAAGAAATAATCCTCTCTTATTTTGCTCAAGAACTCAATAAAGATTATAAGATTGAAGTAAAAGAATTAGAGAATTTCTTTTTAGCGGAAGAATATCATCAAAAATATCTCGATAAAAATCCAACAGGTTATTGTCACGTTAATTTAGCATTAATTAAGCAAAACGAGCGTAAAAAGTAGAAAGAAACCCACTATTTTAACTAAACTAAACCGTTAGTTGAGTTGAAAAATAGTTGATTAACAGACTAGTTATACAATTCAACTTGCAATAATTCTAAATTAATTACGTCAAAACGGAGGACACAAAAATGAATGAAACATTTGGTCAAAGATTATCAAGAATAAGAAAAGAAAAAGGAATGACTCAAGAAGATATCGCTAAAAGAATCGTCATCTCTCCTCAAGCAGTAAGCAAATGGGAGAACGATGTCTCTTCTCCAGATATCTTAGTTCTATCTTCTTTAGCGGACATATTAGGTGTCTCAGTAGATGAACTACTCGGAAGAGAAGAATCAGCTGCATCTAGCTCTAATAATTCATATAAAGAGGAAAAGAAAGAAGAAGAAATCAAAAGCGAAGTGGTCGATGATGAAGAAAGAATAAACGAAGAAGGAGTTAGAATCGATCACACCGGTATCCATATCCACGATAAAGATGGAAGTCATGTCGATATCGATTCTCATGAAGTTCACGCGACTGACCACAAAGGTCAAAAAGTCGATAAAAAGAAATTTGAACACTCTAAACATATCATCCCACTCGGCTCATTAATGGGTTTAGCGATTATCGGATATATCCTTATGGGGTTACTTTGGACCGATCAAGGAATGGGATGGAAAACTGGATGGACACTCTTCTTATTTGCGATCGCCTTTGATTCAATATTTGAAGCCATCTATAACCGCAAAATCTGTGCGTTTGCGTATCCTGTATTTATCGTTGCTATATATTGCTTGCTTGGATTTTTAGGACTATATCATAACTTCCCAGGATTTGGATTTTATTGGTTTTTATTCTTAACTATTCCAGCTTTCTATATGATATTTGGACCAATTGATAAAAATATTCTTCATAGTAAAGATGAAGATGAAGACGATGATGATGAAGATGATGATTAACTGAAAAAGGTGGATTGATTTCCACCTTTTAATTTACTTTGAAATGTTATTTCATTTTATAGAAGCTTCGTCCATCAAGTGGATAAACCTTTTGAGTAAATTCACCGGGTTTAACTTCTTCATACGCTTTATCTAGCACTAGCATCTTACTATCAAGATTATCAATCATCGAGATTAATAAAGCTTCTCTAGTTAATGGAAGAACAGGTGAACCGAATTCCATTTGCCCGTGATGAGATAAAACGATATGTTCAAGAAGTAGAGGTATTTCACTAGTGATACCAAGCTCTTTTGCGGCTATTCTAAGTTCTCCGCACATAATTGATATATGGCCTAATAGTTTGCCTTCTAATGAATAATGGAAGACAGCAGGACCTTCTAGCTCAATCATCTTTCCAAAATCATGGATTAAGGCGCCAGTAACAATTAAATCTCGATTAATATCAGGATAATAGTGAGAGAAATAATCCGCGTGCTCTGCTAGAGCTACAGAATGCATTAATAAACCACTAGAAAATTCATGATGAACAGAGCTCGCTGCGGGAGAGACATAAATCTTTTCTCCAAACTTATTAATAAAGTAATCTAATATCGCTTTACAGTCTTTATCTTTAACTGAGTTAACTAGTTTATTAAATCTTTCAATTAAGATTTCTTTTTTAATTGGAGGAGCTTTAATAAAGCGTTCAACATCAATTTCATCACTATTTAATAGTTTCGCATTAATTATCTTTCCTTGAAGCGCATCATTATATTTAATGACTTCTATCATCACTTCAACAATATTACCAGTTACAAAGATGTCTTTGTCTTCATCTTCAACTTCCCATTTCTTTGAAGGAAGCGCTCCACTAGAATCTCTTAATTCCACATTTAAATATGGTGAGCCACTCTTATTAGTGCCTTGAGAAACTTGTCCAACAAGAGCCTGGATGATGAGGCGATCCCCATCAAATAATTCTTTAATTAACTTTAACATTTATTCTTCTTCCTCCATTAATTCATTAATGTCACTATATTTATAGCCTTTAAGGCACATAGAGGCATATAATTTCTCTTTTAATTCATTTCCCTTATATTTTCTCATTAAACGAGTTTTCGCTCTTAAATAGTCCTTTTTGAGCTTTTCTTTTTCTTCTCTCGGCGTACTCTTTTTTATTTTGTTAGAAAGTGAAGTTGCTATTTCGCTAGAGAACCCTAAATCAATATAAGCTTTATAGATATGATCCTTCCTAGAAGAATAATTATATTTATCATATTTCTTTTCAAGTTTAGGAAGTAAATTATTCGCCTTTTTGATCTCGCCTAATTCACTAAATTTAAGTTTAGAAATATTCTCTTCAAATATTCCTTTTTCTTTAAGCTTACTAATAATCTTATTCTTCCCATAATTTAAGGAATCATAATAACTAACTAAATCAAGAGTAAACGCATTATCGTCAATCAAGTCATAACTCTTAAGTGTTTTAATAACTTTATCAACTTCTTTTTTATTCGCTCCTTTGTTATAGAGCTTTTCTCTCATCTTAAATTCACTATAGGTGACTTTGTTTCTGATTCTAAGTGCATAAGTTAATAAAGAAGAGACATTATTATATTCTTTAATTTCATTAAATTCTTTTTTAGATACGTCTTTTCCAACATATAAATAAAAATTAGGATAAGTTTCTTTACTAAGTTCTAACATCTCTTTATCAAAATAAACTTTAACTTTATTCTTGAGGATTTTGATTTTCGTGATTGTCACTATTACTCACCTCTTTTCTTGGTCGATAAATTAAAACAAATATTAATGAGATAATAAGTGGGAAGATAAACATTAATCCTCTCCAGAGTAGTAAAGACGCACTTGCGATTTGTTCGCTGCTATAAAAAACTGGTCCACTAGTTGGATAAAAAAGTCTAAGGAAAAATAATTCAGAAACAACACTTCCTCCAGGAAGAGGAACGACACAAGTGACCATCTGATGGAAATTAGAAAGAAGTACACTATCCCAGAAGTTCGCATATATCGAAGTATTACCTAACGCTAAACCACAAATATAAGGAACAGAATAACTAATCGTGATATAGATAAAAAACATCACTAAAGAAATGATTAAAGTTGGAATATGTTTAAATAATAACTTTAAGTTATTTCTAAAATTAACCACTGCAATATCTAAAGAATTTCTTTTACTTTCAACATCCTTAAATAATTTCATCTTTCCAATTAATCCATATATTGGACCTCTAATGAATTTATAGAAAGGATTCCAGTAGGAAATAAGAAGAATAAAACCAATTGTTAAAACGTTAAAAGTAAAACCGATAACAATTAAAGCGACAAGAGGAATAGCGAAATTCCCACTAATAGGGATATAACCAATCTGACTAATTAAGTCTCTTTTTAAAATAATGGTGATAATTCCGTAAATTATTAAAACGATTTGATAAATGATTGAATATAATGCTAATACACTTAAAGCGTTACTAACTTTTACACCTTGCTTACTATAGGCATAAGTCTCCATTACGTGAGATCCAACCCCAGCGGGAGTGACCATACGATATAAACTACCAATTTGATCAATTGCAATCGCTCGATGAAACATATATTTCTTTTCAAAGATACGAGTTAAAACAAAGATTACAATTGAGCGGGCAATAATAATTCCTACTACTACCGCTAATATAGCGATAACATAACCAACATTCGCACTTTTAAGAACATCAATAATTGAATTGATTTTATTGCCGATTGTTAAATAAAACGCTAAAGCAGTCAAACCTAAAACAACGACTAAATAAATAACGTAACGAATAATATGATTTTTAATAGTTTTACTATTTTCGCTCTGCATCGAAATTTATTATAACACAATCAATGTAAATAAATATTCATTGATTGAAAAAGAGGAACTGCTTAAAGTTCCTCATTATTCAATATTTATTAATAAATATTATTTATCTACTGGTTCACGGTAAGTATCGTGAGTGTCAGGGTTATAAATCTCACTAATCCACATAATAGTGTGTGATAAATCTTTTCCAATATTAGTAATCTCATGAGTGTAGCCAACTCTGATATTAATCGGATTAGGTTTATCTCCACTAACGATATCAGTAATCATCTCATTAGTCTTGATATCTCTTTGTCTAACTTCACAAGATCCAATCACTGTATAAAAGATTTCTTTTTTATAGGTATGATAATGTCCACCTTTAGTGATTCCAGGATAAGAAACGTTATCGCTTATTTGACCCCACTTTTTACTTTTATATAGTTCTTCAAACCATCCGCGATCATCTTTCGCATAGTTATAGTTATATCCATCTTCAGTTAAATAAGCACAGAAGGTTTTAAATAGCTTGAGTTCAAACTCATCATGGATAATAGGAAGATGCCTATCGCTTTCAATTTCACTCTTAAAATAATATAAGAGGTCGCTTAATTTACCTAAAGAACAATCATAAATTGGATAAACACTTAATGTATCTTTGCTACCTTTATGTTCTTTTTCTTCCACTACTTTTAGGAATGACTCAGCGATATCATCGACATAGTTATAGTGAACGACATATTCTCTATCTCTAATAGTGATATCAAGATTATGAGCAATGTTATAGCAAAATGTCGCAGCCGCACTATTATAGTTAGGTCTACACCATTTACCAAACACATTAGCGAGTCGATAAATATATACAGTTAAACCGCTAGAGAAAAGATAATCTTCACCCATCTTTTTACTCTTCCCGTAATCATTATCTAAACTAGCTTGAATAGAGCTAGACATGATAATAGGAGAAGATGGTTTTATCTCTTTTACTAAATCAGCGAGTTTCTTTGTAAAATTAGTGTTTCCGTTATAAAACTCTTCAGTGGTTAATGGACGATTTATACCCGCTAAATGGATAATGAAATCAGAATTAGAGATATAATCTCTTAATTCTTCATCGGTAGAATCAATATCGTATTCAAATACTTCGTGGTTATTTCTTTTTAAAAGTATTGATACATGTTTACCAATAAAACCTTTAGCCCCAGTAACAAGTACTTTCATCTACTCTTTTCTCCACACCATTTTGTTAACGACACCAACATAGCTTTGGATAAGTTTAACAACTTTATCACTCACATTAGTGTCAACATAATCTCTAACAGGTTTACAGCCACTCTTATTCATAACAGCGACTTCAACAGCCTGTAATAAATTCTTTTCATCGATTCCCGCTAAAACGAAGCAAGCGTTATCAAGAGCTTCTGGTCTTTCAGTAGAAGTTCTAATGCAAACCGCGGCAATTGGTTTACCAAGTGAAGCATAGAAAGATGATTCTTCAGGAAGAGTGCCGCTATCACTAACAACTGCATAAGCGTTCATTTGTAAATTGTTATAATCATGGAATCCTAATGGTTCATGCATTATTACTCGTTTATCGAGTTTAAATCCAGTCGCCTCAAGTTTCTTTCTACTTCTTGGGTGACAGCTATAAACAACAGGCATATCATATTTTTCCGCTAAAGCATTAATCGCATTAAATAAGGAATAGAAATTTTTATCAGTGTCGATATTCTCTTCTCTATGAGCGGAAAGTAAGATATATTTGCCTTTCTTTAATCCTAAAGTATCAAGCACTTTACTATTTTCAATATTCTTTAAGTTAGCGGTAAGAACTTCCGCCATAGGAGAACCAGTGACATAGGTTCTTTCTTTTGGAAGACCACAATCAGCGAGATATCTTCTCGCATGTTCACTATAAGCGAGATTAACATCAGAGATGATATCAACGATTCTTCTATTAGTCTCTTCTGGAAGACATTCGTCTTTACATCTATTACCAGCTTCCATATGGAAAATTGGAAGATGTAAACGTTTAGCGCCAATAACACTTAAGCAGCTATTGGTGTCTCCAAGAACTAAAACTGCATCAGGTTTAGTTTCTACCATCACCTTATAGCTTTTAGCGATGATGTTACCCATCGTTTCACCTAGATCATTTCCAACCGCATCTAAATAGATATCAGGATCTTTAATTCCTAAATCTTTAAAGAAGATACCATTAAGGGTGTAGTCATAATTTTGTCCAGTATGGACAAGAAGAGTATCAAAATACTCTCTACATTTATGGATGACTGCCGCTAATCTAATGATTTCTGGACGTGTACCCACGATAATCATTAGTTTAAGTTTTCCGTTATTTTTAAACATAATGCATACCTCTCACTAATCAAGTAAATCCAATAATCGATTGTTGTTTTGTCTATAGTCGATAAACATATTTACGTAAATATAGTCTTCTTTTAATGAATAGATAACAGCGTATCTTCCATTAATCAAATTTGCTTTTCTGTAATTAATGCCTGCAATGGTATTTCCTAGAAATCTAGGGAATGCAGTTGGAAACATTTTTATTTTCTCAATGGTTACTGAAATATTTTCTAATAAATCTTTAGCGGCTTGATATGATACGTTTGAAAGAAAAATAGCCGCTTCATTAACTTGATCAAAAAATCTTTTAGAAATAACTACTTTCATAATCATTTATTAATATTCTTTTCCCAAAGCGCCATAGCTTCTTCAAGCGAATATGTCTTTTCGCCAGTAATTCTAGCGATTTCGGTTTCTAAAAGTTGTTTGACAATTTCGTTTAATTTCTTTTGCTTCTCAAAAGCATCGATAGATAGAACAACCAAATCTCCTTCACCGTTTTTAGTTAAATAAACAGGTTCCCCGGTTGATTTGCATAGTTCAGAAATTTCATTATATTGATTTCGTAAAGAAGTAGATGATTTAATAATCATTTTATGTGACCTCCTATAATTCTATCAATATTCTATCATAATTATATACGATTGTATATCTTTATTCGTGTTGTTTCACTGGTCCACCGAATAGTTCAAGTTTCTTGAGTAGTTCTTTCATTCCGTTAACATCAAGTCTACCAGTGTTATGGGATGTATAACTTTCTCCAAGATTAAGTTTCTTATTTCCTTTAGAGAAATATTTGTCATAGTTAAGGTCACGATTATCAGCTTTAACACAGAAGAAGTTACCTAAATCAATTGCCTTAAGCATTTCTTCTTGAGTAACTAAAGTTTCATATAATTTCTCACCGTGACGAGTGCCAATATAAGAAATACCAGTTTTACTATTAGTTAATTCAATAACGGCTTTCGCTAAAGTTTCAATTGTAGCCGCTGGTGCCTTTTGAACGAATAAGTCACCTTGTTCACCGTGTTCAAAAGCGTAAAGGACTAAATCAACCGCGTCATCTAAAGTCATCATGAATCTCGTCATATCTGGATTAGTAATAGTAATTGGTTTACCTTCACTAATTTGATTCAAAAATAGAGGGATGACACTACCACGAGACGCCATAACGTTTCCGTATCTTGTTAAACAAAGCACTGTATCTCCTGGAAGAAGTTGTCTACTTCTAGCGATAACATTCTTTTCCATTAAAGCTTTAGAAATACCCATCGCATTAATTGGATATGCTGCTTTATCTGTAGAAAGGAAGATAGCCTTTTTAACTCCATTACGGACACAGGCAGTAATAACATTATCACTACCGATAACATTAGTTCTCACCGCTTCCATTGGATAGAATTCACAAGAAGGAACTTGTTTAAGCGCAGCAGCGGAGAAGACATAATCAACTCCTTTAAAAGCGTCAATGATCGAATCAAGATTTCTCACATCTCCAATATAGAATTTAAGTTTAGAGTTGTTATACGCTTTACGCATATCATCTTGTTTCTTTTCATCACGAGAAAGAATTCTAATCTCTTTAATTTCGGTATTTAAGAAACGATCAACAACCGCATGACCAAAGCTACCAGTTCCTCCAGTAATAAGGAGAACTTTATCTTTTAAGATTGATGTGTCTTTCGCCATAAATTCCATTAAGCGATCTTTAATACCTTCGAGTTTAAGTTGATCCACTCCACTTTCATTATTTTCATATTCAACATATGTTCTTAAAGGAACTCCAACAATATTTGAGACTTCCTTTTGAGTTAATTTGCAATTTTTGCGTAATTCTTTAAGTGTCATATTTGCACCTCTTTCGATTTATATTATATATATTTATATGTATAAGTAAAAGAAAAAATGCAATTATTGCACTTTTCTAAATGAATCTCTTAGATCCGCTTCATCGTATTTCGCGTACAAATTTGGGAAAGATTTGTTATAAGAAACATATCCATCTTTTTGAAGTCGGCCTATAACAATCATCGGTAAGATTCCTTCTTCTTTAGCAAAAATAGATATAGAAGCTTCGCTAAAGACATTTCGCTTAACAAATTCTTGATAATTAATATTGTCAATTAAGAAGTCTTGCGCTAAAGCGTCAGCCCTTTCATCTTTAATATCCGCTCCTTGAAATAGATAATAACGTTTATGTTCAAATATGACATGCGCCATTTCGTGAAATAATGTAAACCAGAAAACATCCGCTCTTTCGTTTCGATTAGATATAGCAAGCATCACTTTATCGCTAGAAAGCCACTTAGTAGCCCCATAGATATTGCTTTGCTTTAGATATGGAATATAAACAAAACTAATACCACATCTAGTAAAGATTTCCTTTAATCTAGGAATAAAATCCTTAGGAGATAAAGTTGTTAGTCTTCTAATTTCTTTAATACTCATAAATAGTTCATTTTTATTAAATGGAGGCGTTTCAATTTTTCTTGCTTCAGTTAAGGCATATGCAATCCAAAAGTTCTTTGCGAAAGGATCCCCTTTTTGATTCTTTTGTTCTTTATATACCACTCCAAAATCACAATTATATAAGGCGCACAATTGATTAACACATATATTCCTTCTAACGGAATCGACCATTTCCTCGTTAGACTCGTTTCCGTTAATTAAATTATTGTCAATTAAATAAGCTTTGTATTTCTTAATCGCATTATAATCGTTTTCTCTTTCAATATTGTTTTCTTCTTCGCACAAATAATTATCATAAGCAGTTTGTAAGGCCATCCAAGTTTCAGCGGATATATTAAAGTAATCTTCTAATTTTTTAGCGATATTAAAAGTCATATTCCCTTTACCGGCTAATAAATCTGAAAGCGTTCTTTCAGAGATACCGGCTCTAAGAGAAAACTCTTTAATCGACATATTGAGGTCTTCTAAATCTTCTTTTATGTATTTGCCAGGATGGCATACTCTATTAAATCTATCACTCATAATGATCACTTATCCTCCTTAGTCTAAAGATTTTAATGTTTTTTAGAAATTCTGCTTCGTTACCAATAGGCGCTACTTCTTTACCCTCATCATTGATGCAAATTGCAATCACTCTCCATTTCGTTTTTTTGTTGTCAGGAGACAAAGAATAAGCGCCTTGCAATTCTCCTTTTAACATGTGCATCTTATAATGCACTCGATTTAATGCGTCATAAGCATTCTTTGCAAAAGATATGAAGTTAAGCATATCGTTGAGTTCTTCGGCAAAGTGCTTACCAAAGCGCCTTATATTACTGCGATAATCGCAATATTCAAATTTTAATTTTTCGGGATCGTATTCAATTCTCATATTTGATTTCATTTTACATTTTTCGTAATTTGAAATCAATATAAAAGAACAAGAAAAAACACTTCTTAAAAGTGCCATCATTCTCCTTTATTAAATGGCCTTAATAAGCTTAACTAGTAATACCCCAAATATCGGTCCAATAGAGTTAAATAATATACAGAATAATAAGTTAATAAATGTATAAGTATTAATGTGATTACCAAAACCAAAATAATACATATTTGCGATGCAGTGTTGAAAGCCTGAATAGACAAATATAAAGACAAATAAAACAAGTAAAATAATTCCAATAGGCTTAAGTCTATTTAAGTTAAATGCCTTAACCGCTAAATAGACACAAAGACCACAAAGCATTGATTTAATGAATAAAGATAAATAATCATTAAATGTATATAAAGTAGTTCTACTTAAACATACTGAATTAACTGTATTCATTACTTCAGTATTTCTAAATATAGCAAAGCATATATAACCAAGAGAAAACGCTCCAAGTGCGTTTCCTATTAGCATGATTGGTAAACATATATAAAACTCTTTGCTTTGTTTTCCTTCATAGATGGCACCGATCTTTCCAGTATATAGATGTAAAGAGAAAGTACACACAATAAATAAACCAACTGCAAATAAAATAGAACCAAGTACTTTACCAAGTTCACCACTTACGTAATGAATCATTAATATATAAAGAAATCCGCCTAACCCAATTGCTAAGCCTGCTAATATACCTTTAAAAAAAGAAGCCAGGTACTTTTTCATAATTAAATAAGTTCAAATTCGATAACAGCCTTATTCATGTTTACTTCTTTAAAAGTAATGCGATATGGGAAATCAATACCATTATGGAATTTTCCATTAAAGAAATAGAATTCATAATCACCACTCGTGAATATTTGTCCTGTTTTAAATAAAGCGTTATCGTTAGCGACATAAGTTCCACTAGTTTGATAACCAGTTAAATTATTCGCAGGAATAATATTCACTAAATCATATTTTGCTTTATTACCACTCACTCGGACATAGCTCTTACTAGGAGTGTTACTACACATTTGATAAACACTAGGAACATCATTAAAAGTAGAGACAATTCCTTTAGAAGAATTACATCTTGCATCAACATGAATCATTCTCACTCCAGGAAGCTGGAATGTTTTTTGACTAACGTTTGGATAAGGGTAATTTGAATCATGAGTCCAAAGTCCATTAGGAGTTAAAAGCTCAAGCATTAAATATTCATCAAAAGCTGAATTAGAAAATGGAGTTTTAGGATTTCTAACGATAATACTTTCTCCAGAAAAAGAAGAAGGAGTAATTGTAATCTCAGAGTTACCAGTAACTAAATATGGAGTAGTCCAACCAAACGCATATTTAGAATAAGCGTTATGATCACCAACGTTATAATCTTGCATATCAAAACATCCTAAAGGTGAATGAGTGTTATCGTAATCATAATAATCTTCTAACCCTAATATATGCCCATATTCATGTATATAGGTATGCGCGTCAATATCAATAGAAATTGCTTTACCTTTATCCATTAAGTCATAGCTACTCCAAGAATACATATGAGGAATTGGATTACTATGAGAATGTGGATTATCCATATTTGGAATATCTGCATAAGTTATCGCCCAGAATGGATTAAGAGGATCACTACTCGTTACATCACTAAACGCGATACGTGTTTCACATGAAAAAATCATATATATTGAGTCAATATATCCGTCATTATTTAAATCGTAATCAGAAAAGTTAAATGAATTAGCCTTTAAAACATCATAAACACGGTTAATAACGGTGAAAGTGCCATAGTCGACATATTGACTGTTGTTACTATCATAGATTTCTTTAGGGGTCATATTGATATCAACCCAATCGGTCACTACTCCACTAATTTTCAAATTAGAAAAAGATGACTTCTCAAAATAGGAAGAAACTGATTCAAAACCAGTAGACTCACTATTGCCAAAGAATGCTTTGTTTATCTTTTCTTTATTTTCACTAGTCGCGTTACTCTCATACCCTTTAATAACAACTGGCACTACTAAAAGCTTTTGTTCGCCATTAGAAGGAGAATATCTTTTTCTACCAGCAAATTTTTGGCCATAAGAATAATAAGTCTCAACACTTCTAGAGAGTTTAACATATCCATTATCAATAATAGATGGAGATGAACCACATCCACTCAAAGAAAATGGAATTACAAATAATAAAGAAACGAGTTTTAATCTTTTCATATATGAAATTATATTTGAATTAATCTATTTTTTAAACAAAGGACTAGGGTGTCTTGCACCCTAGCCCATAGTTTTATTCCATTAATACAAAGTATTAGATGTGGAAGTCTGAATTGGTTGCTTCCGCATTTTTAGTGGTATAAAGTCTAGAATCAATGTCATCATTGATCTTGATCTTAGTATCACTAACGGTTGCGGTAATATCTTTTTCATATGTGGTTTCACTACTTCCAGCAACATCTTTGTAAATATGAATCGACAAGATGTTTGTAGAACCATCATAAGTTGCAGTAAACACAAATTTATGAGCAGAAGAACCTTCACCGCATTGGACATATCCTGAAATATCACCACTATCTTCGTCAAATACGATTAATAATTTAGAATTTGTTTCCCACCATCCATCATAGTAAGTACCAGTAAATGTTAAACCAGAGAAGATTGAGGCGGTGTAAGGAACTTCTTCATGAGAAACAAGTGTATATGTTCCTTCACCTAATGTAACTAAATAGGTATGAACAAATTCACCAGAAACACCACTAATAACTACGTTACCTTCATTAACGGTGTATTTAAAGGCAACACCATTAACTGTAGCTCCGCCATTACCGTCTAAGACGATATCGCCTTCACTACCAGTATAAGTGCCTTGTAATCCATCGAGGACAAAGTATTTTAAGTTGGATTTTCCTCCATTAGCACCATTAGTACCACTAAATGAGCAGATGTAATTACCGTTTGCATCACTTAAATCAACATTAACTTCAGAATCAGTAATCTTAGTGCCGGTTATAAAGTCAAATTGAACTCCAGTAATGACACTATTGTCACTCGCGTTAAGTAAGATGCCATCAACCATCACTCCACTTCTTTCGAGTTGACCAACATAGTAATTCTTATCTTTTGTTTGAATCAAATAGATGAAGTAATCACTAACAGTAAATCCTTCTTCAACCTTGAAATATAAATAGATATCTGAAGTAATTGGGTCACTACTAAAGTTGTAATGATGGAAGATCCAATTGCTTGCGTAGCCAAAGACGTTGTTATTTGTTAAGGTAGCAACTTTGTTGGTTTCATCAACTGATGCAATTTCATAAGTGGAACTACCTCTAGTAATAATACCAGCAGAATTAATGCTCATCTGTTGAGAACTACCTTTACGGATATAGACATTATTATTCCAGAATTCTGCTCCACCATATTGACCGACAAATTCTTTGCCAGCGTATTTACTTGGATTCATTTCAGTAACTGTAATATTAAGAGTAGCAGTTGCTTTTGGCATCACAAATGAATAATATCCATCAGAGTTAGGTCCACTAATAGTGACACTAGTAGTAGAGTATTTTGCAGTAATTGTGTTAACTTCAAATGTAGTGCCTTCGGCAATAGTTGGTTTTAAATAAACTGTATCACCATAAACGGCTTTATTATCACTTAACGCGACATATTCGTCATCAACTTTTTCATAAGCTGATAAAGTAATATGCTCAGAATTAACGAACGCAAATTCGCGATATACTTTTTCATAAGTTAAAGTAGCAACAACAGAGTGATAAGGCATAATGAAGCCAATGTTTCCATCAACCGCTTCATAAGTCACTCCATCAACGACCATTCCGTTAACTTTAACAACGTCCGCATAAGAACCATAGGATAAATTAATGGTTATTGCGGTTCCGTATCTTACGTGTCTAGTATTACCTTCAACAGTATAGATAGTCGCTCCACTAGCAGCTTTGACGGTATTAACTTGTTTAACCGCATCTTCGTGATCACTAACAAAGTCAAGAGTGTACGCTCTTAATTCAGTTTTGATTTCCACTTCAACAGCTTCATCAGGCATAGTGAATGATAATACGCCATCAGCGAATGTAGAAGGAACGATAGTACGATCTTCTGGGTCAAACGCACTAATGTTTCCATATACTTTAGCGTTAGTAGCGATATAACCTGGATTCACATATAAATGTGCATTTACAGTTGCGCCTACTTCAGCTTCGTCAACATCAATAGAAGCGACCGATGCAGATTTATTAGTAATCGCATATTTTTCTTTAACTGGGGAAGGTGTAGCAGGAGTAAAAGTTATAGTTACTGCTTGATTTGGCATATAGAAATAGTATTTTCCGCCTTTTCTACCACATTCATTTCCATTAGCTTTCATGGATTCAATTGCGGTATTTGAGAGAACACTAAATTCTACGTATTCACCTTCTTGTGCTTTAGTTGGTCCTTCGACTTCTAATGCGCTTGGATAAGTGATTGAGAAGTTTTCAGTAACACTAACAGTATAAGAAGCACTGATTTTACTATCAGCTTTAGATGTGGCTTTAATAGTTGCACTTCCTTTACTAATAGCGGTTACGACACCTTCTTCACTAACGCTAGCAAAATTAGGAGTCTCGCTAGACCATGTAATTTCTTTATTTGTTGCATCACTAGGAGAAACAGTTGCAGTTAATGTAATTGTTTGTCCTTTTTCAACAGTGGTTGGTCCACTGATAGTAATGCTTTCTACAGGGATTACGATTGGTGCAGGAGCGTTTCCTCCACAACTAGCAATTCCCATTGATAAACCCACTAATGTGGTTACAAAGAGTAAATTATTCTTTTTCATATTTCTTTACCCTCCTATTATGCTTTGGTGTAGACACGATCAGTTACAGTGCCAATCGTGTTACTTCCAACTTTGACTATAAATGAAGTCGCTTCACTTAATTTATCTTTATCGCCAGTAAATTCAAACGATAATCCAGTACCATAGAATTCTTTGTTTTGAATATCAAAGAATGCACAAGCATACATACTCTCAACTTCACTAACAGTTCTTGTAACTTGAACCGCCATAAAGCCGTTATAAACTATCAAATAATAGAACTTATACATATTGTTTGTATCAGTAGCTTCTTGCATTTTAATAAAGACATCAAGATCGCTACCAATCTTATCTTTAGTTGTATCTAGTCCATAATCACCGACGATAAATTTATTTCCGTAGAAGAATTGGTTTCCATTTTTAAATGTTGCATAGCCATCTCCTTCTTGAGAAGATACTTCATTAATAACAGTTTTAGTCATTTTGTTGAAGTTGCCTTTTTGATCAATTGTGTAGCCAGATGAACCAGTGCCACTGCTTTGTGAATATCCGGTAGAAGTCTTATAAATATTTTTATATATATAATTACCAACAAGGTCATGATCTTTAAGAGGATTTGGATTTCTCTCTTTAACAGTCATCGTGACATTAGTCTTAGGCATTTTGAAAGAATAATATCTGTTTTTCTCAAGGAAATTGACCGCAACATCTACTGGATTTCCTTCTTCATCAGTAAAGATAAGAGAATCATATTCGAAGTTTTCATCTTCAACTGCACCATCGCCAATATCTTTAGGTGTTAAAGCAGCAACGATAGTTTGTCCTGCATTAATGCTAGTCAAATCAGCAATTGGTTCATAGAATGATGGTTCACAAATTTGAACGCTGTAATGGGTACTACCAACTGGAACGATGGTTTGTGGATGAGGTATTAAATTAGTAAAGCTAGTGCCATCAGTAACAGTAGCAATGACTTGATTTTTAATCATGACATTATATGCTGCTGAAGCATCGCTGACTTTTACACCATTACTAAACTCAAACGTGACATCGTTAGAATATATTTCCTTATTGACGATGTCATAGATCATATTCGCATAAGGTGTTTCTACACTATCAACAATTCGATATGCTTGAACTGCTAAGAAAGAAGTTTTAACAGTGCGGTAATAGAATTTGTAATTTGCTTTAGTATCGCCCGCTTCTGCTAAAACAGAAACATGCCAATCGGTACCAAATCCACCACTATAGCCAGTAGAGAATGAATAGTGGCCAAAGAGGAATTTTCCACTATAAGCAATATCTTTAGGTGTACTATCAGTAGTAGTCATAACGCCAAAGGAGTTTTCGTTATAGAGATTGATTGATCCGATTGTGTATTTACTAGCGGAATAACCAGTTCCTTTAGTAATTTCACCATCACCAGTAATAACAACTTGATGGCTATCACTCACAGAAATAGATTTATCAGGTCCTTCATATGCAATATTCGCTCCAAAGTGAGTGCCTAAGAATGGTTGGCCTTTATATTTAGTCATGTCTTTTTCATTAACTGTAACAGAGACATCATCTCTATTAGGCATTGTGAAGTGATATAACTTACCTTCTTCATCAGTATAAACAGAATAAGAAGAAACACCATTAACGGTAATACCGTTAAAGACATAATCTTCACCTGGTTCACCAACTGAAGAAATCTTTACGTAAATTACATCTCCTGGAAGGATTTCATCAACATTTTGAATATCGACATCCTTTGGACATTGAAGTGTCGCATTATAGTGAGCGGAATTAATGACTTCAATTCCTTTATAGTTCATCGTGCCATAGGCAGTGACTTCAAAATCATCCGCTGGCATTTGGAAATATCCATAATAATAATCTTCGTCTACAACAGGGGTAAGATTATCAACTTCAATAACCGAATCAAATGAACCAGAGAGTCTAACACCAGTCATATTAGAAACTCGATCACTAGATTTTCTTACTTTGACTCTAATTTCTTGTCCATATGGAACGTGATAAGTAGTATAGTCGCGTCCATAATAGTAAGAGCCAAATGATTCACCAGTAACGTTAGTGAATTCATCAGTAGTAGTAACTTTAGTGGCAAATGGAGAAGAAGCAAAGTTTGCGTTTTTTTCGCTACTTCCAATAGTTAAACGATATAAGTTAGCTTCAAGTTCTACATCAACACTAACTTCTTCATTTGGCATAACAAAACTATATTCGTTATTAGTAAAACTTACATCTACCGGATCATCGCCTTTAGTAATTGAGACTTTTCCAGTAAATGAATAAGGTGAATTATAAGCAAATTTAATTTGGAATCTTACTGTTTCTCCTGGAGCGACATATTCATCAGCTCCAAAAAGAACAACACCTTTATCTTTGTTGACGTTATTGATTTTCACTTTTCCATGTGTAGGATCATTATATTTACCTGTTACTCTTACCGATACCGCTTCTTCAGGCATCTTAAAGGTAAATTTGTTGTTTCCTTCTGAAAATGGAAGTTCGTTATTAACTGTAACACTATTAATAGTATAGACACTGCTATCGTATGAAATGGTGAATGTCACTTTACTACCTTTAGTTGCGCTACTAGGACCAGTAATAGTAACAGCGTCATCTTTAGTGTAAGTGATGTCGTAGTTACCAGTACTTGGTTCGTGGTTAGCTCCTGGAAGGTAATCGTTATTAGTACTATTAACGTTACTTTCAGGTGTTCCACACGCTACTAAAGAGAATAATGTAGCAGTTAATAAGAGTGATCTTGTGATTTTTTTCATAAGTTTTAACTCCTTTTCTTCTTATTGGTTATATAGATAATGAATTGCGTCTAATACTGAATAATTACTACTTCCAAAACTTCTTAAAGGGATTGGCATCGCGTATGTAGACCCATACGTGAAGTAATATATAAAGGTAATAGAGGATTCACTATCACTAGCACCGATATTAATGTCAATCCCAACCGCTTCAGGAACATAAGTACTTGTGTCATATGCTTGATCAATTGAGAAATTACTCACAAAATCTAAAACGTATTTAGAATTGTTGAAATAATATGGAGTACCAGTATAGGTATAACCAGTAGATGAATATGCACCTTCATTAACAAACTGCATATTATCTAAAATTTTGAGATAAGTTGGATAATGATAATATTCAACGATATTAGCCTTAGGATAAATCGGAGTATTACTCGCTATACCGAAGGTATAGTTTTCAGGATCTGATAAATCTCCACCAGCTTGGAAGAAATAACATCCATTCATGTCGTTTGAGTGATATTCATTAGCTTTAGCGTTAACTACCATCGCGCCAGAACCAGATTCACTATTATTCATCCGACTATAGAAATATTTATTTGTGAACACTTCAATACCGCTATAAGATTCGGTAGAGAAATCATAAATATCTCTAGTGAAGTTATTGCTGCGAATTAGGGAACGCGCTTTCCCTAGAGAAGCTTCTAAATCTTTTGCCATTCCCCCGTTAGCGAGGAAGGTATCAACTTCAGAAAACTTACTCTTATTAACATTTGTGAGTCGATAAGTGTAATTCTTATTTCCAGTCATCTTAATCACAAAGTTAACTGATCCGTTAATGTAAGTAGCACCCATCGATTCAACATCGAGATAGACACTACTAGAGAAACCGAGAGTGGTTAATAGTTTCATCTTGTAATCTTTCTTAGAGAAAGATATTGAAGTAAGCGAATCGCTAATACTATTAACATAATCAGTTTCTATGTTATACATAGTGGACATCACCTCTCCACTATATAAATCAGTGATTTTGTTTCCTAGACTATTGAGACAATATTCTCCGGATTTAAGTCCGCTCTCGTAATTAAGCGGATATATTCCATTACTGTCTTTGATATAAGCCTGTAAACCACTTGGTCTTTTGCTCATATTCACACCGATAGAGTTCTCTAAGAATATATATGAGACTCTACCATAAGAAGCATGTTCGGTTTCTAATGTGTAATTCTTGCTTCTATTTAAAACAATAAGACCATCTTTTAATGAATTGACTTCTACAACAGGTGATTCAGTATTTTTTTGGCAGCCACTAATTAGTAGCACACCAATTAAAGTTAATACTTTAATATTAAATTTCATTTTTAAGCTTGTTTTACAAATGAAGTGTAGCTATATGGCTCGCCATCTTCAGCTTCGCCATAGATTGGATACCATACACGATCTTCAATATCAGAATCGTATTCCCATTCTGCTAAATAGACACCGAGTTTTCCTGTGATGAAATCCGCGCAGAATGCGATATCCCAATAGCTAGGATCAGTCGCCCAACCACTAGTGTTAGGCGTAATGCTGATTCTTGTCACTCTTGCAAGAATTTCTCCTCCTTTGTATTCATAGTAGAAGTCAACGCTTAACGAAGAAGAGAATGTACCATCATCTTGATATCCATCATCAACGATGTGTCCAATTAAAGGATTAGTAAATTTACTACTTGTTTCTCCTGTATATGCTTCGCTTGTAAATGTAACAGAAGCATGCTCTTCATAACCTTCCATATTCCATGTCGTTCCAGTTGGATTAGCGGAACTTGGAACAATATAGAAAGTAAACATGACGTATTTATTAGGATCATCAAACCAATCAGAAGTAATCTTAACTCTTACGGTTTTGTTTTCAGTGATACTACTAGCGCCGGTACAATCAATTCCAAGTTTTTCTCCAGTAGAAGAAATAGTTAATAAGCTTGGATCTTCACTTTGAGCGTTATAAACAACTGGAGCTTTATCTGGTGTGACTGCAACCTTGAAATAAGTTACTTCTCCCGCCATTACTTTAGCACTTTCAGAAGTTTCAACTCCGACTGATGGCTGTTCACCCCATCTAGAATATAAATAAACACTTCTAAATTTAGCGGTTGCACTAACATTAATATTTAAATTGAATGTTGGACTATTTTTAGTGTAGTTACCAAAGGTAACTGTAGCGTCTCCAATACCAACACAACTCATCGAATAAGAATAATCACCTTGTCCTTTGCTAATGACATTGGTGTTACTTGAGGCAGTTGGACCAAATTGCCATGCATCTAAAGCGGTAAGAGGAGAATAAGAAAATTCTTTTAAATAAGGAATAGAATCATTATCTCCCATCTTATATAAATTGACATGGTCTAAATAATGTAAATAACTATTGCCGTCATCAGGTTTAGCGGTCGCACTATTATAAAAACGAATATTAGAAATATTGGAGATAAAATATTTACTCTTATCAAAAGTAGGCGCACCGCTATATGGTTCACCATATTCAAAACTACCTTCAATCTTTTTGACTAAGGTTGGTTCGGCTCCAGGATTAGGAACGTTATTAGTCATATCCCAATCAGCAAGTTTATATGAATTTAAAACGTAATCAATTGATAATGGTTTTCCATCACTAGTGAAAGTTAAAGTTAAATCATAAACAATAGCTTCATGTCTTTCAGCGACATAAGTAGAAGCGCTTTGATCATAAACGATATAGCTATCAACATTAGTGGTAATCACTTTGGTTTCACTATCTTGTTCAGATTCGATCTTAATGGAATATCCACTTTCAGGGAATCCCCAGCGATAGCTTTGCGCCCATTCATCTTCAAACACTTTTCCGTAGTGTGCTCCGTGAGTTAAACTATGTTTAACTGCTCTAATAGGATAAGTACCTCTTCCAGATACTTCACCTGGATCGTTATTGTTTTTGAAATCATATTCGCTATCACTAGCGACATCATATCTAGCGCTTACTGCATTAGATGCACTATTGATACGATATTTTTCGTTATTTCCTCTATTAGTAGGGAAAGTATCAACGATTTCATATGTCATATTAGTTTCATCAAAGTGTTTATATTGGTAATAGGTCTTATCATCAATAACATCTTCAACAACGTTATACATAACATTGCCTTCATACATCTTCATCGTTTCTTGTGTTTTGAAGGTATTATCTGGGTTACTACGATCAGTAACTCTATATGTATAACCTTTTAAATCATCATAGTTAACTGTAGATTCAGAACGATAGCTTCCAGAGAAAAGAGCCTCTAATCCACTAACAGTGTTTGGTAAATAATCAACAGACACTCTTTTAACGTAGCAAGGTAAAGGAGCGGTTGGATCATAATAGAAATCATAAGTAAAGCCTCTAGCGATACTAAATTTCTGTGTAGATGAACTTCCCGAAGTAAAAGTGATATCAGCAAAGCATTTATCTTCATCTAATTCTTTACTATCTAAAATAGATGATGCTCCAACTTTATAAGAGAAAAACGCTCTAGGAGAACTGCTTAAAGGAACGGAAACGTTTCTTGCAACATAGATCTCTCCTTCTTTTACTAAATTAGCAGCAACTTCACCAGTTAGCACCACTTCACCACTAACTTCGACAGTAATCTTAATAAACGCACTTTGATTTGGCATTTTAAAGTTATAAGTAACTCCATCAGTGCTACTTAATGCGGTAGAGTTCATCGTAACACTAGTAATAGTAACACCAGTCTCAAGACGAGTAATGGTTAAGGTGACATCTTCACCTTTAGCGGCCTTAGTCTTATTTAAGGTATATTCCACTCCTGCTGGAACAGAGACATTAATCGTATATTTTTCTGTTACAGGATCTCCACCTGGATCAACAGGTGAAATAGGATCAGTAGGTGCATTAGCGTTACCACATCCGGTAAGAACAAGTCCACCTAGAAGAACTGCTACTGATAATAATTTAACTTTCTTCATATTCATTTACCTCCAATTCAATTAATTAATATAAGAATCCGTTCTGATAATATTTCGCATATTTAGCAGCGACGAAGATCGAGAATATGTGATCTTCCCCTCCTACTCTATAGAAGGACTTGATTTCACTAGCGGTGCTATTGATATATAAGTAGGTGATCTTAGTTTGAGAACCATTTGGATTATCAGTTATTTCGCAGCTATATTCATATAAGTCACTTGCCTCGATATATCCTTGATATGTCGCAGAGAATATAAGATTAATGTTTTGTTCATAATCATCATTTCCTCTTAATTGAACACTACTAACTGTTTCACTATTTAAGAAGGTCATACGGTGATTACCACACATCTTATATCCGCGATATACGTCATTGTCGTAACAAGCTTTAATCACTTCGCTAGAAGAATAAGCTTTTCTCACTCTAATGATATTTCGATAGACTAAGTTCTCCATTGAATCATATATTTGAAGAACGCTATCTCCGATTGCTTTGCCATGTATCTTAAATTCGGTTCCATTAGATTCAATGATTGAAATTGAATCCCCCTTAGCGACTCTAAATGTTATTTGTCCATCGCTTGTGGTGCTTGGAGAAAAAGAGCATAAATAATCGTGATTCTCCGCTAAAAGTAAATGGGCGTCAATATCGATTAGAAATCCTCCAAGAGAACCATGTGAAACAAAATCGCTTTCATCAAATTCTACTGTAGGGATATCTTTATCCGGATCATCTACTTCTGGAAGAGGAATATCTCCACCTGTATTGCCATTAGGAGTTGATCCACAAGAAGCAACACCCAAAGTAAAAAGAGCGCTTAATATCGGTAGTAATAATAATTTTGAATGTTTTTTCATATTTTTTACCTCGACTTGTTGTAAATACGTATACGCGCGTATAACGCAAATTCGCCCGTATGAGCGAATAAAATATGCCGTTATTATATAAATTTATTTATTCTACATTCAAGTTTTTTGAAATAAAAAAAGATAGATATATCCAATCTTTTTGGATTTTTCTATCACTTTTTTTAACAATATAATTATAAATAATTATGCTGTCTTTCTTTTTTTAATCAATAAAGAATAACACAAATTAATTAAATAAATGAGAATGGTTAAAGAAGAGAATATTAAAACAAAATAATTAATCTCTTCGTTCCATCTCATGATAATAATCTGAGTGTTAAATACAATTAACAATAGAACCACGCCTAGAGAAACAATATTGGTATATTCTTGGAATATTAATATTAGTAAGTACGTAAATATCGCTACTAAAGCAAATGATCCAACTCCTTCAAGAACATGGAATACCACATGATGTTCAATTAATGAATAATACATCACTGGTATAGCCATAGAGAAAGAAACAATAAAAGCAAATGAAAGCCATAAAGAAAATCTTTCATTCTTTTCATAGCTCACTAAAATGATTTTAAGTAAAATACCCACTATTAATATTCCATAAGAAATAAACTGGACTACTAAAGTTGTATATTCAGTATGTACCATTCCACTTAATAGTAATAATCCACTAGCGATACATAAATAGAAGTAAGACACACCTTCTTTATTAGGATTAAATAAGTATTTAATGTTATCTCTACATTTTAAAACTAAAAATACAATAAAGGAGAATATAGATATAAATGTTAATAGATATACATATCCAGTAAATCCATT
Organism: uncultured Erysipelotrichaceae bacterium; assembly: GCA_902800645.1. Lineage (GTDB taxonomy): Bacteria > Bacillota_I > Bacilli_A > RFN20 > CAG-826 > UBA2450. Next base: position 36,849 of record CADCFC010000007.1, read on the forward strand.
AGAGAACATCACTAGTCCATGAATAAAAGATAAAGATACACTAGAAAGTCTTTCACATAAAAGAATAATGAAATATAAAAAGAAACTGAGATTAATTAAATAATTAAATAACTTAGCCTTTTTCATATGTAATTCAATTATAAGCTTATATCTATTCTAATTAACAAAAAATATGATTAATATTGATGTAATCAAAGAAAAATTCTTATATTTAAGTTGTAAGAAGACTAATAATAATCTAAATTAACTTCATAAACATATGAATAATAAGAAAAAGAATAGATTTTTTGGAATCTACTATAAGCATCAATCAGTAAGTGGGTACACTCTTTCAGTCATTGATTCCTTTTCTAATGAAGGAAAGATGGTCCAAATAATCACTAGCGATAAAGCGTATCTACTTAAAGACACTAGTCAAATAAATATATCTAAAGAAGGAATAGAATTCTCCATTAATCAAGAAGATCTAAAGATAAGTGGATCAATTAAATATCAAAATCTATCTAAACCAAATAAAGATATTATGAGTTACTTTAGATATCTTCCAATTGAATGTAAACATAATATCTATTCAATGCACCACGATATCTCTGGAAATCTCTTAATAAATAATGAATCCATATCTTTTGATAATGGAGATGGATATATGGAAGGAGATGAAGGAAGAAACTTCCCTAAAGAATATCTTTGGTTCAACGCTTCTAAAAGCGATAGTAGTATCACTCTCGCTATCGCAGATATACCTTTAGGATTATTCCATATATTAGGAAATACATGTCTAATTAAATACAAAGATAAAGAATATCGCTTTGGTACATATAACTTCTCTAAAGTTAAGAAATTAAGTAGAAAAGAAATAATCCTTAAAAAGGGCTCATATACATTAGAAATAAATATCTTAGATGATTCTTCCTTTCATCCTTTAAAAGCTCCTAAAAAAGGAGATATGATATGTTATATCCACGAATGTCCATCTTTACCCGCTAGATATATATTAAAAAAGAAGAATGATATCTTAATTGATACCACTCATCCATTCGCATCTTTTGAATATATGTTTAAAGATAAGTAATTAATTATTCTCTTATATAAACAAAGGTTCTCTAAAATCTAACGTGGGGTGAAAAAAATACAATACCCCGTTAAATTTGATAGATTTTGGATTATCGATAAGAAAAGGCCTCTTATAATTTAGG
>CADCFC010000008.1 GCA_902800645.1 uncultured Erysipelotrichaceae bacterium
AAAAGTGATGTACCACATGGATACACCACTCTAGATTTTATAGTTTTTGGGAGTTTGGCTCAGGGGACCCCGTTAAACCCCGTTAGATTTTATAGAGCCGATAATAACCCGGGTCTTGAAAAACTATAATAATTTAATAATTATTACCCCCCCCCCGACACATTTTTCATTTCGAGAGGGACAGGGTTACTCAATAAGTTATACTTATTATAACACCTTAATAATAATATTAAACTACTTTATTTTTCTGCTATTAGTAAGAAACAACAACTTTGTTTGTTCTAAACGCAGTGTTGAATGATAATAATCCGAAATATGCATCTCCACCATTGAACGGATTAGTGACTGTAAAGATTTCATTACCGTCAGCAAATAATTTAACGTTTCCGTCAGAATATGTGGCTTTAAGATTCACGTAATTATTACCGGTATAGTTGATACCTAAACTACTTGAAGCTTGAGAGGTTGACCAATCAAAATCGGTTCCCCAGTGCCCGCTAATATTGTAATGCATGACATATCCAACGGATTTACCTGTCATACCTGCGAGCATATCTACAAAGTAGAAGAGCATTTTTTCACCACTCTTGATGACAAGACCCATCTTTGGCCAAGAATCACCATGAGAAACACTAACTGCGTTCATTCCAACTTCAAAACTGAAGGTGGATTTTGGTGATTCATTCTTCACCCAAGCGTATTGGTTATAGTCACCGTTAGTGGAAATAATTTGGTTGCTATCGTTTGATAAATCGTAGCCAGTGGATGTCACATATTTACCAGCTTTTCCAAAAACCGTACCACTTGATCTAGTGATATTGAACTCTTGATCGATTAAATCTGTCATGATGTCATAACCCATCATATTTGGATGTAATCCATCATCTAAGAACAAGGAAATTTGTCCTTCGGTTGCAGCAGCGTAATCGATGATATGTAAATAATCTGCTTCCGCTGCTAAGGCTTTCATTTGCTCGTTGCAGTAATGATATCCAGGTTCAAATGGATTAACACCAGCTTGATATACTGCTTCAAAGTGGTTATCAGTTATGGTAATCCAGTGAATATTAGTGGTTGGAAGAGATTCATGAATCTTTTCCATCAATTGTCTAAGTGTTGCAAATGTTGGAACACCAGTCTTATCGGAGTTTCCGTTAATATCATTAACACCAATATGGATAATGATATCGTCTGGTCTAGAGGCAACGATATTTGGGAAATATTGGTTTAGCCATTCTGATGCTTTAGCACCACTAATGCCTCTACCATATAGACCCTTCCCAGTATAACTGGCTTTTAATTTCTTAAAGAATTCACTATCAGTGTATGAATCACCGATGAGCATCTTGTCGACTTTTCTAACCTCGAAGTCTCCATTCTCTTTAAGAATTGGATGAGTCCAAGCATTACGAATTTCATTCGCCATGAATTTGGATTCACCATAATCAGTAGGAGTTGATGATGTGCCTTTATCAGTGTTTCTCATCGCTAAAAACACGGACGTTTTGTTAATCATCGCATCTCTAGTAGAGTTGAATAATGAATATGGGAGTTGGAAAGTAACTGTATATCCATCAAATCCATCATCACTAGAATTGCAAATCTTTGAGGTAACAGTTAATCCACTCTTGAATGGATAACTATAGTTAAATGTATATTTGTAGTCTGGTGAATTAAAGAAACGTTTAGCTTGATAGTTCTTTCCAGGAACTGCAATAACGTTAATGGTTTCACCATCGATAAGACCATATACTTGGTCGTTTCTTGGAGAAACATAAATCTCCACGTTGTCGTTCATTCCGTTAACTGAACCGTCTGAATTTGAATATTCATTGAATACGTTTCGATCAACGACACGAACAATAACTTGTAAGTAGTTAGCTTCATAACTACCTTTCATATATGCGGTAGCGGTTCCTAAGGAAGTAGAAACACTCATGATTTCGACATCGTCAAAATTGTATTGTTTCTTCCAACGCGCATATAAGGTTTGTGCATGATCCACTGTGTATGGGAAAGTAATAGCGGTTTCTGAGGTGGTTGAAGTAAACCAACCTAAGAAATCATATCCGTCTTTAGCGGTGACTGGTGCAGTTTGAATAACTGAAACGGTCATACTATCAACAGGGGTTCCCTCGTCAGTGTCAAATGTCACTAAATATTTTGCTTCTTCCCATCCGGCATGAAGAGTGATGTCTCTAGTAACTGTGTATGGAAAAGTAACTCTTTCACTGTATTCGGTATTTTCATACCAACCAGTAAAGTTATATCCATTTCTGGTTGTTTCTGGTTCGGTCTCAACTACTTTGACCTTTTGCATTGACGCAACAGTAGATCCACCATGACTATTAAAAGTCACAGTGAAACTGTCAACGACAGGCTCAGAAGGTGCGGCATTGCCACACCCTGCTAAGAATAACGCCGAAGACAAAGCAAGGACCAATAATCTTCTTTGTTTCATAATTGTTTTTACGAAATGACTGCGCCGTGAATTAATCTAGCACTGTTGATTGTAATCTTGGAGAAATTATAGCCAAAGCCAATAATCATTTCGCCACGATAAAGTCCAACATCGACTTGGTAGCTAATATCAATAATTCTTCCTTCAAAAGAAGTATCAGCACTACATGTATATTGCATGTTAACTGTTAACTTGCTTGTATCAGCGTTGAAGTTGATTAATGCTTTAACATTCATTGAGCTTTGTGCATCCATCACGAGTGGTGCGACTCTATTATTCCAGTCATCGCCATCAACCGCGTGTGTACAAATCGCAGTGTAGTTATAGTCGTAAGCATTTGCGATATTATGCCATCCGCCCCAACCAAACCAGTCTTTTCTGAATGTCCATCCACCATTAGCCCAGCTTGGGGAATAAACTTCACCAACGATACCAGCGCCGATATCGTTATCTTTCTTGGTACTATCAGCAACGGAATTCATATCTAAGACAACTGCCCAAGAAGCACTTCCGTCCATATGAGCGTTAAAAACGTTAGAATTCCAGTTATGATCAGGATTTTTATCCCATTCAGCGGTAATTGGATTATCTAAGATAGATAATGCTTTGTCATCATAGAAATCGTAATCAAATAATTGAATACCATTTAATCCAAACATATGAATCTTAAATAAATCTTGTGTACCACAATCCCATTCTTCTCCAGCGACCCATTGGTTGTTAACATAGCTAACACCAGCGGTAAAGATGACTGGGTCTTCTTGTCTTAATCCGAGTTCTTCATAAGTAAGAAGAATTTCGTATTTAACATCGTTTAATCCAGTATTTGGATTGACTTCATATCCACTAACAAAGTAGTTAGTCATGTTAGCGTTACCACCTGCCATTGTGGAGATCCACTTTTGTGGTAAGGCGTTCATTGGTCTAATGTGTTCAAGTCCACTACCAAATCTGAATTCGATATTATCATTATTCCACCATTCAGTATCATTAACGTGTTTGACGTTTTGAACGTGTTGTTCAGCAAAGATATGAACACCAACGGCGTCAACAACACCCATAATATCGGTGTAATAGTAGTCATTAATACTTAATGTATATTTGCTTGCTAAGACTTCGTTTGTCCAATAGTCTTCATCAGCAACGCCATCTAAAAGAGTAACTGTAACATCTCTTGTCCATTTAGCGACGAGAGTTTGATTATGATCAACTTCATATGGGAATGTTACTTTATTAGTGGATTCTAAAGAAGTATACCAACCATCAAAGTCATAACCCTTTCTAGAAGTTTGTGGTTCTTCTTCAATAACTAATACGTGCTCCATAGTAGCTACATCAGTACCACCTTTACTATCAAAGGCGACTGTATAAGTTGTTTGTTCCCATTTCGCATATAAAGTCATTTCATGAGTAACAGTGTATGGGTAAGTAATTGGGCTTTCAGCAGTTGCGCTTTCAAACCAACCTAAGAAATCATATCCATCTCTGGATGTTACTGGAGCAGAAGTTAAAGAACTCACTCTCATGTCTTCAACTGGTGTACCACCATTAGGTTCAAAGTGGACTAAGTATGTAGATACTGTCCAATTTGCGTGAAGCATGATATCTGTAGTTACCGTATAAGGGAAAGTAACTTTCTCACTAGAAACATAAGAAGCACTTAAATACCATCCTTCAAAGTCATATCCATCTCTAGTAGTGACTGGAGAAGTTTCAATGACCTTAACATCGTTCATAGTAGCAACAGGTGATCCACCGTGAGTGTTAAACATAACAGTAAAAGTGTCTTTTACCGGAGGTGTTTGTGCATTTCCACAGCTAGCTAAAGCCAATGCTCCTAATGATGCTAAAACAAGTACAGTTAGTTTTTTCATAGCCCTATCTCTTTTCTATTTTTATTATTTCTTTATCAAACTTGATTTCACAAAAACGTGCAGTTCTTTGATCGCCTTTGTCTTTTAAATTGTAATCTCGTCCATGATATATTAAGTAGGTTTTATCACCCACATCTAAAACGGAATTATGTCCCGTTCCTTCTTCAAATTCGTTCTTTCTTAATAGAGGACTGTAAACATTGTCGCTTGGATATTTCTTAAAGTCCAAAGACAATAAGTCATCAGTATCACCATAAGCCACTGCGTAACCAACAAAGTAATTTTCGTTTTGATAACAATTGCCACTATAAAAGAGATAATGGTAATTACCTTTACGATAATAGAAAGGCCCTTCGATAGTGTGCCAATGCTCACCTTTTTTGAAGCGATCTTTCATAAAAATCTCTTCATCTAAGGTTGGTCTAACAACAACTTTAGGTTCTCCAACAACTTCTAAAGGAGAATACATCTTATCTAATACAACAACAGTACCGACTCTATCAGCCTTATAAATGTTTAAAGAATAGAAGATATATAAATCATCTCCACTTTTAACAACGTGAGGGTCAATTGAAAATTCTGGGGTTATAAATCTAATAAAATGGAAAGGTCCACTAGGCGAAGAAGAAACTGCGACTTGAATTCTCTCTTTATGAGTGTCGGTTTCTCCTTCTGGCATTGATGAAACATACATGTAATATTTATCACCAATTTCAATTACCGAAGGAGCCCAATAATTAAACTCTCCAAATTTTTTATAACAAATTCCCAACTCTTTCCAAAAGGAAAAATTATCGCTTTCAAAAAGCATTACACCTTTTTCACCAGTCACATACATGTAATATTTGTTCCTAGCTTTTATAACGTAAGGGTCTGCTTGAGGGATGTGCTGATTAGTATTGAGTTTCATAATTACGCGATTGCATCTTCTAAATAAGGATCAAAGATATGAATTTTCTTTTCATCAATTTCAAGATGAATCTTGCTATTAGAGTCAATTATTTCATCGCTCATAATTTTAGCGACAACATTAACTCCTCCGAAATCAAAGTGAGTGAAATATGAATCGCCTAAAAGTTCAGAGATTTTAATCTCAGGAACAAATGATGATTTTCCTTCACTTAACTTGATATCTTCTGGCCTAATTCCAAAAATTACTTCAACGTCTTCACCGTTTTTAACTCTAGTAAATAAATCTATAGCCTTTTTGAGTCTAATGATTTCATCATCATTTTCAATATCGATAAGTTTTGTCTTTCTAAATAGCTTACGATGTTTAGTTTGATAAGCGTTATATTCTTTGATTCTTGCTTCTGCTTCCGCTATTTTGCCGTAACAAATTTCAATCTTAACTTCTGGATTAGCGTAATATTCTTCATATTTTGCTTTGAGTTCCTTAGATAAGGTAATTTCTTTACCATCGTCAAATAAAAGCTTGCCTTTTGAATATTTAGCAGGAACAAAGTTCATTGCAGGAGAGCCGATGAAACTTGCTACGAATTTGTTTACTGGATGGCGATAAATCTCAATTGGAGTTCCAATTTGTTGAATATATCCATCTTTCATAACAACGATACGATCCGCCATAGTCATCGCTTCGGTTTGATCGTGTGTAACATAAATCGTTGTGGTTTTTAATTTATTATGTAAGCGAATGATTTCGCTTCTCATTTGCACTCTTAATTTTGCGTCTAAGTTAGATAATGGTTCATCCATTAAAAATACGTTAGCGTCTCTAACAATCGCTCTTCCTAATGCTACTCTTTGACGTTGTCCACCAGAAAGAGCTTTTGGTTTACGATTAAGAAGGTTTTCAATTCCTAAAATTTGAGCGGCTTCATTCACTCTTCTATGAATTTCATCTTTTGGAACCTTCCTCACTTTGAGTGAGAACGCCATATTGTCATAGACAGTCATGTTTGGATAGAGAGAATAGTTTTGGAAAACCATCGCAATATTTCTATCTTTTGCGGTGACATCATTTGAATAATAGCCGTTTATATAAAGTTCACCGCTACTGATTTCTTCAATACCAGCAATCATTCTAAGCGTTGTTGATTTTCCACATCCAGAAGGCCCGACGAAAACAACAAATTCGCCTTCTTTAATTTCAAGATTAAAATCATAGACCGCATGTACTCCGCCTTCATAAACCTTATTAATGTTGATTAAAGCAATATAGTTCTCAATAACATCGTCATTACTTTTTTCTACGTTTTGACGGATGTTAGATTCATCAACTATTTCAGCAGGTTCCTGTTCATTTTCTACTTCAACAACTTGATCTTCTTTTTTCTTCATATAAGGCCTCCTTATTGAGCATTATCAACTACAGAAATATTAGAGAATGTTCCTGTATGGTTCATTGTCATAAGCATTGGGTGAGATGGACTATCACCAAATCTATTGTTACATGTATAAGTTAAGGTATTATCCATATATAGTTTTGTGATTGCTCCTTCTCTAACAATCTTAAGATTAATCACTCTTGAATATGTTTTTTCTCCAACCCAATCAATCGCAGTTCCTGGCCAACTCCAATCTCTATTGTTTGGATTAGCGTTACCGAAAACATTGATGAAACTAAATTGTGATTTATTTGGTAGTGGGTCAAATAAATATGTACATAAAACATCTGTTCCCATTTCACCAATACCGATTTTTGGCCATTGGTCGTCATTAATTCTTTCACCAAAGGTAATATCAACAGACATCGTGTAGTGGGTGGAAGAAATTTTAAAGACACCAAACTGATCTGTTCTACCATTTTGAATAAGACTATCATCGTCAGCGTCATAAACAAATCCGTTTGTAGATAGAGTATTATCTAAATAAGGATTAGTCATATTGAGTTTATTGAGAATATCTTCTTCGTTTGTGGTAACACTACATTTATCAAATAAAGCACTATAACCCATTGTCATTAAAATTGGATAACTATTGGCGTTTCCTAATGCGTTAGCGTTCAACTCAAAGAGTTTTATACCACGCATGAAATAAGTAATATTGTTATGATATCTCACAACTTCTAATGTAATAGGTTCATCATATGATTCTGCTCCTGCCCAACTAATAGGGGCTTCACTCCATTTCCAATTTTGATCACCTATTCGATCAACCACCAAACATTCATAATTGTCTTTTGCTGGACGAGGATCAAGAAGCATAACTGATGTTCCGTTAGAATTAATTGAACCAATACCGACTTTTGGTGCTGGGTCATTTAAAAGTGGATGATATAAAGTTATTCTCGTTTTAGCGTAATACATATCTCCAAAAGTATTAAAGTATGCATATTGATCACCGTGACCAAAATTCTTTACATATGGATAAGTTTCATCAGATTGATGATCAAGAACAAACCCGGAAGATGTTCGATCAGTGTCAAAAACATTATTGCCTTGTGGTTTAAAGACACGATTTCCGATTGTGATGTAATTTTTTAAATCAGTAATATCAACAGAATTATAAGAACTCCATACATGGTCAGCTTCACCGGTTGAGTGAGCAGTAACCATAGCAGGAAGAATATCTAAACCCTGAGGATTATAATCAAGACCAAAAGATGAATATGGGATATAAAATTCATATCCAACCCCTTGAGAATGTGCGAAAGAATCATCATATTCTTCAGCCTCATTTGTAATGACTTTTCCATCAACGTGTGTCCCATATCTAAATGGAACAGTGTAATAAGTCCATGAATAATCATCGATTGGTGAATGCATTCCAATCCATGTTTCTGTTCTTAAAAGTGGAGAAAGACGGAATTGAACACAGTTAGAACGTAAAACATCAGTATAAACACCTGGGTTGATATATAGCTCAAAACTATCTTGGTAATAGATATGTCTTTCACTATTTTCAAAGATTTTATTTTCGTAAACATAGGCATAGGCTAAAAAACCTTTTTCACCAAAACCAAATCTTACTTCAGAATAATTATCTTCCCCTTCTCTATTATCAATGCGATAAACGTGCTCGTTATCATAGAAGGATTCATTTGCATATCCATCTAAAACAACGCTATTTTCAATTTCAGGGCCATAGTCACCTTGTGGTTCTTGTGGATTAGTGTAGTGATAAGTTGACACCACTTGTTGACTTCCACAGCCAACCATAAATACGACAGGGAGTAACGCAAATAATTTCTTTTTCATCTTATTTACCTCCCTAATACAACGATTTCTGAAAGAGCGAAATCGTGATTTGCTCCAACAGTGATTGTTATCTTATTAGTTCTTGTAGGTGTAAATTCAATAATGAATGGTGAACCTGGTCTAAGATATTCTGGATCTTCCCATTCGCTGCCAACATACATTTGATTGAGTGGGACGTTAGTTGCATTTCCAAATCCATCAATAGAAACACTATCGATAGAAAAGACAGCGGTTTCATAATCTAAGGAATTATAAATCGCAACAGCGGTCACTTCTTTTTCAGTTTCAAGATCAAGTGTAATAGTGTGACTACCTGCTTCAAATTGTGCTTGTAATTCTACTTGCTCTTGATTAAACATGTGCATTGGAATTACATCATCGATGAGCAATTCTTCATCATTTAAAGTATCGGTAGTAATAGTAGCGTCCTTAGCGACATTTCCAAATCCACTAACAGATTTAGGTAGTGGACGAAGTGAATATGTTGGTCCGTTAACATAAAGTTTCTCACCCTTAAGAGCAACAGAATCTAATGCAAAAGCTCTCAAAGAGTTCGCAAATAATCTATCTGTATGAGCGTGATAACCAATCATTAATTCATCACCAGCATAGAAGAAACAGTGGTGGCCGGGGCCAGCCATAAAATCCCAACTTCCGCTTTGATCATTCGGGTCTACACCGAGCAATAAATTTTCAGTTGCGTAAGAATGAGGTTTTACAAAGGTTCCTAGAGGAGAATCACCAACTGCGTAACCAACAGAATATTCAACAACACCAAAGTAATTGGCGCTATAAGTTAAGTAATACTTGTTTCCAAGTTTAATCATAAATGGAGCTTCATTCCATTTACCACCAATAGTCTTAATTTCCCAAGTTAAATCATAACTAGTTTTATCTAGAGATGATTTACCTGGAGTAGTTAAACGTGTATTAGTGCTATAGTCAGCAGTTACAGGATCTATTAATTTCACACCCCAAGATTCGGAAACTCCATTAACTTGATCTCTCGCGTAATATAAATAAAGGTCACCATTATCGTCTTTAAATGGAGCAGCATCAATTGCGGAAAACCCAAATTCAAAGATTTGGTCTCCTCTAGTGATTGTATTTCCATAATGGTCAACGCCTTCGTATTCATGAAATGGACCATAAGGTGTTTTACTTGTAGCAACGGAAATTCCGTTTCTTCTAGTAGTGTGATTATAGGCAGAATAATAAAGATAATATGTATCTCCTATTTTTATTGCGTTAGGGGCCCATAATCTTGTAATCGCCCATGAATATGGGTCTGGTAAATAAGCTGGACCAAGATTTTCCCAATAGTTCAGTTGCTTTGAACGATAGACGTTAAAACCAGAACCACCGAGATCATCGGAAGTCATATACATGTAATAATAATTATCTTCTTCACAGAAAATAACACTTGGGTCAGCGCAGTGTTGCTCTAAATCATTTCTATACCAAAGATTCTTGTTATAGTTTTTTTCTTCAAGTTCGTAACCAAAAGGAATTTGAACTACGCTATTTCCACAAGAAGCAAGCGCTGCTGTTAATAAAAGTAATAAGCCTTTCTTTTGCATTTGTTTCCTCCGTTACTTAATACCGCTATTAGTGAGGCCCTTGATGAAATACTTTTGAGCAAATAAGAATATTAAAATTGTTGGCAATAATGAAACGACAGTTGCTGCTAAAAACATTTGATTATCACCAGTTGAAGATTGTGTATGAATAAGTTGTAAAGCAATCTGCAATGTATATCTCTTTGGATCGTGTAAATAGAGCAATGGTCCAAGATAATCATTATATCCACCAACGAAGCCTAATAATCCTTGAGAGATTAATGCAGGAGCACTGAGAGGGACGACAATTTTCCAGAAAATTCTGAAGTGTCCAATACCATCTAATTTAGCGGCTTCAATATAATCATCAGGAATAGCCATGAATGCTTGTCTAAGGAAGAACACACACATAGCAGAACCAAACGATCCAGGGACAATCAATGGGAAAAATGTGTCAACTAAATCTAAATGACTATAGATAATGAAACTTGGAACAAAGAATAATGAACCAGGAATCATCATAGTTAATAACATTATGAAGAAAACAACATTTCTACCTTTGAATTTAATCTTTGCAAACGCATAAGCAGAAAAGGCAGAAACAAATAGACCTAATAATGTAGATGGGACAGTAATAAGTAAAGTATTTTTAAGTCCAGTAACTAGATATGGGACATCCGTATTTGTGTCAATAGCGACAACAGAAGTAAAAATGTCTTTATATCCAATAAAGGAGAACTCACCTTTACCAACCGCATATGATCCTCCAACAGTTAATGATGAGATAATCATCATCACAAATGGGAAAATCACGATTAAACCAAGGAATGTTAAAACAACATAAGAAACAATACGAGAAAAGAGAATTTCTTTTTTGTTAGTGTTAAATGTTTTTCTAGCGACATCGCGCTTAATATATTCCACTCTCATATTATTTTGTTGTATCTCCCTGTTTTCGATTAACGATAAACTGTGTGACTGTCACAATCATAACAATGAGAGCCAAAATCCAGCTAGCAGCACATGCGAGACCAAGATCTAACATATCGCTATCCATATAGTGATATAAGTAATAAGCCATAGTGACATATGAACCGTTAGCCTTATAGTAATCACCAACTAGGGAGAATCTTGTGAAGTCTTGTAAGTTACCAATAATGCCAGTAACTAATAAGAAGAATGTGACTGGCATAATACTTGGGAAGGTAACATGCCAAAATTGTTGCCACTTATTCGCACCATCAATTTTTGCAGCTTCGATAGTGCCATTATCTGTATTAGTAAGTGCAGCGGTATACATAATGACTGAGAAGCCAACTCCGCTCCACACTCCTAAGAAAATCATCAGAGGCATAACAAATTTTGGGTTATTTAAGTCAACCCATGTCCAACCAATCTTCGTAAATAATTGATTTAAGAATCCGCCGTCTTCAAGTAAGCAAACCCAAATTAAACAGCTAGCAACAACTGAACAGACATAAGGAATAAAGAATAATGCTTTATAAAAATTACGTCCGAATAATTTTGTGTTGCTTACAAGTAAAGCAATTATTAAACCAAACGCCATACAAAACGGTGTGACTAAACAGTTTAAGAAAGAGGTTCCAACTGCTTGCCAGAAAACTTTATCGTGTAAAACTTTTGAATATTTAGCGAATCCAACAAATACAGTATTAGCTAAATCGTAAGGTGATCCTGCTCCTGCATAGTTGGTAAAAGATTGGATTGTTGAAATAATAATTGGAGTAACACCAAAAATTACGAATCCCAATAATGGAATAACCGCAGTGAGAAATCCATAGGTATTTTCAAAAGCTCTCGAATGAACTTTTGATTTTGGATCTCTATTTTCTTTGCTTAATTCCAATCTCATAAATTCTGTTGTCTATATCCGTTTTCTGGATCGTTAAGGAAAGCATCAGTAGGGCCTTGCCATTTGTTAAAGAAGTCCTGAAGACTCATAGTTCCATCAAGAACAGGACCATTTAAGTCTCTTGCCCAGTCATCAATCCATTTATTGTCTTTTAAATACGCCCAGTCACCTTCGGTTTGATATTCAGCAGCTTCAACGAAGACGATTGAGTTTTTAGGTTTTAAATTTGTTTGCAAGAAATCTTCGGTTCTCGCAATACTCTTTTGGTTTGGAAGATTAAAACCACTAAGAGCAGTTGCTCTTTGTCCTTCAGGACCGGCTAAATATTCCATAAACTTAAAGGCAGCGTTTTTCTTATCTTGGCTGGCTTTGCTAGAAATACCAAATCCCATAGAACCGCTATGTCCAGCGAGTTTTCCGCCTTCATAGTGAGATAAAGGAGCAACGTCCCAATCAAAAGTACAAGATTTTCTTAATTCAGGTACGTGAGCTCTTAATCCGACAAGCATCGCAATTTCGCCATTTTTAAACGCAAAAAGCTTTTTATCAGAACTAAGTCTAGATGGGTTTGGCATAATTTTTAATGCATTAGGCGATGAAGAATCAGATAAATCGATAAAATGTTGGAACATTTCACGATTGCTTGGAAGAGGATTCTTTGTTGTACCGTTTTGAGTTTCATCTCCTAATGTCCAATGTAATGTTCCATCTGGATCTCTAGATAAACAATCGCCACCAACTGACCAAACATAATTAAACCACCACTCAGTGTAGTATCCATATTTTGTTATAGAATTGGAATTATAAGATTGTGTTAACTCTTTTGCTAAGGCAACCTCTTCTTCGGTTGTCATTGAAATGCGGTTATTAAAAACTAATTTATTTTCGCTATTTTTATAGAATCCATGTCTTTCTTCTTCGCTACATTCGTTAGCAGGTTTAGAAATGATTTCGATACCAACAGCTTTAAAGGCATCAACATTGTAATAAATAACAGTAGGCCCGATATCTTTTGGTAAGCAATATAAAGGAGCGGACTCTGTGCTAGTTTTGGTAGCAACATCATAACGATATCTATTAACTCCTTCTTCCCAAATGTCATCTAAATCAATAATTTCACTATTATTAACATATGGGGTAATGTCTTCAAGATAACCATAAGTAGCCCATCTTTTAATATCTCCATCACCAACATAGAAAATTTCAGGAGCTTTGCTTTGGTTTAAAAGTTTATCCATGGTATCGACATAACCGCTCGATGGTCTAACGTCATATTCAACATAAATTCCATCAGTATTAGTGGCGTTATAGTTTCTAACCAAGTTTTTGAATACTTCGATTTCAACTTTGTCGCCCCAACCCCAGAAACGAATCTTGGATTTTCCAGCGGCTGGATCACTTCCACATGATGTCATTAGTAATGCTGCTAAAGCAGGAACTAAGAATAATTTTTTGAATCTCATAAAGTTTTTTCTCCTTCCTTGTGTAAATAAACAGGGACTTTAATTTGTTGTTTTTGAATTTCAGGATTATCAATTATTTCAAATAACGAATTAACAGAAAGTTCTGCAATTTTATCGAAATCATAGCTAATTGAATCCGTGTCGTTAACAAATGGTAATTGACCATGTAAGTAATCATACCCAGCAACTTCAACCCCTAAATGGGCTACTGCTTGTTTTATTAAATTTGCCAAAACATCATTAAATGCGAAAACCGCTTCAATCTTATTGATGCTAACAAATTCTACAAATTTAGAGATATCACTTCCCTCTCGGAATTGATATTTTGATATATCACTATTATACACTTCTTTGATTCCGTTGAATCTTTTCGAAGATTCTTCAATTAATTCAGGACCGGCATATAAAATTTTTTTATATCCTTTTTCTTTAAAATATCGACCAATTATTCTCCCACCTTCAAAATCATCAGTATATATCGAAGTAATATTGTGTTTTGATAATCTTCCAACTATAACGGTTGGGAACGCCTTAAACGCATTGGTGTTAACAATACTTTCTCCAATATCTAAAAAAGAAAGAATGCCATCAACATGAAGCTCAAGAAGTTCGTTTAATGTGGAATGTTCAATTTCAAAATAATTTGTGCATGGGAAAATGACTGTATCATAGCCTTTTTCTTTAATGAACGTAAAAATTTTACTCGCCATAATTGTGAAAAATGGATTCACAAGATTGTCGTAGACTAAGGCGATTGTTTTTGTGCTTCCAGTCTTTAATTTGATCGCCATTGAATTAGGAATATAACCCATTTCGCGAGCAGTATTCCTAATTTTCTCAGTCAAAGACTGAGATATATCTGGTAATCCCCTTAAAGCGTGGGACACAGTGTTTACAGACACATTTAAAGCATCTGCTATATCTTTTTGTGTAACAATATTCGCTCTCACAATTACATTATTAATAACATTATCGATAATGTAAATATCTTTTTTTATCTTTTTTGAGTATTTATTTTATTTATTTCATCTATATTAAATTTTAACGAGCGATCAAAATTAACTAAGCCGTTTATTTCTTGATACACATCAGTAATCTGCGTCATACACCATCCGGCAATATTTTTTGATTGAGTTGCGGCTTTTACTAAACCGTCATATCTTTCTAAAAACTCTTTTTCGTTTCTAACTTGATCGCCGTAGCCCCACCCATCATTAATTTTGTCGATATTAAAACCAATGCCGCAGAATTCATCAATCAAGATTGGTTGTCCTTCATATTTATAACCATTAGCTAATGGCCTAAACGTATTATGAATATCGATCAATTTATTCTCATTAACAATATTCATGACATCATCCACGAGTGTTTTTTTAAACTCTTCTGGATTTTGATTATAGTTGTGCATTGTAATTAAGTCGGTTTTACATTGATGCCAACCATCATTAGAAACTACTAATCGCGTCTTATCATATTCTTTTGTTAATCGATATAACTCATCAGCGAATTCTTGTTGTTCTTTATTAATCCTAATACCTGGAACACCCCATGATTCATTTAATGGTGTCCAAACCATAATCGATGGGTGATTATAATGCTCTCTTATAACTTCTTTCCATTCACGAATTACGTTATCTTTTGTTTCAAGACTATAGTCATAGCAACTAGGCATTTCGCTCCAAACAATTAAACCTAATAAATCACATAAATAATAGAATCTTTCATCTTCAACTTTTTGGTGCATTCTAAATCCATTAAAACCGCAATCAACGATAAGATTGATTTCGTCAATCATCTCTTGAACGTTTTTAAAAGTATATATTCCTGTCGGATAATAACCCTGTTCAAGCGTTAATCGCATAAAGCATGGTTTGTCATTGAGTAATATTTGACCTTTATCAGTTGATATAAATCGATATCCAAATTGAGAAGTAACAACATCTCCATCAGATAAAGTAATACGAACATCATATAGATATGGATTATCTAAATCCCAATAATGTATTTCATCAATTTTAGTATGTGCGACTAACTTACCATTATTAAATGTTGCCTCTTGATATCCCACTCTCTTTCCATTAAATGAGATCAATAAAGAGCAAGAACCGCCATATTTTACATTATTTACTCCTAATTCAAAATCAACATATCCATCTTTTTTTGGAGTTATTTTTAATTCTGTTAAATAGTTAGTTGGTACTATTTCAGCCCATACAGGCTTCCATATTCCTGTCACTTCTTGATACCAGCAACCAAAATTTTCGTTTTTCCATTTTTGTTTTCCTCTTGGTTGATGGACATCATAAGTATCAACGCATCTAATGGTGATCTTAGCTTTGTTTTCAATTAAAAAATCGGTGATATCAAAACTAAAAGCAGTGTATCCACCTTTATGCTCACCAACAAATTTAGAATTTACATAAACATAGGTGTGATAATCCGCTGCTCCAATATGAATAATTACTCTTTCGTTTTCTTTGTGGTCGAATATAAATTCTTTTTGATACCACACTTCATCGTATCTAGTTTTATCGTTAATGCCGCTTCCTTCAGATTGATAACAAAACGGAACAATAATCTTCTTATGTTCTTTAGGAAATTCGATATATCTTGGAAGCCTTTCTACTATTGGATAATCTTCTAAATAAAAATCCCATTCCCCATTCAAATCAATATATGAATCGCGCCTAAATAAAGGACGTGGATAAGATAATACTTCTGGATTAACAGATTTCATATATACACCTCAACAACACAATCATTCTATTATAGTGGCTGTTCTATCTTCAAACCATTAACGATAATGTTTAAAATGCTATATCAAATTGTTGTAAAATACCGATGAATGAATTCAAAACGTATCGGTGGAACTTTATTTTCTAATATCACAAATATAGGTGACCCTTTCGTATTTTATGAAGATGGGTATTACTATATGTTTGGAACCGGCTATAGGGGTGAGGCATTTAGTTGCTATATAGGTAGGTCATTAGATCAATTTAACGAAAATCCTGTAATAATACTTAAAAAAGAAGATTCCTTTGGCGTTGCGGATTTTTGGGCCCCAGAAATCATCAAATATAATAATGAATATTTTATGTTTTATTCTGCAAAAGGTAATGACGGAATACTTCACATACAAGTTGCAAAATCACAGAAAATAACTGGTCCTTATATTGATATTGATATTAATAAACCACTTTTACCATGGGCGAGTATTGACGCTTCACCATTCATTGATAAAAGTAGAAAAATATATCTTTTATTTGTTATGGATTGTTCCAAAAATGTAATCGATGGAGTTCATACATCACAAACATATATCATTGAATTAGACGAATCACTTAGTAACACTATTGGTGAACCAAAACTTCTTTTAACTCCTGATGTTTCTTGGGAATATGATAAAAACGATGCATATAGATGGAATGAAGGACCAAGCATGATATATCATGATGGCTACTATTTTATAACATACTCTACACATCATTTTATGAATCCTAACTACTCAATAGGTTTAGCTAAAAGTAAGGAAATATTAGGACCATATATTAAAGATGAACGCGGTCCAATATTAAAAAGAATAACTGGTGTTACCTCAGGAACAGGACATAACTCATTTTTCTATAACGAAAACAAAGAATTAATGACTGCGTATCACGTACATACAGACGTCAATCACCCATCCGCGAATCGTCGCGCGTGTTTCTCTAAAATATTATTCAATAATAACGAGTTAATAATTGATTACAAATAAGCGTGTTTCGTTTAAAATAACTAGATATGAAGCTTTTTAAAGATAACTGCGAGACAAAAGAGTTTGCTGATAAACAAGTTTTATTGACTGCTATTCCTTCTCCTTTTAAAGAATTTATCAAAAGAGAAGATTACACCAATCAGTCTTTTTCTATTGGAGAAGAGGAACCAGTTTCATTCAGTAAAACATTTGTTTTACAAGTTAATATCAAAGATTCTTCATCTTTATATTTTGTTTATCTATTAGAAAACTTTAATAAAGATGAGATCATTAACAAAATCGCTGAACTTAAATATATGAGAGTGGTGGATGTTAATAGTGCTAAAGAGAAAACTAAAGCTCTATTAAAAATAGCAAAAGAATATAATCCACTATTCTATTTATACCAAGCAAAAAACGGAATCCCTCTATTTAAAAATGAACTAGTGGACGTTGTTAATGAACTTGAATTTAGTGAAACACAGTTCTTTTATGCTGATAAAGACATACCATTTGAAGAAGATTTAGTAGTAGCTAAAGAAGAAGTTGAAGAAATAAATGAAGCCGCTCCAAGTGTAGCAAGCACTAACGAACCTGCCGGTTTAGAATTCAAGACTCTTGAAGAGCCTGTTCAAGAACAAGTCGTTAATAACGAACCTCAAGTAGTGGTGAATAAGACTCAAGAAGATAAAAAAGAGAAGAAGAATTTCTTCACTACTTTATTCTCAAAAAAGGAAAAGAAAGGAAAAGCGGTCAAAGAGAAAAAAGAGTCTCAACTCAAGCAATATATTGTTGTTGATCTTAAAAACATTAAAAAGAATAAATACCACTTCATATTCTTAGTGGTGTCTTCATTCTTGTTTGGCTTTGCTATGTCAGTCGGTTACTGTAATGCGATGATTGGTAAAACTATTGCATCTCTTTTCTTTGTTTGTGCTTTCGTTGGTGTGTTCTTAAATACATATGTATTTGTAGACTACTTTAAAGAAAGAGGAATCAAAGATCGTTTATTTGTTTATAGCATTATCTTTGATATCGCTGGTGGATTAGTCTCTTTACTCGCTACATACATTTTCTATATCACAGATAAAGGTGAAATAAACAATAACGTTCCTATGTCTAATATAGTTGGAATCACTATCGGATTAGTGTTTGCGATGATTGCAGTGTCTATTTCTCTTGCTTACTTAATCGATTATCTCGAACTCAAATATAAAAATAAGAAATCTTCAACTCCAAAAGAAGATGAAGAATAAATAAACTAATCTCTATTGAATAAGTCTCGCGTGTAGACTTTTTCTTTGACTTTTTCCAACTCAACAGAATATCTGTTAGCGAGGATTAAATCGCTATTATTGATAAACTCTTCAAAAGACATATCCTTATAAATAAGGATGTTAACTCCTTTTTCTCTTAGTTCGTCTATAATTCCATAAATCGCAGAGCGGCGAACGCTGTCGGTGCCTACTTTAGATAATAATGAATAAACACCCACGGTTTTGTTATTTAACGGTTCACCAAGTTTATTAATAATATCTTTAACAATCATATCTTTTCTGGATTCATTACTTTTGGTAATTGAGGTAATTAAATCATTATTAATAACATCGATAAATTGAGATTCTAATTGAGAAGTATCTTTAGGGAGACAATATCCCCCATAACCAAAGGAAGGATTATTATAATAATCTCCAATTCTAGGATCTAACGACACTCCATCAATAATGTTATTTGTGTTCATGTTATGTTTAATAGCAAAGCTATCTAATTCATTAAAATAACTAACACGCATTGCTAAATAGGCATTAGAAAATAACTTAACCGCTTCAGCTTCTTTACTAGACATATATAAAATTTGAGGATTATTTTTACTTGCCTTAATTAATAAAGAAGCAAATTTTTCAGTCTTTTCATTTTTATTACCACCAATAATAATTCGAGATGGGAATAAATTATCATGTAGTGCTTTTCCTTCTCTTAAAAATTCTGGAGAAAAGATAACGTTTCTATCATTAAGTGTTTCCGTATAACCAATATAACAAGTTGATTTAATAACAATTAGCGACTCTTTATTAACTTCCCTAACATCTTTGATAACATTAGTGACATTAGACATATCAAACTCTTCATTCTCTTCGATATAATTTGTTGGAGTTGCGATTATAACTATATCAGCCTTCTTATATATATCCTTATTAGGTAGGGATGCACTTAAATTAAGATGTTTATTATGAAGGTACGATTCAATTAGTGGATCATAAAATAATGGCTTTCTTACGTTTATTCGTTCAATTTTAGTGTTATCTATATCAATAACAGTGACTTTATTAAATGTCGATAAAAGAACTGCGATAGAGAAGCCAACATAACCCGCTCCAACAATAACAACTTTAGTGGATGATCTTGTTTTATTGTTCTTTTTTATCTCTTTTAAAGAGTTAACCGCTAAAGCATATTTAAGTGAATTATGATATTTATAATCACTTTCAATTCTTTTATAAGTTCTAAGAGGAATATTTAAAAGTTCGCTCACTTCTTTTTGAGTTAATCCTTTAGATATTCTGATCTCTTTAAGTGTCATGTATTCATTATAGAACAAAAGTGCCAATTTGGCACTCTTATAATTTACTTACTTCTATGAAGTAAAGAAAAAGCCAATCATAATCGATTGGCGTATTTTCTAAATTATTTGATAGGTTTTAATACTTTAATTCCACCCATGAATGGTTGGAGAACTTCAGGAACTAAAACGCTGCCGTCTTCTTGTTGATATTGTTCTAAGATTGCTGGGAAGATTCTACTAGTGGCTAAGCCAGAAGCATTAAGAGTGTGAACGAATCTAGTTTTCTTAGTTTCGTTATCTCTATATCTCACCATACCTCTACGAGCTTGATAATCTCTAGCGTTACTCGCGGAAGAGACTTCTTTATAAATACCGATAGAAGGAATATAGACTTCAATATCATAGGTTCTCGCCATTGAGTGAGAGATATCTCCAGCAGCAAGTTTAGAAATTTGGAAGTGTAATCCGAGTTTTTCAACAAGGTTAGCAGCTTTTCTAACTAATTCTTCAAAAGCAGCGTCGCTATCTTCAGGTTTTGTATATTGAACCATTTCAACTTTATCGAATTGATATCCACGGATCATACCTCTTTCTTCAGTACGATAACTTCCGGCTTCTCTACGATAGCAAGGAGTGTAAGCGAAGTATTTCTTTGGAAGTTCATCTTCGCTCATAATCTCGTTGCGGTGATAGTTGACTAATGCGGTTTCCGCAGTTGGGAGAAGGAATCTTTGTGGTTCAAGTCCTTCGAGCCAGAAAACGTCTTGTCTGAATTTTGGGAATTGACCAGCAACATAACCGCTCTCTTCATTTAATAAATGAGGTGGTAGGATAAAGGTATATCCATCTTTTAAATGCTCAGAAATGAAGAAGTTAAGTAATGCCCATTCAAGTCTAGCACCTAAATTTGTATATATCCACGCTCCTCTACCAGCGATTTTTGCGCCACGCTCATAATCTACTAAACCGAGCGATTCAGCGAGTTCAACATGGTCTTTGATCTTAAAGGAGAATTCAGGTTTTTTTCCATAGGTATGGATGACCTTATTATTTTCTTTACCTCCACCGACTAAATCGTCATCTGGAATATTTGGTAAAGCGGCAACAAAATCAGTAATTTTTTGCTCTAATTCCTTTAATTCTTTCTCAAATTCAGCATTTTTTGCTGCAATATCTTTAACTTTGACGAAGATCTTACTGACATCTTCACCAGCCTTTTTAGCAGCAGGGACAGAGGCGGATAATTTATTCATTTCCGCCTTGTTATTTTCAACAACTTGCATGAGTTCTCTTTTGGATTTATCCCAAGCAAGTAATTCTGTGAAATCTGCATCCCACATTTTCTTTTTTAAAGCTTCTTTAACGTAATCAGGCTTTTCTCTAATTAAATTAATATCGATCATAAATTTACTTTCCAATCTATAAATATGTAACGATTATTTTTACTAAATAATAGGTTAATTATTCTTCGCCTCCATTACTTGGTAATGCTGTATCGTTTGAAGCATCTACAACTTCTGTATCTACTTCTTCTTCAGCGTTTTCTTCGCCAGGTTCTTCATGAGGAACAATAGCGATACTCACAATCTTTTGACGTCCTTCAAGGTTCATAATCTTAACACCGGAAGTATTACGTCCACAGATTCTCACTTGAGCAAGTGGAGTTCTAATAACGATACCTGCGTTAGTGATACACATTAAGTCATCTTCAAGTTTAACAGCTTGAACAGAGATTAAATCACCAACTTTATCGTTAGCTTTTAAGGTTGTGACACCTTTAGCACCACGTTTTGTAATACGGTAAGTGAGATCTCCGTCTGGATCAAAGACAGGAGTGAGTTTTCCAAATCCTTTAGAAGTCATCGCTAAGATATGTTGACCTTCTTCAGAAGTGGTAACACCTACAACATATTCACCTTCAGCGAGTTCCATACCTTTAACACCACTAGCAGTTCTACCCATTGGTCTAACTTCAGTAGCTTTAAAGTTCACCATCTTGGAGTTATTAGCGGCGATACCAACAATGGTTTCGTCTTCAACTTCTTTAACAGCGAATAATGTATCGCCTTCTCTTAAGGAAATAGCGATCTTACCATTTTGACGGATGGATTCATATTCACTAATTAAGGTCTTTTTAACAACACCTTCTTTAGTGAAGAACATTAAATAACGGCCTTCTTTATATTCGTCACAAGCAATAATAGCTTTGACGTTTTCGCCTTTTTCAATGTTAATTAAGTTAATAATTGGTACACCCTTACTAGCTTTAGAGAATTCTGGAATCATATAACCTCTAATACGATATACTTTTCCAAAATCGGTAAAGAATAATAAGTCAGTATGAGTTTTGGTATAAACCATATTATCAACGACATCGCTTTCATTAGTGGACATACCTCTAACTCCACGTCCGCCTCTATTTTGGGCTTTGAAGGAATCAGATGTTAATCTCTTAACATATCCACCACGAGTAATGGCGACGACAATATTTTCTTGAGGAATTAAGTCCTCATCATCGATACTTGCCGCATCATTAGTGATTTCAGTTCTACGCTCATCCGCGTATTTATCTTTAATTTCACTTAATTCTTTGATAACGACTTCGATTTCGTTTTCTCTACTACTGAGAATACGGTTATATTCTTCGATATTTACTTCGAGTTGATGTTTTTCAGCTTCGAGTTTATCGGTTTCAATACCGGTTAATCTTCTTAAGGTCATCGCTAAGATAGCTTGAACTTGAGCTTCAGAGAAACCATATTTTTCCATTAATGCATTTGTCGCATCTTCAGGAGTTTTGCTATCTTTAATGATATCAACGATATCATCGATGTTATCATGACACTTAATTAAGCCAACAACGATATGATGTCTATCTTCGTCTTTTCTAAGTAAGAATTTAGTTCTTCTTTCAATAACTTCAACTTGGAAGTCTAGATAAGATTGAAGCATAACGTTGAGTGGACAAATTTTTGGAGCGCCATCAACTAAGCAAAGCATAATGATACCGTATGAAGTTTGTAATTGAGTGTTCTTATAAAGTTGATTTAATAAAACTTCAGGAATGACATCTCTTCTAACTTCAATAACAATACGAACACCTAAGTTGTTGGATTCATCTCTAACTTCGGTAATACCGTCGATGATCTTATCTCTAGCAAGAGAAGCGATGTTTTCGAGCATGTTAGCTTTATTAACACCATAAGGAACTTCATCAACGATAATTCTCTTAAGACCGTGTTCACCACGTTCTTCGATATGGCATCTACTTCTAATACCAATACTACCAGTACCAGTTTCATAAGCATCTTTAATGCCACCTCTTCCTAAAATAAGAGCGCCGGTTGGGAAGTCTGGTCCTTTAACATATTGCATTAATTCAAGATTGGTAATTTGTGGATTTCTTGCAATAGCAATAACACCATCAATAACTTCACCTAAATTGTGTGGTGGAATATTAGTTGCCATACCAACAGCGATACCGTTAGATCCATTAACTAATAAGTTAGGGAATCTAGAAGGTAAAACGCTTGGTTCTTGTTCACTACCATCATAGTTATCGATAAAATCAACTGTGTCACAGTTAATATCTCTAACCATTTCAAGAGCAATTTTAGTCATTCTTGCTTCGGTATAACGCATAGCAGCAGCTTCATCACCATCAAGAGGGTTGCCGAAGTTACCATGGCCATCAACAAGAGTGTGTCTCACTGAAAGTGGTTGCGCAAGTCTAACAAGAGATTGATAAATTGCGGAGTCACCATGTGGGTGATATTTACCCATAACGTCACCAACGATTCTCGCTGATTTCTTATGAGGTTTATCTGGGGTGACACCCATTTCATGCATTCCGTAAATAATTCTTCTATGAACTGGTTTTAAACCATCACGGACATCAGGAATAGCACGAGCGATAATAACAGACATCGCATAATCTAAGAAGGATTCTTTAACAAGGTCAACAGTTTTGACATCTTGTAAGCCTGGAACAATACCAGCTTCAACTTCTTCAAGACTAGCTTCGTCAACTGGAGTTTCTTCTTCAGAAGCAACTTCTTCGTTTTCTAATTTTTCATCTTCAAATAACATTGTGAAATCCTCCTTTCATTAGACATCAAGATTCTTAACGAACTTCGCGTTCGCATGAATGAATTCTTTTCTTGGATCGACGTTATCGCCCATTAAGTCGGTGAAGACTTGTTCAGCAGCGATCGCGTCATCTAATGTTACACGTAACATTTTTCTATTTTTTGGATCCATAGTTGTTTCCCATAATTGGTCAGCGTCCATTTCACCAAGACCTTTATAACGTTGGAATGGATATCCAGGTTTAAGGTTGAGTTGTTTCTTTAATACTTCAAGTTGCTCATCGTTATAGCAGTAATATGGCTTACCATGATATTCAACTTTGTATAGTGGAGGTTGAGCGATATACACATAACCATTCTCAATTAATGGGCGCATAAAGCGGTAGAAGAACGTTAATAAGAGAATACGGATGTGACTACCATCAACATCAGCATCGGTCATGATTACCACTTTGTGGTATCTAATCTTTTCGCAATCGAATTCAGGATCAATGCCTCCTCCAATTGCTTGAATCATGTTACCGATTTCAGCATTTGCAAAGATTCTCTTTGCTTGTGCCTTTTCAACGTTAAGGATTTTACCTCTTAATGGTAAGATAGCTTGAGTTTCACGGTCACGACCGTTTTTCGCACTTCCACCAGCGGAATTACCTTCAACAATATATAATTCACAAATTTTTGGGTCTTTAGATGAACAATCCGCAAGCTTACCTGGAAGAGTGGTAAGTTCAAGTCCACCTTTACGCATGCTATCACGAGCTTTACGAGCTGCTAAACGTGCGTTTGCCGCCATAACAATCTTTTCCATAATTGTTTTTGCGACTTTTGGATTCTCCATTAAGAATCTATTTAATTGGTCACCGACGATGCCAGAAAGAATTTTTCTAACCTCAGAGTTACCAAGTTTGGTTTTGGTTTGTCCTTCAAATTGAGGATTTGGGTGTTTAACACTAACGATTGCAACTAAGCCTTCGCAAATATCATCGTAGGTTAAGTTATCCTCGTTTTCTTTGAGGAATTTATTATCTCTAGCGTAAGCATTAACAACACGAGTTAAAGCTAAACGTAATCCCTCTTCATGAGTACCACCTTCATGAGTGTGGACGTTATTACAGAAGGAATAAACATTCTTACTATATCCATCGTTATATTGCATAGCGACTTCAGCGTAAACATGGCTAACAGAGCCGCTAGAGAGTTCGATTGGTTCGCTTCCCTCACAATAAATAACTTCTTCAAATAGAGGAACTTTGTTGTGGTTGATGTATTGGACATATTCTTTAATTCCACCTTTATAGCAGAATGTTTCAGAAGTTTTTTGCCCTTCTCTATCATCAGTAACAATAATCTTGATGCCTCTATTGAGGTAAGCAACTTGTCTTAATCTATCTCTGATAGTGACATAGTCATAAGTTGTGGTTTCTGTGAAAATAGTTGGATCAGGTTTAAAGGTAACAATTGTACCTGTGTCTTCACATTTACCAACGAGTTTTAATCTATCAGTTGGATGTCCACCGTTTTCAAAGCGCATCTTGTATACGCCGCCATTTTTGTGAACTTCAACTTCTAACCATGAAGATAAGGCGTTAACAACTGAAGCACCAACACCGTGAAGACCGCCGGATACTTTATATCCTCCACCTTCACCAAATTTACCACCAGCGTGGAGAACTGTATAAACAGTTTCAACACCTGATAAACCTGTCTTTCCGACGATGTCGACTGGAATACCTCTACCATTATCAGTAACAGTGATGGTTTCCCCTTCGTTAATTGTGACTCTGACTTCAGTACAGTAGCCTGCTAACGCTTCATCGATTGCGTTATCAACAATTTCCCATACGAGGTGATGTAGTCCTGGACCAGCGGTAGTACCGATATACATACCTGGTCTTTTTCTAACAGCTTCTAGTCCTTCAAGGACTTGAATGTTAGTAGCAGTGTAGCTAGCGTCTGCTTTTTCTAATTCGACTTCATTTTCGTTCATCTCTGAGACGGAAACATCTTTAGCGACAAATACATCTTCTACTTGTTTTGTCTCTGGTTGATTAGTTTCAGCAGCAACAGCTTCTTTCTTCTCTTCTTCCATTAGAAGACCTCCTTTGTTTTTTGTAATTCAATTCGGGTTGCCCCATCTATTTCAAGTTTGGTATCAGTAATAAATACTTGTTCAAACTTTCTTAGAAATTTAATTAGTTGTTCACGATGTGTTTTGTCCAATTCACTCATCACATCATCTAGAACAACGACTGGTTTTTTATCTTGGTCATTAATCAAGAAATATGGAGATAGTTTTAAGGCTAAGGCTACCAGTCGATTCTCACCTTGAGATCCATAAGTCCCGATTTCTCTTCCATTTAGGCTCACTGAGATGTCTTCGCGATGAATACCTATGGAAGTTGCTTTGTGCTTCAAATCGTTTTCTAGTGAGCGATTAAATGCCTCCAAAGCTTCTTTTTGATAATCGCTTGTGTTCGCTACAAATGGGCGATAAGCAATTTCAATTTTGTCTCGCGCGCCCGTGAGTGCGTGCGTTATTTTTATAAGGATATCATTGATATCCTTGACGAACATGGCCCTATAATTAATAATTGGACCAGCGTATTTCACCAATAATTCGGTGGTGCTTTCTAGTAGTTTTTCATCAACTTTTTGACTCTTAAGAATTTCGTTTCTCTGTCTCAATACTTTCTCATAGCGAGATATATATTCAAGATAGATTGGAAATTGTTTTGAGAGGTTGATGTCTAAGAAATTGCGTCTTTCTTTAGGTGAACCTCTGAATAACATTACATCTTTTGGTTCAAATAGGAGCACATTGACGCATTTAGCGAGGTCGCTTAACTTTGATACCTTCTTACCGTTAACTAAGACAGAACGACCTTTTTTAGTGATTAGAATGCGAATATTACGTTTGATAGACCCTTCATAGACTGTTGAATCGATTTGAGCGTATTCGCTTTTACGATTGATGATATCTTCGTCTTCAACGCCTCTAAAGCTTCTAGCAAGGGATAGATAATAGATCGCTTCAACAATATTTGTCTTCCCACTTGCGTTAGCCCCAGTAATAAGATTTATCCCAGGAGTGAATTCTAAATCTCGAGTGAGGTGATTTCGGAAATTGTGGACTGATAGATTTTTAACGATCATGTTATCTAATCACAAATTCCGCTTTACCGGCTTTAATAGTATCGCCTCGATATAATTTTCGACCTCGACGGTTTTCTTCTTCTCCGTTGACGTAAATCACATTGGAACGCAAATAAATCTTTGCTTGCCCGCCAGTATCGATTAAACCCGTTAATTTCAAAAGAACATTAAGAGTAATGAAATCTTCATCATCACGAATTTTTATCTCTCTAGCAGCCATTTTTGTGTGTCCTATGGGTATTATACAGGATATAAATAAAAAATGGAATATATTATTCCATAAATTATTATAGTGTTTAAATACATAAAAATTAGTGTTTAGGAGCAATAAAAAAGCGACCACCAAAATTAGTGATCGCAATTTATAAAATTGATTTTTGAGATTAATAAGTTCTAACTGGAGTAACGATTTGAATGATGCTTTCATCACTTGGATTTTTAATCACAAATGGCTTCATTTCTCCAACAAATAAGAAGGTCACATCTTCGCTTCCTAACGCTCTAATCGCAGAGGAAACAAACTCGCTGTTGAAAGAGATTTGTAGGTTATTTCCTTCAAATTTGAATGTTTCAATTCTTTCACTAGCAGAACCAACTTGAGTTGATTTAGCGCTAATCTCTACGAGATCTTCGTCGAGATTTAAGTCAACAACATTTTCTCTATCAATGGATAGAATGTTAACTCTATCAATTGCTTTTAAGAAATCAGCAGCATTAACTTCCAAAGAATAGTTTGTAATGCGTGGAACGATGTTTTTGGTATTTGGATATTCACCAGCAATTAAACGTGTCGCTACAACGGTGTTTTCAAAGCTAAACAAAGCTTTCTTATCACTTAAAGCAACTTTTAATGAATCGGCACCTTCTAAAAGGTGATCAATTTCAACCATCATCTTGGCTGGAACATTAGCAGAGAACTGTAAATCGGTAGAAATGGTGATTTGTTTTCTTGCTAATCTAGCGCTATCGGTTGTGGTGGCTGTTAAAACACCATCGGACGCTTCTAAATTGATAGCAGTTAAGATCGGTCTTTGTTCTTTTAATGATGCAGCAAAGGCGGTTTGAGAAACTAAAGAAGAGAATTCAGTTTTAGTTAATGAGATTTGAATACCATTTGGTTCGAGATCAACATCAGGATATTCATTAGCTTTAATGCAATTTAAATTATATTTAATCTTTCCGGCAGTAATAACAGCGATAGTGGAATCAACAACTTCGAAACTGATTTCTTCAGCATCGATCTTTCTTGCCATATCGGTAATGATTTTAGCGTTGACTAAAGTAGTACCTTCTTGAACATTTCTAATAATTTCTTGATCGTTTACCATAAATGGGATAGTGGTTTGAATAGTTAATTCATAATTACTACCTGTAATTGATAATCCTAAATCGCTTAAGTCTAATTTTAAGTTCGCTAATACTGGTACAGCACTGTTTTTAGAGTTAACTGCTCTACCTGCTATAAGCAAAGCTTTTAAAAATTCATCTCGTCTAATAATAAATCTCATAGAATTTACCTTCTTTGTCTCTTTTATATTTTATTAATAATAATATTTATGTGTGTGGATATGTGGATAAGAACCTCGATATCGACCTTTTTATCATTTTAACACATTGATATTTTGTGAACTATTTATTTTTAATAAATCATTCTTTAATTTTCTTTTCTAATTCTTGAATTGCTTCTTGGAGTTGCTTGTTAGTTTTCAACTCTTTATCCACTTTGGTAATCGCACTCATTACTGTTGTGTGATCTTTACCACCGAACATATCACCGATTTTTTTGAGAGGAACATCGATGTTATTTCTAATTAAATACATGGATATATGTCTCGCTAAAACGAACTGTGCATTTCTATCCTTCCCTGTGATTTGTGAAGGAGTCAAATTGTAGTAATCTGCAACCGTATTTATAATCTTTTGTTCGCTTAATTGAGTTGCAACATGTTTTCCACCTTGAATCGAACTTACAGCCTTAATAGCGACGTCCATTGTGATTTTTTGATCACCTTCCAAATTCATATAAGTGAAGAGCAAACTATTAAGAGCGCCTTCTAATTCACGAACATCGCGAGAAAACTTTTCTGCGATAAAATATAGAACATTTGCGTCAAATTTCTCGATATCTAAGTTATTATTTCTGATTTTTTCTTTCAAAATTTCAATACAAGTATCAACATCTGGCTCGCCAATTTTAACCGTTAAGCCTTGAGTGAATCTAGTGACTAGTCTCTCTTCAATTCCTTTGAGCTCGTTTGGTTGTGTATCAGAAGTGATAATCACTCTTTTTCCGCGAGAAATGAGATCTTGATAGATGTAGAAGAACATCTCTTCGGTTTTAACCTTCTCTTTTAAGAATTGGACATCGTCTAAAAGTAGTACATCTACGTCATTGAAGAAGTCTTTTAAGGAGACAGAATCTTTCTCTGCTCTAACGAATTTTACGAACTCCTCAACAAAGTCTCTAGCAGTAATATAAAGGATCTTGGCGTTAGGCATTCTATGCGCTTTGATTTCGTTTCCAATCGCGAATAGTAAGTGTGTTTTACCTAATCCGGAATGAGAGTAGATAAATAGTGGATTAAAAAGCGTTCCACCGTTTTTAGCAACATATAAAGCGGCCTTATGTGCTTCCTTATTAAAATCACCAACGACAAAGTTATCAAAAGTGAGATCTGGTTTAATAGTTGCGTTTTCAAAATAAGTATTTTCTTTTTTGACTTCTTTATCTGCAACTTTAACTGATTTTGCACTCTTTGCTAAATCATCATCGCTAACGATATTAATCACATATTCATCGTCTGTGACTTCGCTTAAGGCATATTTGATTAAGTCGAAGTATTTGTTTTGGAGTACTGGTTTTGCTACTTTGTTTGGGGCAACTAGAGTTAATTCTTTTCCATTTATTTCATAAATGTAGGAGTTGGCGAAAAAATAATCAAAGCTTCTTTCTTCATTAAGTTTGGCTTTGATTTTACCTAATGCTTTTTCCCATAATCTCGCTGTTTCTGATATTGATACAACCATAACTCCTACCCCCAAATCAGTGTGTGAAAATTATAGAATAACCGGTATACTTTTTTAATAAAAAAATATCGATTTTTTGTTTTCCACATCTTCTATATGGGAAAAAAATACTAAAGGGTTTAAAAAGGAGTTTTCCACAAAATTCAAATGTGGATAAAAAGTGGAAGGTGTGTGGAAAAACCCACTTTTGTGGACAAGAAAAAAATGTAGTTTAAGTATAAATATATGAATAAGCTTAGCTTATTCTTATTACACTACAATTCACTCCTTGTGTTCTATATTTTTTGTGGATAAGTCGATGTGGATAACTTTTTGTCGTTTTGTCACGCTGTCGGTGAGTCGGTCTTTTACTACTTCAATTTTAATTTAATAGTGCACATACGCGCATATTTCTTTGACAAGCATTTATAAATACATTTATAATTTCAAGTGCATAAATTTTGGAGGTAAAGATATTTATGAAAAGAACTTATCAACCAAGTAAAGTGAAGCACGCTCACAAAGCTGGTTTCAGAGCAAGAATGAAATCTGCTAATGGTAGAAAAGTCTTAGCGAGAAGAAGAGCTAAAGGCCGTAAGCAATTAGCTGCTTAATTTTTGTTATTCACTTTATTCCATTTGGGGGTTATTAGATGAAAGTAATAAACCGTATTAAAGATAATGAAGAATTTGTTTTAACGGTTAAGAAATCACAAACTCTCAAAGAGACACCCTATATTGTTCACTACCGAAAAAATGAACTAAACGTTTGTCGAATAGGTCTAAGTGTCTCAAGACGTATTGGTAACGCGGTTACCAGAAACAGAATTAAAAGACAAACACGAGCTATGTGTGACTCGTTAATTGATTATTCATCTCACACATTCGATGTAGTTATCGTCATAAAAGGAGAATTTTTAAATTCAACTTTTGATGTTAACAAACAAATTCTCAACAAGTTGTTGAGTAAGATAGGAATTACTAAATGAAAAAAGGAACAAAAATTGGTTTAGGTGTATTTGGCGTTCTTTTTACCGCCCTTTCACTATCAAGCTGTACTAAATCTTTCTGTACTCCTACCGACACTGCACGTATCATGTATGCCTTTGAACCAGGTGTAACTCGTTATCTTCCTGGTGGAAGTGCTAGTGATGTAATTGAATTCCAAGATCCAAACACTAGCCAAGTTGTCTATACAATCAAAGGTATTCAACTAGAATACGCCACCTATAGTCAGGGCGTTTTTACATTTACTGAATCACGCCCACAATATGGATATAAAGCAGTTCAATTAACATATCTTAATGATATTGTTAATACCTGTAGACAAAATGGTTATATCACAATCGAAGGAACTTCATTACCTTATTTAAAAGCGTTAGATGAAGTTGTTCTTAAAAACATCTGTTTAGAAGCTAAATATTATAGTGGACAAACTGCGATTGTTAGAGACTTCTCTGATATGACTACTGAAGCAGGCCAACGCGCTTACGCTGATTTCCAACGCGATATAGCAAAATATAGCTATAAAAAATTCGTTGATGGAGATGGTGATACCGACTTATGCACCGCATACTATAGACACGATAAAGAAGTTAGAAAAATGCCAGGCATCGAAGTTGATATCTGTCCAAGTAATGACTTCATTAGTGTTTATTGTAATAAAGTTAGTGCTTATGCATCTCAATATCGTACATGTTTAACAACTAAAGAAGATAAATATGGTACATATGGATTAGATGCAAGTGAAGTCATCATCAACTCTAAGAGTTGGGGATTCGCATGGTCTAAAGGCTTTTTTGAAGGTTTACTCGTCTATCCAATCGGTTGGTTGATCGACCAAATCGTTGGTGGATTTAGAGGGACCGGCGTGTCTGCTGGAGCAGCAGCGTTCTTAGGAATTGTTTTCATCACTTTAATTATTCGTTCTCTCATGTTACTTGCGACATTTAAGAGCACTAAAAATAATGCAAAGATGACTGAACTTCAACCTGAGATTCAAAAGATCCAAAACAAATATCCAAATAGCAACTCTTCTCAAGTTGAGAAACAGAGAATGGCAGAGGAAATGCAAAGACTATATAAGAAGAATAAGATTAATCCTCTTTCTTCCTTATTAATCATGGTCATTCAATTCCCAGTATTCATCTGTGTTTGGGGTGCTTTAAGTGGTGCGAGTGCAATTACTAATGGTACTGTCCTCGGATTAAGAATGGATTTAGGTATTAAAGATGTCCTCTTTAATGCGAATAACTGGACTGGAGTAGGCAATTACGCAGCAGTAACCGCCTTCTTCCTCTTCTTATTAATGGCGGGCGCTCAAACCGTCAGTATGCTTTTACCACAATGGATGCAAAAGGCGAAAGCAAAGAAAGTTGCGAAACTTGGAAAGAATCCAGCGCAAAATTCTCAAAACAAACAAATGAAGATATTCACATATGTAATGCTTGCATTAATTATCTTCATGGGATTCTCACTTGTCAGCGCTATGGGTATTTATTGGTTTATTGGAGCGTTATTCTCAATCGTCCAAACCCTCATTACTCAACTCGTCATGGACAAGAAAGCTAGAAAATAAGGAGTTATATTTTTATGGAAATATATACCGGAAAAACTGTTGATGAAGCTTTAACCAAAGCTAGTGAAAAACTTGGTGTTCCAATGGAAGATCTTATCTATTTAGATACAGGTAAGAAAACAGGTCTTTTCGCAAAAAAAGTTCAAATCGAAGTATACGAATTAGCGGATGTCATTAGATACGCTGAAGATTATTTACTCTTAGTTACTGATTCCTTAGGAATTGAAAGCTCAGTTAAATCCAAATTAGATGATGATGTTATTAGAATCACACTTGATAGCACTCATAATCCAATCTTAATTGGTAAAAACGGAGTTACTCTTCAAGCTCTTAATGAATTATGTAAATTAGCAACTAATAATCACTTCCGCAAAAGATTTAGAATCTTACTTGATATCAATGGTTACAAAGATAACAAGTATTCTAAACTTGAAAGACTTGCTAGAAAAACCGCAAAAGATGTTCAAAAGAGTAAGACCACTTACACATTTGATCCAATGCCAGCGGATGAGAGAAGAGCAATTCATAATGCTCTTAACGGATGGAGAAATATCAAAACCGAATCCATCGGTGAAGGTACTCATAGACAAGTCCAAATCATTTACGTTGAAAGTAAATAATAAAATGCACCCTTTGGGTGCTTTTTAGAAAAAAGAAGTTATGGTGTTTGAAACAATTGTTGCATTAGCTACTGCACCTTTAAAAAGTGCGTTACACATTATCCGCGTAAGTGGTGATGACGCTTTTACTGTTGTTTCAAAATGTTTCTCTAAAGATATTAGAGATATTAAAGAAAGAACGCTTCTAGTTGGGAAAATGATGGATAATGACAAAGTCATTGATGAAGTTGTTTTAGCTATTTATAAAGGCCCTAATTCTTTTACTGGAGAGGATTTAGTAGAAATTACGTGCCACGGAAGTGTATTAATCGCTAACGAAATCATCGAACTTCTTCTTTCTAAAGGGGCAAGACTAGCAACTAATGGAGAATATTCTTCTAGAGCGTTCCTCCATGAGAAAATTGATTTAATTCAAGCAGAAGCAATTAATGATGTTATTAACGCCTCCACTAAAGAAGCGAAAGAATTATCTATGCTTTCTTTAAAGGGAGAAACAAGTAAATTAATCGTCCCTATTAGAAAAAGAATCGCGGATGTTCTATCTTTGATAGAAGTTAATATCGATTATCCAGAATATGAAGATATCGAAGTCGCAAATAAAGGACATGTAGTTGCTTTAGTGGATGAGCTCGTTCCTCAAATTGATAAATTAGTTAATGAGGGAGAAAAAGGTTTAATCATTAAAGAGGGAATTAATGTCGCTCTTGTTGGTAAACCAAATGTTGGTAAATCATCTTTATTAAATGCCCTATTAGGTGAAAATAAAGCAATTGTTACTGATATAGCAGGAACTACTAGAGATATTGTTGAAGGTGAAATAAATCTCAATGGTGTTGTTTTACATTTATTAGACACTGCTGGAATAAGAGAAGTAGAAGATAAAGTAGAATCTATTGGAGTTAATAAATCTAAAGAAACAATCAACAAAGCAGATCTTGTACTAGTGTTACTCGATGCCTCTAATGAATTAGATAAAGAAGACGAAGAAATTTTGTCTTTAGTAAAAGATATTCCTCATATTGTTGTATATAACAAATCAGATAAAACATCTTCTAGAGATAAAGAAGGTATTTATATTAGTGCTCTTAATAATGACATCACTCCTTTAAAAGACGCAGTGTATGAAAGATTAGGGCTAAAAGAAGAATCATTTAAAACCCCGTCTTTAAATAATGTTAGACAGCTCGGATTACTCAAAAACACGAAAGAAAGCCTCTTAAAAGCTAAAAGCGATGCGCTTAATGACCTTCCAATTGATTTAGTGAGTGTATCTCTTCACGATGCCTATAATCAGGTATTAGAAATATTAGGAGAATATAATCAAAGAGATATCTCAAAAGAAATATTCTCAAGATTTTGTGTTGGTAAATAATCATGTTATTTGATTCACATTGTCATTTAAATGATGAAAACCTATATCCTAGGATTGAGGAAGTTATTTCAAGTGCGAATAAAACTGGTGTAAAAAAGTTTTTAGTTGTTGGATACGATAAAGCTTCTTCTTTTTTAGCGGTTGATATCGCAAATAGATATGAAGGATGCTACGCGGCGATCGGATTTCACCCAACAGAAATCTTTGGAGTGAGTGAAAAAGATTATAAAGACACAATGTCGTTAGTAACTAATCCTAAAGTTATCGCTATAGGAGAAATTGGTTTAGATTATTACTGGATAAAAGATCCTAAACAAAGAAAAGAGCAAAAAGAATGGTTTATTAAGCAAATTGATTTCGCTAATGAGCATCATTTACCGATTTCAATTCATAATCGTGAGTCTACAGAAGACTGTGTAAAAATTTTAAAAGAACATCGCCCTCTTTTCGGAGGAGTGATGCACTGTTTTTCAGGCTCAGTAGAAACCATGAATGAAGTTATTAAATTAGGCTTAATGATTGCGTTAGGAGGAACAGTGACATTCACTAACGAAGTAGTTCCTTTAGATAGATTATTAATAGAAACTGACTGTCCATATCTCACTCCTCACCCTCATAGAGGAGAAAAGAACGAACCTAAATATCTATGCTTAGTTTTAGAAGAAATTGCAAGACTAAAAGACATGTCAAAAAAGCATCTTGAAGATGTCATTTATAAAAACACATGTCGCGTATTTAATGTCGATGAATAAGATTAATATTGATGGAGTTTTAATCGTTGAAGGCAAAGAAGATGTAAGTTATTTATCTAATTTTGTTAATGCATTATTTTTTACCACTAACGGATACGATATTAATAAAGATAAAATCGACTTTTTAAAAGCAGCAAGTAAAGTAAATAAGCTAATAATTTACACAGATCCTGATAAAGCGGGGGAAGAGATTAGAAATAAGATAAAAAGTGAAATTAGTGATGTTTTTGAGGCAAAAAGTGAAAGAATTATAAGAAAATTTCTTAAAAAGGGTGGTGTCGCCGAATTAGAAAAAGATGAAGTGATAAGAACTTTATCGCCGTTTATAACTAATAGAGAATTATCACTAAATACTTATGACCTAGTAACGCTAATTTCTTTAAGTAAATCTCCTAGTGAATCTAAGGAGAAATTATGCACTAAATATAGGTTAATTAATGGAAGTATCAAATTTTTAGAAAATCAACTCAATATTTTAAAAATCAATCCTAAAGAAGTGGAGGAATTATTAAGTGGAAATTAATCGTTCAAATATTAATGAACTCGTTAATAAATGTAATGTTAAGCCAGATAAAGATTATGGCCAAAATTTCCTTATTGAGCCTCTTCTAGCGGAGAAGATTGTGGACTCTTTATCTTTAAATCAAGATGATCATGTTTTAGAGATTGGTCCTGGGCTTGGTTCACTTACTCATTTTCTTGTCAATAAAGCAAATCTTGATGTTTGTGATATCGATAGTAGGATGATTGATTTTTTAAAGATTTTTTATAAAGAAGATATTAACTATATTCTTAATGACGTTAGGAAAATTGATGTCAAAAAATATAACAAGATTATTGGTAATCTCCCCTATAACATCACCACTGAGTTAGTAACCTTTTTATTAATCGAGTCTAACGCAACTAATATGACTCTTATGTGTCAAAGCGAAGCATTTAATCGTTTCTTTGATTTAAGTGGAGAAAATTATGGGCCAGTAAGTGTGCTTCTTCATCTTCTTGGAGAATCTAAAAAAGTATTAACTGTTAAACCAGGTAGCTTCTATCCTTCTCCAAAATGTAATTCACTAGTGTTCACTTTTGTTAGAGATGAGAAATGTGATAAAGAAGTTGCTATTAATGTCTACAAAATGTGTAAGTCACTCTTCTTAAATAGAAGAAAAACGATATATAACAATTTGAAAAACTATTTAAAGGACACCGACTTGATTAACCAAATATTAAGTGAATTAAGTATCGATATAAACACTAGACCAGACACTATTAGTCCAGAGAATTACTTAAACATGTATAAGTTAATTATTAAAAATAAATAGTTTATAATGGAAAGAGATTAAATATGAAAAAATCAGTAAAGAGCTTTGCTAAAATTAATATTTCTTTAGATATCGTCCGTAAAAGAGAAGATGGATATCACGAATTAGATTCCATCATGTTACCAATTGAGTTGCATGATTCTTTAATCATTTCAAAATTAGTTAAAAGTGATGAAAACTTTATCACTGTTGATAACTTTGTTAGTGGATTAGAACACTATAACTTAGCAACACAAGCGATTAACGCCCTTGCTGATAAATATAAGTTCACTAATAAGTTTAGAATTTATATCCATAAAGTAATTCCTATGCAAGCTGGATTAGGTGGAGGAAGTAGTAACGCTGCATTTACGATGAAAGCAATTAACTCCATGCTTAATTTAGGAGCGAGCGAAGAAGAATTAATCGAGTTAGCGACACCATTAGGCGCAGATATTCCATTTTTCATTCCATGTAGACCAAGTAGATGCAATGGAATTGGAGAAAAACTCACTCCAATCGAAGTCAAAAATAATTACTATGTTTTACTTGTAAAACCTAATGTCGGTTGCTCTACTAAGGAAGTATTTAAAATCTGTGATAAGAAAGAGATTAAACATCCTGATATAGAATCAGTTATTAAAGCGTTAAAAGAAGGAGATGACGACCTTTTAGCGGCTTCTATCGGTAATTCTTTAGAAGAAAGTGCGATGGAGCTCGTTCCTGAAATTCGTCATATTAAACAAACATTAAAAGATCGAGGATTTAAAATTGTTCTCATGAGTGGATCTGGTAGTACGGTATTTGCCTTATCCACTGATTTAAAACTCATGAAAAAAGTAGCGAATGAATTATATGGTCACTACTTTGTAGATATTTGTAAAGTGAAGAAATAGGAGGAGAAATAATGAAAGATAAATACGTTGTTATTTTAGGTGCAGGTAGAGGAAGTAGAATGGAAAGTAGAGATCCTAACCATTCTAAAGTTGCCTATCCTATTTTAGGAAAACCACTCATTAACTATGTTATTGATGCCTGTATTCCTCTTGGTTTAAAAGATATTTACACAGTCGTCGGTTATGGAGGAAAAGCTACCGAAAAATGTGTTAAAGATAAATCTAAAGTTGTTTGGCAAAAAGAAATATTAGGTACTGGCCACGCTTTAATGCAAGTTAAAGAACTCGCTAATAAAGATGGAGACATCATTGTTGTTGGAGGAGACACTCCTTTATTAACAACTGAAACCTTAGAAAAGGTCTATCATAAACACTATAAAAACGATAACGCTTTAACTATTTGTACATCAGTCTTAGAAAGACCTACAGGATATGGAAGAGTGTTAAGAGAAAAAGGTAGTTACCGTCTACTCGACATTCGTGAAGATAAGGACTGTAACGAGGAAGAAAGAGAAATCACTGAAATTAACGCTGGTATATACATTATTAATAATAAGTTATTACAAGAATACCTTCCTAAGCTCTCAAATAATAACGCGAAAGGCGAATATTATTTATCTGAACTAGTGAAACTATTTAATAGAGACGGATATCGTGTAGAAGCATATGTCTTAGAAGACGCTCAAGATATCTTCTCTGTTAGCGATCGCTTCCAACTTAGCTATGCTAATCGAATCATAAGAAAAAGAGTAAATAAAAAACTCATGCTTCAAGGTGTATCAATTGAAGATCCAGAAACCGCTTATATTTCTCCAGAAGTAAAAATTGGAAGAGACACTGTTATTCTTCCTAATGTTATGATTGGAGGAAATACAGTCATTGGAGAAGGAAATTTCATCGGACCAGCAACTCACTTAGAAGATGTAATTGTGGGAAATGAAAACACAATTGAATCATCAATCGTTAAAAGAAGTAAGATTGGAAACAATAAATACATTGGACCATTCGCGGAAATCGAGGATGAAGAAATATGCTAATCATTGATTCCTTTGGAAAGAACATTTATATCGATGAAAAACTCGTTGGTTATATTGGAGAAAATGTCTTATTTATTAACGGACAAAAGTTCGCTGAAATAACTGATGAAGGAGATATATATTTCCCTCCAAAGAAAATCGGATATGTCGATGATGACGGTTCAATTATCATAAATGATAAAGAAGTCGGATATATCGATGGAGATAATAACTTTGTCTTCTATAAATCGCTAGCGAAATAAGGGGATAACAAATCTCCTTTTTTCATCGCTATTAAAATAGGGGTTGATAATTTTATACCCCATTATAAAATATCTATATGGAGTACGATGTTTCAAAAGACATTAAGATCTATATAGAATCTAACGGATTAAGCGTTAAAGAATTCGCTAATGAGGTTGGTATTTCTTTATCAATTGTTTCAAAAATATTAAACAATAAACTAGAACCAAATAATGAATTATTAGAACGTATTTATTCTTATTTCTATTCAAATAACTTCAATCTTAATAAATATAAATTCATCGCTCTATCTTCTAAAAGTGATAGGCTCACTTTAGTGCACGGCTCAAAAAGTAAAATAGAAGGTCCAATATCAAATTCTAAATCACGATTACACGTTGATTTTGGACAAGGGTTTTATGCTGGTGATAATTATGAGCAATCTTTAGATTTTGTACCACAAACTAAAGAAGGTTCAATTTATGTTTTAGATGTTAATTTAGATGGTTTAAAAATTAAGAAGCTCGATGTTAACGAGGAGTGGATGTTTTTGATCGCGTTTAATCGAGGAAAGCTTGAAAGATACTCTAAAAGTAAGAAATATAGAGAATTAGAGAAGACAATGAATAGCTATGATGTTTTCATTGCCCCAATCGCAAATAATAGAATGTTTAATACAATTGATGATTTCATCAATTCTGCGATTTCTTCATCTCAAGCAGTGCACGCTTTAAAAGCTTTAAATCTTGGCTATCAATATGTATTCAAAAGTGATAAAGCAATTAGTCAAATCACAATCATGAATCGATTATATGTTTCTAAAGTTGAAAAAATGGAAGCGGAAAAAATTAAAATTAGACGCATTGAAGAGGCGGAGTCATTTGTTAGAGATGCTTATTCTCAACATATTAGAGAAGGGCAATATATCGATGAGGTATTTAAATGAGAGACGCTAATTATAATTGCCAAGTATTAGAAAAGATGCAGGGAGAATTATTCTCAAACTATATGAGATATGAAATCTGCTCTCCTCTTATTTTCATACGTCGATTTATGTATAGCGATTTAGCTAAACGATTTGATAATCAAACAGTGTTATTAGAATCTTCTTCAATTCAATTGATGGTGGATGAAATTAACGCTCAATATGGAATTACTAATTACGGTAAAGTTGAATCTATCAACACTGAGGCTTTGTTTTGGGTTGGATCACTTCTTCGTCACTGGTGTTTTACTTACGAGATACGCTCTAAATTACTAGTGGCGATGATTGATATAAAAAAGATTATTAATCGATATCCTCTATATCATTCAATGGATTTTGATTACACGATAAAAAGAATAATTGAAGAAGACAAAATCCGAATGGATAGAAAAGATATTCTTGAAATCATCAAAGAAATAGAACAATAAAAGCGACCACCGAAATGGTCGCTTCATTTATATGTTGGCTGAGAAAGAACTATTTCTTTCTTGGTGATCTAATTGCCGCTTGCGCTGCAGCGAGTCTAGCAACTGGAACACGGAATGGTGAACAGGAGACATAATCGAGTCCTGCATCATGATAGAATTGGATGGAATTTGGTTCTCCACCAGTTTCACCACAGACACCGACGTGGAGATCTTTTCTTGTTTCTCTACCTTCTTTGACAGAGAGTTTGATGAGTCTTCCAACACCGTGTTGATCTAAGGTCTTGAATGGATCTTCTTCGAAGATCTTGTTACTATAGTAATCTGGTAAGAATTTAGAGGCATCGTCACGAGAGAAACCAAATGTCATTTGGGTTAAGTCGTTTGTACCGAAGGAGAAGAATTCTGCTTCTTCAGCGATTTCACCAGATAACAAGGCAGCACGTGGGATTTCAATCATGGTACCAACATGGTATTTCATGTTAACGCCAGCTGCTTTAATGGTTTCATCAGCGGTCTTAGTAACGATAGCCTTAACGAATTTGAATTCCTTGAGGTCTAAGGTTAATGGAATCATGATTTCTGGTTCGATATTTAAGCCACGTCTCTTATTGACTGCGATAGCAGCTTTGATAATGGCTCTAGTTTGCATTTCACCAATTTCTGGATAGGAGACGTCTAAACGGCAGCCTCTGTGACCCATCATTGGGTTGAATTCGTGTAATTCTTCGATTCTCTTATGAATGAATTCGACAGAGTGACCAGTAGCTTTTGCAAGTTCAGCAATCTTGTCTTCTTCTTGTGGTAAGAATTCATGTAGAGGTGGATCGAGTAATCTCACGTTAACATTGAGCTCGCCCATTTCTTCAAATAAACCTTCGAAGTCTTTTTGTTGAAGTGGTTCGATTTCCGCTAAAGCGGCAACTCTTTCTTCTTTGGTTTCAGCAAGAATCATCTTTCTAAATGAGAAGATTTTATCTTTGTCGAAGAACATGTGTTCTGTACGGCATAATCCGATACCTTCAGCACCGAATAATTTTGCTTGATGTGCGTCACGTGGAGTGTCCGCGTTAGTTCTAACCTTTAAGGTTCTGGCTTCATCAACCCAAGCCATTAATCTACCGAAGTTACCACTGCTTAAGTCTGGTGCAACTTTCTTAATGTCACCTTCGTAGACGTTACCTGTAGAACCATCTAAGGATAAGACGTCTTTATCGGTGTAAACTTTGCCACCAATCTTTAAGGTTCTGGCTTCTTCATCAATTAAAGCAGCAGCACAACCAGTGATACAGCATTTACCCATACCACGAGCAACGACAGCAGCGTGAGAAGTCATACCACCACGCATGGTGAGAATACCTTCACAAGCAATCATACCAGCTAAGTCTTCTGGAGAAGTTTCAGCACGGACTAAGACAACTTTTTCACCAGCAGCGTGTCTCTTTTCAGCTTCTTCAGCAGTGAAGGCGATAGCGCCTGTACCTGCTCCTGGGCCAGCTGGGTTACCTTTTGCGATTAATCTGGATTGAGCTTTTGCTAATTCATCTTTATCGAAGTTAGGTAATAATAATTTATCGAATGAAACTGGATCGATTCTGAGAACAGCTTCTTCTTTAGTGATTAAGCCTTCATCAACCATGTCGCACGCCATCTTAAGAGCGGCGGCAGGGGTTCTCTTTCCAGAACGGGTTTGTAAGAAGTAAAGTTTTCCTTCTTCAACTGTGAATTCCATATCTTGCATATCGCGATAGTGGAGTTCCATGTTTTTAATGGTCTTAACGAATTGATCGTAGACTTCTGGCATTCTTCTCTTTAATTCATCGATGTGAAGTGGAGTACGGATACCAGCAACGACGTCTTCACCTTGAGCGTTTGGTAAATATTCAGCAGAGATTTCCTTTTCACCAGTCGCAGCGTTTCTACTAAACGCAACACCGGTACCGGAAGTTTCACCCTTGTTACCAAAGGCCATGGATTGAACGTTAACAGCAGTACCCCATGAATATGGGATGGAGTATTGCATACGGTAAATATTAGCACGTGGGTTGTCCCAGCTTCTGAAGACAGCAGCAACAGCTTCTAAGAGTTGTTCACGTGGATCAGATGGGAATTCTTCACCAAATGTTTTCTTGTAGTATGCTTTGTATTTAGCAACTAATTCTCTTAATTCTTCGGTTGTGACTTCTGTATCGAGTTTGTAACCTTTCTTTTCTTTTAATTCATCGAGCATCTTGTCCATTTCGGTTCTTGGATGACCTTTGGCGATGTTTGTGAACATAAGAATGAATCTACGGAAGCTATCCATTGCAAATCTTTCATTACCAGTTTCCTTTGCAAGGGCTGCCGCGGTTTTGTCATTTAAACCTAAGTTTAAGATTGTGTCCATCATACCTGGCATAGAGACTCTAGCGCCAGAACGGACTGAGACTAAAAGTGGATTGTGATCGCCACCGAATGTTTTTCCGGTTTTCTTTTCGACTTCTCTAATTGCAGCGAAGATTTGTTCTCTAACAAATTCTGGGATCTTTTTGCCACTTTCGTAATAAAGAGTACAAGCTTCAGTAGTGACGGTGAATCCTTCTGGAACAGGGACACCAATGTGAGTCATTTCTGCTAAGCCAGCACCTTTACCACCTAAGAGTTCCTTACCTAATCCGTAAGCTTCCTCAAAGGCGTAAACGTATTTCTTTTCAGCCATAAATTTCCTCCTATAAGGCATTGTGAGCGTCTACGTATCACGCTCACCAGCAAAAATTATTCTAGCATAAGCACGCATATATGAAGAACAC
This sequence comes from uncultured Erysipelotrichaceae bacterium, assembly GCA_902800645.1. Taxonomy (GTDB): domain Bacteria; phylum Bacillota_I; class Bacilli_A; order RFN20; family CAG-826; genus UBA2450. The sequence continues at coordinate 42,907 of CADCFC010000008.1, forward strand.
AAAATTGAAAAAAGATGCAAATAAGCATCATTTTTCGTAAGTAATTAGATTTCTAGGCAATATTATTAATAATATGTGGTAGAATTAAATATCTATGGAGGTTTCTCATGAAAGATAACGGACCATTAGTGTTAACAATTGATTTTGGCACTCAATCAGTAAGAACTGCTCTTATTAATAAAAGCGGAGAAATTGAAGCAATCATCAAAAGAAAATATTCTCCAGCCTATGTCTCTATTGAAAAAGGGTACGCTGAACAACATCCAGATTATTATTACGACATCCTTTTGGATTGCCTAAAACTTTTAGTGAAAGAAAATAAAGATAAACTTGAAAGAATTAAGGGAAGTACAATCTCTACGTTTAGAGATTCTTCTGTCCAATTAGATAAAGATTATAAACCAGTGAGAAATACAATTCTTTGGTTAGATCAAAGAATGGCTAAAGGAAGTGAAAAATACCCTTTTGTTTATAAAGCATTATTTAATTTAGTGGGTATGGGAGACACGATTAAATTAAATCGTAGCCGCACAATGGCTCACTGGATAAAAGAAAATGAACCAAACATATGGGCTAAAGTAGATAAATACGTCAATATTTCTACTTACCTCACCTATAAATTAACAGGTCAACTCGTTGATAGCGCCGCTAACCTGACTGGTCACTACCCAATGAACTTTAAAAGTGGAAAGTGGTACGGTGAAAAAGCGCTTAAAGGAGTCATTTTTGGAATTCCAAAAAGAATGCTCTTTGAATTAAAGCAACCAGGAGAAGTAATCGGAGTTATTTCAGAAGATATTTGTAAGATTACTGGTTTACCAGTTGGTATTAAACTATATGCGACTGGTAGTGATAAAGCTTGTGAAACCTTAGGTTTAGGAGCCTTATCTAACGAAATAGGCGCGGTATCTTATGGAACAGCTTCTACAATTGAAGTCAGTAATAAAAAATATCATGAACCAGAACCGTTTTTACCAGCTTATCCTGCCGCAACTCCAGGCTGGTATAACATGGAAGTTCAAATCTATCGTGGATATTGGATGCTCTCATGGTTCTCTAAAAACTTTGCTTCTGAATTAATCGATGAATCAAAGATTCAGGATATGGCAGTTGAAGAGATCTTAAACGAAAGAATGAGTGCGATTCCTCCAGGAAGCGATGGACTTGTCCTTCAACCATATTGGGGACCAGGACTTAGAAGACCGCTCGCTAAAGGTGGAATTATTGGTTTCTCTGATGTTCATACTAGAGAACATTTATATCGAGCAATTATTGAAGGTATTGGTTACGCATTAAAAGAAGGCTTAGAGTCGATTGAAAAATCACAAAAACACAAAGTAAAAGAACTTCGTATTTCTGGTGGTGGTAGTCAAAGTGATATAATTTGCCAAATCACCGCGGATATCTTTAATCTTCCAGTTAGTAGGGTGCAGACTTATGAAACGACTTCATTAGGTGCAGCGATTTCTACATTCACTGCGATGGGTGAATTCAAAGATATTAATGAAGCGATGGAACAAATGAGTCATAAGACTACGACTTTCTATCCAAGCGAATTAGCCGCTCAACAATATGAAGATTTATATAAAAAGGTATATCTAAAGATGTACCCAAGACTTAAAAATGTTTATCGTCAAATAAATAGATTTACAAAGAGGTATTAAAATGAAAAATAAGGCGTTTCTTGCGTGTTTATTAACATCAATGTTTGCTTTTTCATCATGCGGAATGACGCCTTCTACGCCTGTTGAACCAAAGAAACAATATAGTGTTACGCGCGATACTTCTAGTGAATTCACCACTAATGGTTTAAATAACAAATATTATGAAGGCGAAACTGTTTATTTTAGAGTAATCGTTTCTAACACTTTAAAAGAGATTGACACTGTTAAGGCTAATAATGATGTATTAACAAAGCAACCTAATAATCATTTTACATTCACGATGCCTAGTCAAAACGTTCATATCTCTATTAGTCTAAAAGAAAAAACTAAATACACAGTTACATATAACGAATCTAGTGAATACACTGTCACTGGATTAAGCGAATCATATTACGCTGGAGATAATGTGACATTTACTGTCACTGAAACCGATCCAACAAGTAAAGTTATCTCTAGTGTTAAGATGAACGGAAAACAATTAACAGAGCACGATGATGAGTATAGTTTTACTATGCCAAGTAGTAACGCGGTTATTGTAATAACCACTATAGTTCCTGGAGAAGAATTTTCATTTAATTTATTAGATAGTTATGTCCTTAAAAGTGGGGTCAGTCGAGATGAACTTGAAGGCGCCCCTTGGATTAACTCAAACATCAATGGAATGATTAATAAAATTGAGAAGCCATCTTTAAAAGATGATTTCTATGCTTCTGTTAACTATGACGATTTAGTGGAAAATAATAACGGACCATTTGATATTGCAAGTATCCATGTTGCTCAAGTTATTGATTCTATTGTTAATGGAACCGCTTCATCCGCTAACGCAACTTATATTTCTAAAGTTAAATCCTTAATTAAAAACGGCGCAAAAGCAGAAGTTCAAAACTATATTAATAATTTTAATGTTGAAGCATATTTACATAGTAAAGAGTTATTAATTGGCAATGATGCTTTATTTAATTATGAAGTTAGTGATGGCGATACTTATGTCTATTATGTTGATGGTTATTATTTAGGAGAAATAGGATTACAAACCTTAGATTTCCTTGGAAGATACGATGATTCAAATAAAACTGAATATGCTGAACTAGCGAAATATATTACTGATTATTCCGCAAGCGCTTTCGGCTATAACTTTAGTGATGCAACATACGCCAATATCATTGGCTTTGAAGGCGATATGGTTCAAGACGTATATTATGATATAGTCCAATCGCAAGATTATAATTGGCAATTAATTGATACAAGCGATTCCTCAATTTCTTATGTTGTTGATGCTTTAAGAGATGTAGGAGTTACTGATTTTAGTAATTGCTATATTCCTCGTTCATCTGTCACTGCTGCTCAAACGATTAATTCAATGATTAATGACAACATTCTTAGGACCGCACTCTTTAGAAGAATTTTATTCAATAGCCGTTTTATCTCTAGCTTAGAATCATATCGTTTAACTTCTTTTTATACATCACAGGTATCTTATTTCATGGAGAAAAATATTTATTATCTCGATGAAGAAGAAGCGCTTAGAAGTATGACTATGGGTTTATTAAGCGCGCTTGTTGAAAGAGATTATATTGAACTTGACGCAACTATTGAAAAAAGAAATGCAGTGTCTTCAATAATTGGCAGAATAATTCAACAATATAAAGATACCGCTGCAACTTATGATTGGTTAGATGAAACCACTAAAGCAGGTGTTTTAAGAAAGCTTAATGCTATGAGTTTTATTTCTTGCTATTCAGATTTAGTTAAAGCTTATCCAAAAATTGATGACTCGTTTTTATCATCACTTAACTTATTTGAACTTAAGAATAGATATGACTTATATGTAAATAATTTAAAAGCTAATGGTGACTATGAAACTAGTCAAATGTGGTCATATTATCACGCTTATACGGTTAACGCTTTCTATTCTCCAGGCTCAAATAGTTTTGTTATTTTAAATGGAATCCTTTCCGGGCTATTAAATAATAATAGTCAAGAAGAGATGCTTGCTTCTATGGGCTACATTATTGGACATGAAATCTCTCACTCAATTGATAGTCAAGGATCTCAATTTGATGAACACGGGCAATATCGTGATTGGTGGTCTGCTGCAAGTAAAGTAGTCTTTAATCAAAAAGTTAAAAAGGTTAGAGATTTCTATTCTCAAATTAGCATTTATAAACAAAATAATGAAAACGTCTTTGTTAACGGAAGTAATGTCGATGGAGAAGCCACCGCTGATATGGGTGGAATTCATATCGCGATTGAAATTGGCAAAACAATTTCAGGATTCGATTTTGATAAATTCTTTAAAGCTGTTGCAAAGACTTGGATGACTAGTAGCTATGCTAGAAACGAATTATCCGCTCGCGCTGAAGACACTCACCCATTTGAGTATTTAAGAATCAACGCAGTACTCTCTCAATTCCAAGAATTCGTCGATACGTATAACTTAAAACCGGGCGATGGAATGTATGTTCCCGCTGATGAACGTATCGCCATTTGGTAAAAAATAGAAATGAGCGAACCACTTTGTGGTTCCTCTTTTCATATTCATTTAATCGACTTAAAGTGATATTCTTTAAAGCAAAGGAATTATTTTATGAATATAGTTGAAACCACTGAATTAAGTAAGATTTATAGTGGAAAAGCTGCTGTTAATGGTGTTTCAATGCACATTCCAGAAGGATCTATTTATGGATTCGTCGGAGAAAACGGCAGTGGTAAAACCACAATTATGCGTCTACTCACTGGTCTTGCCACTCCAAGCAAAGGTTCTTTTACCTTATTTGGAGTTAAAAATAATGAGATGAAAATCTATGCGGCAAGAAAACAAATCTCAGCGATCGTTGAAGCCACTTCCTTAGTGCCATCAATGACTGCGATAGATAACATCATCTATCAAGAGAATTATTTAGGCGTAAAACTCAAAAAAGAAGAAAGAATGGAACTTCTTAAAATTGTCCATTTAGATCAGACCGGAAAGAAAAAAGTTAAAAACTTTTCTTTAGGTATGCGTCAAAGACTAGGTATCGCGATGGCGTTAATGAATAAACCAAAATTAATGCTTTTAGATGAACCACTTAACGGCTTAGACCCACAAGGTATTGCTGAACTTAGAGATTTATTAATCGAGATTAACAAGAATGAAGGAATTACTATTTTGATTTCTTCTCATATTCTTTCTGAACTTGAAAAGATTGCGACAACATATGGATTTATTTCTCACGGAAGATTAATCGAAGAAGTCACTGTTGATGAACTTCAAAACCGTTGCCGTAAATCAACCACGATTAATGTGGAAGATGTGAAAAAAGCCGAAGAAGTTATCACTAAAGAAGGCATTAAAGATTATAAAGCTTTCCCAAATGGTGACATCATCGTCTATGACGATATTGATATTGGTGAATTCATTTCTAATCTTTATAAGAACAAGATTAAGATTCACACAGTCAATTCTAGTGATGAGAGTGTTGAGGAATATTATCTCAACCTCGTGAAAGGAGAGTAATGATTATGTTTAATTTAACTAAAGCTTTCCTATTCAAAGTTAGAAAAGACGCTGCAAGTAAAACCGCACTTATCTTTGCGGTTGCTTTAGCGGTGTTCTTCTGGGGGCTATTCTTATTAATTTATAGTAAGAGTGAACCAAAAATTTGCACTGGTCAAACAATCTTAGCGTTAGTGTCTACCCCAACTCAAGGCTATGGACTAGTTCTTCCTGCAATTATTGCCACAATGGTGGTTGGTGAATTTAGTACAGGTGTTATTAGAAATAAAGTCATCGCTGGTAACTCTAAATTTAAGATTTTCACTTCTCTATTTGTGCTTAATGCAATTTACTCCATTGTCTTATATGGAATTTGTATGGTTGTTGGTTTATTACTCGGCACTATCGTTGGTGGATTTAATCCAAACGGTATTGGTGTTGTTGGTTTAATGACATTTATGATGGGAACTTTTGCGGGAGAACTCCTTGGAAGATTAGTCATTATGGGATTCTTTATTATCGTGATGATTTCCGCTTTTGCCACTTCTTTAGCCACAATATTTAGAAGTGTTGGACCATGTATCCCAATTGTTATCATTAGTGTTTTCTTATTAACAATACTCAGTATTACTATGCCATATTCAAAAGGCGGATATTATTTGGATGGATTAACAAAATTCAACCCTGCTTTCGCTGGATGCTTTGTTGAAAGAGAACCATTTGAAGGTGACTGGTATATGGTGATGTACTCTAATCTATTTATTAGTGATGAGAGATTTAACTGGAGTTTAATCTCTAGTTCGGTCTATACTGTTATATTCTATGTTGTGGGACTTATCCCATTCTTAAAGAGAGACTTGAAATAGTCTTATCTAAATAAAAAAATAAGCGAGTAGTGAATTAACTACCCGCTTTTTTGTTATCTAAAATCCAACGTAATGACTAACTATTACCCACACCGCTAATAGGATGAGGATACATCCACCAATAATCGAGGATATCTCATATTTTCCTTTAAGGAATTTAATGATTTGTTTTCCTAGTAATACACCTATTAAAGAAAGAATAAATGTTAATACTAAAATAATAGAAACATGTAACCAAATAGTGGTGTTATTTGATAAACCAGTGTGTAAAGTTACGCCTGCTGCAAGAGCGTCAATCGCGGTTAATATCGAGTAGATAAAAATTTCTTTATATGAGAAATCTTTTTCAATCTTTTCTTCTGGAGGTTTTCTTAAAGAAATAATTGCTTCAATTAGCATTTTTCCTCCAACAAATAGAAGTAACGCAAAAGCAATCCAGACAACAACTTTACTAGTTATTATTCCAGCTTGAGCGCCCGCTACTCCACCAGCGATTTGTTCAACTGCCTCAACTAGATAAAATCCAATTAAAGGCATAAGAGCCTGCATAAAACCAAATAAGAAAGCAATAAAGAACGATCTTCTTAAATTAATGCCTCTCATTACTAGTCCATCAACAAGAGCGACAGAAAAAGCATCCATTGATAGACCAATTCCAAGTAGTATGATTTGAATAATTATTTGATAAGTCATTTATCGAATTTGTTCCTCATTAAGATTATTCGAGTTCAAAAGCTCCAGTATATAAATTGTAGTATACACCTTTTTGTTTGATTAAATCATCGTGAGTGCCACGTTCAATAATATGACCATGGTCTAAGACCATAATCGCGTTAGAATTTTGAACAGTGGATAATCTATGAGCGATAACAAAGACTGTTCTTCCTTCCATTAATTGATCTGTACCTTGTTGAACAAGTTTCTCTGTACGAGTATCAATTGAAGAAGTCGCTTCATCTAAAATCATGACAGGGGCGTCTGCAACTGCCGCTCTAGCAATAGATAGTAATTGTCTTTGACCTTGAGAGAGGTTACTACCATCCCCACTTAGATAAGTGTTATATCCTTCTGGAAGACGAGTGATGAAGTCATGAGCGTTAGCGATTTTAGCAGCTTCGATACATTCTTCGTCAGTCGCTTCAAGTCGACCATAACGGATATTTTCCATAACGGTTCCACTAAATAAATTAGTGTCTTGTAAAACAATGCCTAAGGATTTACGTAAATCAGCTTTCTTAATTTTGTTAATGTTAATACCGTCATATCTAATCTTTCCATCAGCGATATCGTAGAAACGGTTGATTAAGTTAGTAATAGTGGTTTTTCCTGCTCCAGTAGCACCAACAAAAGCGATCTTTTGGCCAGGATGCGCGTAAATAGAAACATCTTCTAGGACTAATTTTTTTCCATCATAAGAGAAGTCTACTTTATCTAAAAGGATATCTCCTTTGAGTTCACGATATTCAAGTTGTCCATCTTTATGTAAATGTTTCCAAGCATAATCATGAGTGTGTTCAGTTGTTTCTTCAAATGTTCCATCTTCATGTTTTTTGATGTTACATAAATAAACATATCCATCGTCTTTTTCAGGAACTTCATCGATTAAATCAAGGCAACGAGATGCGCCCGCCATACCTTGGACGATAAAGATGATTTGTTGAGAGAATTGGTTGACGTTATTAGCGAACATTCTGCTCATCATTAAGAATAAGGCAATAATACCAGCGAATTGTTCAGCGCTTGTGATAGGAGCATATCCACTCGCGGATAAGTTATTTAATCCTAAGACATAAATCAAAGCGCCCATAATACCGCAAAGGATATATAAGAAGTTACCAATATTTCCCATGACTGGCATCATGATGTTGCCGTGGATATTAGCTTTAGTCGCGTAATTTCTGAGTTCTTCGTTAAGAACATCAAAGTCTTCACAACTCTTTTCTTCGTGAGAGAATACCTTAATAACTTTTAAGCCGTTCATACTCTCTTCGATCGCGCCTTCAACTTTTCCTAATGTTGCTTGTTGCTTAATGAAGTAGTGGGAAGATTTTCCTCCAACTCCTTTAACAACTCCTAACATAATGAAGAATCCACCTAAAATGACTAGAGTCATCCAGACTGAGGTAGACATCATAATAACGAAAACGAATAGAGAAACCATACCGGTTTGAATTAAACTTGGTAAAGCTTGAGAGATAAATTGTCTAATAGTATCGATATCGTTAGTGTATAAAGACATAATCGCTCCATGAGCGTGGGTGTCAAAATACTTGATTGGTAAATCTTGCATATGGGAGAACATCTTCTTACGGAAATCATTTAAAAATGATTGAGTGATGATTGCCATCGTGCGGTTCCATCCCCAAGAGGCAAAGATGCCAACAAAATAAATACAGCCTAAAATGATAAGTAGATAAGTGACATTAGTAGTCATCATAAATCCAAATGTTGATTTCATTGTATAGACATCAACGAATGGATTAGTGCCGCTTATTCCACTTGCGGTTAAGGCGTTAGTGACTAAAGAAACAAAAACACTAGAGGAAATGTTTCCAAAGACATTGAATATTAAGCAAATTAATACAAGGGTAAGTCTAAAAGGATAGAGTTTGAAGAGTTGTTTGATTAATCTCTTCATCGTTCCTTTTTTAGCTTTTCCTCTTTCTCTAATACGAACTGGTGGCATTATTTATCACCCCCTACTCTATTTTGGGTGTTGTAGATTTCTTGATATATATGGTTAAACTTAATCAAGTCTTCATGTTTTCCTATCGCGTTAATCTTTCCATTATCAAAGATGATGATTTGATCAGCGTCTTCAATAGAAGAAATCCTTTGAGCGATGACGATTTTAGTCATCTCTGGAAGATCTTCTTTTAATCCTTTTCTAATTAAACGATCGGTTTTTGTATCAACCGCACTTGTGGAGTCGTCTAAAATCATAATCTTTGGATTCTTTAAGATTGCTCTAGCAATACAAAGTCTTTGCTTTTGACCACCAGAGAAATTCGCTCCACCTTGTTCAACTTTACTTTTAAGTTCATCGGGTTTACCTTTAACGATTTCTTCAGCTTGAGATATCTTTAAAGCTTTCCACATCTCTTCTTCACTCGCGTTAAGATTTCCCCACTTAAGGTTATCTTCAATCGTTCCTGAGAATAGAACGTTCTTTTGTAAAACAACCGCGACATTATTACGTAAAGTTTCTAAATCATATTCTTTAACGTTATGACCGCTTACTTCGATACTTCCTTCACTGACGTCATATAATCTAGAGATTAAATTGACCATTGAAGTTTTACCGCTTCCGGTAGAACCAAGAATTCCAATGAATTGACCACTTTTGATATCAACGTTAATATTACTTAACGCGTAAGACTCTGCGTCTTTTGAATATTTAAAAGAAACATCTTTAAATGAAATGTCTCCATTTTTGACTTCTTTAATTGGGTTTTCTGGATTAGTAATAGTGGGTTCTTCCTCTAATACTTCTGCGATACGTTTAATGGATTCAATTGACATAGTGACCATAACTAAGATCATTGAAATCATCATTAATGACATCAAGATTTGAATGCCATAAGTAATTAAAGCGGACATTTGTCCTAAGGATAAGCTTCCTCCAACAAAGTCGCCTTTTCCATCAACTTCCACATAGTGGCCAGTCGTATAAATTAAATATGAGCCGATACCGATAATGAGTAAGTTAGAAACATGGATTGCAGTGTTTAAAAGTGGATTACCAAGTGCGACAATCTTTTCGGCTTTAATGAAGTCATTACTCATCGCGTCACTAGCTTCTGTAAATTTCTTCTTTTCAAAATCTTCTCTTACATATGATTTAACCACTCTAATGCCTGAAACGTTTTCTTGAACTGATTCATTGAGTTTGTCATATCTTTTAAAGACTCTCATGAAGATAGACATCGCGTGTTTAATAATCAAAAGTAAACCAAAAGACACGATTGGGATAAGTCCAACAAAGATGAATCCCATTAATCCTCCACCGACGAAAGTCATAACCGCGGAGAAGATGAGCATGAGTGGCGCTCTAATAACGATACGAATCATCATTTGGAACGCGTTCTGGACGTTATTGATATCTGTAGTCATACGAGTGACTAAACTTGAAGTAGAGAATTTATCGATATTCTCAAAGGAGAAACTAGATAATTTCTTATATAAGTCGCTTCTTAAATTAGCGGCCATACCAACAGATGCAATAGAGGCGTATTTACCACCTAATATTCCACATATTAAAGAGATAATCGCCATCACTAGTAGCATGAGGGCTAAATAGAAAACTGGAATATAACTTACTTGTTGAGAGAAGAAATCTGTTGGTGATCTCATGAGTTTAATTCCATCAACAAACATACCCATGACAAATGGCATCGCACATTCACATGCGACTTCTCCAATCATAAATAAAGGAGTAATAATCGCGTATTTTTTATATTCGCGGACACTTTTAAGAATTAATTTAATTTTTTCTAGCATAACTACCTCCTTTACTTAAGTAACATTTTCATGACGATCTCGCTTCTCGGGCATACGAATCGTTTATATCCGATATTGATGCGATTAAACGCCATACCTTTGATTAATGATAAGACCGCAATTGTGAGTTCAGTTGAACTCGAATCATTGAAGTCTCCTTCTATTTTTCCTCTATCGATTAATTCTTCCATCGTCGAGAAGATAACCGTATGTCCTTTTTCGTTCTTTTTAATGAATTTCAAACTCTTTTGAAGGTGGACATTAAGTAAGAGATATAACTCCATTACTTTTTCTTCATTATTTGATTTTAAGATTTTGAAACATTTATCGATGATATCGTGAACAACGAATTTTGCTTTTTGGTTGAAGTCGATATCTTTTACTACCTCTTTACTATCTGGATAGATGATTTGGTTTAACACTGCTTCATATAACTCTTCTTTATTCCTATAGTAGTGATATAGAAGACCATGAGAGCATTTTGCTTTCTTTGTTACTTCATCTAAATTAACAGCCTCATATCCTTTAGTGGCGAATAATTCCACTGAACACTTAAGGATGGTTAATTTTCTTTCATTTCTTATTTGTTCACACTGTTCTTTTGTTTTAGGCATAATCTTTTAATTGACAAATCAGTCAATGAAAATGATACAACATATCTCTTTAATAAATAAAGAATAATTTATTATTAATTGGAGACATCTACTTTTTTCTTGTAGATAGTTATCCATCTTTATAAAATAAAGAATAAGAAATATGTTTAAGAAGGTTGCTCTATTTGTTTCTTTAGGTGTTATGAGTGTGACATCTACTTTTTCATTATCTAACAATGTGAAAGTCACTAACGCGGCTAATAGAACCATTACAGTAAGTGAAGATATTTCTGTACAAGATTTTGCAGACCTACTAAGAAATAAAAATGAACATTATCCATTTTCTGATGAATTCATTGAAAGATATCAACAAGATAGTGGTGGATATATTGATTACGCGAATCAACTTGGTTTATGTGTATCTAAAGCACTTTGTGAACCAAACCAGAAATGGCATTTCTTTTCTTCATGGTACGAAAGAACTGAATTTGATGAAGGAGACACTGCCAAAGAAAGAGTGTATATGAATCTTCAATGTCCTGAACTTCTCCTTTGGATATACGAAGCGTGTGGAGTAAACGTTAGTAAAGTAAGCGCCGCTAAAAAAGTTGCTGAGCAAGGAAAAGTTCAAAAGATTCATTCTTCGACACTTGCAAAAAATATGAGAGATGTAGTGGCCTGGGCTGATTTATTGGAGAATCTAAAATAATGAAGAAATATAAAATTTTATTTATATTATCTCTATTTTCACTTGCGCTAGGATCTTGTGGACAAACTCCAAGTGCTCCACCTGCTCCAAATAGATATATCGTGATGTACACTACTAGCAGTGATTACACGATTAATGGACTAAAAGAGAACTATGGCTATCAAGAAGAAGTCAGTTTTACTGTCACTGTTAATAACAGCCAAAAAGAAATTGATAACGTTAAAGCAGATAATGATGTATTAACTCCTACTGATTCTATTTATAAGTTCAGTATGCCTGAGCACGATGTAAGTCTAACTATCAATTTGAAGAACAAACCGCTAGTGGAGAGATATAGAGTGACATATACCTCTAGTAGTGAATACACAGTTAATGGATTAAAAGAAGAATATGAAGTTAATGAAGAAGTTAGTTTTTCTATTACTAATGTATATCCATATAACATCTCTTATGATTTAGGAACTAAAACTACTGCTCAAGCATTTAATGCTGGAGACGAAGACAAACTCTTATCTACTTTTGTATTAAGTGGAAAAGAAAGTAGTGTCATTTCTTCTATTAATGGTTTTGACAAGATGTATGGTGGCGGTAATGGTGGAAGTGGCGATAATAGATGGTACGCTGGTGATNAAATTTGGTACTGGCTCATATAACGCCTATATTGATTTTGAGTTAACTATGCCAGTTAACAAAGTTAAAGTCACCGGTTTAGTTAGTGCTTCAAGCTGTATCGTAAGAGCGGGTGATCCTACTTCTGTGGAATGGGACGCTGCGTCTCACGATGTAGACGGAAAAACAAGCGCGATTACATTAGGTTCATCGTTTAATATCGCCAATAAGACAAATGTTGAAAGTAAGAACTATTCAACTTTTGAATTAGAGTTTGAACCAATGACTTCTCTTAGATTTGGCACTTCTTCGACTTCGAGCTCTAAGAAAGTACTATATGTAACTTCTATTGAATTCTATGTTGCTAAAATCAATAAATACACAGTTACGTGGATTGACTACGATGGGTCTAATTTAAGAGTGGACACTGATGTCATTGAAGGAACTACTCCAAGTTATGGAGAAGATCCAACTAGAGACGGCTTTGAGTTTGTTGGTTGGGATCCAACCCCTTCTCCAATCCATAGTGATGTTACATACGTCGCTCAATATGTTCCAGAAGGAGCAAAATACACGATTACATGGAATGACTATGATGGAACTTTATTGTGGACAAGTGAAAACGTTAAAGTTAACACTACTCCTACATATGATGGCGTTACTCCTAGAAGAAACGAAGATGAAAGTGCTTACTATATCTTCACTGGCTGGGACAAAGTCGTATTCCCTGCGACTGAAGATACTACATATACCGCAACATATTTTGCTAAAGATAAGAGTCAACAAATCGCTGGATTTGATCCAGTTAAAAGTGGAAATTCAGTTAAATATGGTTTCTATCCTCAAACCCATGTGAGTGATGAAACCACTATTAGTGAAATAGAAAAAAGAGAAGCGATTAATAGTTATGGCATTCACTTTTATGACGGTGAATTCTATTATCCAGAAACCGCTTATCCTTGTAACGATGAGTCATATACATTTAAAGATGGTGCTTCTATCGTTAAAGGCACTAAGTATTGGTATAAGCTTGAACCAATTCAATGGACGATTTACGTCACTAACTCAAATGAATATTTAGCGTACTCACGTCATTTGCTTACTTCTTGCGAGTTCTCTAATACATTAAGTGATAGAACTATTGATGGACAAACGATTCATCCAAATGATTACAAATATAGTAATTTAAGAACATTCCTTAATAGTGAGTTCTTAGATTTAGCGTTCATCTTTAGTGATAGTAAGATTCAAAGTCATGAAGTATATTCTGGAGTAAACGATAAAGTGTTTTCTTTATCATATAGTGATTTACTTAACTCAAGTTATGGATTTGATAGTAATCCAGAAGCAGTTAGTGACACTAGAACTGCTCAAGTGACGGATTATGCGAAAGCACATGGTTCTTGGGCTGTTAAAAAAGCAGATCAACATCCAGTAGTAAAAGACAATGGTTCATATTGGACCATTAGTGCTTCTAATCAATACACATATTCAACATACGTTGTTAATAGTGGTGGCTTTTTAGCGGAATATCCAGTAGACACAGCTAGCCACTCCATTAGACCTTGTATTTCTATAGCTCTTTAATTTGTTTTAAGTGCTCTTCTTTTAGAGCTTTCTTGTTTTTGTTATTTTCATCTAAAAGATGACATATATATTCTATATCTTCATTGGATAATGGATTTTCAGTTTGATTAAAAAGTGGATAGTCTTTAAATTCAGAGAAATTAAGGACACCATTCATTTCTCTTTTTGGTTTATTGCTCCAGGCAAAGACCACTAG